>DGPR01000037.1:0-250 GCA_002390525.1 Cellvibrionales bacterium UBA4435
TTAGTGTACCTATTCCTTCGTACATAATTGCTCGTCGAACGTTCATTATAGGTTTTAAGTTATCAGCACCATCATAGACTATAACGCTATTTTTACCTCGTCCAACTGTCATCTTAGAAGCACTAATACCAGTAACATTCGCAACAATTTTTCCACCATCTGTTAAGTTTTTTCCGTCGAATTTCATGTTTAAAGACCCTCAAATTAAATATCTATTCCAAACAAAAGTAATGTAATTCATTTATTTATA
>DGPR01000037.1:384-11092 GCA_002390525.1 Cellvibrionales bacterium UBA4435
TTTTTCTAATTTTTTCACGTAAACCCAGCTTTTTTTACCGAACTTTATAAGGAACCATGGTTCTCTGATAATCCTCAACTTCATAGCAATCAATTTTAATAAATCCTTTTTAGTTACGCTAAATAAGATACCAAAAACCTTATGAGCTTTATTGCCAGTAAAATAAATAATCTGATGCGTCTTGTTTTGGTTAGATTTTAAGACAGATAAATCTTTTATTTCTAACTGTTCGATATAATAGCCTTCGATAGTGCCTGTCCAGGTATTTCTAACTATACATTCACTTGTAGCAGCATTCTATACTAGAAAATTTTTTGCATGGTTGTTCCTTTTTTATCTGTGAGATATAGTTATTAATATGGAATTTTTTATGGAAATTTATAAATATCAAATTATCGAGATTTTTGCTTATTTCTCTTACATCTCATTGAGCAGTACTTCACAGAAACCCAGTCTTTTTTCCATTTTTTTCGCCAACTAAAAGGCTTCTCACATATTAGGCAAAATTTTTCTGGTAGATTTATTTTTTTCAAAATCTTCCTTCATGGCTTTTTTTTATACCATATTCTCTAAGGCAATTTTTTTTTATCCTCTTAGCTGAATAGGCTGTGGGTGCTAATTTTGCTCTTTTTTCACATACCACATAATTCTTTTTATCTGTTAGCTTATCAGAACTAGATTGGCTTTTAGTATCTTTAGGTAGGTTTTTGTCGTCCATACAGTATGCACTTATGGACGCTCCCACTAACAATACATATATAATTTTTTTAAAAGCAAACATCATTTCTCCAGTGTACTAACTATTTATTTTACTGATATTAATATATGCATGCAGATCAATGCACCTAAAAAATACATAATTTAAAGCCTATCCGCCAACAGCAACACCCTCCCTTCTTGGGTCCGAGCCACCATATATCTTGTCTTTCACCTCAATTATATTTAATCCTGAAAAGAACTCTTTTAAGTTAACTTTGTAGCCCATTTCTTCTAACGATTGCTTCATGTTTACCCTTCTTGTACCCGCCTCAATATCAAAATCACCAAATTTATTAATCGCATGTGGTATTGAAGCAGCTTCCTGTACGTTCATATCCCAATCTAAGAGGCCAATAATGGCATTAAGCACAAAACCGATTATGTTGCTGCCCCCTGGGCTTCCGATAACATACACGGGTTTATTTTCCTTGAAAATAATTGTTGGGGACATTGATGATCGAGGTCTCTTCCCGGGCTCTATTCTGTTAGCAACTAACTTACCACCTGAATGACTTATGAATGAAAAATCTGTCAGCTCATTATTTAGCAAGAAACCACTTTTTGTCATTAAGTTAGAGCCAAAGGAGCTTTCGATTGTGGATGTCATTGATAGGATATTTCCGTATTTATCAACAATAGATATATGAGAAGTTGATGGGAGCTCACGTGACATATCTGGATGGTAGTTTAATACAGTCTTTGTTTCGGGTATGCCTGGTCTGACTATTGGAATTTTGTATTTAGTATTTAGTAACCTACTCCGGTACTTAAGGTATTTTTTACTTAATAGCCCCTCAACTGGAACATCAATAAAATCATCGTCAGCCATATACAATGATCGATCGGCAAAGGCTAATCTCGATGCTTCACCAATAATTCTCCATGTTTCTGGATTTGCTGATCCAAGCTGTGAAAGAGGAAAATTTTCAACTATTCCCAATATTTGATTAACTGTTACAGCGCCTGATGATGGTGGGCCCATGCCACAAATCTGGTAATCATGATAGGACGAGCAGACTGGTTTCTTTTCTTTTATCTCATATAACAATAGGTCCTTTTTTGACAAAAACTCAATAGTTGAGCTATCATTTACTGTAAATACAATATCGTCTGCAATTTCTCCTGAATAAAAAATATTAGCCCCATACATTGAAAATTTACTTAGTGTGTTTGCGTATGCTTTATTTCTATGGACCTGCCCAGCTCTGATTTGAACCCCATCAGGAATAAAGTAGTCTCTGGTTCTTTTTATTTTTGATATTGAGTCATAATTTCGCTCAATTGAGGAGCTTAGTTTTTTGGAAACTATAAAACCATTATCAGCTAGGCTAGTCGCCTCCTCAAACAATGAGGACCATTTGAGTTTTCCCCATCTTAAATAAGCCTGTTCAAGCAACGCTGGAGTGCCAGGTACTCCAACAGACCTACCTCCTAAAACAGCATCTGCAAATTTTAGAGGACTTCCATCCTTGGTGAGAAATATAGAGGGTTTTACTTTTAATGGTGCTGTTTCTCTTCCATCAAGAGAGGTAATTTTTTTACTACCATTATCATAATACAATAAGAACGCACCGCCACCCAAACCTGATGATTCTGGCTCAACTAACCCCAAAACGAGCTGTGCTGCAATCATTCCATCAACTGCAGTACCTCCTTTTTCTAGAATTTTTGCTGCCGCCTTAGATGCTTGAATGTTTGCCGTAACAACCATCCAGTTATCTGCAGTAACAGGCAAACCCTCTTTTCTTAAATGCCCAGGCTTAATTTTACTTAATATATTTTGATGTTGTTTTTTTAATGAAAAAATTTCAGGATCTCGCTGATCAGGAATTTGTAAAGCATATAAATTAAGCATGAAGCTCATAACTAATATTGCAATAATCGGTTTAATCATCACTAATCTTCTGTCTTTTTTCCATCTCTCCATTCACATGCATACTCTTCACCATTTATATCAACAAAAGTACCTTTTCCGTGCTCTTTGTCGTTCATAAAGCTGCCGACGTATTTTCCAATACCTGGCTTAGTAAGCACACCCTCTCCGTTAGCTTTACCAAACTTATACTCACCAGAATAATTTCCACCATCGGGATATGTGTAGACTCCATAACCATGATATTCACCACTAAGAAATTCTCCTTTGTAGCTGGAACCATCGGGATAATTATATATACCCTTCCCTTGTTTTTTTCCCTCTATCCAGCTACCAGAATATTTATTTCCATCATCAAAAAATAGGATTCCTTCCCCATGTTTTTTGTCATTCTTCCACTCACCCTCATACTTAGCTCCATTATCATCAATATAGGTTCCATAGCCATGCTTCTTGTCATTTCTCCAATGACCCGTATATATATGTCCAATACTGTAAGCCATTACACCCTCACCACATGCATGTCCACTATCAAATTGACCTGTATATACACCAATGGTTGGATTATTTAAAACCCCTTTTCCATGAAATGCACCCTTTTTAAACTCACCTTTATAAAATGTCCCGTTAGCTAAATATAAAGTACCCTGGCCGTTAATATGACCATCTTTCAATTCACCAATATATTTATCACCATTAGAAAGGGTTATAGTCTCTAAGATCTTTTTCATTTTTTATTACCCGTCAATCAGAGTTACTTTGTTTAATACAATTCTTCCCAATTTTGATATTATAACCCTTTGGATAACCGATAAATGATTAAGCCATTAAAAAATTAATATGAAACTGAAAATACACTATTTCATTTTGCTTTTTGGATTAACCTCATATGCTTTTTCAAGCTCAGTATGTTCAAATCTTGATGAATGTAAAAAGCTAGCAGAATCTGGAGATAGTAATAGTCAGATGGAGCTGGGGATGATCTATGCGACAGGTAATGGTGTCGAAAAAGACTTCACTAAAGCTAATGTTTGGTTTTTTGAGGCTGCTTTGCAGGGAAACAAAGATGGTATGTTTAATATTGGAGTTTCATATCAAACAGGTTCAGGTATGGAAAAAAATCATAGGAAAGCAGTTGAATGGTATGAAAAAGCAAGCAAGCGAGGTCATGAGAAAGCAAGCCTTGTTCTTGGAAATTTATTTTTTAAAGGAGAAGATAATCTCCGTGAAGAAAAAAATGAAACGATGGCATATTTATATTATAGGCTTGCCGCTGAACAAGGGAGCAAGGAGGCATTAGAGCTTATTGAGTTAATACATAGTAATATGCCGGAAACTGAAAAACTTAAATCAGATCATCTTTTTAGTTTGTTTATTCAAGAGTGGTGAAAACTCAGTGTTTAAAATTTTTTGGGTCCTAAATTTAATTTTTATTATTTTTTTTGCTCTTATTACTTTTGGTGCTGATGATCTAAATGTTTATAAATTTCTTAACTTTAAGGTCATTGAGTTTTTAAATTGGCTATCATAGTAACTATGAAATATCTGCAGAATATTAAAGCATTTGGTTTTCTGTCTTTAAGTTTATTATGCTCGGGAAAGTACGGATATTAATGGAAAAAAAAGTAAAAAATGTGCTGGGAACAGACTTAGAGTCATGCTGTTGTTCGCCTATGACTGGATTTTTGAGAAATGGTTATTGCGATACAAATGCTATGGATTATGGGACGCACATTGCTTGCGCCTTGATCACTAACGAGTTTCTCAACTTTACAAGGTTAAAAGGAAACGATCTCACTACACCAATTACTGAGTGCGAATTTCCTGGGCTTAAAGCTGGCGATAAATGGTGTTTGTGCATACTACGATGGAAAGAAGCGTACGAAGCTGGTGTCGCTCCACCTTTAAAGCTTGAGGCGACTCACGAGAAAGCATTGGAATATGTACCAAAATTAATTTTAGAGAAATTCCGCACTAAAAAATAACGCTGATAATTATTTATCAATCGTTATTTTTTTAAGCGAGCGCATAAGCATTTGATTCTGATAACAATACTGTAAACCCTATAGAAAATATTAATAACACACAAACTTTAGAATTTAAGATTACATTCTAGAGGGCCAGTTGATAATTAAAGTTTACGGCTTCGCAATATTATGAAAACAACAAACGCCCCTACTAGCTTACCTATTATAGACATTGTTATGTTTGGTGTCGTGAAAGCTCCGGGCACTATAGCTTGCGCCATAAATAAAAATATACTGGTATCAATCGGAGCAGCCAAGGCCGATGATAATAAAACCCGAGATGATAGGCGCAATTTTGAAAACGTATAAAGCGCCCAGTCGACCAGTTCAGCAATAATAAAAGCAAACCCACTGGCTAATGCTAAATCAGCTCCAGTTGTCATGTAAGTTAGGCATAACCCAATAAACATGGCGATAAGCACTCTGTGGCCGATTTCGCGTTGAGAAAAATCACGAAATACTAAAACTAGACCAGTTATAATTGTTACTGGATTAAAAGCCCAACCAGGCAAAATTTCCCAAATTAAAGCCCAACTAAAGGTCCAATTTATAAATGGCACTAACAAAATATAAACTAACGTATATTTAACCGAGAATAGATTTCTCATCCCTAATTCTTCAAATAGAATGATATGGGCTCAGAATAAGATATATACTTTCCTTTATCTTCTGTATTGCCAGTTGTGTAATCAATAATTTCTCCTAACATAAACCAGTTTTTTTTCTCTTCATTCCATTTAACATCAAATTTTGTACTAGATAGATAGGTGCCTAGCTTCGCATCGTCAGTAAATCTTAAAATTGCTTTATTTGCTTCAGTATTACTGATAGAAAAACTATACACCCAAACGTCTGTAGTAACATGTAGCGTATTAGCAGCTTTTTCTATGCCCGTTATACCATCAATCATTGATGGGACAAGCTCGGCTTGCTCCTTATCATTAAAAACCTTACATCTCTGACTATAGGAAGATGATATAGCACAGAGAGGAAAGCCTGTGAGTACATCTTGTGGTGTCAAAAGAGGCTGCTCAGCAAAACATAGGGAAGAAGACAACAGAGCGATTATGGTTAGAATTTTCATTTCGTATTAATCAGTAAAAATGAGATGGTGCCCAGAGGTGGAATCGAACCACCGACACGAGGATTTTCAATCCTCTGCTCTACCAACTGAGCTATCTGGGCATAAACCTATTGAGCGTACTCTTAAAACTGGCGGGTATTAAACCTTCTCAACTTTATGTCGTCAACACTATAATAGTGAAAATTATATTTTTGGTGGTATGTAGCCTTCGATCTGATCTATTTCATCGCCTGAAAAAAACTTTTCTCTTTGTTCGTTAATATAAGTTCGAGCTGAAATATCCATCATATTTAAATGTTTCTCATTAATTATTCGAGTCTGATGTTCAAGCCAATCATTCCATGCTCTCTTTGATATACTATCAAAAATTTCTATTCCCTTTGGACCCGGGAAAGGTGGAGTATCTAAACCCTCTAGCTCTTTCCCTATTTTTTTACAAACCACCATGCGCGCCATATGCTAGTACCTTTTTTTTATTTCAACCAACAGATCGGTTACCGGCTTTGGCATTCCAATCTCATGAGGCTTATTAGGATCATACCAAAGAATATCCTTTCTATTTAGCTCTATATTCTGTGCTACTGATTTTATCATGACTGGTGAATAATCTAAGTGATAATGACTAAAAGAATGACGACTAGATGGAAGTATTGACCATGTTTTTGCAGATTGACCAAACTCATCACAAGAATTAGAAACTTCAGCAATATTATCACACTCTGGAAATGTCCATAAACCACCCCAAAGTTGATTAATTGGTCGCTTCTGCATTAAGAGCTTACCATCCAGATTAATCATAATTAAAAAGTAAACTGACTTAGAGGGTATTTTCTTAGTAGGTTTTTTTTTCGGATAATTTTCAGGGTTTCCTGCGATAAAACTCTTACAGCTGTCACTAATAGGACATTTGTGACATTTTGGTTTTGATCGAGTACAGAGAGTGGCACCTAAGTCCATGATGGCTTGTGTATAATCTGCAATTCTTTCAGTCGGAGTATAATTTTCGGCTGCTTTCCATAACAACTTCAACGTTTTGCTGTGTCCAGTCCAACCATCAATAGACTCGTGTCTTGCAAGTACTCTCTTAACATTTCCGTCTAATATAGATGCACTTTTTTTATAGGCAATTGCACATATTGCTCCTGCTGTGGAGCGACCTATTCCTGGCAAACTTTCTAAGCCTTCCTGGGTTTCTGGGAACACACCTTGATAGTGAGATAAAATAATTTTTGCTGTTTTATGTAAATTACTGGCACGTGCATAATAGCCAAGCCCACTCCAATGATGAAGAACTTTATTTTCGCTAGCTTGAGCCAAAGCCTCTAGGTCTGGGAAAGTTTTCATAAAACGATCATAGTATGGAATGACAGTGTTCACTTGTGTTTGCTGCAACATTATTTCAGAGACCCATACAGAATAGGCAGAGGGATTTTTTTGCCATGGCAAATCTTTGCGTCCAAACATATCAAACCACTGCAATAATTTAATTGAAAAAATATCTGATTGAGGCGTAAGTATTTTTTCGGAATCCGGGCTGATCACTATTTGAATATGCCTTTCAATAAGGTATCTATAACTTGTTCCTTTATGTCTGCAGGTTTTATCTCATCATTTTCCGCAGACTGATTAATTTCAGATCCGGAGGGCTTAGAATTTAGCAAACCGTTAAATAACTTATCTTTTATCTTTTTCTTGAGTATCTGATTCATAAATTTTTTATCTGGCAAACAAAGAACTCTTCCATCACCCTCAAATGAACCCTCACAACGTAGGGGTAAGTTTATATTTCTTATGCTCTTGCTTTTTATTGGGCAACCGTTTTCAGATGTTTTATCTCCGTCTAAATTGGCTTTTATAAGAAAGTTGTAAGACTGATCATTTAAGTTTACCTTTCCATCTCCTTCGATAGATAAATTACCTATACCACTGGTAAAATTCGGAATAGTGATAGTCTGTTCTTCTATTGAAAATTCCGATTCCAGATTATTTACTTTAGTATAATTCGGCCACACATACTCCGAAAAAGAGCGCTTTTCGATTATAGCCGCCATCTCACAATAGCTCTTCTCAAAATTTAATTTATTTAATCTTAAATTTTTTGCGGTTATGTTACCAGTTCCAACAATGTTGTCTAAAACTTCATCCTGGGTTATGCCTTGGCTGACACCATTAAAATCTACCGAAAGTATTCCATCCATTTCTGAGGAATCACTCAAGAACATTAGTATCTTTTTTATATCTAAATTACTGATATTACTTGTGAATCTGATACTACTATCATCTGTATTGATACGTGAGGAAAATTTAAAAGCTCCATTAAAAATTTCACCAGATAAATCTGCTAGCTGTATGATCTCTTTATTTGAAAATAAATTAAAATGGATATTTTTTACGAGAATTTGATCATAATTAAGACTACCAAGATTAATTTCTATATGACCTTTACCCCCCTGAAGATGAGAAAAAGGTGCAAAAATTGGTGCTAAAAAAACAGCCTGGTTTTGATATGTCTCGTCATTTTTTGTATTTTTAATTTGGGCCTCATCGTTCTTTGATGCTCCCGTTGGAAAAATAAGATCGGAGCCAGTAAGTTTTATATTTAACTCACGTTGATCTTCAAATGTTAATGAGGCATCTCCAGTTAAAGTAAAATCATTTAATATGCTAACTATATTACTCATAGTTATCGATGTTTCAGATACAGAGAAACTCATTTGTATGGATAATTTTTTTAATTCTTCCGGAATACCCTCAAAAGGCAGCTTAACTAAGTTATTGTTTATAACTGATATGCTCCCTTCTGCTGTTGGCGCATTAAACAAGCTATCTACTACTAGATTTCCTTGTAATTGTGTTAAGCCAATATCGCTCTTGAAGGTTTTAAGTTCCATATAATGCTTATTGATATCATATTTAGCTTCAAGATTAACCTGAGCAGGTAAATTAGGGATACCCTCAACCTTAAGCACTCCTGAAAAATCTACTACTGCAGAGAGTATATCGTCATCTAAATTGATATCTTTCCCAGTAAGATTGACATCATCAAATTCTATTGATTTTTGGTCTGCATCCATGATCGTCAGCTTAGATCTTTTAATATTTAAGCTTGCTATATCAAGCTCGAAAGGAATACTTGATGGATCAGGATTATTTAATTTCTCTTTTGTTTCTGACTGTGAAAAATCAGGACTATTATCTTGCGCTTTAGTTTCTGTGATGACTATATTTGCATTAACAACTGTTATAGCTTTTAAGCGTAATGTTTTTCCCAATATTGCTAACCAATCCAGACTAAAGCTGGCTTCATCAAATGTAATATTTGGAACACCTTTTCCTGATATTGATACATCACTTGTTGTAACTGCTAGGGTTGGAAAAAATGACCAGCTCAGATCCCCATCTATCACTAAATTAATTTGGTTCTCCTTAGCAAGCCTAGAAATTTGTGGCTTATAATCATTTGGATCCATTCCATAAATAAAAAATGTCCCGGCTATAAAAGCTCCTACAATAGATATTCCTATAAGCCAGATAAGAGACCTCAGTAATTTCAATATATATACCCCTTAAATAAATTGTTATCTTCTAGTTAACACAAAAAACTAACCTTATAAAGATTAATATAATCTGATTTTTAATTTCAATGAATGATTTTATTTAACTTTACATAAATATTTAGTGTTTTTATCAAAAAAAAATTGTGGTTATATATAAGTTTTTGTTACTTAAATGTGTGGAAATCAACCCTCTGCTTATGGAAGGGGTAAGCAGCTAACGCTATAAAATAGCTGACTTAATGATCTGTATGTGTGATCATAATTTTTTAAGGTATTATTCATATTAGTAAGCCAAATTTTTAAGGCTACCCAATACCACATAAGACTCAGCGTTTGGAGAAAAACCTATGATAGAACGGATGGCCAAAGTAAGTCGTGATACCCTCGAAACTCAAATTACTGTTGAAGTCAATCTTGATGGAACAGGTATAGCTGATTTTGAAACAGGAGTTCCCTTTTTGGACCACATGCTAGATCAAATTTCACGACACGGTTTAATTGATATTTCTGTTAAGGCAAACGGTGATACTGAAATTGATGACCATCATACCGTTGAGGATGTTGGAATCACTATCGGGCAAGCGTTCAAGGATGCATTAGGTGATAAAAAAGGTATTCGTCGTTATGGGCATGCCTATGTTCCGTTAGATGAAGCTTTATCAAGAGTCGTAGTAGACTTTTCTGGGAGACCGGGTCTAGAAATGTTTGTAGATTTTTGTCGTCCTAGGGTTGGGGATTTTGATGTAGATTTAACTTATGAATTTTTTCAGGGTTTTGTTAACCATGCAGGTATTTCACTTCATATCGATAATATTCGAGGGAGCAACACCCATCACCAGATTGAAACTATATTTAAAGCCTTTGGACGAGCTCTAAGAATGGCTGTAGAGCTTGATCCTAGAATGCTAGGTGTAATGCCATCAACAAAAGGAACTTTATAGAAATTAAACAATGAAAATTCTAATTACAATATGTTCACTATTGCTCGCATTAATCCTTTCATCACCTTCTTTTAGCGAATGGACCAAAGTGGCTAAAATTGATGATGGAACTGTCTATTATGTGGATTTTGAGAGTATTAAAAAACAAGGTGGACATTCCTATTTTTGGGCTCTGTCTGATAGCCCAGAAGCATGTATGCACGGTCATTTGTCTGGAAAAACTCATAAAAAAGTTGACTGTATGTTAATGCGCTATCAGGATTTGAGTTTTAAAAATTACAAACAATCTATGGGACTTGGATCTGAGGATAGACAAAATAATTATAGTCCTAAAAATCAAGAGTGGGAATATCCTCAACCTAACTCATCATCAGAAGCGATTCTAAAAGCAGTCTGCAGCGAGATGTAGTAGATTTTAACTAAACCTAATTACTAGCCTGCTTCTAACTTTGGTGGGGTAATCTTTA
>DGPR01000037.1:11219-26225 GCA_002390525.1 Cellvibrionales bacterium UBA4435
CTCTAGAATATCTGTAGGTAGTTTTGTTTTTTATTGAAACATAAGGTGGTAATTTCATAATCTGTGGCTAAATCTGTGGCTAAAACACGGTTATACACCATAAATAAAATAGTTCAAAACTAGGAAAAACGTGGCTTATGAGCCGATATGACCAACTAATTGCGGTGCTAGATTATGGAATGGGCAATTTACATTCTGTCTCTAAAGCTTTAGAGAGGGTTGCCCCAAAAGCTAAAGTTATAATCACGCAAGATCAAAATGAAATAATTGATGCAGATCGACTAGTTTTTCCAGGGGTTGGTGGCATGAAGGACTGCATGTCTAATCTTAAAAGTTTAGGGTTTGACAAGCTCATAATAGAAGCTATCACTGAAAAACCAGTTCTTGGTATTTGTTTGGGGATGCAGGCGCTACTACAGAGTAGTGAAGAAAACAATGGGATTGACTGTTTGGGTGTTTTTCAAGGTAATGCTAAATTTTTTGGCCATAAGATAAAAAATGAGACTAGTGAGAGGCTTAAAGTCCCTCATATGGGTTGGAATCAAGTTCATCAAGCAGTTGATCACCCAATGTGGTATGCGATAGATCAAAATGCGCATTTTTATTTTGTGCATAGTTATTTCGCCGCTAACTCCTCGATTAAAACTATAATTGGAAATACTGACTATTCAATTAACTTTGCTTCAGCATTAGCAATAAGGAATTTATTTGCAGTACAATTTCATCCTGAAAAGAGTCATTCAGCTGGGCTGCAATTACTTGAAAATTTTATAAGATGGGATGGATCCTGATCCTAATAAGCTGACTAATAGGAAAATTTTTTGTTAATAATACCCGCAATTGATCTAAAAGATGGGAAATGTGTTCGCCTTAGACAAGGCCGTATGGGCGATTCGACTATTTTTAACGGTAGTCCGCTTAAAATGGCTGGTCGCTGGATTGCAGCAGGTGCAAGGCGTTTGCACCTAGTTGACTTGAACGGAGCCTTTGCAGGAAATCCAGTAAATAGTGAGGCAATTACAGAAATTGCGAAAAGTTATCCTCAAGTACCTATTCAAATTGGTGGCGGAATCCGTAATGCTACTACTATTGAAGCCTACCTTAATGCCGGTGTCGAATACGTTATAATTGGCACTAAAGCTGTAAAAGATCCAAGTTTTGTCACAGAGATGTGTAGGCAATTCCCTGGCCATGTTATTGTCGGTATTGATGCAAAAAAAGGTTTGGTTGCAACTGATGGCTGGGCTGAAATTTCTGAGGTAAAAGCTACTGACTTAGCCAAAAAATTTGAACATGATGGTGTGAGCGCTATTATTTATACCGATATTGATCGCGATGGAATGATGCAGGGTGTCAATGTTGAATCTACCGTCAAAATGGCAAAAGCCTCTCTTATTCCAGTTATTGCATCCGGAGGCATCACTAATATGGATGATATTTTAGCTCTTAATAATACTCCAGAAACGAGTATATTTGGTGCTATAACTGGAAGAGCGATTTATGAGGGTACATTAGACATCAGCGATGCTCAAAAAATTTGTGACGAACAATCAAAAAAATAATTAGTATATAAATTTTGATGTTAGCTATGGTTACTTTTTAACTCTGATACGATATCTTTGGTTGGCTCAGTGATTCCATGTGGCTTCGGTGTACCATTTGAATCAACATGCACGAAAACTAAATCAGAAACCTGAGTGATGATATTTGTTGTTTTTTTGTTTCTAACAACGCAAGAGAGGGTCAGCGAAGTAGTCCCAAGGCTAATTAATTCTGTGCCTATTTCTATGATATCTCCAATTCTTGCTGTAGAAACAAACTCAACCTTAGAAATCATTTTAGTTACTAATTTTTCAGATCCGATTTGACAGGTCGCAAATATGAATGCCTCTTCATCTATCCATGCTAAAACTCTACCTCCGAAAAGAGTTCCGTTCGAATTTAAATCTTTAGCACTGATCATTTTTCTAGTTCGAAATAACATAATTTTCCAGTAAACGTTTTATAAATTAATTGTAAAATTTTAATTATGACACTTTAATGAATATTCACTAAATATTTTTATACAATGACATTAATTTTTAATTTACAGCAGAGCCGTATTGATAGAAAAAATAAAATAATTTCAGCTGTTTACTTAAATGTAAGATAATATAGCCTTGAAGTCTTCTAAATATTTAAATTTCTACAAAAAAATGGACAGTGTTCGTAATGATTAATAAAGAAAAATTAATGGCCTACTTAAAAAAAACCATTTTGAAGAAGTCTAATCAATTACCCTTTATCATAAGTTTAGTAGTATTAGTGTGGATGTTCAGTGGAATATTTTTTAGTGAAAAAAGTACTGATTTAACAGGTAAAAGTTCATTTAACCAAAAAATGACTGTAGAGGTCACGGATATAATATCAGAAGAAGCTAAAGATACAATTACCATACAGGGTGAAGTTGAGCCGTTTAGGAAAATAGAAATTAAATCACATACAGCAGCCCATGTGTTAGAGACCCCTGAAAATGAAGGTGTTTTTGTATCGGATGGAGATCTTATATTCAGACTTGCCAATGTTGATCGTTCAGCACAGTTTTTTATCGCTAAAGCAAAAATCTCTAAAAAGTTAGAAAAGATAATGCAGCTTGAGAGCCTGGCGCCAGGTGATCAATCCAAACCAATTAAATTAATAGAGGCCCAGAAAGAATTATCTATCTTGAGATCAAATATTAAGAAGATAGCTATGGAGCGTGGAAATATATTAATAAAGGCCCCATTTAGCGGAATACTAGAAGAAAAGATTGTAGAGGTAGGCAGTTATGTCGAAAAAGGAGAGCCTTTAGCTGTTCTTTTGGACGAGTCAAGCCTAAAAGCTACAGGCTATGTCTCCCAACAAAACATTCAGAGAATTCAGCTTGGTCAAAAAGTAAACGTTTTTTTGCTGAATGGTAAGAAATCGGATGCAACCCTAACTTATATCGCAAAGTCTGGCGATTCAAAAACCCACAGCTACAGAGTTGAGGCTCAACTAAATAATCCTCAAGAAGGAATAAAATCTGGTGCAAGCGCTAAAATTGAAATAATCACAGGATCTGTAACCGCCCACTTTGTCTCCCCAGCAACTCTTTCACTAGATATGGAAGGTAACATTGGAATCAAATCTGTCACTAAAGAAAATATTGTTAACTTCCATAAAATTGAAATTCTACGCACTAAAAACAATGGGGTCTGGGTAACGGGATTACCCGATAAAATTAAAGTCATCACCCAAGGCAATGGTTTTGTTGAAGAAGGGGAATCTGTAAAACAGATTCCCTCATCCTGAGGCCTTTTGTCTAATGACAATTATCGATTTATCTTTTTCGCGAAGTAGAACGGTGCTCTTAACACTACTCTTTGTATTAATTTTTGGTGCTATTGCATATCAGGATATACCTAAAGAAGCCGAACCAGATATTGCTATTCCTTTTATCTATGTTTCTATGAGGCATGAAGGCATATCCCCTGAGGATGCTGAGAGGTTGCTTGTCAAGCCAATGGAGAAGGAATTACAGTCAATAGTTGGACTAAAAGAAATGCGCAGTAACTCTGGAGAGGGTTATGCTTCGGTTCAACTTGAGTTTAATGCAGGCTTTGATAGCAAAAAAGCAAAATCAGATGTTCGAGAAAAAGTAGATACAGCTAAGACTAGACTTCCAGATGATACCGATGAGCCAAAAGTAATCGAAATAAATGTAGCCTTATTTCCAGTATTAACCGTATCACTCTCGGGTGCAGTTCCTGAGAGGACTCTAGTTAAGATTGCTAGGTCGATGCAAGACAGAATTGAATCTTTACCTGGGGTGCTAGAAGCGAAAATAGGAGGTGATAGAGAGTCAATTCTTGAGATATTAGTTGATCCAGCGGTAATGGATACTTATGAGGTTAAATATGATGAGCTTTTTTCTTTTATACGGAACAACAATTTATTAGTTGCAGCGGGAGCTATAGATTCTGGAGCTGGTCGACTTGTACTTAAAGTACCAGGAGTGATCGAAAATCTAGATGATGCTTTGAATTTACCAGTCAAGGTTGTGGAGGATCGTGTTGTTACATTCGGTGATGTTGCTACTGTCAAAAAAAGCTATAAAGATCCTCAGGGTTTTGCACGTGTTGAAGGAGAGCTCGCTGTAACTCTTGAAATCAAAAAAAGAGTTGGAGCTAATATAATTGAAACCGTTAATGATGTTAAAAAGCTTATAGAGGATGAGCGCTACTTACTACCAGCCTCTCTAGAAATTACCTATATGCAAGATAAATCAAATAAAATTAGAAGAATGCTGAACGATCTCCAAAATAATATACTTTCAGCAATTATTCTTGTTTCTATTGTGATGATAGCGGCTTTGGGCTTCAAGTCAGCCCTGCTAGTTGGCTTAGCAATACCTAGTTCATTTCTTGCTGCAATACTTGTGTTGAATTCGCTAGGTTATACCCTAAACATTGTTGTTCTTTTTAGTTTAATTCTTGTTGTAGGCATGTTAGTTGATGGAGCTATTATCGTAATAGAGCTTGCTGATAGGCGAATGAGTGAAGGAATGGCTCCTTATGATGCATATTTATCAGCTGCTAAACGCATGGCATGGCCAATAACAACCTCGACAATAACAACGCTCGCTGTTTTTATGCCCCTACTTGTTTGGCCGGGTATGGTTGGAGAATTCATGAAATTCCTGCCAATTACAGTAATAATCGCTCTGTCAGCATCTTTATCTATGGCGTTAATTTTTTTACCTATATTGGGTAAAGTCCTTAATAAAAATACAACTCCTGCAATAAAAACAACTGAAGGCCCTATAACAGAAAAATACACTAGGCTCTTAAGAAAGCTTTTGATGATGCCCGGTAAAACACTCGGAATTTCTTTTTTGATCATGGTAAGTGTCTTTATTTTATATAGTTTTTTAAATAAGGGTCTTGAATTTTTTCCTAATATAGAGCCTGAATTCGGATTAATACAAATTCAAGCGAGAGGCGATTTATCAATATATGAAAAAGATGAGATCGTAAAAAAAGTTGAGAGTCGGATAGAGGGAATGAGTGAACTTCGGTCAATATATGCAAAATCATTCAATAGAGTAAACCGAAGTAACAACAGTGCAGATCTAATTGGCTCAATTCAGTTAGAGTTTATTGATTGGGATAAAAGGCGCCCTGTCACAGAAATATTCAATGAAATGAAACGGCTAACTTCAGATATTCCAGGGATTAAAGTTGAATTTATAAAGTCGAAAGATGGACCAGCTTCAGGCAAACCTATTCAACTTGAGTTCAGTTCTTATGACTTTTCTTTGGTTCCTCCAGCTATAAAAAGAGTTCGAGAAATAATGATTAATCAAGGCGGCTACATAGGCATTGAGGATGATCTACCCTTACCTGGTATTGAGTGGCAAATAACTGTTGATAGAGCTCTGGCTGCTCGTTATGGAGCCGATATAGCTTTACTAGGACAATCAATAAAGCTAATTGCATCAGGTATAAAAGTAACTGATTATCGTCCAGACGATAATGATGATGAAGTTGACGTTATAGTTAGGTTTCCTATCGATAATCGTCATTTAGATCAATTGAACGAATTACGTATCTCAACTAATGTAGGAATGATACCAGTTAAAAACTTTATAACTATTGAGCCTGCCTCTAAAAGTGGCTTGATAGCAAGAGTGGACTCAAGAAGGACAAATACTTTAAAAGCAGATGTTGCTGAAGGAGTTTTGCCGGATACGCAACTAAAGGAGCTAATAAAATTACTTAAACCAATGGCTTCTGGCTCACAAGTATTCATAAAATTTAAAGGGGAAGATAAAGAAAAACGTCAGGCTATGCAATTCTTGCTAGGTGCTTTTCTAACTGCATTATTATTGATGACCCTAATCTTAGTGACACAATTTAATAGTATTTTTCAATCATTAATAGTTCTATCTGCAATAGTTTTTTCTACTACAGGTGTACTTTTAGGTCTTTTGATCACAGCCCAACCATTTGGGATAGTTATGGTTGGGCTCGGTATCATCGCGTTAGCGGGGATAGTTGTAAACAACAATATCGTGCTAATAGACACTTACAATCGAATGAAAAAAAATGGTCTTGACCCGTATGATGCAGCACTTGAAACTGGAAAGAGAAGGCTTCGACCAGTTTTTCTTACTGCTTTTACGACTATATTGGGGTTAATGCCAATGGTGCTAGCAATGAATATAGATCTCTTTAATCGAAGTATAAGTTTTGGAGCTCCATCGACGCAATGGTGGACGCAGCTTGCTAGCGCAATTGCTGGAGGTTTAACATTTGCCACTCTATTAACTCTTATGTTAACCCCATGCTTGCTCATACTTGGTGAGGAAATTTGGGGAAAGTTATCTGTAGCTAAAGAGTATGCTTATAAAATCCTTTTATCCTTCAAGAAATATTATAAAAAATAAAGACAAACTACATAAGAGTTGTTCAATAAAGGTAAGAATTAATATTTCTAATCAGGTGAATTAATTAGTGAATTTTCAATCGCTTAAAATACATAGACAGCTACTAAAAGCTCTCAAAAAACTTTCGTTGATTGAAGCAACGGATGTCCAAAAAAAGATCATCCCGCTGATACAAGAAGGTAAAGATATTATGGTATCAGCGCAAACAGGTAGCGGAAAAACTGCAACTTTTTTGCTACCCACATTACATTTTATGTTAGAAAAAGATGCTCCTAGATCTAGCACACGTTCTTTGATTCTTTTGCCGACTCGTGAGCTTGCGATCCAGACACAAGCCTCCTTAAAACAGCTAGCATCTTTTACATACATTAAATCTGGTCTAATTATTGGTGGTGAAGCATTTAAACATCAGGTCGCAACTTTAAGGAAAAATCCTGAAATAATTATAGCCACACCAGGAAGGCTAGTGGAGCATATTGAAAAAGGTACAACCGATTTTAATGATTTAGAAATACTGATATTAGACGAAGCAGATCGAATGCTCGATATGGGGTTTGCTGATGAAATGCATGCGATCTCTAAAAGCTGCAATAAAAATAGGCAAAACTTATTATTTTCTGCCACGTTGAATCACAGAGGTTTTAGTCAAATCAAAACAATGTTTAAAGACCCTAAATTGATAAAGATTGATTCAGCAAGGCAGTGCCCTCCACAAATTTCACAACAGATAATTTTATGTGACAATAAAAAACATAAAGAAGAATTAACAGCAGCTCTTATTAATGAAGAAAAAGTAAACAAAATATTTATTTTTTGTAAAACACGAATTCAATGCGAGCAACTGAGTAACTTTTTGAGGTATAAAAAACACCGCTCCGCTTTTATTCACGGAGAAATCCCTCAGAATGACCGCAAGGCTGTTATAGCCAAATTCCATAGTGGTAGCATAGAGATTTTGGTAGCTACTGACTTGGCGGCTCGTGGTTTAGATATCAATGATGTTGAGATAGTGCTAAATTTTAACGTTGCTTCATCAGGAGATGAATATATTCATCGTGTTGGAAGAACTGGTAGGGCTGGAAAAAAAGGTAAAGCAATCTCCTTAATTTCCGCTAATGACTGGAACCAAATGTCTAGTATTGAGCGATATCTAAAAATTCGATTTGAAAAAAGGGTGCTGAAGGGCCTTAAGGCACAATATTGTGGTCCAAAAAAGATTAAAAATTCAGGTAAAGCAGCTGGAACCAAAAAAAACAAAACTATAAAGAAAAAGAAGAAGTAATCATCTAACTTATATGTGAACAATAATCTTTATAGCTCTCTGGAATCATAAGCCCAGTGCAATAAAGCCTGTCTTTGTTTTTTTCTACAACTAAAATCATAAGGCTCGCAATACTTTTTTATAGCACCCGCATGTCTACTAAAAGCCCTCCAGCGTTTAATCTGCCTTAGATCCTCGTCTTCCATCCTTCGGCCTAAATAATATCGACAATACCATTGGAACCAACCTCGAGGATCCTTGGGGTGAATCCAGCCCTTATTATTCCACTCACTCAATGGCTGAGAAGCATCAACGGAGAAATAATTTAATTTTATATTTTTTTTAAAGGGACTAAGTTTAGCGTTCAAAAACCAATCTTCAGGGTACTCACTTTTGCAATCATTTAAGTACTTTCCTCCAAAAACACCTAATTGTAACATCTCTTTTGGAGTCAGTTGCGGTTGAAAGATTGCATTGAAATTATCACCAACGGGGGCAACCAAATTATATCTATAGTCAGTCTGCATTTTATCGTTCACTAAAACTATCTTCATAGCCAACCGTTCAACCAAATTTTTGGATTTTTAAGCTCTCTCCAATCTAAAGAGGTTATATGGTTTGATAGGATAGCTTCGATGAAGCAGGCTGATATTTCGCCTTTCTCATTATGGTCAACCTGAATGACCATAAAGTGCTTTTCTTTATTGGTTGGGCTAACAGACGTCCATTTACTATTAAGGAGTTTCTTAAAATTTACTTTATTTTTTAACATATACCAGGGCTTATCCTAAAAAAATAGGCATAAAATACGCCATGAGAATATTAATTAAGATACTCCCAGCACTTAATTTTTTTGATCAGCCATCCCTTAATATACCAAGTAGCTTGTCAACACTCTCTTTCGCGTCGCCAAATAACATGCGTGAGTTGTCTTTAAAGAACAGAGGATTCTCGACGCCAGCATAACCCGATGCCATTCCACGTTTGAGTATAACTACCTGTCCTGATTTCCATACCTCCAATACAGGCATTCCAGCAATGGGGCTATCTGGATCATCCATAGCAGCTGGGTTCACTGTATCGTTTGCTCCTATGACAAGCACAACATCAGTATCTGGAAAATCATCATTCAATTCATCCATTTCTAGTACGATATCATACGGAACCTTAGCTTCTGCCAATAGAACATTCATATGTCCCGGTAGCCGGCCAGCTACAGGATGTATACCAAAACGAACGGATATCCCTTTATCACGGAGTATTTTGGTGATTTCACCAACTGCATTTTGAGCTTGTGCAACTGCCATCCCATAACCGGGTACTATTATTACGGATTTGGCAGAAAGTAATTCTTCACAAACCTCTTCAGTGGAAGTTTCTAGGGCTACTAAATCGCCGTCAGCTGAACCTGCACTTGAACTTCCAGACGTTTGGCCAAAACCACCTAATATAACACTAACGAAAGACCTGTTCATTGCGCGACACATTATGTAGCTCAAAATTGCACCACTGCTGCCTACTAATGCCCCAGTTACTATGAGTAGATCGTTACCTAACATAAACCCGATGGACGCAGCCGCCCAACCGGAGTAACTATTAAGCATAGAAACTACGACTGGCATATCTGCCCCGCCAATAGCTAAGATTAAATGGATACCTAAGACGGACGCTACGATCGTCATAATTATTAGGGGCATTAGGCTGTCTGTGCTTATAAACCATGAGCCTAGGACAACAACTAGCCCTAAGGCCAATAAATTCATCGCATGTCTACCTGGCAGAGTTAGAGCAGAACTAGATACTACTCCCTGGAGTTTGCCACAAGCGATTAGTGATCCTGTGAAGGTTATAGCTCCAATAAATATACCCAAGAAAATTTCTACCATCTTGATAGTGTGTTCTGCGCCAGCTGTTTTGATTAATGGATCAAGATGTCCTGCAAAACCGACTAAAACAGCAGCTAAACCAACAAAGCTATGTAACAAAGCAACCAATTGAGGCATTTGTGTCATTTCTACCTTATTAGCAAGAAACAAGCCTATAACAGCACCTATAACAAGTGCTAGGATAATAGTTGAAGTACTACCAATCCCCATATTTACACCAGCGATAGTCGCTCCAACAGCAATTATGATTCCTGCTATTCCAAAAAAATTACCCCTTCTGGCAGATTCCTGATGACTAAGTCCTCCCAGACTTAGTATGAATAGTACACTAGCTAAAACGTAAGCGACGCTCACAAAACCTGTGCTCATAATTACATCTCCTATTTGCGGAACATATTAAGCATACGATGAGTTACTTTAAACCCACCTGCTATATTGATAGTTGCAATCAAAACTGCGATGAAGGACATAATGCCAACTGTGCCATCCTCAGCAGCAACTAAGTGCAATATAGCTCCAATTACAATTATTCCACTTATGGCATTAGTAACGCTCATCAGTGGAGTATGCAAAGATGCTGTGACATTCCATACAACTTGATAACCAATAAAGCACGACAATACAAAAACTGTAAAATGACTCAAAAAGCTTTCCGGTGCATATCCCCCAACACCAAGCAGTACAGCAAGTGTCAGAGCCAATAGAGCTCCTTTTCCAAGCCACCTATCCAGAAAAGTGGGTTTTTTTACAAGAACTTCTTTTGTTTCTTCACTTGGTTTAGGACTTGGAGCCGCAGAAACTTCTACTTTGGGTGGAGGCCACGTAATTTTTTTATCTTTAACAACTGTAACTCCCCGTATAACGACGTCATCCATATCTACATTAGGGCTACCATTCTTTTCTGGTGTCAGATCAGACAACAGATGCACCAAATTACTCGAATATAGATCACTAGAAACTTTCGCCATACGGCTTGGTAAATCTGTATGGCCTATGAGAGTAACTCCATGCTTTTCTACTACTTTTCCAGGTTCTGTTAACTCACAGTTACCGCCACGTTCTGAAGCTAAGTCAACGATTACACTTCCTGATTTCATTGATTCAACCATTGCCGCCGTTATGAGCTTAGGGGCAGGCCTTCCGGGTATGAGTGCGGTTGTTATAATAATATCGACTTCTTTAGCCTGTTCGGCAAAAAGGGCCATCTCAGCAGCAATAAATTCATCGCTCATTTGTTTAGCGTAACCACCACCACCACCGCTCTCTTCGTCTGAAAAGTCTAATTCTAAAAATTGAGCACCCATACTCTCGACTTGTTCTTTTACCTCTAATCGAGTGTCAAACGCTCGAACAATAGCACCCATACTATTAGCTGTGCCGACAGCTGCTAGTCCAGCAACACCAGCACCAATAACCATAATTTTTGCGGGAGGAACTTTACCGGCTGCAGTTACTTGTCCCGTAAAGAAGCGTCCGAAACAACTGGCAGCCTCAATAACTGCTCGGTAACCTGATATATTTGCCATAGCGCTCAAGGCATCCATTTTTTGTGCTCGGCTAATACGGGGCAAGCTATCAATAGCAAAAACTGTAGTGCCCTTCGATGCAAGATCATCAAGTAATTCCGAATTTTCGGCAGGCCAGATGTAGCTAACTATGAAAGCATCTTTTTTCATCAGTTTTGCTTCATGAGTGCCGGTATCTGGATTTATCATTGGTGCTCTAACTTTTAATATAAAGTCTGCTTGAGCCCATAGATCCTCTGTTTTTTCTGATATCGATGCTCCTGCATCAATGAAATCTTTGTCCTCATAATGAGCTGATTTGCCTGCTGATGACTCAACAATCACCTCATAGCCGAGCTTAATTAATTTCAGAACAGATGCAGGTGTCGCTGCGACCCTCTTTTCATTTGGAAAAATCTCTTTAGGTATACCTAATTTCATCATCAATACTTCTCCGTTGGCGACATTTTTCTCACTAGTCGCGCAGTAAATGCTAAAACCAAATCATATAAATTTATAATAAATCGATTTATTTGTTATTATAACTTTTCAATAGCATTTCTGCTATAAAAAGAGAGTTAGTCCTCTGAAGGAATACCCAAGTTATTTACTGCATCGAGAAACTCTATGGCAGGCTCAAAACCAATTGTTGCCGCTCTAGTAAACCACATCGTACCCTTGTCTGGATCTTTTTTGACACCAAGTCCATTAAAATAGAGTCCCCCTAGACCATACATTGCAGCTGCATAACCTTTATTTGCAGCTTTCTCATACCACAAAATTGCTTTATTGTAATTCTGCTCCACTAAAAGACCATTTTGATAAAAAGTTCCCAAATCAAACATGGCCCTTGTATGGTCTAGATTTGCTGCCTTTTTATAATACTCTATAGCTGTTTTATCATCTTTACTCACACCCCATCCTTCCTTGAAAAGCAAAGCTATTCCATAAAATGCTCTTGGATCATTATTTTTATCTGCAAGAACAAGAAGCATTCTATACCCCTCTTCTGGGTTCCCATTCCTAATAATGCTATAGGCTTCTTCGGTGGTCGCACTATATGATGATGGTGCAAATAAACTAAAGAAAATTAGATATACAAAATATAATATATTTTTCATTGGAATTGCCTAATTCTTACAAATAGAAATTTATTTTAGCTCTATAAAATCTATTTTAAAACTATGAACTCATAACTCTGCTTACATGTATAATAAATTTTTTATATATTTTACTCTAAAAAAAAATCTCGGTGACTTTATTATTGTGGCCCACTTAAAAAATATTTCTAAAATATATGAGAATATCTGATGAGTTTTGCTGATTTTGGCCTATCTGAACAAATACTAAAAGCTTTAAAAGAAAAAGAATATACACGTGCAACACCAATCCAGATCAGAACAATCCCGTTGGTATCACAAGGTAAAGATATTATAGCTACCGCTCAAACCGGTACGGGTAAAACAGCTAGCTTTTTACTTCCAATACTTCAACTGTTAATAGAGGTGGGAAAAACAAAGCCAAATCAGGCAAGATCACTGGTGCTGGCACCAACAAGAGAACTTGC
Organism: Cellvibrionales bacterium UBA4435; assembly: GCA_002390525.1. Lineage (GTDB taxonomy): Bacteria > Pseudomonadota > Gammaproteobacteria > Pseudomonadales > Porticoccaceae > Porticoccus. The sequence continues at coordinate 23,887 of DGPR01000037.1, forward strand.
TATTCAAATTGGAGAACATGCACGACAGTACAGTAAATTCACTTCGCTCAGGATAAATGTAGTTTATGGAGGCGTAAAAATTAATCCACAAATGATGGATCTTCGAAAGGGTGCTGATATTCTTGTCGCCACGCCTGGGAGGCTTTTGGATTTAATCAGCAAAAATGCAGTCAAATTTACAGCGTTAAAAGTACTAGTTCTAGATGAAGCGGATCGTATGCTAGATCTCGGTTTTTTAGACCAAATTCAAAAAATTTTATCGCTTTTACCAAATACCCGACAAAATTTAATGTTTTCGGCTACCTTTTCGAAAGAAATTTTAAGTCTTTCTAAGAAATTTCTGAATAACCCTATGGAAATATCAATTTCATCAAAAAATACTGCTGCCGATTTGGTAAAGCATTGGGTTTTCCCAGTAGATAAAAAACTTAAACCAGAGCTTTTATCAACTTTAATTTTATATAAAAAATTAAATCAAGTTCTTGTCTTCACTAATACAAAAAAAAATACCGAGCTTCTTTCATCCTTTTTAAATAAAAAAGGTTTAAATTCTTCAACACTTCACGGTGACAAAAATCAAAGTATAAGAGCTAAGCACCTTTCTGAATTTAAAAAAAGAACCATAAGAATCCTCATTTCGACTGATATTGCAGCTCGCGGTATTGATGTTAGTGGGCTGCAATGCGTCATTAACTTTGAATTACCTAAAATTGCTGAAAACTATATCCATAGAATTGGCAGAACTGGTAGAGCAGGGGTATACGGAAAAGCTATATCACTTGTAAGTGCCGATGAATTTGAAAATTTACAAAAAATCGAAACTGTACTGAGGAAGAAAATACCTAGGGAAATTTTCGAAGGTTTTGAGCCTCAGCACAATCTTCCGTGCTCAAAGACGAAAAGCAAGCCAAAGAAACGCAGGAGAAAAACACCTAAAACTACAAAAAAAGGTATTGGATTAACTGGAGGTTTAAATCTTCAAACTAGAGTACCCGATATTTCTCCGCCCCAGTAGCATTTAGCTAAACAGGTGTATCTAATAAATCACTCAAATGTTGATCGACTTGTTTTATATACAGCGGATCCATGCCAAATAAACCAAGGTGGCCCCAATCAGTAGAAATAACTCTTAGCTCACTATTCGCTACCATTTTTTGGTTATCCTCGCAGTCTTTTGGAGGAAAAAACATATCTGTATTGATGGGCATAACAAACAATTTTGCAGTTATTCTATTTAGGGCTTTTTTAAGATCTCCATCTGTATTCCTACTAACATCACCTCTTTGCCATTTCCATGCTAGAGTAAGGAGATTATTGGGATCCATTGGTGCAAAGTAAGCTTGTGTAAATCCTTTACAAAACTCTTCTACGGATGAAAATCCCAAATCTCTCCAAAGTTCTTTTTTAAACATTTCGGTGCTAAAGCCCATAACAGACCACAAGTCAGCGTGGCGCCTTAATCCGTCAATTACTGCATTTGGATTTTTATAGGCGCCGCACTCCCAGGCAGGATCTGACATGATTGCTTCATTTAGTGTTTGCGTGAACAAAAAATCATGGGTTGTGTTTTTAGCTGTTCCAGCAATAGGGGCAGCCCTTTTGACCATATCTGGATATTTTACAGCCCATTCCCAGGTTTGTTGTGCTCCCATTGATCCGCCGACAACAAGGGCTAAAGAACTTAAACCGAAATATTTTGTTACAAGTGTATGTTGAGCTCGCACATCATCTCCTATTCGAACTTTTGGGAATGATGCAGCAACAGAATTTTTAACATTATCTGGTGATGAGGATAGACCATTACCAATCTGGTTAACAATAATGATAAAGTATTTATTTGGGTCAATAGCATGCTCATCTCCCACATAAACCTGCTCCATAATCTTACTAGTTCCCGAATACCATGTACTAACAAGAATAGCATTATCTTTTTGCGAATTTAAACTACCGAAAGTAGAGTAAGCAAGTTGACAGTTTTTTATAACACCTCCTTCTTCTAGGTTAAAATCACCCAGATCAAAGAGAGAATATGGACCATGATTTTCTTGAGAATAATAATCGTTTTTTGTCATAGAATTTGGCTCGTCAGATTAATGTAATTTAACTTTATCAGCATATGGCTATTTAATAAAATAGGTAGCATATAATTACAGACATAAGCTTTTAAAATTTATTATAGATTAAATTTCTAACTAAGCTAAGAAACTTGAAGGCATAAAGAAGTAAATTATCAAATACAGACTACGTGGTAGAGGTGCAATTATTTTTTTACAGAACGCCCAGCAAAGCGCTTACTAAAGCGATCTATTCTTCCGCCAGAATCTGCAACTTTCTGTTTG
>DGPR01000031.1 GCA_002390525.1 Cellvibrionales bacterium UBA4435
AAGACAATTGCTTTCGTATTCTCATCCTCGTGAGCCGATCTAATTTGTTTTACCACACCAGTAGCACCGGCAATACCCCGAGAGATATCTCCCTCCATGATTGTGCCTTCTGCTGTAATAACAGCAATATGATTGTCGCTATTGGATAACTCATTATCCATTTGCTTTGCATACTCTTGATAAGAAATAGTTTTATAGGTTTCAGTTTTAGCTTCCTCATCTAGACCAAATTCTTCAATCATGTATTGACGAAATTCTGGAAACGATTTCTTGCCATCAATAATATTATTTGCCTCTGCATAGGCAATATTACCAATTGCAGCTTCACCAAAAAATCCAACGTATTCATCTGCAAAAGATTGGATATCATCTGATTCAATCCCACGTCCTTCAGCCATCAAAGATTTCATTTCATCCCAAATAGGATTCAGCAAAGCTTGGCGTTGCAACCTATCATTTTCTGACATATCTGTTCGGGTATTACCTTCAACCGCTGATTTAAAATCGCCCTGAGAATAATTATGAAAATTAACCTTTAGATTTTCAAATAGCTCTTTTTGATAAGGGCGCATTCCACCGAGACCACGAACGCTTAAACTTCCTACAGGATGTACCCATATTTCAGAAGCTTGGGATGCCATCAGATAGGAGGTTGTGGTAAGACGATCACTCATGGCAATGACTCTTTTTCCAGATTCACGGAGAGCTTTCAGCTCTTTTGCGATGTTTATTGCCGTAGTAGGACCTGCAAAGCTTGTTGAAGAAAAATCAATAAATACAGCAGGAATATCTTCATCTGCAGCCGCTGCTCTAATTAATTCTATGAGATCCCTTGTTTGAATCTGATCAGTTTCATCTGACGTAAGACTGGACAGAAAATCAGAGTTAAAGACCTCTTGATCAACCACAGTTCCATTTGGATCAATAAAGAGAACTCTGCCACTGGGATCTTTTACCTGAGGACCTGAGGAGCTTATCGCGCCGATGATTACAATTGTAAAAAAGATCAATACAAATGCTGTACCAAGGTTCAACATTATAGTCCTTGCTTTTTCTAAAAAACGACCAAGCCAAGAAAAAATAGATTTAAGCGCATTCATAGGTTATCTCCAAAATTAGAAAATTAGAAAACTAAATAGGGTTGAAATAATAGCTCCAACCAATGCTGTCAGAAGCATGATCAAAACAAAAGTAAAAGTTAGCGCCATCAAAGTCATGGAAAAGATAAAAGTTAGGAGGATAAAAAATAATGCAAAAATTTTAGCAATGATTGAAGTTCCGTAAATTGATATAGCTATCCCAGCAATAATTAATAAAATTATAGGGGTCATTTTTTTTCCTCATAAATAAATATTTCTTCCAGTGCAACAGCAAAGTGTTTTGTCATTTTCATTACTAATTTTAATGAAGGATCAAACTTGCCTGTTTCAATTGAATTAATAGTTTGTCTGCTTACCTTAAGTATTGAAGCTAAGTCATCTTGACTAATATTTTCTTTTTGCCGAAGTTCTTTAAGCTTATTTTTCATTTACTTATCTAGGCAATATGTTTTCTATAAAAATCATACCCACCAATTGCAGTTCCGATGGCAAAAGCAAGGAAGTATTCATAGAAAGTTGGATAAAAGTTAAAGTACGGAGAAAGGGTAGTTAAGCTTAATCCAAAAGTAAGAAATCCTAAAGCGCCACCAACAAAGCAGGCACTTTGGTAACTTTTAAGCAGATCATCCTGCGTGATAGTAAATTTGTAGTGGAAAAAAGCCCCAATACTAAATAATGCAATCATTACAATTCTTAATATAAGTAGCCACGGTTCTGGCATCGAGTTTATCGCATCATCCCCAAGAAAGCCTACCTCTGCAAGATGAATACCAAGCAAAACAGCGCCGAGAATAAAACAAGTAAAAGCAGTGATATAATTTTTTTTATCTGTTGGATTGAGTGAAGATACTTCTATCCACATTCCTTTGTGAGTAATTTTTGCCATTTACACCTCTTCTATATTGGCTATAAAAAAATAACGTTTGCATTTGTTAACCATGGAGGATTTGATCTTGGAGCTTCTAGGGAGTTTCTTAACCACAGATGCAAACATTATCTTTGAATGATATGTAAAGTTTACTTGACTGTCAAGTTTACTTTACATTTAATTGTTCACGTGCTGCGAAGACTGCCACTAAGAAAAGGGCAACAATCTCAATTAACTCTAACCAGCTTAGCAAGCTGGCATCTGGCAACCCAAAAACAATAAGACATGCACTCATAAAATAGATCAAAATAATAAATCCAAAGATTTGATAAAGCTTTGCTGAAGGATTTTTATAGGCTTGATAGCCAAAGATTATCAGAGGCAGTGACCAGATAAATATACCTATCAAGGGAGTCCCTATTAATAGACCCTGAAATAAATGAGTGACAAGAAGTGCGCTTATTAAAATGAGATAGTATTTTCTAAGATTCATCTTGATTAAATTGCAATATTAGCTCCGCCATTCTGACACCAGTTGCGACAGCAATTTCTTTTTCATCAGAAGTTAAATTTCCCGATTGATTGCTATGAGCAACATGAGAAGGACCATAAGGAGTTCCGCCGCTTTTGGTATTGTTAAGCCCAGGAATAGAATAGGGTGAACCAACAAAGATCATGCCTTGATGGAGCATATAAGTCATAAGATTAAACAATGTAATCTCTTGGCCGCCATGCTGAGATCCTGTTGATGTAAAAACACAGCCAAACTTGTTTTCTAATTCATGGTTTGACCATACATCCCCAGTCGAATCTAAGAAATATTTAAGTGGGGCCGCCATAGAGCCAAATCTGGTGGGGGAACCTAGTGCCAATCCGGAGCAACCTATGAGATCTTCTTTTGTGCAATAAATCTCTCCTTCAC
>DGPR01000002.1:0-42944 GCA_002390525.1 Cellvibrionales bacterium UBA4435
ACTATTTTTAAATGATCTCAAGAGTGCTCGGATATTCTCGGACATCTTAATGCTTGTTAATTTTTCAAATTCATCTTTTTTTATTTGGGCGGGTACATAAATAAGCAGTAAACTATAAGCTCCCGCCCCATAATTGTGCCCTATTCCAAATTATCAGTTAGGTGCAATACAGGTAACAGATAGGTAGCAATACTCTTGACGTATAATCTTGATAGGTTTGGATTGACAACATCAGATGGTCGTAAGTAGTTTACTTAAATAACTGTATTTAATGAATTTTTTTAAGATATATTAGAAAAGTCGNNAGTCGACTCATGATCGATTGGTCCCAGGTTCAAGTTCTGGGGGCCCACCAATATTTAAATTTATATTGATTCATAACTATTCAGGTATATTTCTTCTTAGTAGCTTAACTCTGCTTTTTAAGGCTTTGGTGTCGAGGCGCTTTGTTTGAGATATTTGAGTTGGCTTAGTAAGTCTTCTTAACTTTTTTTGAACCAAAACTAGTCGAATAATTTCCTGTAGACGTTTTGTTACCTCGTTTCGATTTTTTTCTAAAGTCCTATATTTTTGACCCTTTATAATAAGTATGCCATTTTTACTGATACGACTATCTTTTAGACCCAGCAATCTTTTTTTACAGACATCTGGCAAAGAAGATTCTTTGATATCAAAGCGAAGATGAGCAGCAGAAGAAACTTTATTGACGTTCTGTCCACCTGAGCCTTGAGCCCGAATAGCATAGATTTTTACTTCATGATCTGGAATAGAGATATTTGGGGTGATTATCAACATGAATTGATATCCATCTTCTATTTAATTAAAAATAAAGCATGCAGCTATATTAAAAAATCTTGATCAATTGGAATAAACTGACTAGCAGCATCAACTAAGGATTGTGCAGTAAGTAACGGCACCCCATAAACAATAGCCTCGAGAGATTGATGCTCCTTTATTCTAGCTATCAATAAATCAAAATCTCCATCGCCAGACAACAATATAACTATATCAACTTGATTTTCAAGGTCCAAAATATCGATGGTAATTCCAACATCCCAGTCTCCTTTAGCGCTTCCATCACTGCGTTGAATATAAGGTTTTAGCTTTACCTTGAAGCCAATATGTCTCAAAGCTTCCTGAAATCTTTCTTGGCCATTATGGTTACGATTAGTAGCATATGCGTTTGCAACTACAATTTCTCCTTGCAATGAAATGTCATTCCAAAGTTTTCTGTAATTAAACTGACGACCGTAAGCCTCTCGAGTTGTATAATAGATATTTTGAACATCAACAAAAATAGCAATTTTTTTCGCACCAGGGGTTATTTGCACTCAAATCATCCGTCGTTGAAATTATTTAATCACTATAACACTAACGGTGCTTAGCTAAAAAATACAATAGCTATATTTTCAGTAGTTCACTTCAAATATAAATAAAATTAAGAATTCTTCGTCACGGGCGCACATAGATAATTATGGTTATCAGAAAGCACGCTGGTAGCTAGCAGAAATCATATCGTCCATTTCCATCTGAATACCATTTTGATTTTGCTCAAGTTGTTTAGAGTATTCAAATTTTATTTTATGGCCAGCAAAAGGTCCGTTTTGCCCAGTTAGTGTTATACCCCAGTTAGCTATAAGAGTATCTCCGCCATAATTGTCCGGATCAGCTGTTTGAACTGGAAGAACTATTCTAGAATCTATTCCGTCTATATCAGATTCATATTTATAAGATAATCCTATCGAAGTTTGTATCCATGGTGCAAAGAGATAACCACCCCATACTGAAAAATTATGGGTATCACCAAGTGTATAATCCTCATCATTTTCACCAATGCGCATAATAGCTTGATATTTGACCCCCCAGTCAGATGAATAGCCATTGTTACCCGTATAAGTAAAGCCGGGGAGAAGGTCATAAGTACCAGAACCTAACTGCATGGAGTAAGGAAGAACTGATTTTGACTGCATACCCATGGGAGTCAAAATAATATCTTTTTGATCAATATCACCCGTAGGTAAACTCACGCCAAAATTCAAATTAATTTTATGATATTTATGCTGGAAGGCCTTCCAAAGGAAGCTCGCAGATGTATCGCCCATTCCGCTAGATTTAGTTTTAAATGTCCCGCGCTGAGTTGTACCTGATCCACCCATATAGGTAGTAGACTTCATGGACTTTTCAATATGATGCAACATAAGCATCCATGAAATTTTATCAGTTTGGGTATACATTAAACTAAACATGTCCATACGGGAATCCATCTCTAAAGGAACTACCCTTAATGTAGAAGGCTGTCCTGTAACACCATAAAAACGGTTGGGGACGGTGGTAACAATTTCATCTGATGAAATACCCTTGTTGCCATCAAGGTTGTCCTCCATATGCATATCCATTGTTCGATAAGTGAACATCCATCCACCTTTTGTATGGGCATGTTCTCCTGACTGAATCGCTGTTTTATGATTATTATAAGTTTTTTTTGGGGTATAGTTGGTGCCTTGATCTGAAATCCTAGGATTGTGCTCTAAGTGCTCTAAATTAGACTGAACCTCATAAAGACCTGATTGGGAGTAATCAACAGAAAATACCAAAGAAGAAAAAAAATATGTCGCAATTAATAGAACAAACCTCATAAAAAAATTTCCTTGAAAATTTAAATTTATGGTCGTGCAATATAAATTTTTTCAAGGAAAAAATAAATGTGACATATTGTCGCACTAATTTATTTTTAGTATATTAATTTGTGTATGGTTTTTTTAATAGCTTTCTCTGGAGCGTCCTTCGGTGCATTTTAAGAGCTCTAGCTGTCGCCGAAATATTACCTTTATTTTCAGAAAGAACTTTTTGAATATGATCCCATGCAACTCTATTGACTGTCGCAGGAGCTAGAGTTTTACTTTCAGTTTTCCAAGTTTCTAAATTTTCATCAAATGTTGCTAGAATTTCAGATACATCCGCAGGCTTACAAAGATAATTTTTTGCACCCATTTTAATTGCTTCAACAGCTGTAGAAATGCTGGCATAGCCTGTTAATATAAGTATTTTTGTACTAGGTTCTATGTTGATAAATTGTTCAATGAGACTCAAGCCTGATCCTTTTTTTAATTTTAGATCTAATACGGTTTTACTAGGCTTATGTTTTTTAAAAGATTTCAGGGCCTCCTCAATAGTGGAAGAAATAATAACCCCATAACCTCTCCTCTCTAGGGCCCTTCCAAGGATACTAGAAAATGTTTGATCGTCATCTACTATTAAAATGTGTTCCATATTAATGGTTCACCAAGGATTTTTGATATATTTCAATCATTAAATAGTGGCAACTTGACTATTGTAAGTGAGCCAACCTCGTCATCAAATGAATTAATTGTGATAGTGCCACCATAACGACTAATTGATGCTTGTGTCAAAAAAAGCCCGATGCCCATACCACCATTTTTATTAGATAAAAAAGGTTTTCTTGGAAGCTCCTGCTCATAAGAAGTATCACCATCTCCATAGTCACGAATATATATTTCAAGTAATTCAGTATTCCATGTTACTTTAACATCTACCTTTTGCGGACTAGCCTCAGCTGCATTGTTGAGAAGGTTCAAGAGTGATGGCGCAATTGTTGGATCAAAAAAAACTTCTCGATCTTCCTGTTGTTCTGAGAGAATGATTGAAGCATTCATTTCAGGATGAAGAATTTGCCATCGTTCTAGTAACTGCTTCATATATCCTGTAATGAATTTATATTGCTTATTATTTTCTGAAATTTCAGCAGTAGCTACAAGTTCTCTTAATGTCATTCTGCACTGTTCTATCTGACTGTGAAGAATATTTATATCTTTTTTGAAGCTAGAGTCTCCCTCTTTAATTTCATCAACAATGATTTTCATAGTATTCAAAGGGGTACCAAGTTCATGAGCTGTTCCTGCCGCTAGAGCACCTATGCCGATTAACTGTTCATCGCGCAATTGATTCTCACGATGTTTGGCTATTGCAGTATTTTGTTGTTTAAGTGTTCCTGCCATTCTTGTTACAAAAAAAGTTATTACGATTGCGCTAATTAAGAAATTACACCACATACCAATAATGTGTAAATTATTACTATTTGTGTGGTGGCCACGATGATTTTCTGGAGAGAAAGCTGAAATGTTATAGCTATCTATAAATAAAGAGCTATAAGCAGCCAACGACATCAAAGCTGCGCCAATTGTATAGCGCAATGATAGCGTTCCCGCAGCAATACAGATAGGCACAAGGTAATATGAAACAAAAGGGTTTGATGCGCCTCCACTGCAATATAATATTCCTGTAAAAAAAAGAATATCAATTAAAACGTGGTAAAAAAATTCTGATTCAGAAATTTTATCAGCTTGCGATAATCTATAAGCTACCACTGTGATAACAATCCCATACAAAATTAATACAAAACTTAGCACAGTGATAGGTAATATAACTTCAAAAAAAAATGTGAGTAATATCAATGCCAAAAATTCTGCACCAAGAACCACTACTCTGATAATATTTAATTGATATAGATTTTCTTTAACGGCGGTATTCATAACGAGTACTATTATTATTTATGCTCTATTTAGAGATATTATTCAGCTCAAATAACACCTTCGTTTTTCAGGGTCTTTTGGTTGGATGCGTCCATACCAAGTATATTTTCAAAAATTTCTTTATTAAAGCTACCAATTTCTGGACCCGCCCATGAGGTAGAGCCAGGGGTTTTACTTAGTTTTGGAGCCATTGCAGGAATTTTAAGCAACTTATTCTTTACTTTTACACTCTCAAATAAACCTCTTTCAATAAAATGAGGATCGTGAATCATATCTTCAGCATTGTAAATCGGTCCAGATGGTACATCATATAGATCAAGGGTTTCCAAAACTTTAGTACTAATTTGTTTTTTGCACCAGCAGGATAGAGCATCATCAATTTCTTCTTCATACTTAACTCGACCAGAGTTGTTAGAAAATCTCTCGTCTTCTGCCATATCTGGTCTCCCTGCAGCTATCATTAACCGCTTAAAAATAGAATCGCCATTTCCACCAATCACAATATATTTTTTGTCTACACAGCGGTAAATATTTGTTGGGGCAATTCCAGTAACTGTAGTACCAGATGGTTCCCTAATTACTCCAGCCCCATCATATTCAGGGATTACACCCTCTAAAAGATTAAACATAGCTTCATACAGAGCAACGTCTACAACTTGGCCTGTACCGCCAGTTTTTCTTGAAAGTAGCGACAAAACTATACCAAAAGCAGCGTGCAAGCCGGCAATACTATCACCGATACTTAAATTAGGTCGTATAGGGGCCTCACCGGGAATACCGTTCACATATCGAAATCCACTAATTCCCTCACACACTGATGCAAATCCTGGTTTGTGTGAGTAAGGACCAGTTTGTCCGTAACCGGATATACGCGTATAAATTAGATTTGGATTTGATTTTTTAAAGTGCTCAGGGCCTAAACTCCAACTTTCCATTTTACCTGGGCGAAAATTTTCTATGAGTACATCAGCCCCATCAATAAGCTGTCTTACTAAATCTCTACCTTTTTGTTTTTTTAAATTTATGGTGATGCATTTTTTATTACGTCCTAAACTACGCCACCATAGTGACGTTCCATCATCAAGTACTCGCCAGTTACGTAACGGGTCACCTTTGCCCGGTGGCTCAATTTTTATAACTTCAGCTCCAAAATAAGCCAGCAATGCGCCAGAAAAAGGTCCAGCAAGTAGTTGGCCTAACTCTATGACGCGAAATCCTGATAAAGGCTTAATATTAATCAAGTCAGAATTATTTTTACTCATCATCCATCCTTTTTAACCAGCAAAATCAAAAAAAAATCAAATATCATATTTTTTAATAACGAAATCCTATAACAAAAAAGATAGTAGTATAGGTATTGCTATAAGAGATAATAAAGTAGAGGTAACGACAACACTCGCAACCTTATCAGGATCTCTATCAAATTTTAATGCTAGCAAATAATTAAAAACAGCTGCCGGCATAATTGCTTGTAATAATACAACATGTTTTGCAGTTCCAGAGAGTCCCATTAGACTAACAACTATACAAGCAAATGAAAAACCACCACCAATGCGTAATATTGAAAAAATCATACTTCGTCGCCATTCTGTAGTGCTTAAATTTGTTAAAGAGGCGCCCAAAGTAATCAGCATCAGAGGGATAGTCAATCCACCTAGTATCCCAAGTGTTGTGTCGATCCAGCTTGGTAACTTTGTTCCTGTCCCTAATAAAAAGATTGCTATAACGATAGAATGTATAAGAGGTAGGATTGCTAAATCTTTGAGAGCTGATAAAAACCCGTTATTATTACGTGACATTAGTGCCACTCCACCAGACATCAAAGCAGACATCTGCACTAAGAAAAAAGCTAAAGCAAGAGCCAATCCTTCCTCACCAAAGGCAAATAAACATAAGGGTAAGCCCATATTGCCATTATTTGGAAACACTACTGTTGCTAGCAAAGAGCGGACAGTTCCGCCAGACATTCTGATAACCAAAATACCAGCTATCGCAGTAAACAAGAATATCAATATTGCAGCAAAAGCAACTGCATAAAAATCTTGGCCAGAAATTTCAACCCCATTTATAGTTGAAATAACTAGGCATGGAGCCCCTATATTCATGACTATACGACTCACAAAATCAGCAGAAAAAGGTGTGGATGATCGCGCCCAAAAATATCCTATTATGGTGCAAACAAAAACTGGAGCAATTATATTCCAAAGCTCAAATAGCATTTTTCACAACCTCATTTTGATAAAAAATTCGCTATACTCAATTTATAATAGCTTGATAGGTTAATAAGATTAAGTTTTGTATAATATTTGTAGAGCTATCTTGCCCTAATTATATTGATCTCATGCGGAAGCGAGCTGAACACATGGACTTTAATAGAAACCTTAAACGCATCATTATTGTATGTATTTGTCACCTTGCTTGCCATGATTTGATTGCCAGCCAAGTTAAAGAAAAAATAATTTCTGAAAATAATCTTCCAGACTACAAAAAAGAAGCCCAGATTTTAGATAAATCGAATCTTGATATAGTTTTCAACCGCTATATTGAGGCCATTGAGAAAAAAGAGGGTGATGAAGGACCATATAATCCTGATATACCCGAAATGCTCTATAGTTTAGGGAAAAAGTTACAGTCTAACGATCGACATGAAGAGGCAATAAATGTCTACAAAAAAGCTATTTATATAAACCGAATAAATAATGGTCTTTACAGCTTGTCACAGGAAACTAGCTTACAAGCTATTATCGAAAGTCAGAAGATCCAAGGGAGGTTAAAAGAGATTGCCGGCAATTATTCACAACTCTTACAAATTTATAGAAAAAACTATAAAGAAAATAATCCCAATTTTCTAGATATGATTGACGAGTTTAGTCATTGGAGTATTAAAGCATATGCACAAACTGGCGGACGAGACGATGTATATCACCTTGAAGCTGCATTTGATCTATACACTGATACTATTAGAATTTTATCGGAACAAAACGGAGAACTTCATCCCAGTTTATTATCACCACTAAATCAGTTAGCAATAACATGCTATTATTTATCTGTACATCAACGAAGATTTCCTGACTATGGAGAGACTGATACATCACTTCCTTTTGGTTATCGCTCTATGGCACCGGTAAATCAGGTAGTGGGTCGTGGTGCTTACTTCAAACATGGACATATGTTGCAGAATCAAATTCTGCAAATACTTGATGAAGATCCTAATTTCACACCGATAGAAATTGCAAAAGGACAGGCTAACTTAGGTGATTGGTACCTTTTATTTGGGAAATATCAATCAGCAATGAGTGCATATAAAAAATCGTATGAAATAGTTGCTAATAATCAAAAAAACATAAAGATTCTTGATGAAATATATTCTCAACCAGTTATGCTTCCTAAGACTAGTGAATTTTTTGGTACCGAGAAGAATAATTATCTAGCATCAGGTATATCAGAAAATTCAAACCTTTCGCACGCGACAAGCTATGTTAATCTTTTGGTAGATATTACAGATGGAGGAAATCCAATTAATTTCAGCGTTAAAAAAATATTTCCGTCGGAAATGAGTAATTTTGCTGCAAGAGCTATCGAAACAGTCCGTACAAAAAAATTTCGCCCTAAGCTCATTAATGGCTCTGCTGTACTTTCAACCCAATTTCCGATGAGAGTTATAATTCCAAATGAATAATTTTAAGATTCCTCATCAGTTAAAGATGCTCTTCATGTTGTGGACAATTTTGGGGGCAATTACCCTGCTCCTTATGACTGGATGCAAAGTTACCCAAATAAATAATGTAAAAAATGAATATAGAAATAATGATGGTAAGATGGAATCAAAATTTAAAACAAAGCTGATTAGTGTCGATGTTAATGATCAAGAGGTAGTTACACAACAAGAAAAAATATTAATGCTTGATGAGGAATTAGAAAAATCGATGGCTGAGTTCGATAAAATGTTTGCTGTAAAAATTAGAGAAATAGAGGCTGAAAAAGACAAGCTAACAAGTGAAATGTCCAATGGTAAGCAATCTAGCTCAGCACTCGCAGAAGATACTTCATACTCGGACAGTCAGCCAAAATCTGCTTCCAACTCAAATGAAGATAATGAGGGAGGTTCTGGTGAGCAATCTGCTTCAGGAAAAAATTATGGGAAAATCATGGGCAAAAATAATAACTACATTGTCCAGTCTACTTCAAGCCAAAGCAGCCTTCCCAGTGAAGGAAAAAATATAAGTATCCCAGAAGATATTCCTAGTGGAGAAAGTGATGATATTATTGCAAGACAGATTCGCGAAGCTGCTATCAACGAAAAAAATCCTAAGCTCAAAGAAAAACTATGGGAAGAGTATCGAAAATACAAAGGAGTTCAATAATAAAAACTTATGCAAATTATGATCAATATAAAAAAACTATTAGTATTTTATATCCCCATTATATTTGCTGCATTAGCAATGTCCTCTTGTGGCGTTCAAAAAGTAACAAGTACAGTCGAAATGCCACTAAAAAAACAGGTCGTGACACTAAAAAGGGTGCACCCTTTAGACATTGCTGTTATTCCATTCAAGCCTAATGAAAATGAATCCACAAAAAACAATGATTCATATACAGCCTCCACTGCAAAAAATGCGGAAGGACTTTTTTTGGCTAACCAATTAACATCCACTATACAAAAAACGTCAGCTTGGGGTGCAGTAAGATCTATTCCAGACAGAAAAACAATTGTAGACGTATACGTAAATGGCCAAATTATTAATTCTGATGGTGAAAAATTAACATTAAAAATTACAGTGACTGATGTTGCTAATAAAAACTGGTTTACAAAAACTTATACTCAAACAGTTGGTAACTACGCTTATAAAAAAAATATGGAGCTCTATCGAGATCCTTTCCAAAATCTGTTCAATAACATTGCGAACGACCTATTAGAATATAATCGAAAGCTACCTTATGGTGAAGCAGAAAAATTATCTACTATATCCACTTTAAAGTTTGCTGGGGATTTCTCTCCGGAATCATTTAACGGACACATAAAAGAGACAACATCAGGTGAACTAGAAATATCAAGATTACCTGCAGAAAATGATCCTATTCTCAAAAAAATATCCAGCCTCCGAAAAAGAGACTATTTATTTATTGATGCAATGCAAGGGCATTATGATAACTTCACTAGACGCATGCATAAACCCTATCAGTCTTGGCGGCAAGCTACACTTGAAGAGATTAGCTCTGCAAGAGAGCTTAAAAGGCAGTCTATTGCGCGAACTGTCGGTGGAGTAGCAGCTATAATTGGTGGAATAATGGCTTCTGGAAGCAGTAATGGTTCTGCACAATCCGCAGGGGCAGTAGCGATTGGATCAGGTGCTTTACTTGTTAAGAGCGGTATGGAAAAAAGAGCGGAGTTAAAAATTCATGAGGATGTCCTAACTGAGCTGGAGCAATCTTTGGAATCAGAGATCGAACCGCGTATCATTGAACTTGAAAATGATAGAGTTGTTCTAACTGGAAATGTAACTGAACACTATAATCAATGGAAATCTTTTCTACTTCAGAGGTATAAAGCTGAGCATGGTGAGATATAGCCAACATGACTAATTCTGATAAAAATAGGCCTCAATCTGAAGCTATAATACCCACAAATATACCTTTGACTAAAACTAACAGAAATTCAAAAGATACTCCATGGCAAAATAGGCGAGGAACTATTTTTGCGCTTGGTTTTAGTTTTTTTTTGGCTTTAATTGTTATATTTGCTCTTCCTAAATTAATTCCAGAAACTAAGAAAATTAAAGTAGTTACTGAAAACCAAATCTCAGAAACAAGGTCTATAAAAGAATCTCCATTTATCGACGCACAATTAATTAAGGCCAGAAGGAAGTCTCAAGATAGTCTTAGTAATTTTCTTACTATTCAAGAATTCCTGGAGAAAAGAAATGTTAACAAATGGGGGGAGGATGCGTTTAAAAATGCCCTGAAAATAGGCGCAAAGGGAGATTCCCTTTACCGTCAAAGAAACTTCAATGAAGCTCTAGTTTTTTATAAAAAAGCAACACTTAAGCTAAATGAATTAAAAAGTAGAATCCCTTTAGAGTTAACTATAAATTTAAAAATTGCAGAAGATGCATTTCTTCTCGGAGATTCAAAAATAGCTTCAGAATACTATAAATTAGCGTTATCTATTGAACCATCAAGTATTGAAGCTCAGCAGGGGTTAGCTCGAACAGCTGTTTTGGATGAGGTATTAATATTATTAAAGAAATCTGACGGACTTTTCGAAGAAGGTAATTACGGGCAGGCTAGAAATTTGCTCATGAAGGTGAAAAAATTAGACCCTCTAAATCAAGCAGCCGATGATAAATATAATCAAATTTCATTATTGATCACAGATAGAAACTTCAAACAGGTTATGGGTGCGGGTTACCAGGCACTAGAAAATAAAAATTTCCGCATGGCTATAGAGGAGTTTCAAGTAGCCTTGAATATCAAACCTGGGAATGAAGCTGCTTCTAAAGGTCTATTACAAGCGCAATCATTGTTTCTTCAAAAAACGATAGCCGATGATTTGGCTAGCGCTATATCCCATGAAAAAAAGGAAAACTGGAATAAAGCTCTAGAGTCCTATGAAAGGATTCTGTCAAAGAGTAGTTCATTAAACGAGGCGCAGCTTGGGCAAATTAGAGCTAAAAATAGGCTTAAGATGAGCAACGATATAGATAAAATTTTATCTTCACCACTAAGATTATCAACACCACAGATATACAATGAAGCAAAAAAATTATTAGCTAACGCTCAAAAAATCACGCCAGTGGGTACAAAACACTTAGACAAAACAAATCAACTCAGAGAAGAACTAGAAGGTTCACAAATTAGTCTTACTGTTCGATTTCTCTCTAACAAGTTTACTAATGTATCCCTACTAAAAAGTGGCAGTCTTGGGTTTTTCAATGAAAAGAAAATCTCCCTAAAACCCGGTAATTATATTGCAACTGGCACTAGAGACGGCTATCGGGACGTTCGTGTTGAGTTTCGTGTAGCATTAAAAGAATTGCCTCTTAACATAGAGGTGGCTTGCAAAGAGCGAATATAATGACGACTAAAAAAGACGATAACATTAACTCATCCGAACAGCTGTCATCTTCAGAAGAAAAACTTATTGCTATTAATTTTCGGCCAATACAGGGATCGACGAGCAGATCCAGTATTCGGCTCAGTCCCCTCAAAGTAACGGTTGGTTTGGGGTTCTTAGTAAGTATGCTGATTATGTGGTTTTTGCTTACCGCGAAATCATTGATTATTTCAATCTCGCCGCCTGAAGCGGAGCCTCGGATAAATATATATGGAGGTTTAAATTTTCAGCTGTCTGATAACTATTTAATCAGGCCCGGAGGTTATTCTTTAAAGGCGCTTGCCCCTGGTTATGTCGATCTTAATCATATATTTAGTGTTGATGAAAAAGATCATACTAAAATTGAATTAACTATGAAAAAAAAACCGGGACACTTAGAGATTACTACTGAACCATCGGGTAGTGAAATTCTCATGAATAACAAGTTAGTTGGTCTGGCTCCCTTCAATATAAAATCTCTTCAATCCGGAGAACATTCAATAAATTTAAATTTACCTCGTTATAAAACTAAAAGGTTAAACGTTCAAATAAAGGGTCTCGATATTCAGCAAAATCTTCATGTTGATCTCGAGCCAAACTGGGGTTTTATAGAGTTAAGCTCTTCACCAACTGGAGCACAAATTAGAATAGATGGAAAATTTGCTGGAATAACACCCTTTACAGCGCCAATCTTATCAAGCGGTGAGCTAGTTTCAATATCATTCGATGGATATAAAACCTGGTCGAAAAAGCTATCTGTAAATTCTAATGAAACAAAAAAACTTTCCACGGTAAGTCTAGAGCCTGTAGATGGAGTTATAAATCTTGTAACTTCCCCTCCAGAAGCAACCGTTACAATGGATGGAGAATATATTGGAAATACCCCATTAACTTTATATTTAGACGCTCAGGAAGAACACAGTATATCAATCTTTCTTAATGGTTATTTAATCCAAAAAAAATCAATTTCTCTATCATCTGGAGAAGAAAGAAATATTACCCTAAAGCTAAAACCTGATATTGGTATTATCAAGGTTCTTGTGTCCCCAAAAGATTCATCGGTATGGATCGAAAAAAAATTACTAGGTATCGGTGACGGCAGTTTTGAGCTTCCCTCTCATCCTCAACTTTTGGAGATTAAAAGAGCTGGTTACGAAACGTATAAAAAAAATATCATACCCCAACCACAGTTTGAACAAACAATAAAAGTTCAATTACTCACGAAAGAAGAAGCTTATTGGGCTAATATCCCAAGGGAGATTGTCACCATTAACAATCATGTACTAAAGTACTTTAGGCCTAAAGGTGACTTTTTAATGGGGGCTCCCAGACAAGAAAATGGACGAAGGGCTAACGAAGTATTGCGTAAAGTAAACATAACTCGCCCTTTTTATATAGCAAACAAGGAAGTTACCAACAAACAATATTGGCAATTCCAAAAACACAGCTCACGTCATTTTCGTGGAAAAACTCTAGATATGCCTGAGCAACCCGTAGTGAATATTAGCTGGGAACAAGCTGCCCTGTATTGTAATTGGTTAAGTAAAATAGATAGACTGGATCCATTCTACAAAGAAAGGAATGGTAAAATTACTGGGTCATACATTAATAGTACTGGATATCGATTACCTACAGAAGCAGAGTGGTCATGGGTTGCTCGCTTCCAAGAGCCTGTTATTCAACCAGAATCTTTTGGAGATTATTTTTCTACAAAAAATAAGAGTGGTAATTTTGCTGATCTGAGCGCATCTGATATTTTGAGTTCAGTAATACCTCTTTATGATGATGGTGCCGAAACAACTGCAGTAGTTGGCAGTTTTGATGCAAATAGTAAGGGATTGTATGATCTGCAAGGGAATGTATCTGAATGGGTACATGATTTTTATGAGATAAAATTTAATCTTAACGATGAAACCGAAATTGATCCGATGGGCCCTAAGACTGGGGAATTTAAAACTATTCGGGGAAGCAGTTGGCGTGATAGCGATATTAGCACCCTAAGGCCAACATATAGAGATATGGGAAACAATCCTTCAGATGATGTAGGATTTAGGATTGCACGATATATTAAGCCAGTCGCAAAAAAATAAGTTTAAGTTTAAATTTAAGAAAGATTAAAACTTAGGAGAAGTCGTGAAATTCTATTATATTCTTTTTATATCAATTGGTTTTAGTAGTTGTGTGACTGGTAATGATCAGCAAGTAGCTGATATGCAAGATACTAAAAAGCTACCGTCAGCTGACGGTAGCTTGAATTCAACAAAAAATCAGTCAATTCTGGAAATGTCTAACGAAAATGTAACCACACAAAAATTCAACCCCAGCGAAGAAATTTCTGAAGATTTAGCTATACCCTTCCCTGTCGATATTTAAGGAGAAATTCAAATGCAAACAAAAGTTTCATCAGAATTCATGTATCAAATCTTTTCACTGATTCTAGCTTTAATTGTAGTCCATACAGTTTACCTAACATTAATTCGACCCAATGCGAATAATTTACTAGAAAATCAATTAGCTAAAGAAGAGGCAGGTGAGCCATATGTAGCAGTAAGGTCCTTTTATATTGTCATAAAGGATTTTGAGCAAGAAGCATGCTTTATATTAATGATATGGGCTTGTGCCATCATGGGATACAAGGCTAGATGTCTCATAGATGAACGAAAATTGTTAAACCATCAACTACTTACTATTCCAGAGGGAACACGAATACTTCCTAAGGATGCTCGTCAGATATCTCGGCCAATTCAAGCGCTATCTTCTGCTCAAAAAAAAGGCTTAATACCAAGGGTTCTATTAATAGCTCTTCATCGGTTTGATTCCACTAAAAATATACAGGATGTCTCTAATGCAATAAGTGAGGTATTAGACAAAGAGTCTGATAAGCTTGACTCAGAGCTTTCTATGGTTCGCTATATAGCTTGGGCAATTCCATCTATAGGATTTATTGGCACTGTTAGAGGCATTGGAGAAGCGTTAAGTCAAGCCCATAAAGCGGTGCAGGGAGATATTGCAGGGGTTACAGCAAGTTTAGGTGTGGCATTCAACTCCACTTTTATTGCACTCGTGATAAGTATATTTCTAATGTTTATAGTGCATCAACTTCAGTTAGCACAGGAGCGATTAGTATTAGATTCACATGATTACTGTGACAACAGTCTAATCAGACATCTAAAAACAGACTAAAAAAATAGACTTTGGATAATTAATGACATATAAAATTTTCATAAGAGTAATAATATGAGCTTAGCGATAATTGAGATAAATGACTCTGGCCATTGTTGCGGAAATGAAATGGGTGAAATATTTATTAGTCCTGGATATGCTTTTTTGACAAATGATGGAATTGAAACTGGAGATATCGCACTGAAAAAAAGCTTCTTATCGCCACAAAAAAGCTTTAATCAATTTTGGCGCCAACTTAGTTTATCTCCAGTCTCTCATCCAACAAATAAAGTTAGGCATAATGCAGATCTAGCTTTTCAACAACTAACAGATTTATATAATCAGCTAAATAAACCAAGTGAAATTATATTTGCTATACCTGGTACCTTCGATCGTCAGCAGCTTTCTATAATTCTTGGGCTAGCCAAGGCATTAAGTTTTAAGGTTCTTGGTTTAGTTGATTCTGCTGTTGCAGCTGTAAGTCATTTTGAATCCAAAGATAAAGTCAGTGATACTAAACACTTTGTGCACTTGGATATTCAGTTACATCAAACAGTTTTTACCCAATTACAAAAAAACCAAGGTATTATAAAGAGAACTTGTGTTGATATCGTAACGAATTTGGGAATAACAACTTTTTATGACGATTGGGCAAGACATATTGCTGATAAATTTATCAAGGAATATCGCTTTGACCCGCTCCATACTGCTGAAGGAGAACAGCAACTCTATAATTTATTACCAAAATGGCTTGAGAAGCTTAATCTAAGCTCAGAAACATTAGCTGTGCTGGACAGCCCGCAAGGTACATATCAGTTAGCGATCCATCTTGATGAACTCCTAAAAGAAAGTACAAAAAAAATAAATCAACTAAAAAAGAAGTTTGCTTCCACAGTAAAAAGCAGGGATATTCTGGTTGCTAGCCATAGATTGCTATTGTTACCGGGAATATCAGAGCAACTAGCCAAATTCCATATACTAAAAAAAGATGCCGCAGTTTTTGGTTCTCTAGAAAATTCACAAGAAATTATGCAAGATCAAGAAAATATGCATCTCGTCATATCACTTAATAATTTGATTCCTAATACACCAGAAACCAGTAATTTGACTTCAATGAAGCTACCAACTCATATACTTTATAGGCATGAAGCTATTGAAATAGGAAATATTCTGTATTTTGATCTTCAAGGTGATTCTTTAAGGTTTGCCCAAAGTCAGATATCAAAAAAATCAATCTTTTTAGTGGAAAATAATTTATACATAAATGATGAAGATCGAAATAAAAAAGAAAA
Organism: Cellvibrionales bacterium UBA4435; assembly: GCA_002390525.1. Classification (GTDB taxonomy): domain Bacteria; phylum Pseudomonadota; class Gammaproteobacteria; order Pseudomonadales; family Porticoccaceae; genus Porticoccus. Next base: position 16,098 of record DGPR01000002.1, read on the forward strand.
AATACAATTACATCTAGGGGAAGTTATCACAGTTGGATCTGAATCATTTCAATTAATTAGGGTCACCTGAAGTGGCTCGCTTAAAACGTAAAATTACAACTTTTAGTCTATCATTTCTGGATATAATGGCTTGTGGATTTGGTGCTGTTACGCTTCTATTTCTGATACTGAAGCATAATCCTATTTCTACTGAATTTATAGATTTAGCTGGAACTTCAGAAAAAAAAATTCTTCTTGAAGAAATCCAAACCGAGAAAGAAAACCTATTAAGACTGAAAAATACTCTAGCTATTACAGACGAAAATACAGCTAAAATAATAGAAAATATTAAAAAAATTCAAGAGGCAGCACCGACGCAATTAGATACGGAGAAAGAGTTAGATCTTTTAAAGAAGCAAATCTTTGCACTCGAAGAAAAAATACAACTCCTCAAGGAACAGGATAACGGTAAAAATATAAGAAAATTCTTAGGTGATGGAGAACGACAATATCTTACTGGTCTTAAATTAAGTGGTAAAAGAATCGTTATTCTGGTTGATATCTCTGCCAGTATGCTTTCTGATTCTATAGTAAATGTTATCCGAATGAGAAATATGGATGATGAATCAAAAAAAAATTCCCCTAAGTGGAAGCGTGCTATAAAGACTACTGAATGGCTTATCACTCAAATGCCTAAAGATAGTCAATATCAAATTTATACATTTAACACCTCAGCTAAATCGATCAGCAGTGATAATGGGGTTTGGAGGAATACACAGGATTTATCAAGCTTAAACTTTTCAATACAAGAACTAAAAAAGGTAATTCCAAATGGAGGTACGAATCTAGCCAAAGCTTTTCAGGCTATAGCTAGCCTTCGCAGATCTCCGGATAATATATTTTTGATAACGGACGGTCTTCCTACTCAAGGCAATAAAAAGAAGAATAATGTAACTATCACTGCTAGCGATCGAATGAAACTATTTCAAGAGTCTCTAAAAGAATTACCATCTAGAATTCCAGTTAATATACTTTTGTTTCCTATGGAGGGTGATCCTTTCGCAGCTGCAAGCTATTGGAAATTGGCGATATCAACTAAGGGATCTTTTATGAGCCCATCAAGAGATTGGCCATGACTCGTGTAAATCGTCAAAATAAAAGAAATATAAGCGAAATTAGCATCTCATTTCTAGATGTTATAAGTTGCGGTTTTGGGGCAATAGTACTTTTATTATTGATTGCAAAAACTGTTGATTCGTCATTCTCTCAAACTGAAAAAGATCCAACATTATCAAGCATTCCAATAATACAAAAAAAACTATTTGAAATACGCGGGGAAATAAATGTACTGAAAGAAACTCTTAGATACAAAGAGGTTCGACTGCAGAATGCTAGAGAAAAAGCAGCTAGTCTAGAACAAGAAATAATCGAAAGCCAACAAAAAAACTCAGTATTTGCTGACGAACAAACCAAACTTGCGTTAGCCCAACAAAATCTTACTGATGAAATGCGACGGCTAATCAGAATCGAAAAAAAATCAAAGAAAGATGCAATTGGTGGTATACCGGTTGACAGTGAATACATTATCTTCATCATAGATACATCAGGTAGTATGTCGAATTTTGCTTGGACCAGAGTGAAAAAGGAGATGATTAATATTCTTAATATTTATCCCCAAGTTAAGGGTATCCAAGTTATGAATGATATGGGCGACTATATGTTTTCTAGTTTTAACAAAAAGTGGATACCCGATACTCCTGCGAGAAGAAAAGCTATATTAAACCGATTAGCAACCTGGGCGCCTTTCAGTAACTCAAGCCCTGTGGAGGGTATACAAAAAGCTATAAGACAGTTTTATACCTCAAAAAATAAAATTAGCTTATATGTATTTGGCGATGATTTTACCGGCGGCTCCATAGGTCAAGTTCTAAAAGCAACTGATAAAATCAATAAACTTCAAGGAGCAGATCGGCTGGTTCGTATTCATACTATCGGCTTTCCGGTTCATTTCAAAGTTGAAGGAGGTAATTTGCAAACCGCCACACGTTTTTCTGCGTTAATGCGAGAGTTAAGTTATGATAATAACGGAACTTTCATAGGTCTTACTGGACTTGAATAAAATTTTCTTCCAAAGATATTAAATGATTAATATGATAACTACTTTAAAAAAAAAATTTTTGCCTCCATTATTGTCACTCAATTATTTTTAATGGGCTGTTCAACTCACGTAGTTGTTGTTAGTGAACACCCGACAGCTTTGATAAAAGAGCTGCCTTACAAAATAGGCCTTGTGCTTGACAATTCATTCACTGATTACTCATTTATTCGAGAAAAAGATGATGAAAAAATCACTATTTCACTTGGAAAATCTCAAAGTGAACTATTAAATAAAATCTTTAACTCTATGTTTCAAGGTGTATCAGAATTTACTGCGAGACCCCTGAGCCCAACAAAACCCTTAGACTTGTATATCTCTGTTAAAGTTGAGGATCTTCAGCTTTCTTTACCTCGTGAAACAAGCGTAAATATTTTTGAAATATGGATAAAATATAAGCTGGAAATTCTTGACGGCAAGGGCTCCAATATTTATGAATGGATTATAAGCTCTTACGGAAGAACTCAAACACGCTTTTTGGGCTCTCAAGAAAGAGCACTACACCAGGCTACTAATGCGGCGCTGCGTGATGCCGGCGTGCAAATTGTCACTGACTTTCATCAAATTCCTGAAATAATCAACTGGATTAATATTAAAAAGGCACCAAAAAATGAAAGCTAGTAGTCTAGGCGAGGTTATTGTCGTATGCTCTTTTTCTTTGAGTATATTGATTGTAACTTTTATGTCTGGTTGCTCCACTTCAACTGTTGTTGATGAGCAAAAATCTAGCTCTGCTAAGCTAAGCATGGATAGTGAAGAAAAGATAGTTATTATGGGAAGAAGGCATGGGAATTCGTATGAAACAGAGCCTGGCTTCATAGACTGCATTGGAAACAATATCTCTAGATCTGAGAATTTAAATGTTGTACAAGAAAAAAATTTTCTGGATACATTTTACCCCTGGTTTGAACCAAGAATAGCTCCACTAAATCTAAATCGTATGAAGGTAGCTCTCAATAGCGATATGATAGCCAAAAAAATTGAAGAGCTAAAGGTTAGATATATCGTATGGGTTGACGGTAGCACCGAAACGAGTGAAGAAAGTGGGTCTATGACTTGTGGTATGGCTCCAAGTGGAGGTTGCTTTGGTTTTAAGAGTTGGGATAAAACTTCCTCTTACGAAGCCACTATTTGGGATCTAAAGGGCTTAACTGAAAAAGGAAAGATAAAAGTAGACAGTAAAGGATCCTCTTATATACTGGGGGTTGGCCCACCCATACCTCTAATAGCTCAAGTTCAAGGAGTCGCCTGTGAAGGAATTAGCGACAGACTAATAGGATTCTTTGATAGCGAATAGAAAGCTTTCGCTGCATAAAAATATTTAATTCTAATATAAGGATTTTTTATGAAAAAAGAAAACTCAAATATACAGAGCACTAAAATCACTACCGAATATATAATGAGCTATGAGGCTCCCTTGGATCCGCCATTGGCAATTGATGAGGGCATGATGATAGTTAACGTGCGCGAAGGGGGTTGGGTTACTGGGCCAAAAATTAATGGTAAATTTATTGCTCCTGGCGCTGACTGGCTACGTATTATGCCTTCTGGGAATTTTCGTCTAGATGTAAGAGGGCTAATAAAAACTGATGATGATGCTTATATATATCTAACGTACAATGGAATAATAAAAAATACCCCTGAAAGCCTTGAACGATTAACAAATGGGGAACGACTAACATATAAAGATATACCTTATTTTTTAGCGGCTCCTACTTTTCAAACTTCATCTAAAAAATACAATTGGCTTAATGAAATCCAAACTATTAACAAGATGGTGGAAATCCAATTTGGTGATAAAGGTTTTGTTAAGTACGATGTTTTTGTTGTCAAATAGGTTAAGGGGTTATTACTTTCTAAAAATTAGAGTGTTTATCATTTATAATATTTTTAGTATGTGTTGTGATTGTTTAAACAAAATTTCAGCTGAATCAACAAAAAATTTTAGGGGTTAATTATGAGTAAAAATAATCGTGTCTGGCGACTTCAAGAGAGGCCTGTTGGAAATATCACAAATAATACATTAAGTCTCGAGAAAGAAAATATACCTCAACCAAAAGATGGGGAATGCCTTTTTCAACTTAACTACTTGTCCTTAGACCCCACAAATAGAATTTGGATGAGTGATGAGACGCAATATATGCCGCCCGTTGTACTAGGCGAACCAATGAGAGGTGTAGTATGCGGTACGGTCCTTGAGAGCATGACTCCTGATTTTAAAAAAGGCGATATTGTAAGTGGAATTGGAACATGGTCTGACTATCAAATTGGTTCACCCGAATCTGTAGGTTTATTGAGTCAAGTCGACAATGTATCTGCGATGGACGCATTTGCAACTCTGGCGCTTGTTGGGCCCTCAGCATATTTTTGTTTATTAGATATAGGAGAACCTAAGGCTGGAGAAACTGTAGTAGTTTCCACTGCAGCTGGCGCTGTTGGATCAATTGCTGGTCAAATAGCAAAGATCAAAGGCTGTCGTGTAGTTGGATTAACCGGGTCTGATGAAAAATGTCGATGGATCAAAGAAGAGCTAGGTTTTGATGCCGCTATAAACTATAAAACTGCAAATTTACCTGATGCGCTCTCTAAGAGCTGTCCAAATGGTATTGATATATATTTTGATAATGTTGGCGGCACCATCCTTGACGAATGCTTAAAATTAATGAACCTACATGGAAGGATCCCTACATGTGGTCTTATATCTCAATATAACGCCTTAGAACCAGTGCCGGGGCCCTATAATTATAGCTTGATATTAATGCATAGGCTTAAAATTCAAGGTTTTATTATCCTAGATTATCTGGAGCGTTTTCCTGAAGCTAATGAGTCTATCCTCAAATGGATGTCTGAGGGAAAAATTAAAGTTCGTCTCGATGTATCAGAAGGTTTAGAGACGGCTCTTGATGGCGTAAAAAAATTATATACTGGAGAAAATAATGGGAAACTTATGGTGCGTGTAAAAGAAATCTGAAATTCAAAGTATGATTAACTCTGAACATATTTCGAGACAAAAATCCATATTGCAGATTTTTTCAGTTCTGCAATATGGATGTCCATGATTAAAGTTTAAACAACCCCCACGAGCTTGGCTGATATCCAGCTAATGCCACCTAATACTCCCACCACAACCCACCACCAGAACAATAATCTAAACCTAAATGGTTTTCGTTCGATAGAATGGATTCCAGAATTAACTACCTCATTAATCCTAGCTAAATCCTCTTCGTTATATTCTTCTTTACTTCTCATGCCCATAAAACTCACCATCGTGTTTAAGTACTAAGTAATTTTCTTTTAAACATTATATCAAAGATTTAATATTTAACTGATCAGCTGTTTCATCAGGAGTGGCATGTGGATCATGAGCCAACTCCCCAATCATGGGTGATGAAATCCAGTGTTGTAAAGTTGATATATTTTCTTTATAGCGATTCATCATAGGAACAATCTGATTAGCAATCCAACCTGCCAATACTAGGTTGTCTTTACGGATAGCTTCAGCAGTTAGTATAGCGTGATTGATACAACCAAGATCCATACCGACAACAAGTATTACAGGTAATTTAATCAATTTTGCGAAATCGGAGAAATTTTCTTGGTTATTAATTGGAACCCTCCAACCTCCAGCCCCCTCTACTACAGAAAAATTCGGACTATTTGTCATGAGTCCTCGATAAAATCCAGCTAACCGAGCAGCGCTCAAGCGCTGACCTATCTCTTCAGCTGCTATATGAGGGGCGATAGCAGGCTCAAGTGCTATAGGGTTAACTTGCTCATAACTTAATGACAAAGACGTTTGAGATAATAGCTTCTGAGCATCACCGTTCTGTAAACCATCTGTTGTCCGTTCACATCCAGCAGCAACTGGCTTAAAACCTGCAGTAGAAAAACCTAATCTTGAGACTCCAGCAAGAATACCTGTGGCAATACGTGTCTTTCCAACACCTGTACTGGTTCCTGTAATAAAGTATGATTTACGCACCGAGAACACCTACTCCAAAAATTACTTGCCATGTAGCAGGTAAATTTCCCTTTGGGTCTCTATACTGATCATAAGCATTAATAAGATTACGTATATTTTTTTTATTGGTCATTGTTTTTTTTTGCCCCGAATTTAAATTATGTGCCCCTAATTTTTTAAGCTCATACATCAAATCACTCAAATCACCATACTTTAAGATATAATCACAAACTCGAAAATCTTCGAACTGAATACCTTCGTTAACAAAAGCTATTTTCCAAATATCCGCATCTAAGAATTTATTAACATGGACATAGGTGTCTACTTTCATCCATGATGTTTTTAATTCATATAGCGTGTTCTCACCAAGAGTAGTAAATAATAGCTTACCGCCAGGTTTTAAAATACGAGCAATTTCTTTAGCCAGTGTAGCTGTCTGACTGCACCACTGAAAAGTTAAATTAGAAAATATAATATCTATAGAGTTATTGGCTAGTGGTATATTTTCTGCATCCCCGCAAAGCCAAACACCAGTATAATCATATTGTGATTTTGCCATTTTAAGCATTCCCTCAGCTAAATCTAACCCTATAATCTTTGAATAGCTGTTTTTATTCTGTATAGATTTAACGAAGCAACCGGTACCACAACCTAGATCAATAATAGTATTTGATGTTATTTGTTTAGGCATCATGGTTAAGAGTTTTTTTCCAGTTTGGGACTGTAATCTAGATACCGATTCATATGTACTTGCAGCCTTACTGAAAGAATTTGCTATTTTCTTTTTATTTAAAGAATATCGATTTTCTTTTATAAATTTTATTGTAGAAGAGGCTATTTCTTTTGCGTTACTTATATGGATTAAATGGCATCTCTGTTCGAAAACTCTTATTTTATGAGCTGGATTAGACAATACGATTTCATCGGCTACTCGATTATTTACTAATTGATCATTCTCACCAAAAAAATGAAGGCCTGGTGACTCTAAAGATTTTAAGATATCTCTGTTATCAATTTCTTGAAGTAATTTTAAAGCCCTTAACCAATATATATGTCTATGATTTTTTTTAGTCGAATTTGCAAAAAGAGCAATTTTTTTTATTTCGCTTGGTTGTAAAAATTTAAACAATTTTTTTTCTTTCAAGTCACCAGAGCGCTGAAGATGGAAGAATTTTTTCAAACAAACTGATGGATCATTCTGAAATAATTTTAAAAATTTGTTAAATATGCTGCTTGGCATACCAAAATCCCAATCATCTTTTTTGACAAAACATGGATTAGTTGCAATTGTTATTAAATTAGAAAATCTTGAAGGATATTGACCTATCATTGCAGTTGCTATGGCTCCCCCTAGGGACCAACCCATTAAACTACAATTGGTAGGTATTACTTTCAAAATACCATCAATAAAATGATTAACCAAAATTGATTGTTTCATTGAGCTTATATCTTTTTTATAAAATTCATTACAACCAAACCCAGGCAGATCAATAGTTATTATGTTTAGATGTTTTCTCAGTTCAGGTAGAATTAAGCTCCAAGTTTTACTATCAGAGCCCCAACCATGAATGAGTACTAATGGATCTGACTGAAAAGGCTTACCTGTGCATGAATAAATGCATGTTGCCAATTTATTAGTCAATTCAGATGCATCATTAACAATCATTTAGTTATAGTCCTCATATCCCTTATGATGTTGCTAAGTGACTCAAGAAGTGCATCAATATCGTTTTCTTCGTGTTTTGCGGAAATAGTGATTCGCAATCTAGATGTATTTATAGGGATAGTTGGTGGGCGAATTGCGCCGACAAGAAAACCATTATTTTTAAGGCGATTTGCAACTTTCATTACAAGGTTATCGTCATATAAAAGAACTGGTTGTATAGGGGTTAAAGATTCCATCAAATTGATGTCTAGGGATTTTGCTCCCTCTCTAAAATAATTTATCAAATGTTTAAGTTTTTCTCGACGCCAAGTCTCTTGCTGTAATATCTTTAAACTGACACGTGATGCTGAGGCTACTGCTGGTGGAAGAGCAGTAGTGTATATATAGGTTCTAGCAAATTGTACTAAAGTTTCGATAAGCTCCTCAGAGCCAGCAACAAATGCTCCGAAAGTTCCAAATGCTTTCCCTAGGGTGCCAATAAGGATAGGTATTTCTTCAGCAGTTAAGTTAAAATGTTCTGTTAAACCACCACCATTTTTTCCCATGACTCCAAATCCATGTGCATCATCTACCATGAGCCACCCTTGTTCTTTTTGACAAACCTTAGCTAGTTGAGGTAATTTAGCTATATCACCATCCATACTAAATACACCATCTGTAACTACTAGCTTGCTACCAGATGCGTTTTGCATTTTATTAGATAGATCTAATGTATCGGAATGACTATAACGTGAAAATTTAGACAAGCTCGATAGACCAGCATCAATTAACGAGGCATGGTTTAATCGATCTTCAAAAATATTATCACCCTTGCCGCAAAGTGCATTTATAGTCCCAAGATTAGCCATATACCCAGTTGAAAATAAGAGGGCTCTTGGTCTTTGCATAAATTCTGCTAGCTCCTCTTCTAATGCGTGGTGTTCTGTTGAGTGTCCATAGATTAAATGGGATGCACCGCTACCTACTCCGAAAGTTTCTAGTCCTACTTTAAATCTATCAATAACTGATGGATGATTCGAAAGACCAAGATAGTCATTGCTACAAAAAGCTAGGTAACTTTTTCCATCAACTACAACTTTAGATGATTGTGGAGATTCTGATTGATAACGAAAACGATAAAGACCGGCTTGTTTTCTTTGGGCAAGTTTAATTGAAAGCTTTTGATCCATTGAATGCATAATGAATCGATTTTCCTAATTAACAGCGTTATAAAATAGATGGTCAGTTTTAGCTGATAATATTTTTTTATGGAGGATTTCTTCTTGATCTGAAGGATCTATATTTATTTTATTTTTTTCAGGGACAATGTCCAATCTATTAAGTAAAGCCATATCTTGATTAGCTTTAGGATTTGCAGTTGTTAGAAGTGAATCACAATAAAAAATCGAGTTAGCTCCTGCTAAAAAAGCTAACGCCTGCAGCTCATCATTCATACTTTCTCTACCAGCTGATAATCTCACATGAGACTCAGGCATCATAATGCGAGCTACTGCAATAGTTCGAATAAATTCAAATGGATCGAGATCTTTTTCATCTTCAAATGGAGTGCCATCAACTTTTACTAACATATTTATAGGAACCGACTCTGGATGCTGTGGGAGATTTGCTAACTGCATGAGTAATCCGGCTCTGTCTGCTTTGCTCTCGCCCATACCCACAATACCACCAGCACAAACTTTCATGCCAGATTTTCTAACATTACCTAGAGTATTTATGCGATCAGAATATGTCCTAGTAGTAGTGACTTCGCCATAGTATTCAGGGGATGTATCAAGATTATGGTTATAGTAATCTAAACCAGCATCTGCTAATGCTTGAGCTTGATTTTCTTTTAGCATACCAAGAGTCATGCAGGTTTCTAGGCCTAAACTTTTTACTTCCTGCACCATCTTTGTAACATATGGTAAATCTTTGTCTTTTGGTGATCGCCATGCAGCGCCCATACAAAAACGAGTAGCCCCAGCATCTTTTGCTAATTTTGCTTCTTCTATTACTTTTTCAACAGCCAATAGCTTTTCTACTTCAAGTCCAGTGTCATAACGCGCACTTTGAGGGCAGTATTTACAATCCTCAGGACAGGCGCCTGTTTTAATAGACAGCAAAGTACTTAATTGAACCTCATTGGGGTTAAATTTTTTACGGTGAACTGATTGAGCCTGAAACATTAAATCATTGAAAGGCTGCTCAAACAAATCCTCCACTTGCTGTTTTGTCCAATCATGCCGAACGGGTTTCATGTAACTTGGTAACATATGACACCTCTAATGAATATGTCTATGATATGCGAGTTAGGTTGACTGTCAACCAAAAATATAATTTCCGTTGACTAAGTAAGATTAATTTGTCTATTAAAGATATCATAGCTGGAAAAAAATTACGTAGGCTATGATAATGGGTAAATGTTGTATTCTTTATAGAGTGGCACCACAATGAATCAAGTTTCGTCCTTAAAATTACTGTGGGAGCAGATAAGAGAAGAGGCTCAGCAAGTTTGCAAGACTGAGCCTGCTTTAATCAAATATATTGATGCTACTATATTGGCTCACCAATCATTACTTTCTTCTTTAAGTTTCTTATTAGCTAGCAAGCTTCATCATGAATCTATAACAGAGTATGTTTTGAAAGATATATTTGATGATGCATTCAGTTCTGAGACTAAAACTCAAAAAGCAATACTTAGAGATATAAAAGCATTGATTGATCGTGATTCGGCATGTCATACCTTTTTATCTGCTTTTCTTTACTATAAAGGTTTTCATGCGCTTCAGGCATGGAGAGCTACTCATCTGTTGTGGTCAAAAAATAGAAGGCCCTTAGCTCTGATGTTGCAAAATAGGATATCTGTTGTATTTGATGTGGATATTCATCCTGCTGCAAAAATTGGTCAGGGGGTAATGCTTGATCACTCAACAGGGCTTGTAGTTGGAGAAACTGCTGTTATTGAAGATTGTGTGTCTATTTTACAGGGGGTAACTTTAGGAGGAACAGGAAAAGAGAGCGGAGACCGTCATCCAAAAGTTCGCAGTGGAGTGTTAATAGGTCCAGGTGCAACAATACTAGGTAATATTGAAATTGGAGAAGGCTCAAAAATTATTGCAGCTAGTGTAGTTCTAAAAGACGTGCCTCCACATTCAGTTGCCTCTGGTGTGCCAGCTGAGATTGTAGGTACAACAAATATAGGCTCCCCTGCAGAAATAATGGATCATGGGTTATCTGGATAATAATTAATATAAAAAATATTAAAATTATATTGGTATATTCTTGAATTTTGTAACAAATACCGAGTAAGAAAATATGATTTTTTTATTCACATATATTGCTCGGAGCTATAAAATACTTAGCTTTAAATAAATAGGATCTATCATGGAAAGACCAGAAGTATCTGTAGGCGACTTTATAATTCTTAAGGGTTACGAAGAAGATCCAGGGATGGAAGCACTAATATATAAAATCGAAGACGACGGAATTTTATTCGTGGGTTACCATGGCTATAGCATCAGGACAACTAAAGCGCATGCTTTTTGGAATGAGACATTTTGGCAGGTAACGAAAAAGCATATCCCTAAAAAAAGTGCGGGCGTCCAATTTTAATCACTGAAATCGTTATACCAAATATCTAAACGTGTAACTTAAAATATATGTTCATTTATCGGTAATCCTGAGCTTCTGTCCCGAATAAATTTTATCACCTTTTAAATTATTTAATTTTATTAATTTTTTAACTGATATTTTGTATTTTTTAGAGATTTTATATGCTGTATCACCTGGCAAAACTAAATAATATAGAGGTCTCTCAATATCTAGCTTTTCAGAAGCTAGCAGAGTTCCGATGGGATAGTTGCCCGAAAAATATTGAGTTATACCTTTAAAAATTGAATATGCTAATTTTTTTTGGTAGGTTTTATTAGCCAATTTTTTAGCTTCGGAAGGATTTGATATAAATCCCGTTTCAATCAGAATAGATGGTATGTCTGGGGACTTTAGGACTACAAAACCTGCCTCTTCCACATAATTTTTATGCAACCTTGCTATAGTTCCTATAGACTTGAGGACAGATTTTCCAAGATCTAGGCTACTATTTAGAGTAGCGGTCATGGATAAATCTAAAAGCACGCTAGCTAGAATAGGGTCTTTGTCATCAAGGCTAACGCTTCCAGAACCACCAATTAAATCAGTACTATTTTCTCTTTTTGCCAGATAACGGGCAGTTTCGCTGGATGCCCCACTTCGAGACAATATAAATACAGAGGCGCCTTTTGCGCTAGGTTTTTTAAAGGCATCGGCGTGAATAGAGATGAATATATCTGCACGTTTTTTATGGGCAATTTTTATACGCTTACGTAAAGGAACATAATAGTCACTTGATCGAATTAAAACTGCGCTAAAGCCGGACTTTTGGTCTAATAGTTTTTTTAGTTCTTGGCTTATAGCTAAGACTACATGCTTTTCCATAAGTCTTTTTGGGCCAATTGCACCGGGATCCTCTCCACCATGTCCAGGATCTATAGCTACAATAATATTTCTTAACCCATCATTAGGAATAACAAAAGAGGTCTCTTTACCGCCAATTTTTTTTATATCATAAAGATCTATTACCAGCCTATTATTATATTTTTTGCTCACTCCAAGCTTGAAGTGCTTAGGCTTAAGAGGTTTTTTTAAATTAAGTGTAATTCTGAGGTGATTTTTTTCTTTTTTATTACTTTTAACAGAGATTATAGGAGTTGCAGAAAGATCAAATTTTAGTACATCTTTTTTTATTGAGGTATCTTCAATATCTATTATTAATCGATCTGGATTTTGTAATGAATTTATCTTATATTTTACTGGATCACTTAAATCGAGTACTAATCGTGTATGATCTGGAGCCTTCCAAACTCTCATATCATTCACAGTTGCAGCAAAGATAGGCTCAAGAAAAAATAAAAAGGCCATGGTCATTAGTATATGAAAACTGTAGGAATACTTATAAACCAAGTTGATTTTCCTTGGCTATAGATAAATGATTCAAACACAATTCTCCTAGCTGAGTTTTAGATTCAATATTAAGCTCTCGACCGTTTCTCTTGGCCGATATTTTAAGACATAAATCAGGTGCAGGCAGAAACCCCTTACCTCGGTCTGGCCATTCAACTAAACAAATATCTCCAGACTGAAAGTAATCTCTTATGCCAATATAATCTAACTCTTCAGGAGACCCTAGTCTATAAAAATCAAAATGATGGTATCTCGATGATGCGAGCTCATAAGTCTCTACCAAATTATAAGTGGGACTTTTTACGATGCCATCATAACCAGAAGAATTTAATATTCCTTTGCAAATTGTTGTTTTGCCAACCCCAAGATCTCCTTCAAAAAAAAGTAAGGTAGCCTTTTTGGCTTTTTCTGGACGACAATCAAGCAAAATACGACCCACTAAGTTGCCAAATATAATCATTTCATCTTCACTGGAAATGTTCTTTATATGTAAATACTTCATTTTTTAACCATCTAGATCAATTGATCCTTACTAAAATACATTAAACATAATGGATAAACATCGATTTATGTATAAAGTTCTTCTTATTAAAAAAATATCTGGCAAAATTATACTCTAACTTCACATAGCTGATAGATTATGCACCCAAAAAAATCTCAAATAGATTATATAGATCTTGCTAGCCGAATTAAGCAATGGGGAGCTGAGCTGGGTTTTCAGCAGGTTGCCATCACAGATATAAATCTAGGCGGCACAAGTAAAAAACTCAATAAATGGCTTGAAAATGGATATCATGGAGATATGGAGTGGATGGCTTCTCATGGAGATAAGCGCTATCGCCCAGAAAAGTTATTGCCCGGCACATGCTCAGTCATAGTAGCACGTATGAATTATCTTCCACCGGATAGTGATATGATTGCTGTGCTTAAAGACAGTGATAAAGCATATATCTCACGCTATGCGTTAGGTCGAGACTACCATAAATTAATTCGAAATCGATTAAAGAAATTAAGTAAAAGAATCGAATTAGCTGTTCCTGGGAGTTTAATACAGAGGCCATTTGTAGATAGCGCTCCTGTTATGGAAAAACCTTTGGCAGAAAAAGCAGGGCTAGGCTGGATGGGTAAAAATACACTAATCATCAATAGTAATGAGGGCTCATGGTTTTTTCTTGGTGAGATATATACTAGCTTACCTTTACCAAAAGATAAGCCATCAGAAACGAGTAAATGTGGTGAATGTAAGGCATGCATTAAAGTTTGTCCTACCAATGCATTCCCCGAACCCTATATTCTTGATGCAAAAAAATGTATTTCATATCTCACAATTGAGAATAAGGGGGGGATACCCGAGGAATTCCGCAAACCCATGGGTAATCGAGTATTTGGCTGTGATGACTGTCAGACCATTTGCCCATGGAATAAGACAGCAAAAACGACAAGTGAGATAGATTTTTCTCCAAGGCATAATCTAGATAATCGTAAATTAGCTGAATTATTTCTTTGGACGGAATGTGAATTTTTAGAGTACACAAAGGGGTCCCCGATAAGAAGAATTGGTTATGAAAGATGGCTCAGAAATCTTGCTATTGGGCTAGGTAACGCAGTCTACTCAAAAAAAGTTGTTCAATCATTAACTTCAAGAAAAGATTTCCCATCAAAAATGGTTCAGGAGCATGTATCTTGGGCTTTGGTTCAGCAAAAAAATAAGTGCGCGAGAATAAATTCAAGGGTGCAGGCCCTCTCCTTTGTGCCACCGACTCTCCAAAAATAAAGTATAAAAAATAATTTTTTACCCTTGAAATTAATTATGGAATGTTAAAAAATAAATCTCGGTAATGCTTCAATTCTATAATGGAATCTTTTATATCATCCATGGCAAGGTGTGTACTTTTTTTCTTCAATCTATTCAGCAATTCCGGACGCCATCGAGAAGCAAGCTCTTTTATACTGCTAACATCTAAATTACGGTAATGGAAAAAATTTTCTAGATTTGGCATTTCTCTTGATAAAAAACGTCGATCTTGGCAAATTGAATTCCCACACATGGGTGAGGTTCCAGGATCTATAAATTTTTCCAAAAATTTTATCGTGCTTACCTCTGCATCTTTAGAAGAAGTTTTACTTTGCAGCACACGGTCAACTAGGCCTGAGCGATTATGTTGTCGTGTATTCCATTCGTCCATACTATCAAGTATTTGTTTTTTTTGATTTATAGCAAAAACTGGACCCTCAGCAATAATATTGAGATTTTTATCTGTCACGATTGTGGCAATTTCAATAATTACGTCATTGAGTGTATCTAAACCAGTCATCTCTAAGTCAATCCACACAAGATTATGCGCATCTTTTTTTTCTTCGCCTGTGTGGTTCATCTAAATTTTTACCATTTATTGAAATCAATCATATTTTATACATATTAAACATTTTTATAAATAATGTTTTCTAATTATATTTCCGATAATAGTTTTTCTAAAGAATGCTAGTGCTTTATCTTTAAGTTTTTTTAAGCCAAAAATGATAGTATTTGTTTACAACAATAATTTTTGATGGAGACTATTGTCGAAAAGGAAAAATATTGACGAAGCGCCAGTTAACCAAACAGCAACGCAAGCGTATTGAAAAGAATCAATTAAATGCGAGCGCTAAAACTGATGTTCTTGCAGCCCATATAGAAGAGGACTCTGAGAATGTCAGTATAGAGAAGCCTGGCATAGTGACTGCAAGCTATGGTGCGCAGATTGATGTTCAAGAAATAAATTTGTCAAAGACAATTGCACGTCGGTGCCACCTGAGGGCCAATTTACCTGTAATTGTTGCTGGTGACAAAGTTACTTGGAAAGATCATGGTGATTACGGAGTGGTCATTGCGCGGCATCCAAGAGAAACTCAGATTTGTCGTCCTGATGATCGAGGAAATTTACGTGCTGTGGCAGCTAATATCAACAGAATAGCCATTGTTATTTCTCTTTACCCAAAACCCCATTCAAATCTTATAGATCGTTATATAGTGGAGTCTGAAAATCAATCTATAAGGCCTTTATTAATAATAAATAAAGCCGATCTTATTATTAAAGAGAACTGTGAAGCTCTGTTTTCATTAGTAAGTAAATATAAAAATTTAGGTTATGACCATTTTTTTGTTTCAGCAAAAAATGGTCATGGTTTAAAACAACTTGAAGCTTACCTGAATAATTTTACAAGTGTTCTGGTAGGTCAGTCAGGTGTGGGGAAGTCTTCTTTACTGAACAAACTAATACCCAAGATTAACTTAAAAGTTGGAGATTTATCTAAATCGAAGAAAAAGGGAATTCATACCACTACTACCTCTCAACTTTTTCATCTCAACAATGGTGGAAGTGTTGTCGATTCTCCGGGTGTACGCGAGTTTGGTTTATTACATCTTGCACCAGATGAAATTGCTAACGGCTTTATAGAATTCATTGAGCATCTAGGAAAATGTAAATTTCGTAACTGTAGTCACAAACGAGAGGTAGGCTGTGCATTGATCATGGCGGTTAAGAATGGAAAAATAGCACGTGAAAGGTTCGATAGTTATTTACATATTGTCCATAGTGCTGGAAAAGATAATTAAAAATTCTAGAGATAGGTTAGGTCTTGAGCGATAATGTTAGTCTAATAAATCTAAATAAGATAAGAAGGTAATCATGTCAAAACTACAGCACCTCATAGAGCCAGAATCCTTAAGTGCTCAACTTGGAGAATCAAATATTCTGATTATCGACCTATGTAATGATGGTCTTTATACCCAAAAGCATATACCTGGAGCAATTCACTTGTCCCCAAAAAGTCTTCTTGCAGGTTCATTTCCAATACCTAATAAGCTTCCTTCGATAGAGCAAATTACAGAGATCATGAATAGTATTGGTCTAACTGAAGACAAGCATGTGGTTGCTTACGATGATGAAGGTGGTGGATGGGCTGGAAGATTCCTTTGGACCCTTGATGTAATCGGTCACAAAAATTGGTCTTACCTTAATGGTGGTCTAATTGCATGGCATAACGAGGGTTATCCTATAACCTCAGATAAGCATGTGGTTAGTCCTGTTCAGCGTACCTTTTCGATCAACCGAACTCCTATAATTGATATCAAGGAACTAATGACTTTATTAGGCGATCAAGATCTTCAAATTTGGGATGCAAGAAGTGAAGCAGAATTCAACGGAACAACAGTCTATACTGAAAAAGCAGGGCATATACCTGGCGCTATAAATTGTGATTGGACAAAAATGATGGACTTCAAACGTAATCAACGCATTCATATAGATGCATTAATTAAACTTGAAAATTTAGGTATATCGGCAAACAAGGCTACTGTTACTCACTGTCAATCACACCACCGATCTGGTTTTACATATATGCTTGGTAGAGTATTAGGATTCACTAATATTCGTGCCTATGATGGTTCTTGGGCAGAATGGGGTAACCATCCAGAAACTTTAGTGGAAAAATAACCAGATGAAGAAACTTTGCACGGAGTTATTTATTGCATTTCAACGCTTGGTTCCACAGCATATTTTATCAAGAGGTGGTTCAATTTTAGCTGAAACTAAAACTGTTTGGTTAAAAAATATTCTGATTAAACTATTTATTAAGGTTTATAAAATTAATCTTAATGAAGCAATATCAGATTCTCCTGATAGCTATGAAAACTTTAATGCTTTTTTTACAAGAGCGTTAAAAAAAGATGTTAGGCCTATAGATATAGGGGCCTCATCGATTATCTGTCCTGTTGACGGAGTTGTTAGTCAGGTAGGTTCAATTCATGAAGGAGATGTTCTTCAAGCTAAAGGAAAATATTTTTCTACTGCGGCTTTGCTCGGATCTGATGATGGATACACCAAAAGTTTTCTCAGTGGTGAATTTATAACAATATACCTATCTCCAAAAGACTACCATAGAGTGCATATGCCTATCGATGGAAAATTAGTTTTGGCCAGATACATACCTGGGAAACTATTCTCTGTTAATTTACAAACCTCCAATCACATAGATGGTCTATTTGCCAAAAATGAGCGTTTAGTTTGTATTTTTGATACTCCAGTTGGTTTTTGTGCAGTAATTTTAGTAGGTGCAATGATGGTTGCTGGAATTGAATCTGTTTGGCGCGGCCACTACTATCCTCAAGTTTCCCTAATCGATAATATGGATTCAAAAAACTTCAGTTTAAAGAAGGGTGAAGAAATGGGGAGGTTTAAATTTGGTTCCACGGTGATAGTAATGTTCGAACACAGAAAAACTTCTTGGTTGGAGAAATATAAGCCTGGATTAGTTACGCGTTACGGTGAACTGATGACAACTCATGGACAGCGTCAATAAATACTCTCACATTTTCAGGTTTGATATCGGGTGTTATTCCATGACCTAGATTGAACACATGACCAGTACCACCACCAAATTGCATCAGAATAGCTTCTACCTCTTCTTTTATACGCTTTGGGTTTGATCGTAAAATTGCTGGATCCATATTGCCTTGTAAACAAACTTTATCACCTACACTTTTACGTGCAACACCAATGTTTGTCGTCCAATCAAGGCTAACTGCATCGCAACCACTAGTGACGATTTCATCTAACCATTGGCCGCCACCCTTGGTAAAGAGGATTATGGGGACCTTCCTACCTTCATTTTCTTTGATTAAACCATAAACAATTTTTTTCATATACTGTAATGAAAACTCTTTATAAGCATGGTAAGAGAGTACACCCCCCCAAGTATCAAAGATCTGGATTGCTTGTGCACCAGCCTTAATTTGTGCGTTAAGATAAACAATGACTGAATCTGTTAAAACACTTAGCAATTGATGCATCAAATCTGGTTGATTGAACATCATCGTCTTGCTTATTAAAAAATCACGGCTGGATTTACCTTCTACCATATAGGTTGCAAGTGTCCAGGGGCTGCCAGAAAATCCTATAAGTGGAACACGTCCATTCAGCTCCCGCCGTATATTAGTCACTGCGTCAACTACGTAAGATAGATCCTTGTAGGGGTCTATGACAGACAGCCTATTAATATCTTTTTCAGTTCTTACTGGATTGTGAAAACGAGGTCCCTCGCCAGGCTCAAAGAAAAGCCCCAAGCCCATGGCATCAGGAATCGTTAAGATATCTGAAAATAGTATTGCTGCATCTAAATCGTAACGCTCTATAGGCTGTAAAGTCACTTCACATGCTCTCTCTGGATTTGTACAGAGTGCCATAAAATCTCCAGCTTCAGCACGAACTTTTCTATACTCAGGAAGATAACGTCCAGCTTGACGCATCATCCATATAGGTGTGATATCAACAGTCTTGCGCATCAACGCCCGAAGAAAGCGATCGTTTTTAAGTTCTATCATCAGAAAAATCTCTAGATTTTAAGGTAATCAAGGATGCCTTCACCAGCTTGCCTGCCCTCCCAAATAGCAGTAACAACTAAATCAGACCCACGAACCATGTCGCCCCCAGCAAAAACCTTAGGATTAGTAGTCTGAAACTTAAACTGCTGATCCTCTGGTGCAATAACTCCCTCCCAGTCGTTTAGATTAACTCCTAGATCCATCATCCATGATGCTGGGTTAGGTTGAAATCCAAATGCAATCAGTACAACATCCGCAGGGAGTATCTCTTCACTTCCAGGTACTGGAGTTGGTTTACGACGACCATTTTCATCAGGTTCCCCTAATTTTGTAGTCACTACTTTTATACCTTCAACTTTATTTTTTCCAATAATTTCAATAGGCTGCCTATTAAATAGGAACTGGACTCCTTCCTCCTGTGCATTCTTAACTTCTTTACGTGATCCAGGCATGTTTTCTCGATCACGACGGTAAGCACATGAAACTGATGTTGCTCCTTGTCTTATTGATGTGCGATTACAGTCCATCGCGGTATCACCACCCCCCAAAACAACAACCTGTTGGCCATCCACACTTATATAATCACTGGAATCCTTTTCCCAGCCCATATTCCTATTTACATTGGATATGAGGAACGGTAATGCATCATAAACTCCAGGTAGATTTTCTCCAGGGAAGTCGCCCTTCATTGCTTTATAAGTTCCCATCCCCAAAAAAATGGCATCGAATTCATCTACTAATTCATCAATGCTAACATCTACACCAATGTCGGTGTTTAACTTAAATTCGATACCCATACCCTCAAATATCTCACGTCGTTGCTGCATTATCGATTTTTCTAATTTAAATTCTGGAATTCCAAAAGTTATCAGGCCTCCAATTTCTGGGTAGCGATCAAAAACTACTGGTTTTACGCCGTTGCGAACTAAAATATCAGCACAACCTAATCCTGCTGGCCCAGCACCGATGATAGCGACTTTTTTATCAGTCTTAATCACTTTGGACATATCTGGTCGCCAACCCATAGCAAACGCTGTATCTGTAATATACTTTTCAGCATTACCAATCGTTACAGCACCAAATTCTTCGTTTAAAGTACAAGCCCCTTCACATAATCGATCTTGAGGACAAACACGACCGCATACCTCAGGTAATGTATTGGTAGAATGGCACAATTCGGCAGCCTCAATAATATTTCCATCCGAGAGTAATTTTAACCAATTTGGTATGTAATTATGGACGGGGCATTTCCATTCACAGTAGGGGTTTCCACAATCCAGACAGCGATGTGCTTGATTACAGGCATCTTTATCTTCAGTTGGTTGATATATTTCAACAAATTCTTTTGTACGACTATGCATATCCTTTGTTTCAGGATCATGTCTATTTACCTGAACAAACTGGAAATCATTGTTTAATCTATCGTCCATAAGCTTCAACTCTCTGACATCAACTGCATTTTCAAATTTATCGTTTTCTTCTAATCATTGAGACTCAACATGTGTATGTGCCAATAATTTATGTAGGCTTGCTGCTTTAGGTTTAACTAACCAAAACTTTCTAATGAAATTTTCGAAGTTATCTAAAATCTCTTGGCCCCAAACGCTCCTTGTTTCAGAAACAAATTCGGTTACCATCGCCTCTAAATGTAATCTATGACTCTCTGTTGATTCTGTTGTAATACGCTGGATTTCAACTAGCTCCATATTATAACTATCAACAAAAGTTTTATTTTCATCTAGAACATAAGCAAAACCACCAGTCATACCTGCACCAAAATTAGGACCTACGGAACCTAATATAACTACTATACCTCCAGTCATATATTCACAACAATGATGGCCTGCACCTTCAATAACAGCATGGGCTCCAGAATTTCTGACAGCAAATCGCTCTCCCGCACAACCGGCTGCAAATAATTTTCCAGCTGTTGCACCATACAAACAAGTATTTCCTAAAATAGGTGCTGTATGAGAAATAAGTTTACTTTCTTTCGGTGGGAATATAACAATTTTTCCACCAGCCATCCCTTTTCCGACATAATCATTTGCATCGCCACAGAGGTATATATTTAATCCACCAGCATTCCAAACTCCGAGCGACTGACCAGCAACACCCTCGAGTTTTAATTTAATTGGTGCATCACTCATGCCCTGATTACCATGACGCTTCGCTATTTCACCGGAGAGCCTAGCTCCAATGGAGCGATCACAATTACCTATATTATATTTAAATTCACCACCTGTTTTTGTTTCAATTGCAGATAAAATATCTTCCACCATTTTTTCTGCTAGACGTCCTTGATCGAAGGGATCATTTCTCAAAATCCCACATGTTTGCGGTTTGCTCTTCAATAACTTGTCTGTGTGTAATAATGGGGACAAATCTAATTTTCTTTGTTTTGCGGTAACACCGTCAAAAATCTCTAGTAGCTCGACTCTGCCGACCAATTCTTCTAGAGTTTTAACTCCAAGTTTGGACATCCATTCACGTGTTTCTTCAGCCATGAAAAGAAAAAAGTTTTTTGCAGTATTTACAGTACCTTTATAATAATTTTCTCTAAGCTCAGCATCCTGCGTAGCGACGCCTGTAGCACAATTATTTAAATGGCAAATTCGCAAGTATTTACACCCAAGTGCAACCATTGGGCCAGTACCAAAACCAAAGCTTTCAGCACCCAAAATAGCAGCCTTTACAACGTCTAAACCTGTTTTAAGTCCTCCATCAGCCTGAATACGAACCTTATGTCGCAGATCGTTTGCTCTCAACATCTGGTGAGCTTCAGATAGGCCGAGCTCCCAGGGTGACCCGGCATAACGTATTGACGTTAATGGACTAGCGGCAGTTCCTCCATCGTAACCAGATATTGTGATTAGGTCTGCATAAGCTTTTGCAACCCCAGCAGCTATGGTGCCTACGCCAGGTCGGGAAACTAATTTAACCGATACTAAAGCCTGGGGATTTACTTGCTTAAGATCAAAAATTAATTGAGCTAAATCCTCAATAGAATAAATATCATGATGTGGTGGGGGTGAAATTAGGGTTACACCCGGAACTGAATATCTAAGTTTAGCGATAAGCTCATTTACTTTACCACCTGGAAGTTGCCCTCCCTCTCCAGGTTTTGCACCTTGTGCTATTTTAATTTGAATTACTTCAGCGCTAGATAAATAACTTGGTGTGACGCCAAAACGACCAGAAGCTACCTGTTTTATTTTAGAGGCTTTAATCGTGCCGTAGCGACTGGGGTCCTCCCCCCCTTCGCCTGAGTTGGATCGACCTCCCAAAGTATTCATAGCCTGAGCTAAACCTTCGTGAGCTTCTGGAGACAAAGCCCCTAGTGACATTCCAGCCGAATCAAATCTTTGTAATATTTTTTCAACTGGTTCTACACTGGATAAGGGAATTGACTCAATATCACACTTAATTTTCAGAAGGTCTCTGAGTGTAGCTATTGGACGTTTATTCACTAAATTAGCATAATCATGCCATGCCGAGTAATCACTTTCTTTTACTGCTCGATGGAGGGTGGTAATTACATCTGGGTTATATGCATGGTACTCTTGTCCATGAACATACTTAAGAAGTCCTCCGGGGCTGACTGGTTTACGCTCACTCCATGCATGATCAGATAGTTTTTGCTGATCATCCTGCAGATCTTTGAATTCTGACCCTCTTATACGACTTGGAGTTCCTATAAAACAAGTACTGACTATCTCAGGCGAGAGACCAATGATTTCATATAGCTGTGCACCGCGATATGAAGCTATATTAGAAATGCCCATTTTTGATAGAATTTTCAATAATCCTTTATTCATGCCTTGACGATAATTCTTAAAGGCAGTACCTGTATCGCAACGAATTTCCCCCAGATCTACCATATCAGAAAGCACGTGATAGCTTAAAAAAGGGTACACAGCAGAGGCTCCACAGCCAATTAAAGTTGCTATTTGGTGAGAATCGCGAGCAGAAGCTGTTGATGCAATAATATTTGCATCGCAACGGAGTCCTAATGTTATTAGATAATGATGAACTGCACCAACTGCCATTAACATTTGTATGGGTAGTTTATCTGGTTGAATATCAGAGTCTGATAAGATGCAACATCTAACGCCATCCTTAATAGCATCGGCTACTTCGATACATAATTTTTTTATTGCCTGCTCTAAGCAATCTTTGTCGGGATAATAGTTGACACTGAATTTTTTTACGCGGTAGTCATCTTGTGTGTTATTTTTAAGTGCGTAATATTTTGTGGGTGATAGCACAGGACTGGATAAATTAATACGTTTTGCATGCTCAGGAATTTCACAGAAAATATTTCCCTCTGCTCCAAGTTGGGTCTTAAGAGACATCACTAATGTCTCTCGTAGAGGATCAATTGGTGGATTGGTTACCTGTGCAAACTGTTGTCTGAAATAATCATAAAAACTGCGACTTCTAGATGATAAAACTACCATTGGAGTATCATCACCCATTGAACCGACTGCCTCTTGCCCGCCTTCAGCAAGAGGACGTAAAACCTGTTCTTTTTCCTCCGATGATACTAAAAACATTTTCATGAAGTTACGAATTCTTTCTTTGCTTAAGGCGCCCTCAACTTCAATACTTTCATCATCTAAAGATGACATTATTTTTATAGTTCTTTCGTTGAGCCAAGCTTGATAAGGGTTAGCAGAAGCTAACTCTTTGTCAATTTGTGCGGCATTCATAATAGCGCCGCTATTGGTGTCTATAGAGAGTATATCTCCTGGACCTAAGCGTCCTTTTGCAGTTACGTTTTTAGGATCATACCCATAAACGCCAATCTCTGACGCTACCGTTATAATATCGTCGTTAGTTAGAACCCATCGGGAGGGTCTCAATCCATTTCTATCTAACGTACATACAGCATAGCGGCCGTCAGTAATCACTATTCCTGCTGGGCCATCCCATGGCTCCATATGCATAGCCATATATTCAAAATAGGCTCTTTCTTCTATTCCAAATTCTTGGTTGTTATCCCAAGCAGGCGGCACAAGCATTCGTATCGCTTTATGAAGATCCATACCTCCAGCAACCATGAATTCCAGCATATTATCAAGGCTAGAGGAATCTGAACCTGTGTTATTCACGAGGGGAGTTACCTCTTGTAAATCTGGTAGTAATGTTGTTTTAAGTTTTGGAGTTCTTGCTAAAGACCAGTTTCTATTTCCAGCTAATGTATTGATTTCTCCATTGTGTGCTAACATTCTGAATGGTTGTGCTAGAGGCCACTTAGGGCTAGTATTTGTGGAGAAGCGTTGATGAAAAATACAAATAGCTGTCTCCAATAAAGGGTTACCTAAGTCAAGGTAGAATTTCGGTAGATCAACAGGCATCATTAGTCCTTTATAGCTAATGATGTTCTCCGCCAGACTTGCAATATAAAACGAATCGTCTGATGTAAGTGCTATTTCTGATTTTCTCTTTGCGACAAATAACCTGGCGTTAAAATTTTTCTTATCCAGATTTCCTGCTGTTATAAATATTTGCTCTATGACGGGTATAGTTTTTAAGGCTATTTCACCGAGACAGTCATTATTAGTGGGTACTTTTCTCCAGCCAACTATTTCCAGACCTTGGTCATGGAGATTTTTCTCCATAGTGATTTTTGCATTTCTTCTATGATCTTTATTCTGACTAAGCATCACTGAACCAATCGCATATAATTCAGGTAGCTTTATATCAAATAAAGATATAGCGATATCACGCATAAAGGAATCTGGTTTTTGTAGCAGTAGCCCGCAACCATCACCAGTCTTCCCATCAGAAGCAATACCTCCGCGATGCGTCATGCATGTTAACGCTTCGATGGCTGTTTTTAATACACGATGACTGGTCTTCCCTTGTATGTGGGCAATTAACCCGAATCCGCAGTTATCTTTGAATTCGCTTAAATCGTATAAGCCAGTTTGCATAAATTGGAGCCCTACTTTGAAGGTTTAAAGGCCAGCTATTTGTATGAGACGGAATAATTAAGTAGCTGAATTTTTGAAATGATTTTACTCCCAAATAAAACATGTCACAATGTGATGATATCAATAAAACCTATAACTCAAAGAAATATAGGATAAACTTTACGTCTACACATTATTGTAGCACTTTTATTAGAATATCTCGCTCAATGTTAGAAGTTACTAGGGCCTTACCTATAGACTCAAGAAGCACAAGGCGGAGATTACCATCAATTACTTTCTTATCTACTGACATAAGCTCTAAGAATGTTTCAGCGGTCATTTCGTCTGGCTTGGAAACTGGTAAATCACAGCGAGCTAAAAGCTCCTTTATACGAACGTAGTCAGCTAACTCAATCAATCCAAGCTCACTTGAAAGCTTCGCTGCCATTGTCATTCCAACGGATATTGCCTCTCCATGCAACCAGCTCTTATAAGAAAAAAAGGTTTCTATCGCATGACCAAACGTATGACCGAGATTCAAGATTGCTCGAATGTCATTTTCACACTCATCTCTTGAAACAATTTTTGCTTTATTCGAACATGACTTTTCAATAGCTGTACATAGAGCATTGGAATCTCTAACTAACAGTTGTTCTATATTTTTTTCTATCCAACAGAAAAATTCCACATCAGCAATTAAACCATACTTAATAACTTCAGCTAAACCTGCTCTAAATTCTCTATCTGGTAGCGTTTCTAGCAAGGATATATCAACCATTACGCACTCTGGCTGATAAAATGCTCCTATCATATTTTTTCCTAAATTATGATTTACTGCTGTTTTTCCGCCCACAGAAGAATCTACTTGTGCTAAAAGTGATGTAGGTATTTGTATGAAGTTTACACCTCTCAGGTAACAGGCGGCAGCAAACCCTGTCATATCGCCAACAACTCCTCCACCAAGGGCTATGAGCGTCGAAGAGCGATTGAATTTTTTTGATAGAAGAGCATCAAAAAGTGTATTTAGAACTTCTAAGTTTTTATAAATCTCACCATCTGGTAAAATTAGTGTTTCAACAGTATGTCGTAATGAGAGTTTTTTAACGAGATGATCTAAATAAAGGGGTGCAATAACTTCATTAGTAACTATGAACAGCTGATCTCCATGTATATGTGGTGCCAAAAGCTCTGATGATGCGAGTAACCCCTCACCAATAAATATAGGGTAGCTTCTATCTCCAAGGTCTACTGAAAGTGTATTTATTTTTTTCACAATAATTATTCTTTATTATTTATATCAATAATATAATGTACCATATCAGAGTATGAATTTACGAACTTCGCAAGCAATTTCATTCGCAACTAATCGTGGTTTTTTTTTATCTGTAATAAAAACAAAACTGGCTACATCTTGGTAAAAAGACTCCCGCTCCAAAACCATTTTTTCAATTGCTTCACGAGGATTTTCTACTTTCAAAAGTGGTCTATTATGATCATGGGAAGTTCTCTCAACCAATCTTTCTATTGGAGCATTTAGGTAAACAACGTAGCCATTTTTCTTAAGGATACTACGATTTTTTTCAAGAATTACAGCGCCACCACCTGTAGCCAGAACCATACCAGTCAGGGAAGAAAGCTCTTCTAAAATTCGAGATTCACGCTCTCTAAATCCATTCTCCCCCTCCACATCAAAAATCCATGGTATATTAGCACCACTTCTTTTTTCAATTTCAGAATCCAAATCAAAGAACTTGAGATTAAGAATTTCAGCCAATGTTCGGCCAATAGTTGTTTTTCCAGAACCCATCGGCCCTACAAGAAAAATATTTT
>DGPR01000002.1:42965-150743 GCA_002390525.1 Cellvibrionales bacterium UBA4435
GTTTATTTAGTATCTTACTTTATTAGCACTAATAAATAAAAAATATGAAAAAATATAAAGAAAATATTACCTCGTTGAATAATAAAAATTTAAATTGGACAGATATTGATACTGTTTTATTAGACATGGATGGAACTTTATTGGATCTATATTTTGATAACTTTTTTTGGCTTAATCACTTACCTAAACGATATTCAGAAATTCATAGCATCTCGATAAGTAACGCTAATAAATATATAAAACAGCTTACCAATCAAGTAAAAGGCACGCTAAATTGGTATTCAACTGAGTATTGGTCTGAAAAATTAAATATAAATATTTATCAACTTAAAAAAGAAATAAGCTCTTTGATAAAGGTGAGGCCTTTTGTGCTTGAGTTCTTACAAGAACTTAAATCCGCAGAAAAAAAACGTATTCTCATTACCAATGCACATCCTGAAAGCCTTGAGTTGAAAATTAAAAATACAGGTATAAACAAAGAGCTGGACGCAATTTTCACATCTCACGAATTTAAATACCCAAAAGAAAGTCAAGAATTTTGGAGCATATTGGCAGAACGAATAAAATTTGATCCAAAAAGAACGCTTTTCATAGATGATTCACCAGCTATTTTGATGGCTGCTGAGCACTTTGGTATTAGGTATATCTTAGGGGTAAATAAGCCCGATAGCAAAAAGGGCGCTATTAAGATTAATATTTTTAATTCAATCAGTCATTTCAATGAAATTCTTCCAATAACTCAAGGAAGTTTTTATGAAGAAAAAATTCGTTTAGATAAGTGGTTGTGGGCTGCCCGTTTTTTTAAATCGAGAAGTCTATCGAAAGTAGCTATAATTTCTGGGAAAGTTCAAGTGGATGGAAAAAGGGTCAAAGTTAGCAAAGAACTCGTACTGGGAACGAAATTGCTTATCAAACAGGGTATAGATGAAAGAACGGTGATTGTAAAAAATCTGTGTGGTGCAAGATTGTCTGCCACTAAAGCTATGACTATGTATGCCGAAACAGAAGAAAGCTTAAATAACAGAGCAAAAAATAATGCTGCCAGAAAAGCTTTGAATGCAGGAATATATGTTAACAATAAACGGCCAACAAAAAAACAAAGGAGACAAATACACAGATTTTGTGAGATTAATAAATCGGAAGGCTGAAATTCATATTAATTCAAGCATATGAGCACTAAAAAACACATAAATAATTAGTTTTTTAAATTTTTCATGAAAGCTCCACTAGTGACTATTTTTCTGGCATAATTCGAATGATTTTTATACATTACCTGCTCAATGAGGTTGAGTGTTAATTGGACTCAGCAAAAATTACAACTCGACTCAATATCTTCAATAGGATCTACGCTAATGGCTTTTACAAAAAACTCAAACCTAACTATCTTTAAGGATCTGTGCTCGTCTGAACTCATAGAAATAGCTCTTAAAAATGGTGAAGGACACCTGACAGATACTGGAGCATTTCTATCCGTTACAGGCAATCGAACTGGAAGATCACCAGCTGATCGATTTATAGTTGAAGAATCTAGTAGTAAAAACTCAATTGCATGGGGTCCAGTTAATCGGCCGTTCAATCAAGATAAATTTAATGAGCTATGGGCAAGAGTTGAAAATTATATAGCACAGGGGGATTGTTATCTTTCTCACTTACATGTCGGACAGGACCCGAATCACTACTTGCCTGTTGAGGTTACAACCGAGACAGCTTGGCACAATTTATTTGCTAAAAATATGTTTATTAGGCCAAAAAACTACAATCCTTCTAGTAAAGAAACTTGGAAGATTTTACATGTTGCTAATTTTACTTGCGATCCAGTTCGAGACGGCACAAATAGCGAAGCAGTAGGAATTATAAACTTCGGACAAAGAAAAGTACTGATAGCAGGTCTAAAGTATGCT
This sequence comes from Cellvibrionales bacterium UBA4435, assembly GCA_002390525.1. Classification (GTDB taxonomy): domain Bacteria; phylum Pseudomonadota; class Gammaproteobacteria; order Pseudomonadales; family Porticoccaceae; genus Porticoccus. Next base: position 44,867 of record DGPR01000002.1, read on the forward strand.
GGTGAAATGAAAAAGGCTATGTTTTCAGTACAAAATTATCTTCTCCCTGGAAAAGGTGTTATGTCTATGCATTGTGCATCTAATGTAGGTAAAGATGGTGATGTATGTTTATTTTTTGGTCTCTCTGGTACGGGAAAAACAACACTTTCTGCAGATCCAGATCGATACTTGATTGGTGATGATGAGCACGGCTGGACAAAAGGTTCTGTATTCAACATGGAAGGTGGGTGTTATGCCAAAACTATAAATTTAAGCAAAAAAAATGAGCCAGTTATCTGGAATGCTATCCGATTTGGTGCGATTGTAGAAAACATCTCTGTAAATGATAAAAGAACTGCAGACTATGATGATACATCTCTATCAGAGAATGGCCGATGTAGCTATCCGCTTGAACATGTAGACTTGCGGAGCAAAGAAAATAGAGCTGGTGAACCAAAAAATGTAATTTTTCTTACCTGTGATGTTTCCGGGGTGTTACCGCCAGTGTCTGTTTTATCAAAAGAGGCTGCAGCTTATCATTTCCTTAGTGGGTATACTGCACGTGTAGGGTCTACAGAAATGGGTGGTGAAAAGGGGATACATCTAACATTTTCAACTTGTTTTGGTGCACCATTTATGCCCAGACCTGCTAAAATCTATGCAGAGCTACTGATGAAGTACATAGATCAATTTGGAAGCAAAGTCTATCTTGTGAATACTGGCTGGACTGGTGGATCAGGTGCATCTGATGGAACTGGTTCAAGATTTCCAATACCAGTAACACGTAGTATTGTTGCTGCCATACAGAACGGTGATCTTGAAAATGTTGAAACTACGAAGTTGCCAATCTTAAATTTAAATGTACCTGTTAGCATACCCGGAGTTAATACTAGCTTTCTCAATCCAAGAGATACCTGGAGTGATAAGAAAGCTTATGATTTGCAGGCGGAAAAACTAGCAAAATTATTCATTGATAACATTCAAAAATATAATGTTTCAAGAAAAATAATTAAAGCGGGACCACAAATTTAATTGTTTTAGTTTTTTGCTTAGAAACGAAATAACTTGTTAAGATTTTGAATTTAACGTTTATTCATTGTGGATCACAATTAATCCTTGCTTATAATAGACAGCGCTCTCTTTATATTTATGCTGGTATTCCATTAACTTAGCTAGCTCAACATACGTTTCGATCTTAGGCTGAATAGCTATAGAACTCTCGAAGCAGTCTTGTGCCTTGACTAATAGCTCACACCTTAAATTAAGGCGACCTATGGCTAGCATCAATTCTGGATTATCAGGACGCGCCGAGAGCAAACTTTCAGCAAAAATCAACTGTTTTTCATTATCAGGGCCTGCAATTAAACCGTAAAGCCTAATTAACTTCTCATCCCAACCAGATTTTAAAAACCTACGTATTAATGATTCAGCGGCTGCTTCTTCCTTAAACTCATATAACTTTGTAACATATTGTAAAAAAATTGTTTTTTCTTTCTTTAAGTTTCTCGGTATCTTACCCCAAAGCTTATTCAAATCTTCAGTACCAGTAGCATTATTTTTAGATATAATTTTTATTGAGGACCGATATGTGTATATTTCAATTTCATTTATTTTATTTTTTTGAAAAACTTTATAACGCTTCAAATCTGGTAATAGTTTTTTCACATTTCCTAAATCCTCTAAATTCACATATATAGTATAAAGCTCTCTTAAAATTGTACTGTTAGATGGATAGATTTTAAGTAACGGCTTGAGAATTTCTAATGCCTTTGTATAGTTTTTGTTTCTTACATAGATTTTGGCTTTTATGAGAACAACCGCTGTATCTTTTTTACTGTTATTTTTTTGAGCCTTTGCTATTAATTGATCAGCATCTTCAAAGTCTCCGGCTTCATATGCAGAAAATGCAGCAGCAAGGTAGTTTACGATAGGCATAGGTGAATTTTCAGCAGATTTTTCTAGATCCTTTCTAGCATTTATCCACTCGTCTTGTATGAAGTAAAGCAAACCACGCGAAATCAAGGATTGATTTTTTTTTGCTTTAAATTCAGAGAAATCTTTGATTAGTTTTTGACTTGGATCAACTATAACCCTGATAGTATTTTTTAATAAAAGGGTTACTACAAAAAGAATACTAAGGATTAATACCAGCGACCATAAACTCATATCTACAGTATAGTTTCCGTAGACTATTTGAATATAGCTATTATTTTTGGTCAGCTGCCAGGTTAAAAATCCTCCTATTAGAGTAGCCAAAGTAATCTTAAAAAGCCCCGCCCTCATTACTTTTGGCCTCCACTAATATATTTTTTCTGTGTACTAATATTCTTTTTTATAGTGTTCAATTGTAAAGAAATGTCAGGGATTACTTGAATTATATTCTCCTGTTCAAGTGCGTCTATTTGCTGGATATAAGTTTTTATTAACTCTTCATGTTCAGAATAGTCTCTCAATAGTATTGTTTTGGTTTTTTTAAGACTTTTTTTGTAAATCCCATCTTCCTCGAGTAATAAACAAATTTGAGTCTGCCCAAATATGCTTTTCAATCTCCGGATAAGCTGCTGTCTTTTTTCTTGAGGTGACACTAAATTAGGTGGATTTTTGTATTCTTTGATACGAACTAAATCTTTGAATCTAGCAAGAACGTTATAAACTCCAGTAAAAAATTTTTCTTGCCATTGCAACTGCTCTGGTTCAAAAATGTTACTTTCAGTCTTAAAGGTAGCCTCTGGATCATGAACAGGTTGAATTAGTGGCAACTGATCAAGCTGATCTATCATTAAGCTTAACTTTGAATAAATATTTTCTTTATCGACTATTAAGGTTGAGCGCAAAACTGAAATAATAGTAGCTGCTGCTTCTCGAGATTCTTGAGCACTAAAAAATTTTAGCTTCCCTAAAATTACATCTAGCGAAAGAAATATTTCTGCTATTTTTTTAGGTGAATTTTTGGCAACTATATAGGTCTCAGCAAGCCATATTAGATATTCAGCCTCTGCTAACAATGTAGATCTCTGGCGAGGAAAAGATATTTCTCCCAAACGACTGCTGTTGTCCGTAACGCTCTCTTTTAAACTGCTAATTATAGTATCTAATTGAGCATATCTCTCTCGAATAATTTCTTTATCTTTATTTATCTGGCTATATAAAGCATCGATATGTGCATGATATTGTTTCGATAGTTTTCGATCTTCAATTTGCTGCTGACGAATATTATAAATCTCCTGTCCGCCAAATATGATTGCGAAGACTGATGCTAAGAAAGTCACTAAAAGAAATGACTTGACCATAAATTTAATTATTAAAGAAATTCTACTAGTAGATGCATTATTTTTTTCATCGCTAGATTTTTTTTCACTTTTTGTCTTTTCGTATGATACAGGTGAGTCAGAATCAGCTTTAGTTGCAACTTGCTTTTTCGAAAGATTAATATTGTCTGGTTTGTTGTCTTTTTTCTTCAATTAAGATGCCTCTTAATGTAAATTACGATTTTTGATTACAATTGCAATTTAGAATACAACTAGAAATAAAGTATCCATTTTTTTAGAATCTATGATTGATTACTGTAACATTCGCGCATCATAGAAACCATTTGTTCTGTTGATGCTGAAGGCGAACAAATTATTTTCTTAAATCCTAAACTTTCTGCTAACAGTCGAATCCTTTCACTTGGAACCAAAAGTGTTAACAATTTCAAGGTAAAAAGATTGGTTGGTGTTGTCTGAGACAAAAGATTTTCAAGAAGTTCTGCGCTATGAACAATCACTACATCGAGTACATCTTTACTAATTAAGCGATTAATCTCAGTTGAAAAATCTTTTAAACATTTACGATTATACAGCTCACAGTCATCAACTGAGAACCCACGCGATTTTAGCTCACTAGATAATAATTGACGTCCCCCTACCCCAGAAAATATTATTACTTTTTGATGATCGCCCACAAGGAGAGATGGAAGGCCCAACAACCCCTCGCTACTAAAATCTTGTTTTGGGTGATCAGCATTTATATTAATATTTTTTAAAGCATCAGCTGTAGTGCTCCCAATTGCATAATATCTCGGACCTAAAGGTAAGCCTTTAGGATATTTTTCTAAATTGTTTTTTAGCCAATTAAGGAGAAAATATACGGAGAATTTACTAACAAAAATAGCTTTTTTATAAGAAGCATAATTGTGAAGGTAGTTTTCAATGGAGCCTCTGTCAGAGGACTGATCTATAGCAACTGTTTCCATAACAGGAAAGTGATGAATACTAGCTCCCTCTGACCTCAGTTGCCTAACAAGTATATCCTCTTTCGAATCATCAGGCTGAATAGCCCTCACAAGCAACGCTTGCAATTCAGTCAGGTTTGTCACTTACCAATTATCTCCATACACTTTTTTTAGAATATCTCCAGCTCCCTGCTTTAATAATTTCTTTGCTAAATCAATACCTAATAACTCTGCATTATCAGCCGTACCTTCAATATCATCACGAATAACCTGACTTCCGTCTGGTGAGCCTATTAGACCTCTTAACCACATTCTATCCAATTTTTGACCAGTTAAAATTGCATACGCAGCAACAGGTGTTTCACACCCTCCTCGAAGATAACGATTCATAGATCTTTCGGCAGTTATACATTTTTGTGATGCTGAATGATTCAAATATACTAATAATTTATTAATTTTCTCATCATCTAGTCTTGACTCGATACCTATAGCACCTTGACCGCCTGCTGGTAAGAATTTTTCAGGGATTATTCTTTGGCAGATTCGCCCTGAAAAACCTAATCTTACTAAGCCGGAAGTAGCTAAAATAATGGCATCATATTCTTTGTTATCTAATTTATTAAGCCGGGTATTAACATTACCCCTCAAGTCTGTCACTTCCAGATTAGGAAAAGCCTCTAATAACTGAGTTTTTCTTCGCAAACTGGATGTCCCGACACAACTACCCTCTGGTAAATCTTCTAGAGATGAATATTGGTTTGATACAAAGGCATCTGTCGGATCTTCACGCTCACAAATTATCTGTAATCCTAGACCCTGTGGAAACTCCATAGGAACATCCTTCATTGAGTGGACAGCAATGTCTGCTATACCATTCAGAAGAGCATGTTCTAATTCTTTTACGAAAAGCCCCTTACCTCCAACTTTTGATAAAGTTACGTCAAGGATCTTATCGCCTCGTGTTTTTAGGCCAATTATTTCGACCTTCATATCAGGATAGATTTGCTGTAGTCTTAATTTCACGTAATTAGATTGCCAAATTGCCAGAGGGCTTTGTCGACTAGCAATACGAATTACTGAGGGTTCAGATGGCAGTGATATCATACGTCATAGCAACCTAAGTCATAAAAAAAAGATTATATCAGACTGACTCAATAGCAGACACGTCTTTATAAAGCCTTGGAACCTCTGTTGTAAAATAAACACAATATAAGTTATTTTTGTTACCCTAAAATCTGATATCTAAATATAATCATCTTATACCTATATAGTAACTTGCGTTTTGCTATAATCAAAAAATAGTACATAAAGATACTTAATGATCTATTACAAAAAGGATTTCCTAGCCCATGAATACCAAGAAAGAAAAAAACCAGTCTTGGGGAGGCCGTTTTAATGAAAAAACGGATAATTTTGTAGCACAATTTACCGCATCTATCGATTTTGATCATAAGCTCGCTATACATGACATACAAGGCTCTTTAGCTCATGCAGAAATGCTAGCTAGTATAGGAATTTTATCTTCTAAAGAGCTAACAGCTATAAAAGATGGGTACGATGATATTCAATCAGCAATAGATGCAAAAGAATTTGATTGGTCACATGATCTAGAAGATGTGCATATGAATTTAGAAGCAGCTTTGATTGAAAAAATTGGAGATGTTGGTAAGAAAATTCATACCGGCAGGTCAAGAAATGATCAGGTCGCTACTGATATGAGACTTTGGCTTAGAGATGAGATAATTCTAATTAGTAACGATCTACTGAGCCTGCAAAGTGCTTTAATTAATTTAGCTGAAATTGAATCCGCTACTATTATGCCTGGCTTTACACATCTTCAAACTGCGCAACCTGTTACCTTTGGTCATCATCTGATGGCATGGTATGAAATGTTAGACAGAGACCATGATCGCTTGCTTGACTGCAAAAAAAGACTTAATCAATGTCCACTAGGGGCTGCTGCCTTAGCAGGCACCTCTTATCCTATTAATAGAGAAATGGTAGCAAAAAGTTTAGGGTTTGATAAGCCTATGGGTAATTCGCTTGATGCTGTAAGTGACCGTGACTTTGCAATTGAATTCTGTGCTTTTGGTAGTATGCTTATGACACATCTATCCCGAGCCTCCGAAGAGTTAATTATTTGGAATTCAGCGCAATTTGACTTCATAAGTCTTCCAGATCGTTTTTGTACTGGTTCATCAATTATGCCACAGAAAAAAAATCCTGATGTACCTGAATTGGTTAGAGGTAAAACTGGTAGAGTTAACGGCCACCTGATTGCTTTGTTAACTCTAATGAAATCTCAGCCGCTTGCTTACAACAAAGATAACCAAGAAGACAAGGAGCCATTATTTGATACTGTTGAAACTATAAAAAATTGTTTAAAGGCTTTTACTGATATGGTTCCTGAAATTCGCTCAAACAAAAAAATTATGGCAGAAGCTGCAAGAAAAGGCTTTTCCACAGCAACCGATTTAGCTGATTATTTAGTAAGGAAAAAAATACCCTTCAGGGATTCTCATGAAATCGTTGGAAAGGCGGTCGCATTCTGCCTTGTAAATAATAAAGATCTTTCAGAAATGTCGATGGAAGAACTTAAAAAATTCTCCAATATAATTGAGGATGATGTTTATAAAGTGCTCACTATAGAGGGCTCTGTTGAAGCTAGGAATCATGTTGGTGGCACGGCACCAGAGCAGGTTAAAATCGCAGTTCAGGCGGCTAGGGAAAAGATATCTAATTTAAAGTGTTAAGTTAGTTGAATTTTAATTTTATATGTCAAAAGTCGGCTCACCACCCTGTTGCTCAAAACATACTCTTTTCAAAAGTATCCCTAGTGATTCGCTGCTGGTTGTGCAAATCCATTGATCCTCAACATATTCAAAATAATAACCACCAGATTTTGCTGCTACCCAAATTTGGCTTTGAGAAGGCTGCCTAGAGATAATAATTTTAGATCCATTTTTTTCAATTGTAAGGGTTAATATTCCAGCTGAAGTTTCACAGTCTATATCCTCAAGAGTATGGTCAATAGTGTCCTCTATAGACATCATTATCTTATCGCAATATTGATTAAATTCTTTTTCTTTCATCTTTATTCGCCATTTTTAACATATTTATTAATTGTAAATGCCATATCAGATTGAGTGAAGTAGTCATCAGCCGTTATACTCGGGAGTAACTTAATCAGAATACATGGGTTTATTCATGCAACGCTATTTAATATTACTATTAGTTATATCGCTATCGGCTTTAAATTTATCTGGTTGTGGTAATAAGGGGCCATTATATCTACCTGCAGAGCCAATCCAAGTGGAGATATCTAGTTCAGAAGAAATTGAGAACAATAAGCAACCTGAATCATCTGATGACACAAAACAAAATGATGAGTGATCTATGAAAAATTTTTATTATGATAAAGGTATAATGTTTGTTGAAAAAATAGCTATGAAGTCTATTGCAGAAAGCTATGGAACGCCTAGTTATATTTATAGTCGTGCCGCACTTACAAATAACTTCCTCTCGTACCTTGAAGCACTAGACAATCAACCACATAAGATTTGCTACTCTGTTAAAGCTAATTCTAATATTGCAGTTCTAGGTATTCTGGCAAAGCTAGGTGCTGGATTTGATATAGTTTCAGGTGGAGAATTAGAGCGGGTTATACTTGCAGGGGGTGACCCTAAGAAAATTATTTTTTCAGGAGTCGGGAAAACACCTGAAGAAATGCGAAGGGCTATAGAACTAGGGGTGCATTGTTTCAATGTTGAATCTGAAGCTGAACTTAAAGTTCTTAATGATGTAGCGCAGTCCTGTAAAAAAATAGCTCCTGTTTCTTTGAGAGTAAACCCAGATGTCGATGCTAATACTCACCCATATATCTCTACTGGACTTCGAGAAAATAAATTTGGCATTGATATCAAAAAAGCTCTTGGTGTCTACTTAAAAACAAAAAAAATGAAGTCTCTAAAAATTATCGGCGTTGACTGCCATATAGGTTCGCAATTAATCGAGACGGCTCCCTTTATAGACGCTCTCAAAAGAGTTTTAGTATTGGTGGACAATCTGCAAGAGCATGGGATACATATAGAGCATTTGGATATTGGTGGTGGGCTTGGTGTTTGCTATAAAGATGAAAAACCACCTCAAATTAGAGACTATGTAAAAGAAATAGTCTCAAACCTTGAGGGAAGAAATATTACTCTAATATTAGAACCAGGTAGATCAATTGTTGCAGACGCGGGCGTCTTACTTACTAAAGTAGAGTATCTAAAACCTGGGGAGGAGAAAAATTTTGCAGTCATTGACGCTGCAATGAATGATATGATCAGACCTGCACTTTATCAGGCTTGGTTGGCAGTTGAACTAGTTACTGGTAATAAAGATCTCCCAAAAAAATGGGATATAGTAGGTCCGATTTGTGAGACTGGAGATTTTATCGCAAAAGATAGATTATTAGCTATACGTCAAGGAGATCTTCTGTGTGTTAGATCAGCAGGAGCATATGGATTTTCTATGAGCTCAAATTACAATAGTCGCTGTAAGGCGGCGGAAATCATGGTAGATGGCAATAATATGTATGAAATTAGAAAAAGAGAAACTGTCCAAGACTTAGTTCGTGGGGAATCTTTATTGCCCAATGAATAAAAATAGTACTTAAAACATCTTTATAAAGCTGGGTAAGCTATGTTGATAAAATTTACAAAAATGCACGGCCTAGGCAATGATTTTGTAGTAATAGATGGTATCTCGCAGGCCGTTACTATAACTCCTAAAATAGCTAAAAAATTAGGTGATAGGAATTTTGGTATAGGTTGTGATCAAATTTTAATAGTTGAAAGTCCAAGTCGACCCGATGTAGATTTTCGTTATCGTATCTTTAATAATAACGGCCAAGAAGTGGAGCAATGTGGAAACGGTGCTCGATGTTTTGCTAAGTTTGTACATAATCGTAAATTAACAGGAAAAAGTAATATTCTTGTCGAAACCAAAAATGGAATAATCAAAATAAGACTTTTGCATGATGGTTTAGTGCAGGTTGATATGGGTGCACCAGAACTAGAGCCCAATAAAATTCCATTTGATGCTGACAAACAAGAAATACTTTATAAGATACCTTTCGAAAAATCACAAATACTATTGAGTGCTATATCAATGGGAAATCCACATGCGGTATTGATTGTAGACGATACAGCCTCTGCCTCGGTGAAATTAATGGGTGAAGTTATCAGTAAAAATTCAATGTTTCCAAAAGAAGCAAACGTTGGTTTTATGCAAATAATTAACCCTAGCGAAATAAATTTGCGGGTCTATGAAAGAGGCTGTGGTGAAACTCTTGCTTGTGGCTCAGGTGCATGTGCGGCAGTTGTCGCAGGGCAACTACAGGGCCTTTTAGAGACCACTGTTAGAGTAAATCTCACAGGTGGCAGCTTGCTTATCGAATGGGCGGGTAATAGTCATCCAGTCATGATGACTGGAAAGGCTGTTACAGTATTTCATGGGCAAATTTATATATGAGTAAAGTGACTGATGAAAAAAATAGTAATCAATTTGTAACTCAAAAAAAAATTAAAGAATACCTCCTAAAAAATCCAAATTTTTTTGATGAAAACCCAGATACCCTCGAAAATTTAGTTATACCTCATCTTAGTGGCGGAGCAATTTCTTTAGTTGAGCGTCAAGTTTTGTTACTTAGAGAAAAAAATCTAGAGCTATCAGAGCACATTAAAAATATTCGAACTACTGCAGAAGATAATGCTAAGTTGTTCGAAAAAACTACTCGTTTAGTGTCTTCATTAATAATGGCTACTGACCTTGAATCACTGATTTCTAGGCTATCTGAAAGCCTCAGTAGAGATTTTCAGGTTGAATTTCATCAGCTCATTTTGTTTGATGATTATAAGATAGAAGCAAATGCCCATACAAAAATTGTCTCTATTAAAGAAGCAGAAGATGATGTTGGCATATTACTTACAAAAGAAGAGCCGCTCTCAGGCATATCAAGTCGAATTGAGCTTGATTTTTTATTTGGGAATCAAAAAAGAAGAGTAAAATCTGCTGCTGCAGCGAGACTTTTTAATAATTCACTCCTTGGTATCCTTGCAATCGGAAACTCAAATCCAAATTATTATAATAGTATATTGGATACAATTTTTTTTAATCATATCACTAAAGTTTTGAACGGGTTGATTCCCAAAATGTTTCCTAGATTATAAATTTATCAATTCATGAGTACTGATATGAAAAAAAGAATAAAAGAATTCGAAGAACATTTACGCACAGAGCGTCGGCTGTCTGGTCATACTATTACTAGCTACCAACGTGATCTAGAGAAGCTAGCTATTTGGTGTGCAGAATCCGAGCTATTGCTAGAGAATATAACTACTCACGATATAAGAGCATGCTTATCATCTCTTCATAAAAACGGTCTAGGTGGAAAAAGTATTCAAAGATGGCTATCTTCGCTACGTACTTTTTTTAACTATGGTATGAAAAATCAATGGCTCGATAAAAATCCTGCGAATAGCTTAACTGCACCAAAATCACCAAAAAAATTACCTAAAACATTAGACGTAGATCAAGTAAATCAGCTTCTTTCATTCACAACCACAAACTGGATTGACTATCGAGATCACGCTATTATCGAATTATTATATTCATCAGGCTTACGACTTGCTGAGCTATCAGGGTTGAACTTGACTGACTTGGACTTAAAGGAATGTTCCGTCAGAGTAACAGGAAAAGGTAATAAAACTAGGTCGCTCCCAGTAGGGAGACAAGCTATAGATGCACTTAAAATCTGGTTGCAATGTAGACAGAATAAAATTGCAACCGAGTCATCAGCGATGTTTTTAAACATATATGGCAAAAGACTTTCGTCAAGGAGTATTCAGGATCGTTTAAAAAAAATCTCAATACGTCAAGGCATGCAAGGCAGGATTCATCCACATATGCTCAGACATTCTTTTGCAAGCCATATGTTAGAATCAAGTGGAGATTTACGCGCAGTGCAAGAGTTACTTGGTCATCAAAATATATCAACAACTCAAATATATACTCACCTAGATTTCCAACATCTTGCAAAAGTTTATGATAAAGCTCACCCACGTGCTTCAAAAAAAAATAATTAGCTACTAGGTAAATTTGCTATATGGCGTCGCTACCAGTTTCACCTGTACGTATACGAACAACCTGTTCAAGTGTGGTGATAAAGATCTTTCCATCACCAATTTTTCCAGTATGTGCCGATTTAGAAATGGATTCAGTAACGGAATCAACTTGATTATCTTCAACAGCTATTTCCAGCTTTATCTTAGGTAAAAAATCAACAACGTACTCTGCACCCCTATATAGTTCTGTATGGCCTTTTTGTCGGCCAAACCCTTTTACTTCGGTGACTGTTATACCTTGTATGCCAATATCAGCAAGTGCCTCACGAACGTCATCTAACTTAAAGGGCTTTATAACTGCAGTAATGAGTTTCATATAAGTATCCTTGTTTGCTTGTTGCAATTATTGCAAGATAAGCGCTGTGCAATTCATTTGATAATTTGAAAAACCTGTTCAATATTTTATTTATAAGTATAAGATTATTAATAAAATAACTCAAAAAATTTATCTGCATAACTTAAATACTGAAATTAATAAAAAAAGGGGGATGTGATCCCCCTTAAAGCTTAAGTGAAAATAATTTATATATTTACTTGGTAAATTCAGGATATGCAGCTAAGCCGCATTCACTTGCATCTACACCGTCTGTCTCTGCTTGCTCGGTGACCCGAATACCTATGACGCTCTTGATGATAAACCAGGCGATCATGCTAGTGACAAAAGTCCAAGCTAAAATTACTACGATACCCGTGAGTTGACCCATTAGTGTGGCATCCTCATTTCCGGATAAACATACAGCTAACAGGCCCCAGATACCAACGACACCATGGACGGATATGGCGCCTACTGGATCATCAATTTTAATTTTATCCATGGCAAGTATTGAGAAAACAACTAGGACTCCACCGATAGCTCCAATTATTGATGCATAACCTGCAGTCCAAGCAAGTGGCTCAGCTGTGATTGCGACAAGACCAGCTAATGCCCCATTTATTGCCATTGTTAAATCTGCTTTATTAAACAAAAGTTGTGAAGTAACAAGAGCTGCTAACAAACCAGCTGCCGCTGCAGCGTTAGTATTCACAAATATATCAGCTACGGCATTTGCTTCACCGACATCCGATACTTTAAGCTCGGATCCTCCATTGAAACCAAACCAGCCCATCCATAAAATGAACATACCTATTGCAGCCAGAGGCAAATTTGATCCAGGAATTGCGTTCACCTTGCCATCAGCAGTATATTTACCTTTTCTTGCACCAAGCAAGATCACACCTGCTATAGCAGCAGTCGCACCACAAAGATGGACGACGCCTGAACCAGCAAAATCTTGGAAGCCTGCAGCATCAAGAAATCCACCACCCCATTTCCACATTCCTTGCATAGGATAGATAAATCCTGTCAGAATTATCGCAAATAATAAAAATGACCATAATTTCATACGCTCAGCTACAGCACCAGATACTATAGACATTGCGGTTGCTACAAAAACTACCTGGAAGAAAAAATCAGACGCGCCCGAATAGTATGTATCACCATTGCTAGCTATGACCTCTTCAGCTGAGGAATTAGAAATAATATTCCCAAACCACACATCCGGAAGATATCCTCCAGTGCTACCGCCATACATTATTGCGTAGCCCATCACTAAGTACATGACACATGCAATAGAATATAAAGCTACATTTTTTGTTAAAATTTCCGTGGTGCTTTTAGTGCGCACCAAGCCAGACTCGAGCATAGTAAAGCCCGCAGCCATCCACATCACTAGTACACCACATATAAGAAAATAGAAGGTATCTAGTGCATATTTTACTTCGATTAATTCAGGACTCATTGTTTCTCTCCTATTCTAGAGTGCTTCCGCACCAGTTTCGCCAGTACGAATACGTATAGTCTCTTCAATACTAGTAATAAATATTTTTCCGTCGCCTATTTTTCCTGTATTTGCGGAGGCAGTTATTACATCTACCGCCTCTTCAACCAACTCATCAGACATAGCTGCTTCAATTTTCACTTTAGGTAAAAAATCAACAACGTATTCAGCGCCGCGATAAAGTTCTGTGTGGCCTTTCTGGCGACCAAAACCCTTAACTTCTGATACTGTAATTCCCTGCACACCAAGATTTGATAATGCCTCGCGTACATCGTCTAGTTTGAAGGGCTTAATGACTGCTGTAATCATTTTCATTATTCTTCTCCTTTATAAGAAAAGGATATTTTTGACGAATCAAAAATATCCTTGTGCAGTTACATACTTTTGCTGATTGAAAATATTGCTGAACTGTCACACCAGTCAGTTCCCCAACATTCATCTTCATCCAAATCTGTATCAACAAAGCTTAAGGCAAAATCCAATCCAGCAATTGATTTACTGAGAGTAACTGAAAAATCAGTATAATTATCCTCACCATCTGATAAAAATGCTTCATTGGCATCACTAACATTGGAATCATCACTTGAATTTTCAAAATCATTAAATCCTACGTGAAAGTCTAGAGCGATATCAGCTGGAAGAGCGAAAAGACCGAAACTATAGTCTATATAGTAATAGTTGAATTCACCTGTTTCTTGCCAATAATCATCAGAATAAGCAAACCCTAGAGTAAAATCTTTGTACCCGATGCTACCGTATACCTCTGCGTAATCAAGATCTCTATCTTTATTATATGAACCGCTAGAAAAATTTGTTTCTGCAGATGTTGGGTAGTCGTAATAAAGTAAACCGATATCATAAGAAATTTCTTCTGTTAGATTGCCACCTAAACCAGCGTAATAATCTAGTTCCATTGACGGATTTGAACTTCCAGTTAATTCGAAATCAACGTTTGAGCCCCATATTCCAGCATAAAAACCATTATCAAAAGCTATATCGAATCCACCTGATACTGCTGGCGAAGTTGCATTTTGTGAAATACCGCGAAATTTATAGTCGGTAGCCAACGTTATGTTTCCAGATGTTTCATAAGCCTGAGTAGTGATTGGTATAGCTGTGGCTAATATCGCGACTGAAAGTAATTTTTTAAATGTATGCATGTTTTTTCTCCAATAAAGTTAAATAAAAAAATCTCTCACTCTCTTTAATGCATTTTTCGTGCCAACTTTTTAAACTATTGATTTTATTGTAAATAATGCTTAATATGTAGTTAATATGCACTATATGAGTGCTAGTTTGGTACCTTCTAATATAAAATTGCACCAAGCTGATATTTCTTAGCCTTTCGTTTTATTTGCAAATATTTTGCTTAATTGGTTAAATTATTTTTTATTATTGATAAAGATTAGATGCAAGTTATACGCTAATTTTAAGTAGTAATAGATGTATAGCTTTGCTGGAGAAAATTAAATGAAAAAAAATGAATTACTTGAAAAGTTTGTAAACCAGTTTAATGGTATAATTGCTCCAGGTGCTGAATCTCTAAATAAAGAGATTCAGCAAAAAATGCGCTCAGCGGCACAAACCGCCTTTGATAAGTTAGATTTGGTCTCTCGAGAGGAATTTGATGCGCAGGTATCAATCTTAAACCGCACACAAGAACAATTAGAGGATATTAAGAAACAGCTGTCAGAAATAGAAGAAAACTTAAGCACGAAATATAGATAAACATTAATTACAAAATAAATGGTAATTTTTTTTCTATTTTTATTGTTTCTGGAGACATACTGCAACCATAAGAAACTACTTCAACTCCTGCATCAATAGCATTTTTTATAGTTTCAACATATAGAGGATCAATATTTTTAGCCAAACCTGTAGTGCACGCTCCAGAATGTTGAACACAAAATACAAGTACTGAGCGGAACCCTTGTTGCACCATCTTAGTTAATTCACGTAAATGCTTCACACCCCTCGTGGTTTTTGCATCAGGAAAAACCATATGGCCGTTGCCTAAATTAAACGTCATATTTTTAACTTCGACATAACAGTCTTTTTCAGTATTTGTTAATAATATATCGATGCGACTTTTTTCAGTTCCATACTTCACCTCCCTATATATATTTTCATAACCCTGTAACTCTTTAATAACACCATTCTCGATAGCTTCCACTACTAAATTATTTGGATGCTGAGTATTTACACCGCATAAATATCCATCAGTAGTTTCTGTAAGCTCAAGAGTGCCAGGAAGCTTGCGGTTTGGCTTGTCAGTTCGTGAAAACCAACACTGATTACCCTCAGCCCAACAATTAGTCATTGAGCCAGTATTTGGGCAATGAACTGTCAAAGTTGTGCCGTCTAATAGCTTTATGTCAACGAAAAATCTTTTATAGCGTCTTAATATATAAGCTCTCTCGAAATGGGGGGAAAATTTCATATACAGCCTATAAGTTTTCAAAATATTTTGTACATTACAAATAAAAATAAAATATATGCCAATCAAGGTAAATACAATTAATTGTAATAAAATATGAGATTTTACTTGAAAAAAATACTTTATAGCACTATAAACCGTATCCTCAAAATTTATCGAGTGTAAATTCATGCCAAACAAAGCAGAAATATTATTAGTCAATCCTCTTCATGGTCTCGCTCCTTATGTGGAAAAGGAAGATGAAGAATATATGAGCGGTGCGCAAGAAGCTCACTTTAAAGTAATACTTAACACCTGGAAAAAAGAGTTAATGGAAGAGGTAGATAGAACGGTTACTCATATGAAAGATGAGGCTGCAAATTTCCCAGATCCAGCTGATAGAGCCACTCAAGAAGAAGAGTTTAGCTTAGAACTGAGAACCAGGGATAGGGAAAGGAAGCTCATCAAGAAAATTGATTCTACTATTGAGCGCATCGAAGGCAAGGATTATGGGTTTTGTGACCAATGTGGGGTTGAAATAGGTATTCGCAGATTAGAGGCTAGGCCAACTGCAGACTTATGTGTTGATTGTAAAACGCTGGATGAAATCAAGGAAAGGCAACTGACAGGCGGTTGAATGCTTGATAGTCTCCATTACGATATTATACTCCAACTATGAGAAGGGGATCTCTGAAGAACTCTAATTCTGTATATATTGGAAGATTCGCGCCATCTCCGACAGGCCCTCTCCATTTTGGGTCTCTAGTAAGTGCTCTTGCGAGCTATATTGATGCAAAAGCAAATCATGGTCTGTGGTTGGTAAGAATTGATGATATAGATCCCCCAAGAGAATCCAAGGGTTCAACTAAAAAAATACTTCAACAACTCCAAGAGCACGGATTACATTGGGATAAAGAAGTTTTATTCCAAAGCCAGCGCAATAACGCATACCTATCTGCAATAAAAAAATTGGAGGGTGACGATTTAGTTTTCCGATGTTACTGCAGTCGTAAAGGATTACAGGGTGGCGTAACTACTCATAACTATCCATGTCGATCTGAAAACTCTACTAATTTGTATTCTTTAAGATTAAAAGCAAAAGATAATTATAAAGTGCAGTTCAATGACTTATTTCAAGGTAACCAAGGCCAGCTAATTAAAAAAGATGTTGGTGATATGGTGCTTTACCGAAAAGAAAAATTATTTTCTTACAACCTCGCTGTAGTTGTTGACGATGCTTTTCAGCAAATAACTCATATTTTTCGAGGGGGTGACTTGCTGAATATCACACCTAGTCAAATTTACCTACAGAAGCTACTAGGATTAAGGACACCAGTTTATGGTCATATCCCGATAGCAGTAGATGATTACGGAGTGAAGCTTAGTAAGCAAAATTTAGCGGTATCTCTAGACCATAATTCATCTCAAAGAAATCTTATAAATGCAATAAATTGGTTAGGCTTTAAGGTGCCTGCTTCTCTATCAAAAAGTAGAAGACCTGATCAGATTTTAACGTGGGCAATACACAACTGGCAAAGAAATAACATCACCTGTGCAGAAAAAAAGCAGTTATTTAACTCTTTCGAAGCATAAGAGTTTTTTTTAACTCAATATGCTACAGTAAAAATTTTATTAGGCATATTTTCACATAAAATATTTTTTAGGGGTTTATAATTAATAAAATGCTAAGAAGTATTTCAAAAATTTTTAGATCTTTCAAATCAAAAACTTTAGTTGAGCCAGTTATAATCAGCCCAGCAAACAATGTTTTTGACCAAAAAAAAATTAGTAGTAGCGCAATAAAAGTTGTAGAGAAATTGCGGTTGAGCGGTTATGAATCATACATAGTTGGTGGCTGTGTCCGTGATTTATTAATGGGTATGAAACCCAAAGATTTTGATGTGGCAACGAACGCAACACCAGAGCAAGTTAGAGTACTTTTCAGTCGTTCTAGAATCATAGGTCGTAGGTTTCAAATCGTTCACGTACGTGTCGGATCAGAAATGATTGAAGTGACAACATTTCGTGCACAACACACTGAAATTAAAAATGAGTTATCTAAATCTCAGCTTTCATCAAAAGGTATGTTACTTCGTGATAATATTTTTGGTTCAATTGCAGATGATGCGGTCCGTCGTGATTTCACTATGAATGCGCTTTATTATTGCCCAATAGAAAATGAGATAACTGATTATACAAAAGGTTTAGAAGATATAGACAAACGACTGATACGAATAATTGGAGACCCCTGTCAAAGATACAGAGAAGATCCTGTCAGAATGCTCAGGGCGTTAAGATTCACTGCTAAACTTGGTTTTTCAATTGAAGATCAATCTTCAAAAGCTATCGATGAATCACGTTCATTGCTAGCTGATATTCCTCCAGCAAGACTCTTTGATGAAGCTCTTAAATTATTCATGAATGGCTATGCCTTAGCAAGCTTTAATGCATTACGTGAATATGGTGTATTTGAAATTCTGTTTCCAGACATTGAAAAAGCTTTACTCTGTGACTCCACTTATTACCTTAAATTTATCGAGCGAGCACTAATAAACACTGATAAGCGCATTCGAAAAAAACAAAGGGTTACTCCAGCTTTTCTTTTTGCAGCACTGCTCTGGCCAATTTTAAAAGAAAGTGAAAAAAAACAAAATAAGTCTAAAAAAAACAATTCCTTTTTCTTCAATGACAATGCAGAAAAAGTAATTCATAAGCAATGCAAAAGAATAGCTATACCTCGCAGATTTACTTTGCCCATGAAAGAAATATGGCAAATTCAATCACGTCTTTCACGTCGTACTGGAAATCAAGCACTCAAATTAATGGAACATAAACGATTTCGAGCAGGGTATGATTTCTTACTATTAAGGGAGGATTCTGGTGAAATTGAGTCTGGACTTGGTTTATGGTGGACGGTTTTTCAAGACTCTAAGGATACCACTCGAGAGGAAATGATAAAAAAAATTGAGCATACCACGAGTAAATCAATGAAACTTCCCAAAAAATAACTTATGACTGAGGTCGCTTATATTTCAATTGGTAGCAACTTAAATAATCCATATCAACAGGTTAAAAGTGCTATCGATAAATTAAAGATAGCAGACAATATATATATTGAAGCTATATCTGACTGGTATTTAAGTGATCCTGTGGGACCTAAAAATCAATCAAGGTATGTTAATGGTGTCATCAAAATATCAACTAGATTATCGCCAAATCAATTATTAAAAAAATTACATGAGATAGAAGATGCGCATGGTAGAATAAGAAATGTGCGTTGGGGGCCTCGAACACTTGATCTAGATATCTTGTTATATGGATCTAGGATGATGAACACAAAGAAACTCACGATACCCCACCCAGAAATGAAAATTAGGAATTTTGTATTAACTCCACTTGCAGATATAGAGCCGGATTTAGTTCTTCCAGATGGAAGTATTTTAAGCTCACTATTGAAAAATAATCAGCTAAAGGAGATCGTTCCGATCTTGCCAGGAGATGTTATTGAAAAAATTGGTTGATGATAAAAAATTAAGTATTAAGAAAGGAAAGTCTCCTCAGTTTATTGCTGTAGAAGGTCCTATTGGTGTAGGAAAAACAACGCTAGCAAAAAGATTAGCTAATACTTTCAGTTGTGAAACTCTTTTGGAGCAGCCAGAAGAAAACCCTTTTTTAGAGAGATTTTATCAAGATCAACAAACAGGTGCCCTTCCGACCCAGTTATATTTTTTGTTTCAACGTGCACGTAAAATTCAAGAGATACGTCAAAGTGACATGTTCCAAAAAGTACAAGTTTCAGATTTTCTTATGGAAAAAGACCAGTTGTTTGCGCAAACTACACTTGATAACGAAGAATTAAAACTCTATCAGACCGTATATAAACAACTGATTATTGATACTCCGAAACCTGATTTAGTGATTTACCTTCAAGCTCCAACAGACATACTATTGAGTCGTGTTCAAAAAAGAGCGATTCACTATGAGCAATCAATCAATAGTGATTATTTATGTCGATTAAACGAAGCTTATACAGATTTTTTTTATTATTATGATCATGCTCCATTATTAATAGTAAATGCTACAGAAATAGATCTTGCAAATAACGACCAAGATTACCAAGGTCTACTCGACTATATGCTAAATGTAGTATCGGGGCGACATTACTACAATGCTCGCTCTTCCTTATAATAAATGATAAATATAAATAAAAGTGAGGCATGGTTATGATTACCATAAAAACTCTAAATGAAAAAAAGAAAAGTGGTGAAAAATTTCCCGTAATAACTGCTTATGATGCCTCATTTTCCAAGCTTGCCAATAATGCAGGTATTGATGTCATATTAGTAGGGGATTCACTTGGCAACGTAATCCAAGGACACGACAGCACTATCCCAACAACAATAAATGATATGGTTTATCATACTCAAGCTGTTCGTCGTGGTAGTGAAAACACGTTTATAATCACTGACCTTCCATTCATGGCATTCTCTTACGAACATCAAGCACTTAATAATTCTGCTATGCTCATGAGAGCTGGAGCTAATATGGTTAAACTTGAGGGAGGGTCTTGGTTAAATACAACAGTTCGAATGCTTTGCGAGCGCGGGATTCCTGTTTGTGGCCATCTAGGCCTTACGCCACAGTCAGTGCATAAAATAAGTGGAAATAAAGTGCAAGGACGAACCAAACAGAGTGCAAGCCAAATTTTTGAAGATGCATTAAATTTAGAAAAGGCAGGGATTGACTTACTAGTTCTTGAATGTGTGCCTGCAAAATTAGCTCAAAAAATAACTCAAAAAGTTCAAATACCAGTTATAGGGATTGGTGCTGGTGTTGATACTGACGGACAAGTTTTAGTTATTTACGATATTCTAGGTTTATCCCCTAGGATGCCTAGTTTTTCGAAAAACTTTTTAAATGGCACTGGGGATATTAAAAGTGCACTTAAGTTATACAGCGAGCAAGTAAGGTCGAAGGAATTTCCTGCTAAAGAACATACTTTTTCATAATTTTTTCCGTAAAAAAATATTATGTAAGTCTTCATTTAGTTTTCTTCATCACTATATTGAACATTTTTGAGGCTAAGATGGTACTAAGCCATTCCCTTAATTTTATATATCGGCTGGACTCAAACCAATCAATATCAACAAAAGCAAACTGTCTAATGAATGGAAAAATTGCTATATCAGCTAAGCTGACCTTATCGCCTAATAAATAATTATTTGATTTTAATTTTTCTTCTAAAAAAATTAAAAAGTACTCACCTTGAGTCCTGTAGTATGTTTTAGAATTTTCCGGATGTCTGTCTGAATACTTATATTTATCCAAAGTTGATTTAAACTCATGGTCATTTTTATAAACAAGATCATCTATCTCTTTAGACATACATGAAGGATACCAATGGTCAGGATCACTTATATTTATAGCCCATAGCATAATCTGATAGCTTTCATCCAACACTATTCCGTCAGAGGAAATTAGCACGGGTACAGTACCTTTTGGGGACAAACTCAACATCATGAGAGGCTTGTCTTTAAGTAGAACTTCTTTTATTTCAACGTTTATTCCTGAATAGAATAGAGCCATTCTTGCTCTAATTGCGAACGGGCAGCGACGAAAAGAATATAAAATTGGTATCATAATAGTATTAATACGCTGAGGTATTTACCTTTTTAATTAACTATACTTTTTTAGAAGATCAAATACTGTAAACTTATATTATGAATTTTTTTGATAAAATTGAAGTCGAACCTTCAAAAAAGGCTAACTCAACAGTCATATGGTTACATGGATTAGGGGCAGATGGATCGGATTTTGAGCCTATTGTTGCCGAGCTTAAGCTACCCTCAGCTCACCAAATTAGATTTATTTTTCCTGAAGCACCAAAAATTCCAGTTAGCGTAAATGGCGGAATTTTAATGCCAGCTTGGTATGATATTTTAGAGATGACCTCTGTAAGAAAAATCAATGAATCTCAACTCATAAGTTCTGCAAATAAAATCCACTCTTTAATTGATAGGGAGTTAGAAAGGGGTATCGATAGTGAAAATATTATTATCGCTGGATTCTCACAAGGAGGCGCCGTTGCACTTCAAGCTGGGTTGACTTACCCAAAAAGCCTATCTGGTATTTTAGCTATGTCTTCATATTTCGCGGCTACTGAATCAATCAATATTGCACATGCTAACCAGAGTCTACCAATACAATTTTTTCACGGCATCTATGATACCGTTATTTCAGAAGACCAAGCAAAAAGTAGTTTAAAAAAACTGGTAGACCTAGGATTAAAGCCGGAATATAAATCTTTCTTAATGGATCACAGCGTATGTTTGGAAGAAATATCAGATATATCGAAATGGATCCAAGAAAAAGTTGGCAGGCAGTTTTAGTGCTTGAGATTTCCAGTGTCATCACCCCATCGGGGAACAATGTCTTGACTGATATCCAAATGATCAAGGACTCTAGCAACAATAAAGTCGATTAGATCGCTTATTTTTTCTGGATCATGATAAAAACCTGGTGAAGCCGGCAAAATCGTAGCTCCCAAGCGAGCTAATTTCAGCATATTTTCTAAATGAATTTCTGATAATGGAGTTTCTCTCGGTACAACAACTAACTGGTATCTTTCTTTTATAGCCACATCCGCTGCCCTTTCAATCAAATTATTACTCGCTCCTGAAGCAATTGCAGATATAGTGCCTCCACTTGCTGGACATATTACCATAGACTGAGGTGCAGCTGACCCTGAAGCTACAGATGAAAACCAATCCCTAGAGGTACTTACTACAATTTGACCTGGTTCTGCATCAAAATTTAAAGTCAAAAATTCTTCAAGTTCTGAATTATCAGGTAAATCTAAATCTGTTTCTGATGCCACTACGATACGTGCTGCATCAGAAATTAAAAAATGTACTTTAAGGCCTTTTTGAATTATGCACTCAAGTAATCTCAATCCATATTGAGCACCTGAAGCGCCTGTCATCGCTAATGTTATAGAACGCTGGAACTTAGACATCATGACTCTCCTGATAACAATCTTTTATATTACTAAATTTTTTTTAATCTCATCAATTAGTTTGATGTGAAACCCTTGAAAAGAACCATTACTCATTATAATGATATGAGTTGATCCACTTATACTCTTTAACGTTCGGAGAATAAGTTGGTCAATATCGTCGAAAATGTGTATTTTAGTAGCGCTTTGATTAGAGGTATCCTGAATGGACCAACTAACTTCCTCTGGCTCATACCACAAAACCTCATCTGCCAACTTAATAGCTTCGATTATCTCATTTTTATGAATACCAATTTTCATTGTATTTGATCTAGGTTCTATAATAGCAACAATTTTTTCAGTACCCACATTGGATCGCGCGCCCTCAAGCGTCGCACTAATAGCTGTAGGATGATGGGCAAAATCGTCATATATAGTAATTCCATCTACCTCGAATATCTTCTCCATACGACGCTTTACCCCGAGAAAACTGCATAATGCTTTACAGGCCAGTTCTGGCTCAATTCCGATATGATTGGCAGCTGCAATAGCAGCTAAACCATTTCTCGCATTATGGTTTCCGGTTTGTGTCCAAGAAACAGATCCCTTAATTTCTCCTTTATAGAGAATAGAAAATGTTGAGCTACCTTTATCTATGAACTCTAAATCCCAGTCCTCTCCTTTACCAATATATTCGAGATTCGACCAACATCCCTGATCAATTACTTCACTTAAATTCAAATCATCTGACGGAGTGATAAGCAAACCTGTATTTGGAACTGTCCTTATCAAATTGTGGAATTGGACTTGAATATCAGCAATATCTTTGAAGATATCCGCGTGATCAAATTCTAGGTTATTCAATATAGTAGTCTGAGGGCTATAATGGACAAATTTTGAGCGCTTATCAAAAAAAGCGGTGTCGTACTCATCTGCCTCAACGACAAAAAATTTAGAGCCTCCTATCCGCGCCGATACATTGAAATTATTTGGTATTCCACCAATTAAAAATCCAGGCTTCATTTCAGCATACTCAAGAATCCATGCAAGCATACTTGATGTTGAAGTTTTACCATGAGTACCAGCAACAGCTAGGGTCCATTTGTCTTGAAGCACATGGTCATGTAGCCACTGAGGACCGGATGTATATTTTAAATTATTCGTCAGTACATACTCCACTGCGGGGTTTCCGCGAGACAAGGCATTACCTATAACCACGATATCCGGGGTAGGGGTAAATTGTGAAAGATCACTATATCCATCGGTCAGATTAACTTTTGACTGCTTGAGTTGAACGCTCATTGGAGGATATATATTAGTATCACTTCCAGAAACTTCGTGGCCTAGCGTTTTAGCGAGCTGCGCCAGAGAACCCATAAAAGTTCCACAGATTCCTAAAATATGTATATGCATTATATGGCAACCGCCCTGTCAATAGTTTAATACTACATAGATCAACATAACTGAATTTTAACTTCATGCAAGTCTCGGTGAAGAAAAATTCTCTCCTTACATAGATTAAATTATAAAGTTTATAAATAAACCTCATAAAACATGCAACATACTCTGACTTTAAAGTATCATTACCTAGATTCTGATTAAGGCTTACTAACGAGTAAAAATTATGTCCAATAGCACCATACAAAAGAAAAATGCATTTTATGCCCAGTCGGGTGGAGTAACCGCAGTCATTAATGCTACTGCTTGTGGTCTTATAGAGGCTGCTCGTGAACACGCAGGTAAAATCGGTAATGTTTATGCTGGTCGTAATGGGATTCTGGGAGCTTTACAAGAGGAGTTAATTGACACTAATAAAGAATCTGATGAAGCAATAGCTAGCTTACTGTTCACCCCGGCCGGAGCCTTCGGGTCGTGCCGCTACAAACTCAAAAATTTTGAAGATAGCAAAGCTGAGTATGAAAGACTCATCAAGGTTTTTAAGGCGCATAATATTGGATATTTTTTTTATAATGGTGGCGGAGATTCTGCTGACACTTGTCTTAAAGTATCGCAAATATCAAAACAAATGGGTTACCCAATTCAGGCTATACATATACCAAAAACGGTCGATAATGATCTGCCATTTACTGATAATTGTCCTGGTTTTGGTTCTGTCGCCAAATATATTGCCGTATCAACCAAAGAAGCCAGTTTAGATATAGCGTCAATGTGTGAAACTTCAACTAAAGTATTTATTCTTGAGGTTATGGGCAGACATGCTGGTTGGATTGCTGCTGCAAGTGCACTTGCAGCAGAAAAAGCTGGAGATCCCCCTCATATCATCCTATTTCCTGAGGTACCTTTTTCAGGTCAAAGTTTTCTTGATAAAGTAGAGAAGACTGTATTGAAAGAAGGGTATTGTGTAGTGGTTGCATCAGAGGGCACAAAATACTTAGATGGTAGGTTTATTTCAGGTTCAACAAATAAAGATGCATTTGGACACCATCAACTTGGGGGGTTGGCTCCAACACTTGCAAATATGATTAAAAGCTCTCTAGGTTATAAATATCACTGGGCTCTTGCTGACTATTTACAACGATCTGCGCGGCATGTTGCATCTGCTACAGATGTTGCTCAAGCTTATGCTGTCGGTCGTACAGCAGTTGAATATGCTCTTGCAGGGAAAAATTCCGTGATGGTAACCATTGAAAGGAAAGAAGATAGTGTGTACTCCTGGAGTTTGGGAGAAGCAGATTTGACTGATATAGCAAATCAAGAAAAAAAGATGCCAAAGAATTATATTACTGCTGATGGATATGGTGTAACGCAAGAGGGGATTGATTATCTCTCCCCTCTCATACAGGGGGAAGACTACCCGCCCTATAAAAACGGTGTACCTGTATACAAAAAATTGGCTAACATCCCAGTGAAGAAGAAAATTAAAGAATCTTATAAATTATAGAAATAATAACCTTAACATTTTGAGCCAATATTAAACAAAGATGTAACTTTAAAGCGTAAAAAATTATTATTTTTTAATAACGAGGAGTTTTATTCTATATTGATATATATAAAACATCAGAGTGGCGCTCTAATCTCAGTTTCTGTCATAATGTATAACTTATTTATTAAAATAAAAGGATAACCAGATGTCTAAAAGATTATTGGAAATCTATGAGAATTCAATTTTACTTCGTCCAGTCACTTCAATTGCATTTGTAATATTAATTGCTATTGCCATGGCGTTTGGTCTTCCTAATTTTAAGCTAGACGCTTCTGCAGATTCACTAACTCTAGAGAACGATACAGCTCTTGCGTATTATCGTGAATCACTTCAAAAATATGGAAGCAGTGACTTTCTTGTAGTAACTTATACTCCCTATACAGGCGATTTATTTGATGATAAATCACTCCAAACTCTTGATAAAATGCATAAAGAATTGGAAAAAGTAGATGGTGTAGCTAGCGTGCTATCTATGATGAATGTACCGTTATTATATAGTCCAAAAATTACTGTATCTCAGCTCAAAGATCCACCACGCACTTTATCTTTGCCAAATATTGATAGAGATATGGTTCGTAAAGAATTTCTTGAGAGTCCAATCTATAAAAATCTTATCTTGAGTAAAGACGGGCAAACTACAGCAATACTTGCCACAATGAAGCTAGATAATAAATATTTATCTCTTGTAAATGCCCGAGATACCTTGAGAATCAAAAGAGATGCAGATGGTTTAACGTCTAAAGAAACTATCGAATTAGAGGATGTAAGCAAAAAGTTTCTTGATTACCGAACGCTGCGTGCTGCAGAAGAGCGCGAAAGAGTTGCTGATATCCGCGAGAGAATGTCGAAATTTAAAGGAGATGCACAAGTGTTCCTTGGTGGTCCCAGTATGATCACTGCTGATATGGTTGATTTTATCAAGAGCGATCTGAAGATTTTTGGAGCTGGAATATTGTTATTCATAATTGCAACCTTAGCGGTAATATTTAGGCAGCTCCGCTGGGTTGTACTCCCATTAATTACATGTGTTTTAGCTGTAGAGATAATTCTTGGATATCTAAGTTGGATTGATTGGCGACTAACCGTTATATCTTCAAACTTTGTATCGTTGTTACTAATAATAACGCTCGCCCTAACAATCCACTTAATTGTTCGTTACAGAGAGCTATTAAGAGATGGTCCCGATCGGAGTCAGCTTGATCTAGTGCGTGATACTGTTCGACATATGATTCTACCTTGTGTTTATACAGTTTTAACTACAGTAGTTGCTTTTGTTTCCCTCGTTGTAAGTGATATTCGACCAGTTATTGATTTTGGTTGGATGATGACGATGGGAATTATCTTAGCATTGTTTCTTGCATTTATAATTATACCAGCAGGAATGATGATACTTGGTAAAGCAAAAAATACTGACTCAGGGGACAATTCTGCTAGCTTTACGCTTCGTTTTTCAAATTTTACTGAAAAATTTGGAGGAGTAGTGTTATCCCTAGCTCTAATTGCGGGAATTGCTAGTGCATGGGGAATATCCCAACTGCAAGTCGAAAATCGTTTTATAGACTATTTTCGGTCTCATACAGAAATACATCAAGGCTTAGCATTAATTGATGAAAAATTAGGTGGAACGACACCTTTAGAGATTATTTTAAACGCTCCGCCAGCAGAGGATGATGGCTCTTTGGGCTTTGATGAAATAATGGCTACGAGTGGAGACTCTAGTACTTCCGCTGCTGATGATCCATATGGAGATCCATTTGGTGGGGCATACGAAAATAGCGGAGAGGAAGATATTTCGAAAGATAAAGAAGCTTATGATCCATTTGCTGGAATGTACGAGGACGAAGAGAATGCTCCTGTTTCCGAGAATGAAGAAGCTTATGATCCATTTGCTGGAATGTACGAAGATGAAGAATTCACAGAGTCAACTGATTCTTTCGCTGATAGCGATATTATTGGAGTGACTCAGGTAGATGTTGTTGAAGATAGTTACTGGTTAACAAGTGCCGGTATAGAAGATATCCGCAAAATACATCTTTACTTAGAGTCACTACCAGAGATTGGTAAGGTTGACTCATTAGTTACAGTAACAGATGTCGCGTCTGATCTTTCCGGCCATAAGCTTAACGATCTTGAGCTCGCATTTATGTCTTTGATGCTCTCCCAAGAAAATAAAGAGCTTTTACTGGATCCTTACATAGATGAAAAAAATAACCAGACAAGAATCACTATGCGCGTAAACGAAACTCAAGGGGAGCTCAACAGGCAAGAGCTTTTAGAAAGAATTCGCTCGTATGCTATAAATGATGCTGGCTTTACAGAAGAGCAGGTTAACTTCACAGGCATATTGGTTTTATACAATAATATGCTACAAAGCTTATTTCATTCACAGATCATGACAATGGGTACCGTATTTCTCGGAATAATGACCATGTTCATGATCTTATTCCGGTCAATATCTATATCTCTGATTGCTATTACACCAAACTTTTTAGCCGCAGGTGTCGTTCTTGGAGGTATGGGAATAGCAGGTATACCCCTTGATATGATGACGATTACAATTGCAGCAATTACAGTTGGAATTGGGGTTGACCATGCTATTCATTATATAACTAGATTCAAACGAGAATTTGAAGTTGATCGTGATTATGTGGCGTCGATGCATCGAGCGCACGCAAGTATCGGTCGCGCATTATTTTATACAGCAATTACTATAATTATGGGCTTCTCGATTTTAGCATTATCTAACTTTATACCATCCGTGTATTTCGGGCTTCTAACTGCTCTTGCTATGTTGGCAGCTTTACTAGGATCTATGACGCTATTACCCAAATTAATCTTAATATTTAAGCCTCTTGGAAAATAGTAATAATAGAGTGTAAAGCTATAAAAAACCTAAAAATTAAAAACTAATATATGGGGTTTTATGGATATCAAACCTTACATGGAGAAAATAGGAAAAAAAGCCCGAATTGCTTCTAAAGTAATTGCTTCGACTGATAGTAAAACTAAAAAATTAGCTTTAACTTTTATTGCAGAAGCCCTTAATAGTAATCGGCAAAAGATCTTAAAGGCTAACTCTATAGATTTAGCAAATGGTGAAAGTGGTGGTTTAGATTACTCCTTGATGGACCGACTGGAGCTCAATGAATCGAGAATCAGTGCAATGATTGATGGTGTTCATCAGATAATCAGTCTGCCCGACCCAATAGGAGAAATTACTGATCTTACTGACAGACCCAGCGGTGTTAGACTAGGAAAAATGCGTGTGCCTTTAGGGGTTATTGGTATTATTTACGAATCACGCCCTAATGTTACTATAGATGCTGCAAGTCTATGCTTGAAATCAGGTAACTCTACTATTTTAAGAGGCGGAAGTGAGGCAATTAAATCAAATCAAGCCATTTCAAACTGTATTAAGGAAGGGCTATCTACCGCAAAGTTACCTGAATCAATAGTCCAACTAGTAGAAACAACCGATAGACAGGCAGTTGGAAAGCTTATAACTATGTCAGACTATGTGGATATAATAGTTCCACGAGGTGGAAAAGGATTGATCAAAAGAATAATGCAAGAAGCGCAAATTCCAATGATTAAGCATTTGGATGGTATTTGTCATGTATATATCGATGATAAAGCTGATCTCGAAATGGCTTTTAATATTGCATTAAACTCCAAAACCCACAGATATGGCGTGTGTAATGCTATGGAAACATTAATTATCGCTGAAGGTATTGCTAAAAATATTCTTCCACGGTTAGCTGAGGCCTATAAGAGAAAAAATGTTGAGATAAGGGGATGTGCTGCTACTCAAAAGTTTATTGATTGTAGTCTTGCTCTTCAGAGTGACTGGAGTACTGAATACTTAGCGCCAATACTATCTATAAGAATAGTTAAAGATATAAGTGAAGCTATAAAACATATTGCTTGCTATGGTTCTCAACATACTGATTCTATAGTCACACAGGATGAATCTAGGGCACTTCGTTTCATCAGAGAAGTAGATTCAAGTTCTGTAATGCACAACGCTTCGACACGTTTTGCTGATGGTTTCGAGTATGGACTGGGTGCAGAAATTGGCATTTCTACTGATAAAATACATGTTAGGGGGCCTGTAGGGCTAGAGGGTCTAACCTCACAAAAATGGATTGTATTTGGCCATGGTGAAATCCGATAATTATTCTCCTTATTGAGTGATTGCCGATGTCATTAAAATCAGAAAAAGAATATGGTATCGGTTTATTTGGTGGAACTTTTGATCCAATTCATATTGGTCATCTAAATACAGCTATTAGATTAAAAGAAAAGTTTCAGCTAAAAGAAATGCGACTAATATTGTGTGCGCGACCACCACATAGATCTGCACCAGTGTGTAGTGTGGTAGACCGAAAAAAAATGCTCAGTTTAGCTGTGAGCGAAAAAAAATATCAAGATTTGATTGTCGATGATATTGAATGCAAACGAACTGGGCTGTCTTATACTCTAGATACTGTATCCGAACTTCGCAACCAAATAGGTTCTGAAGTACCTATGTATTTATGTCTAGGAATGGATTCTTTTTTAAGCATTAATACTTGGAATCACTGGAAAGATCTTGTTAGCATGACGCACATTGTAGTTGCGCAACGGCCAGGATCGGAGCTACCAAAATCTGGTGAAGTATATGATTTCATGAAAAAATATCGATCTATTAATTTACAAAATCTTAGTAACGCTCCATCTGGAAATATTTTTCTTGCAGAAATGATCCCAATGTCCATTTCATCGACAGCTATTCGAAAAGCTATATTTGAAAAAGATTATCCATACAAATTTCTTCCTGAAAAAGTAATTAAACATATAAAAGAAAACCAACTTTACAAGAAAATATAGGATCCTCTATGAAACAACTAACAGTCATCGTAAATGAGGCTTTAGAAGAAGTTAAGGGTGAGAATATTATCACTCTTGATGTCTCAAACATAACAGCTGTAATGGATACAGTAATTGTTGTAAGTGGCAGTACAAATCGTCAAGTGAAAGCTCTTTCAAATGCAGTAATTGAGGCTTCAAAAAAAGCTGGATTTCAGCCGCTAGGAGTAGAAGGTATGGATGGAGGGGAATGGGTCTTAGTAGATCTTATAGATGTAGTTGTTCATATCATGCAACCAGCTGTCAGGGACTTTTATGAATTAGAAAAATTATGGTCTGTTAGGCCTAATGATATTGTCGTTGACAATTAGTGCAATTTTGATGGAATTCGCATGCGAATAAAAATTATAGCGGTAGGTACAAAAATGCCAAGCTGGGTTCAGGTAGCTTGCAGTGAATATTTGAAACGTATCCCAAATGAATTAAATGTCAGTATCATAGAAATTCCAATGAAACAGAGAGCCAAAGGAACAAATGTAAACTTAGCTGTTATTCAAGAAGGAGAAGCGATGCTGAAAGTTATCCGGGCGAATGATAAAGTTGTTGCTCTGGATCTTCGTGGTAAAAGCTGGAAAACTGAAGAACTTGCCAGAAATATACAGAGGTGGAAACAATATGGTGATGACTATAGTTTATTAATCGGTGGGCCAGATGGTATTTCACAAAATTGTATTGAGCGGGCAGACATTTTATGGTCGCTTTCTCCGCTTACATTTCCGCATCCATTAGTAAGAATCTTATTAGTTGAGCAGATTTATCGCGCTAGTGCGATTAATAGCAGGCACCCTTATCATCGTTAGCAAAAATTATTTCTTAGCTTTTTTCCCTTGGCCTTTAAGTTTTCGATCAAGCTCAAGTTTTTCCCTGTCTTCCTGTTGTCGATCTTGATATGCTTTAGTAAGTTTTGCTATTGCCATTGCTACATCCCGATCAATAAGCATTCCATCGTATTCTCCAGATTTTATATTCTTCTTGCCAGGTAATTTTTCATCAGAAGTTACTAGTGCTTCAGCATAATGCCCACAGGGTGATTTCAGAATTAATTCAACGTGGGCATATTTTTCATGCTCTTTCTCTGACATTACACTGCATTCAGAATATTTAAATTCAATCTCATCTATCAAGAGGATAAGCTCATCAAAAGAATTACATTTAAATTTTTTCATTTTTATTAATCGCCTTTAGGTCAAGAAATTAGTATATTTTTATGTGAGAAGTTTTAAATGGATGTCATTTTCAACGACGATTTACTCTAAAATATCTTATGTGTAAGAATATTATATATATTCGATACCAGGTGCCAGCCCTATTCTCAATAAATATCATTTCAAACTTATTTTTTATGGTTTCAATACACTGAAACGTCTGTGATCATATATTGGAAGCTTGTTTCGTAAGCTCTTTAAATAATCTAAATCTATATCTGCAGTAATCATACCAGAGCCCTCCTCAAGTTCATTCATGATATTTCCCCACGGATCAATTATAGTTGATCCACCCCAAGTTGGACGATTTTTATGATATCTATCTCCCATATTCGATCCAATAACATAAATCAGATTTTCGATGGCTCGAGCTCTTAGCAATGGAGTCCAGTGAGATTTACCAGTTTGTGAGGTAAACGCTGCTGGCACAGCGACTATTTCGGCACCATGATCTGAGAGATAACGAAATAGCTCCGGAAAACGTAAATCATAGCAAACAGCTAATCCAAGACTTCCGATGGGCGTATCGACTATTATTGGCTGTTCTCCAGAACTATAATCAGAAGATTCACAATATGATCCTACAGAGTCGTCTAACATGGCATCAAATAGATGTATTTTTTTATAACAGGCTACCTCAAAGCCCGAGTCATCCAATACAAAGCAACTTGATGATGGGTTTTTACTACTAGCCTGCGAATTTATTACAGGGATTGTTCCTCCGACGATCCAAATTTTATTTTTACTTGCTTGTTCTGATAAAAATGTGCGCGCTGGCCCACCAGATTCCTCTTGAATTGCAATAGTTTTTACTTTTGGTTGGCCAAAATAAGCAAAATTTTCGGGTAAAACTAATAATTTTACACCTTTTTTTGCTGCTATCTGAATCAATGATTTAGCTTGATCTAGATTAGCTTGCAGATTTAAACCAACCGTCATTTGAATAGAAGCAACTTTTGATTTTATATTTGTATTTTTCAATATCAGCGGACCTTCGGTTCAGATTCAGATATATCATCCTCATTTTTTGATTTTTTTTGACCAGCAGTGTTTATATTGAAAATTTTCTCCATAACAACTTTTGGAGAGCCCCATGAGCCGTTAATACTGTATGTAATACTTGATAGTTTATCGACCTGTTTCTCGAATACTTTACTCGTAATAAATACGCCTGCAGCAACTGGTAAGCCGCCAATTGCAGCTGCTACCCATGGCAAATTATTGCTCACGGGCAACATTGTTGTGAGATTAGCCTCTATATCCTCAGATATTAAGTTAGCTGATCCGTCTAGCTGGATATTTCCAGAAGGTAAATCTACTTTTATTGGAGGATCAAAGGTAAATTGGCCCATCTCAAACACTAAACCGCCACTCATTTCATTATAACTCATACCTTTTTCGTATATATCAGAAAAATCTAACTGTAATCGACGAACCCAATTATCGAAATTAAATAGGCTAACCAGCCTAGCTAATGCATTAGCGGTCCCGGAGGACTCCTGATAAAAATGTCCATCTTTAAGGTTGATAGCAACTGTTCCATTTATGGACTCAGGTGACACCTCCCAAGGCTTACCTTCCCAGCTTAGTTTTGATAAAAATTGCGCTTTTTTACTATCCATAATTTTAGGATAATTCCATGATTTCATGGTTTCGCCGATATCTTGAACACTTAATAAGCCGTTAAAAACTGTATAGTGACGATTTTGATCAACGATCCATTCAATTGTAGTTTTTATTTCTTTATCACCTATAGATAAACCTAGTAGATTTGCATTTATGTCTGTAATTTTTACACCATTATCTTGGGGTACCATAAGTAATTTCGACTCACCAAACTTCTTATCGCCAATAGTGAAATTTCTGACTGATAATTGGAGGTGAGGTAATTCGCTAGGATGTATTGAATATTTTGTAATAGTTTTCTCTGACGGTGCCTGCAGGAGAAGTCTTTCTAAATCTACTAGTATTGGTAAAGAGCTATCTGACGGTATCCATAAATGTCCCTCTAGCTTTTCACTCTCAATACCTAACATCCAGTCGCCATTCTGATAACCACCACTAACACCTACTGCATCAATACTTAAACCAGCATATTCAATTTTATCAATTACAATATCAAAGATAGGAGTTAGGTGGCTATTTTTACTATCATCCGAGTTAAACAGCTTTGGATACAGATTCTTCCATTGCAACAAATCAGCTGCTTTCAAATGCCCTTCTATAAGAAATTGGTTTTCCCCTGGTAACTCTGATCGATCACTTTCAATCGATAGAACCCCATTTACAATTAATTTTTTTTCAAGCTCTAAATAAGACTTAATATCTTCTCCAAAATTTATTATTAAATTGGTTCTTTGGTCAAAAATTACATTTACTGAGACATCCTTCTTGATACTAGACTTCTTGCCAAACGGAGCAGGTAAATTTATCTCAGCGCCCTTCATATCAGTATTTATATCTAGTTCTATAGGAAAGGATGGATTTTTAAGTGGGACATTAATACTAGCAATGAAGTTTGTTCTTCCTTTAAATATTTGATCTGATTTGAGGTTAATAAAATTGGCTAAAGAAGGCATTGATATTTGTCCATTCATATCTATCAAGAGACTACCATCATGTGTTACTAGTGTGGAATCAAAAGTCTCATTAAAAAAATAACCTGTCAATGAGTTGGAAAAAAGGCCTCGGGCATCTCTATAACTCAGAACCCCATTTAATTTCTCTAAGAAAATATCAGTTTCGATTAACGACATTAAACCACTATTAATCGTCATATCGACATTATGCGAGCTATATGCTTTGTGACTCGAAAGAGGTATATTAAGGTCTAATGAGATATCTGTTTTGCCAGATAAATTCCAATCTTTTAAGCCTATAACTCTTGATTTTAGAGGAGATTTTCTTAACAAATCAACAGCCACACCAAAATCTGATTCAATAGCTCCCGAGATAGAGAGGTATGGAAATTCACTGACATGAGGGTTAATATTAAGATCAGTTTCTTGGACTAACGCATCGCCAACAAAACCACTATAAATTGTAGATTCAACTATTGAGGAATCCATGGCAACTACAGCATTCAATTTAGTTAGGGCTGGCCATTCAGGATGAAATTTTAGCTCGCCGTCAGTAGTCTTTAAAAAAACTTGCGTCACACCTAAAGCATTTCTTTTTAATTTTCTATTTTTTTTCTTGGTAAGAGGCCCCCTCCATATAAAACCTGCTTCTGAAACTTTTGCACTAATAACTGCTTGATCGACCCATTTAGTCAAACGCTTATCAAGATTATTCGGTATGTAAGATTCTTTGAAGCGAGCATTAAGATTTTTGATACCCATTGTGAGGTATAATTGTGGATCTAATCCTGAACTGATATCAGGAATATCCATATAAAAATAAGATCTACTGTTACCTTCAACTCCATCCATTTTTATTAGGCCACTAAAGATCTTCAAAGCACCGTTTTTATTATTGTATCGCCAAGATATATTCCCTTTAATTGAGGAGCGATAAATATATTCGTCAAAAATGTCAGGTAACTGGAAACCAAAGCCATTTGGGCTATCAAGCTCAATGAGACCACTAGTACTTTTTATATCAATATAACCATTTATTTTTCTAAATCCAGGCTTTCCATCCCATGAGTGTGTGGCAGCATCCTCTATGTTGGCTCTTAATCGAAAATCATGGTCAATATTTTGATCTGTGAATTCGAGATATAAATTATGTAACATTCCTGAAGGTTTAATTTTGCCAACCAGATCAGTAATATTCTTTGGGATTACATCAATTTTTTGAGATATATCGCTTAGAAGAGTTAAATCAACCTTATCAAGAGATAACAATATTTTCTCTTCATGCATTTTTTTTGAAGCACCTATTGATGTTGATTGAACCCGGATGTCATCCCAAGTGAAATTAAGATTTTCAAACCTTAAACCCATGTCTCGACCAGACGAGTACCAACCATAAATATCAGTATCGACTTTTTGTATCTGGCCACCACCTTTAAAATTACTATGTTTAACGTCATATAGCTGAAGATTACTATAGAGTCTATAATTTTCATTTCTCTTAGCTGAAAGCCAAATATCTCCACTCATAGCTGCTTCAAGTTCAATAATTTTTTTATCTATGTTGGGGGAAAAACCACGTAAAATTTTCTTTAAGGGAGCATTGATATCAATATAGTATAATTTCAAATAAGCCAAAATATCAAAATTAGCTACATTTTGACCCCTGCCTTTAGCCTCTATTATAAAATCAACAGGATCTTTGTTCTTTTCAAGATAGACATTGCTAGTTAACCTATGAAAGTTTGCTTTATTCTCTAAGTTAGTATTTTGTAATCTTAAAGTAGACTTGACCCCTGATAAAAAATTAAAAGTTGCATTAATAGATTTAATTTCTATATAACGATTATTAAAAATATTTCTTAATACCCCAGTATCTTTTCCGCCAAGGTCTCTTCCAGCAATACTCCATGAACCCTGTTTTGTCTCCTGTATAAGTATATTCATTTGGCCAATACTTAATTCTCGAGAGACAAGTTCACGAGAAAAAATACTTTGTATCAAGTTAATATGTAGGCTTATATCATTAAGTGTTACCAATGCTTGGTCATTTTTGCTATCGAGCATCGATATTTTTTTTATGGAAATCTGTGGGGCTAATCGATTCCACTCGCCTGTTATTGAAGCAATTTTCGTTCTATTGCCAAACATGCTAGATATATAATTATCAATCTTAGGACGATATGAATCGATATCAGTAATAATATCTTTCTTTATGTAAATTATTGCAGTAGCAGTAATGACTAACATAGAGGCTAGTAAAGATATTACACGGGTAACTTTTTTCAAAAATACTGTTTCACCCAAAAAACTGCTCCTTAACTAAATGATTAATTATAAAACAAAGTTTATTATCTCATACGACATAAAAATATTTTTTCTTAAATTAATTATCTATTAAAAATCTTATTTAAGAATAATAATAAAATTGGCCAAGTAAATGCAGATGTAATTGCTGGAGCAATTAGTGCAACTAAGTCCCAACTTGGGCGATACAAAAGAGATACACTTAATGTTAATAGTTGGTTTAATAGAACCACAAAGAACATCAGTAGCGCTTGATGCAGCAAATTGAAGTGCTGTATACGTTTACTTAATATAATTAAGATGTACGCACAAAATGAAAAACCTATTGCGTATCGACCATACATTTCTCCTGCAAATATATCTAATATTATCCCTATAAGCCAAGCAAACCCAACACCATATTGGGATGGGTTTTTAAACACCCAATAAATAGTGATCATTAATAAGAACTGAGGTCTCCAGAATGCAGTGACACTATTTATCGGGAAAATCTGAAGCAACAACCCAAAAAATAATGTTATGCCAACATAAAAAAAACCATTATTTTTCATCCTGACCTACTTTAAATTTTTCTATACTCTGGGAGACTAATAACATGTATCGACTTCTATCCAATTGCGCTGTAGGTTTGACATTTACATTCAAGTAAGGGCTCCCTTTTATTGGATTTATTGAGGTTATCCAACCAACAGGGTATCCAGCTGGATAACGTTTACCAAGACCGGAACTAACTAATAGATCACCTACAATTATCTCTGAGGATGGGGACACATAACGTAAAGTTAAATTTCTAAAGTTTCCGTTTCCTTCTGCGACAAAACGCATGCCATTTCGTGAAATTTTTACGGGCATTGCGTGCAAACTATCGCTGATCAAGAGGGCTTTGCTACTAGATTTATATACTTCTATAACTTGGCCCATAAGGCCTTCAGAATCAAGTATCGCCTGACCTTTAAATACCCCATAGTCTTCCCCTCGATTAATCAAGATAGTATGGCTCAAGGGATCAAGTGATTGCCCTATTAACTCAGCAACTAAAACATTGTTTTGTAGTAGTTCTGAAGCATGCAATAAATTCCTAAGTCGGAGGTTTTCGGAGGACAGTTCTGCCATTTTTTGAAGGCGTGCTTTTAAAATCAATAATTCTATGTTTTGGAGCTTATTTTTTTCTTTCAAAGACAAGCTGCTAGAAATATCATCTATCACCCCATCAGCCCAGTTAGGAAAAAGTGCTAATGAGTGAACTGGTGTTACGGTTCCGGAAAACCAAATGCGTACTGGTTTCAACCACTGCGTAGTAGCATCAATTAGAAGTAAAAAAAAGGCAACGAAAATCAAGATTAACATTCGTCGGGCATTTGATTCGCCATTAGAAAAAATTTTTTTTATATCGAAACACCGCTAGTCTTTATTATTCGAAAAAATTATATTAATTAAAGCTTTTAATATGACATAACATCCATATGTCGACGCTCCATTGTCTCAAGAGCTTTACCACCACCCCTTGCAACACAGGTTAGGGGATCATCAGCTATAATAACTGGTAAACCAGTCTCATGGGCAAGGAGACGGTCAAAATCACGCAACAAAGCACCCCCACCGGTTAGCACAATTCCAGTTTCAGCAATATCTGAAGCAAGCTCAGGTGGTGATAGCTCTAAAACACTTTTAACGGCCTGCACTATTCCAGCTAATGGCTCTTGAAGCGCATCTAAAATTTCGTCACTATTAAGTGTAATACTTTTTGGAACACCTTCAGCCAAATTCCGTCCTCGTACATCAATTTCTCTCACATCTTTGGGGGGGTAAGCACTCCCTATTTCAAACTTTATTCTCTCAGCTGTTGTTTCACCAATGACGCTACCATATTTTTTTCTGACATAATTACCGATTGCTTCATCAAAGCGATCACCGCCAATTCGTGCTGAGTCAGAAAAAACAACTCCATTTAATGACAAAATAGCGATTTCAGTGGTACCACCTCCAACATCAACTACCATTGACCCACAAGCCTCATCCACCGGAAGTCCAGCACCTAAAGCAGCTGCCATCGGTTCTTCAATTAAATAAACTTCTCTTGCACCCGCACTGTAAGCAGACTCACGAATAGCTCTTTTTTCGACTTCTGTAGCTGCACAGGGAACGCAGATCAGCACTCTAGGGCTTGGGGGAATGAAGCTATGGGCATGTACTTTTTTGATAAAATATTGAAGCATTTTTTCTGTGACCTGAAAGTCGGCAATAACACCATCCTTTAATGGTCTAATTGCAGTTATGTTACCTGGTGTTCGACCAAGCATTCGCTTTGCCTCAACACCTACTGCATCAACAACTTTTTGTCCATTATAGTGTCGTATTGCGACTACGGAGGGTTCGTTTAAGACAATACCTTTTTCTTTGACGTATATGAGCGTGTTAGCTGTTCCCAAATCAATAGAAACATCGTTAGAGAACATACCTCGCAACCGCTTAAACATTCTACCCTCCTTATTTTTTCTTTTTTAATACCACATATTCCGATTGCACTAAAAGACTAATCTAACTCTAACAATCACTAGATGCGAGAGCAAGGTCTATGTTCTTTTGTGAAAAATAGCTTCAAAGGTAATTTTTAGTGCAATTTAAATTATTATTAAAATTCGTACATTGACGTATAATACCGCTGAATTAATGAATGTGGTACCTTAATATTTAACCTTAGTTTTTGAAAATATTGAGTGAAATCATATTTTTACTACTATAAAGCTATTAACAACCAATAGATATTATATTATGTCAATCAATCATAAAGAGATCATGAAGCTCGCTGAATTAGCTCGCATACAATTAAACGACGAAACAATTAAAGAAACTACAAAAAGCATCACAGATGTACTTTGTTTAATTGATCAACTCGGTGCAGAGAAGACTAATGATATTCAGCCAATGGCTCATCCTACAGATGCATTCCAATGTTTGCGTGCAGACGAAGTAACTGAATCTGATCAGAGACAAACCTTCCAAAATCTTGCTCCTTTAGCAGAAAATGGGCTATATCTTGTACCTAAGGTAATTGACTGATTAAGGATAATATATGGGCAGTAAAGACATACATGAGAAAACTATTGCTGAAATTATTTTTGCGTTAAATGCAAGAGAATTTTCTAGTTTAGAGATTACTCAGCATTTCTTAAATCGTATAAAAACACTAAATAGTGTTTATAATTGCTTCATTACTATCTGTGAAGAATCGGCTTTAAAGCAAGCCAAAATAGCAGATCAAAAAAGAATGACTGGTGAATTCTCAGATTTTTGCGGTGTTCCAATAGCGCATAAAGATATTTTTTGCACGAAAGATTTGCGAACTACTTGTGGTTCAAAAATGCTAGATAATTTTATTCCTCCCTATGATGCAACTGTGGTAGAAAAATTTTCTTTTGAAGGGGCTGTAGTTTTAGGAAAAACTAATATGGATGAGTTTGCGATGGGCTCATCTAACGAAACTAGTTATTTTGGAGCAGTAAAAAATCCTTGGGACATTAAAACAGTTCCTGGGGGATCTTCTGGGGGGTCTGCCGCAGCCATTGCAGCTCAAATTACGCCTGGTGCAACAGGGACAGATACTGGTGGATCAATTCGACAACCAGCAGCTCTTTGTGGAATA
Source organism: Cellvibrionales bacterium UBA4435 (assembly GCA_002390525.1). Taxonomy (GTDB): domain Bacteria; phylum Pseudomonadota; class Gammaproteobacteria; order Pseudomonadales; family Porticoccaceae; genus Porticoccus. The sequence goes on from DGPR01000002.1 coordinate 85,038, forward strand.
AGCGGGCTGAAACCAACCTATGGAAGAGTTTCCCGATGGGGGATGATAGCTTTTGCCTCAAGCCTTGATCAGGCAGGACCAATGGCGAAGACAGCAGAAGATTGCGCATTAATGCTCAAGATAATGGCAGGCTATGACGCTAAAGATTCCACATCTGCAAATATAATAACACCAGATTATACAGAAAAAATATCACGTTCGATTAATGGTCTAAAAATAGGGGTTCCAAAAGAATACTTTCAGGATGGCCTTAACTTTGAAACTGAAAAATCAGTTTTAGACGCACTATCTCAACTTGAAAAACAAGGTGCAATATTAGTCCCTATAAGCCTTCCTCATAGTCATCTTGCTGTTCCAGCTTACTATGTCATTGCGCCAGCTGAGGCATCATCAAATCTTTCTAGATTTGATGGCGTACGTTATGGGCATAGATGCGAAAACCCAAAAGATTTAAATGATATGTACACGAGAAGTCGTGCCGAGGGTTTTGGCGATGAAGTTAAGCGCAGGATATTAGTCGGCACTTACTGTCTCTCTGCTGGTTACTATGACGCATACTATAGAAAAGCGCAACAAGCTCGGCGACTCATAAAACAAGATTTTGTTTCAGCATTTAATGAAGTTGATGTAATTATAGGCCCCACATGTCCAAATCCAGCCTTTGAGTTTGGCGCAAAAAAAAATGATCCTGTTGAAATGTATCTAGAAGATATTTTTACTATAGCCACCAATCTAGCCGGACTACCTGGTATGTCTATCCCATGTGGTTTAGTGGATAAAAAACCTGTCGGTATACAAATCATAGGTAACTACTTCAGAGAAGCACTAATACTTAATGTTGCGCATCAGTATCAAACTATTACAGATTGGCATCAAAACTATCCTAAAGACGAAAAGATAGAAAGTATAAGAAAAATGAGGCTCGAGTAATGGAATGGGAAATTGTTATAGGCCTCGAAGTACATGTTCAGCTTGCCACTAAATCCAAAATTTTCTCAGGCTCAAGTACTACATTCGGTTCAAAACCAAATACACAAGCATCTGCTTTAGACTTGGGGATGCCTGGTACGCTTCCTACTCCGAATGAGGAGGCATTCCGTCAAGCAATTATGTTCGGTTTAGCTATAAATGCAGATATTGAAAAGTGCTCAATCTTTGAACGTAAAAACTACTTTTACCCGGATCTTCCAAAAGGTTATCAAACTACGCAACTTGAAAAGCCTATTGTAAGGTCGGGAAATATAGTTATTGAATTATCAGATGGTACAAGAAAATCGATCAGAATCCATCACGCTCACTTAGAAGAAGATGCAGGTAAATCTCTACATGAAGAATTTCAAGAAATGACTGGTATAGACTTTAATCGGGCAGGAACTCCGCTGATAGAGATTGTTTCAGAGCCAGATCTAAGTAGTGCAGAAGAAGCAACTTTGTTCGCTAAAAAACTATATGGTATTGTGACTTCCCTCGGAATTTGTGATGGAGAAATGGCGCAAGGCTCCATGCGCTTTGACGTGAATGTTTCAATTAGAAAACCTGGAGGAACCCTTGGGACTAGGACAGAAACTAAAAATTTAAACTCTTTCAGATTTATGGAAGATGCTATTGATATCGAGGTTCAGCGACAAATTGACCTAATAGAGGATGGAAAAAAGGTAGTGCAAGAGACGAGGCTATTTAACGGGGAAACTAAAAAATCAAAATCACTTCGCAGTAAAGAAGAAGCTAACGACTATCGGTATTTTCCATGCCCTGATCTCCTGCCTGTTATCATAGAAGATGAATACATCGAAGAGATTCGTCGTACTTTGCCAGAGCTGCCTGAAGCAAAGCTTAAGAGATTCAAAGAGCAATACTCGCTTTCAAATTACGATGCCAATATATTGAGTAGTGATCAGCTCTTAGGTCAATATTTTGAGGTTGTGGCTAAAAAAAGTGGAGATGCGAAGATCGCAGCAAATTGGATACTGGGAGAACTTTTAGCTCGGCTAAATTCAACTGGCTTAACTATTACTCTATGTCCTATTAAATCAGAAGATCTCGCAGAAATGATTTGTCGAATCCTAGATAATACTATTTCAGGAAAAATGGCCAAAGAAGTCTTCGATGGAATGTGGAAAGGGGACGGTAATGCAGACAGTATTATAAGTTCGAGAGGTCTAAAGCAAGTATCAGACAGTAGTGTTATCGAATCATTAGTCATCCATATTATAAAAATTAATCCAAATCAGGTTGATGATTATCTGAAGGCAGAGGAAGCAAAACGTTCAAAAATGTTAGGTTATTTCGTAGGGCAGGTTATGAAAGCTTCTAAGGGGCAGGCAAACCCGAAACAGGTTAACAAAATTTTAAGAGGACAACTTAACAAGTTGATTAATAATATTGAACTTTAAAAAAATAGAAATATAAACTCATGGCTATATTAAAAGATAAAGAAAAAGTTTTAGGCGAAGTATTTGACGATGAGAGAATTAAGACCTTTTTGAACTTTCACCCGCCACAAAATGTAAATCCAGATTTTCATCTTCTAGAGAAAGCTTATCGAGGCATGAATATAGAAAATTTTGATACCTTCGTAAGTTTTTTTCTTGAAAAGGGCTACAATATAAACGCAAAAAATGCAGCGGGGAACAGCTTTACAACTATAATAAACCAGCATCGCCACGGAAAACCATATTTTATAATTATGAAAAAATATGGTGGAAACTAAGTCAGAAAAATTTATTACCGAGACCTAATAACCAACTTATTGACCCATTGGTTTATCTTTGTAATCCAAATTATATACATGTCCTAATCAATTATTATTATCATTTATAAGAAATATATAAACATAAATATTAGTTATTATATAATAAGAATGAAGTTTATTAATTTTACAAGAGGTTTCGCATGATAAATGGAATGAATTTTGAAGGTGTAAGCATATGCAACTGGAGAGAAATTGAGGCTATTGAGGGAGCACCAGGAATTACTGTTAGGAATCTTTGGACTGGAGATAACAATAAGCGTGTCGATATCTATGAATTTGAACCTGGTGCTAATTATGGGGCACTTGATGTGCATGAAGATGGTCCTGAGCAAGTATATGTTTTATCTGGAATTTTTAATGATGGCAGAGAAGATCACCAAGCCGGTACGTTCTTGCATCATCCAAAGGGATCAGCTCATGTGCCTCAGTCAAAGGTTGGTTGCACTTTACTAGTTATGTTTCCAGAAGGCTAAAAAAAACGCAAGTCATTGGTATTTATATTAAAAAAATTTTAATGCGTTGACTCCAAAAAAAACTGGTATATAATATTTGTAGCTTGAAAATACGTCTTATATTTATGTACGCCATCTCGATGTCTTACCTTTAGTTAGTAGCTCGTCCGGTTTTTCATAAGTAATAGCAACACATTTCAGCAAATAACGGTCTTTAATATGGACTTAAATTACTAATGATTTTAAAGGATAAAGTTATGTCTACTACTACTGGTACAGTTAAATGGTTTAATGAAGCAAAAGGGTTCGGATTTATTGAACAAGAGTCTGGCCCTGATGTTTTTGCTCACTTCAGCGCAATAGCTGCCGAGGGTTTTAAAACTTTAATGGAAGGACAAAAAGTAGAATTTACAGTTACAGAAGGTCAGAAAGGCCCTCAAGCTGAGAATATTACTGTAATAAGTTAATTTTTATTTATAGGTAAAAATTTGGACTCAGCAAAAAAAGGCGTGAATCTCACGCCTTTTTTATAGCTTCTATTTATTGTTGTTCTAAAAACTCCTCTTAGAGGTACGTCCCCATACATCTTGATTTGCCTCCAGCTTATTTTTACTAGATCTTCTTGATCTACCTTTATGTTTTAAAACTCTATCTTCTGGCATAGCTTTTATCGTAGGATCCGGTAAGAAGCCATCAATTTGTTTTTTTGGGATATTAAATTTTAAAAGATTTTCTATGTCTCTTAATAATTTATATTCATTTATACATACCAATGATAAGGCTTCACCCTCATTACCGGCCCTTCCAGTACGACCAATACGATGAATATAGTCCTCTGGGATGTTTGGTAGCTCAAAATTCACGACATGTGGCAGCTGATCAATATCAAGGCCACGAGCTGCAATATCAGTCGCCACAAGTACACGTATGCTTCCATTTTTGAAATCAGATAATGCTTTAGTTCTTGCTCCTTGACTTTTATTTCCATGAATAGCGGCTGACTTCAGCCCATCTGCTTCGAGCTGTTTAGTAAGTCTATTCGCTCCATGTTTTGTGCGAGCAAACACTAAAACCTGCTTCCAGTTTCCAGAGCCAATCAAAAATGAAAGTAGCTCACGTTTTCTTCCTTTATCCACCAAATGAACGACCTGCTCTATTCTTTCAGCAGTTGTGTTTCTTTGGGCAACCTCTATTAACCTAGGTTTATTTAACAGCTTATCTGCAAGCTTCTTTATATCATCAGAAAAAGTAGCTGAAAATAGGAGATTTTGACGTTTCTTTGGTAATAGACCTAAAATTCTCTTTATGTCTGGTAAAAACCCCATATCTAGCATTCGGTCTGCTTCATCTAATACAAGTATTTCTATCTTAGAAAGATCTATTGTTTTTTGATTAGCATGATCGAGAAGACGCCCAGGAGTAGCTATTAATATATCTATACCCGAGCGTAATTTTTTAATCTGGGGGTTTATCTTTACACCCCCAAAAACAACCGTAGATGTTATTTTCAGATATTTACTATAATTTGTGACATTATCTGATACTTGTGCAGCAAGCTCTCTTGTTGGAGTAATTATTAGTGCTCTGGTGGGTCGATAACCTTTTTCTTGATTATACTGGCTCAATATCTCGAGCATGGGTAAGGTAAATGCAGCTGTTTTACCCGTTCCTGTTTGTGCACCTGCGAGAACATCTAGGCCCTTTAATACTATAGGAATAGCTTTTTTTTGAATTGGTGTAGGTTGAATATAACCTTGCTCAGAAACAGCACGGACTATATCGGCTGATAGGCCAAGATTAGCGAATGACATAAAGGTAAGACTCCGATATTAGTATCTCTACATTCTTTCCTTGAAAGCAAGTCTATAGAAATTGAGATTGAATTTTATCCTATGGTAAAAGATCTTTTGCTGGAAGTTCTGCTAAAAGCTTTGATCCAAGTAATTTTTCTATTGGTTCTAATAAAAATGCATCATCCTCGCAAGCGAAGCTTATTGAAGTTCCATTCTCTCCTGCCCTACCAGTTCTACCAATACGGTGAACATAATCCTCTGGCTCCTCAGGTAAAGTATAATTTACCACATGGCTTATACCATCAATATGAATGCCCCTACCGGCCACATCTGTAGCTACTAGTATAGTTAGTTTTCCAGACTTGAAATCCTCTAATGTTTTTATTCGCTTCCCTTGTGGGACTTCGCCTGACAGGAGTCCAACATGAAAACCTTTGTCTTTAAGTTTTTTCTGAAGCCCTCGACACTGATCACGTCTATTAGCAAAAACAATCACGCTTTCAACCTCGTTTTGCTGGATAATATTTTTTAATAGCTCAAATTTTTCTTCTGTAGAGGTGATGTATACCTTTTGGGTTACACTTTCTGTAGCAATATTGTCGGGTTCGATCTCTACAGTTGTTGGATCAACAGTCCATTGTCTTGCAAGCTCTATTACCTCTGGTGTAAAGGTTGCAGAGAAAAACATTGTATGCCTATGATCTGGATGTGGAGTAAGCCGAACAATTCTTCTAACTTGGGGAATAAAACCCATATCAAGCATTCTATCCGCTTCATCAAGAACTAAAATTTCCGTTCTATCCAAATAAACATCATTACTACTAGCAAAGTCCAACAAACGTCCAGGTGTAGCTACTAGTATATCGCAGAGACTGTCATGTAAATATCGTTTTTGCTTATCGTAATCTATACCTCCAACCAAGCTATGCACTTTTAAGTTTGTATATTTACAAAGATCTCTTGCATCTCCAGCTATTTGCATCACTAATTCACGAGTGGGAGCAATAATCAGTGATCTAGCCTCCCCTGCAAAATAATCATCCTCTACTGGATTATTGAGGAGTTCAGTTATAATTGTTGTCAAAAAAGCTGCAGTTTTTCCAGTACCAGTTTGCGCTTTACCAACAATATCATGTCCTCTGAGTGTATATGGCAATGTTCTTGCTTGTATAGGAGAACAATATTGAAAACCGAGATCTGATATTGCATGCATCAAAATTATAGGTAAGTTGAAATCATGGAAACGTGATCTGCCATCTATAGGCTCGACTTCGAATTCAGTTAAATCCCAGCTCTTCAAGTGAAGATACTCCCTATATTATTATTTTGAAAAAAAAGAGCGCCAGACAGAACAGAGTTGAATATATATTTGTATCAAGAAAATTGAGTTACCTAGCTTTTTCATTTTTGAGCCAATTAAGTTGGATATAGTCTTTCTTATAATTTTAAATTCAAGATTACAAAAAGACTGCAATCAATTATGATTGTAGCACGAGATTTATATGCCTAGTCGATTTCCAGATTTAATTCTTAACTATAATGAAATTTAATCTTAGGTACTTTTTAATTTATGTATTATTGGGTTACCCTAGCACCTATAAATTTAAATTATACATCTCAAGGCTCAGAATATGACAAATACAACACCAAAAGATTTACGCAATGCTTTTGGAAATTTTGCGACGGGTATCACCGTAATCACATCCATAGATACTAAAGGTAAACCTCAAGGAATAACTATCAACAGTTTTTCGACAGTCTCATTAGACCCGCCTCTTATTTCATGGTGTATTGATCGTGAGGCAACATTATTTAACCTATTTCAACAAGCAGAGCATTTTGCAGTGAATATACTCAGTATCGACCAGAAGCCAATTTCTGAGCTATTTGCAAGTTCTAGTTTAGATAAGTTCTCCAAGCAATCATGGAGCTCTGGCATTAAAAGCTTACCATTGTTAAATAACTGTGCATGCCAGCTTCTTTGCTCTACAGAACATAGATACCCTGGAGGTGACCATATGATACTAGTGGGTCGTGTAATACAAACAAAAAATAATGGTAGTTCACCGTTAATTTATCATGGTGGTAAATATAAACAGTTAAAATAGGTAATTAATTGCTAGTTTTTTTACAAATGGTAACTCTATCTAGATCGGATATATCAGAAAAGGTTTTGATTTCACAGTAACTAGCATCCATCATCAATTGACGCACTTCCACACCTTGATCATAAGCATGCTCTAAAATTAACCAACCACCAAAATTAAGAAAGTTTCGGGCATCAAAGATAATTTTACGAATGTCAGCTATACCAGAATCCTCAGAAACTAGAGCGGATAAAGGCTCAAACCTTAAATCACCTTGCTGAAGGTTTTTGTCATCAGGACTTATATATGGTGGATTACTAACTATAAGATCAAAAAAACTTTCTTTAAAACAAGAAAACCAATCACTTTTTTGAATCTTAACATTATCGAAATCAAAAAGTTTTCTATTTTGTTCAGCCAGTTTAAGGGCATTTGGCTCAGAATCTACAGCCTTAATATCCCAAGATTTTTTTTCGCTTGCCAGAGCTAATGCAATCGCACCAGAACCAGTTCCTAAGTCCAAAACTGATATGTTATCACTTAAGGGTAAAGAGAGAGCTATTTCGACAAGTAGCTCTGTCTCTGGCCTTGGAATAATTGTCGCGGTTGAAACTTTTAGTGGCAGAGACCAAAATTCACGGACTTCTGTTATGTGTGCAATTGGCTTTCCAAGCAAACGATCGGCGAATAACTGGTTAAATTTACTTTGCTGAATATCGCTCAAACAAAAATTAGGCCATACATACAGGTAGGTTCTATCTACCTTCAGGACATGAGCAAGTATTATTTCTATGTCAAGTCTTGGGGTGTCGCTTAGATTATTTAACTCGTTACGACGCATCAGAATATCAGCTATCGTTACGGTATTAGAAAAGGTTGTATTTAGCATAAATGACTTAGCTGTTAATTTTTATGGTTCTCGGATAGCATATTAGCCTCGTTCTCATTTATTAGTGGCTTTATTACTCCATCAAGATTTCCTTCCATAACTTCCGATAGCTTATACAAGGTTAGATTAATTCTATGATCTGTAATACGACCTTGAGAATAATTATATGTACGAATGCGCTCAGATCGATCGCCGCTACCAACTAATGAGCGGCGCTCTTCAGCCAAATTTTCTGCGGCTTCAGTTTCTTGGGAAAGCTTTAAACGAGCTGATAAAAGCCCCATAGCTCTTGCCTTATTTTTATGCTGAGATCGGCCATCCTGGCATTCAACAACTGTCCCTGTTGGAATATGAGTTATACGAATCGCTGAGTCGGTTTTATTGACATGCTGTCCACCAGCGCCTGAAGCACGAAAAGTGTCAATGCGAAGGTCTCCTCTCTTAATATCTATATCATCTAAAGATTCTACTTCTGGCATAACTGCTACAGTACAAGCAGATGTATGAACACGTCCCTGAGACTCTGTATCTGGAACCCGTTGCACGCGATGAGCCCCAGATTCAAATTTCAACTTAGAGTAAACTCCTTGACCTGTAATTAAAGAAATGATTTCTTTATATCCCCCGTGATCACCGTGATTCTCACTTATTATCTCTACTTTCCATTTAGAGCTTTCAGCATATTTGCAATACATGCGAAATAAATCCCCAGAAAAAATAGCTGCTTCATCACCACCTGTGCCTGCTCTAATTTCGAGAAATACGTTCTTCTCATCGTTGCTATCTTTAGGTAACAAAAGTTTTTGTATTTCTAGCAAAAGGGCCTCAAGCTCTTTTTCTCTCTCATGCGACTCTTCTTGAGCCATCTCCCTAATATCTCGATCAGGGTCACTGAGTAGCGTTTTCGCCTCAAGTACTCTTTTTTCAACTTGCATATAATTTTTATAAACTTCGACGATATGTTCATTTTCTGAGTACTCTTTCGACAATACACGGAAATTATTTTGATCACTAATTACATTTGGCTCACCTAAAAGCACGCCCACTTCCTCGTGTCGATCGGCAATAAATTGTAATTTTTCTAAAATAGAGTCTTTCATCAAGTTATCATATCAATTATTTAGCTGTATAGATTATCTTTAGGGTACTACTTATTGTTTTTTGAATCATTCTCAATTAGTTCCTTGAGTCCAAACAGGTCAGTTGTTAAGCGAATATCATCTTTGCGGCCTTCTTCTAAAGCTTGTTTGAGAACTTTTGATGGGGTATGCATAAATTTGTTAGTTAGATTTCTTGCCAAACTTCTTAAAACCCCCTCTGGATTTTCGCCTGCATTTAGTGAAACTAAAGCTTTTTGAAGTTCGATGTCACGAGTCGTTTCTATATTTTTTCGAAAATTTCGAATCACAGAAGCTGAATCTAGGCCTTGCATATGGCTTTTCCATTCAATCACCCCATCTTCTATAATTTTTTCAGCTTTACCTGCAGCATCTTCACGTGAACGCATATTCTCAAGAATAACCTCCTGAAGATCGTCCACAGTAAAAAGATAAATATCATCGAGTTCCGCTACTTCAGGTTCGATATCCCTTGGAACAGCCAAATCTAACATGAACATAGGCTTATGTTTACGTCTTTTGATAGCAGATTCTACTGCACCTTTACCGAGTATTGGCAACTGGCTACCTGTAGATGATATTAAAATGTCTGCTTTTTCAAGAAATTCAGGTATATCTGAAAGTAGTATTGCGTGGGCATTAAATTCTTGGGCTAATTCTTCGGCTCTAAGTAGAGTTCTATTGGAAACGGTAATACTTCCCACTTGTTTTTCTAGTAAGTGCCTTGCTACTAATTCAATAGTTTCTCCTGCCCCAATTAACAAAACATGAACATCTTGAAAATTTGAAAAGATTTGTTGCGAAAGCTTTACGCCAGCATATGCAACTGATACTGGATTTTTCCCAATAGCTGTTTTAGTTCGTACCCGCTTTGCGATTGAGAACGCCTGTTGAAAAAGCTGGTTAAGTTTTACAGAAACAGTGCCGGCCTCTTGTGCAACAGCATAAGAGGACTTTAACTGGCCAAGTATTTGTGGTTCACCCAAAATCATTGAGTCCAAACCACTTGCGACCCTCATTAAATGTCTTACAGCATCCTCATTTTCGTATGTATAATAACAACCGTCTAGGCTGGTCGACATCAATTGATGATAACCAGTTAGCCAATCAAGAATTTTATTCTTGCTGTTAGTAAAATCATCAGAGGTTACAATGTATATCTCTATTCTATTGCATGTTGAAAGTATTGCAGCTTCACTAATATCAAGAGTTTTTATCAAATTTTGTAAAGCTTTAGTCATATTTTTTGGAGCAAAGATCACCTTCTCTCTTATATCAAGAGATGCAGAACGATGATTAACCCCAAGCGAATAAATAGTCATAATTCAATACTTATGAAACTAGGCTGCAATTGTCCAGCTCTATGACCCTAAAGACAAGTAGTATTCAATCAATATTTAACTAGCGTATTAGCTTTTTTTATTGTTAGAGTATCTATTTATTAATCAAAAGCGTAGCGTTTTTGGTTAAAAATAGAAGATTATAAGCAACTTATGCATAATTGTGTTTCTTCGATTCTTACATTACTTGCGCTCAGCCAAATAATTGTTGGCTGTAGCAACAATTCTATAGATGAAAATTTACAGCTTGTTAATGCGAACAAAATCGATCGTAACAAACACTCGAAAGATGCAGAAAAAATCGAAATAAAAAAAAATAACACTAAGTTATTTCAACGAAAAAATTTTAGTGTGCGGGCATTTCCTGAAGATAGTCTGTTTCACTTAATATCCGCAGAGTTTGGTGGCATGCGAGGAAAAGCGAGTATTTCGCAAGAGAACTATAGCCAACAAGCAAAGAAAACACTTGATCCAAGAGTAATCGAGAGGGCAGCCAAAATATCTTTCTACTATGATAATTCTATCTTATTTCTTGAAATGACCACATTATGGATCGAAGTAGAGCCTCACTGGGTGCCTGCAAAAATCTTGCATGCTATTGCTCTGATAAAAAACCACCGGTATGAAGAAGCAGTGCCTTTAATTATTCTTGCAATAGAAAATGATGACGCCAGACCATTTGTTGCTCTGTATGAAGCACTGGCAAGTAAAGAAAGAATGGATGAGTTATTAAATTTTATTCAAAAGATACAGGCTAAAAAAATTGATACTTCGAATAACTCCATCATCATGAAAACTATGGAGCAATTTAAGGTTGAATAAGCTTATTCGGTACACAATGTTCTTTTTGATTGTAATATTAGCTGCATCATGTGCTGTTAATAAAAATAACACACCTGAAAATCAAATCTACAAGGAGGATCATTTCAATCAACTAGGGTCTTTAGACCGCTGGGTTGTTGAAGGTAAAATTGGCTATAGGGATTCAGAAGGAGGAGGAAGCGCTTGGGTATCATGGAGCCAGAGTAAAGAAAAATTCGAAATTGAATTAAGTGGTCCGTTTGGTATTAATACAAAAAGAATTAAGGGTAGTTTCAATCATGCTGGACTACAACCGGAGGATTATCATATCTCTGTTTCTCAGAATTCTGATATTTATCAGAGAAAATTTATTATATTAGGAACACAAATAGAACATCTGCAATTTTGGATAAAAGGGGTGGGCTCCCCCAGCTTGACCACTATCGAATCAAGATATAATGATGACGGAACACTGGCTTCACTGAAACAATCAGGATGGAGATTAGATTTTTCTGACTATAAAAGTATAGGTAAATTTAGGCTACCAAATAAGATAAAAGGCAAAAAAGGTGTTTATAAATTTAACCTAAGCATCAAAAAATGGTTAATTAAATAAGAGTTAAAATGAAACTAACACTACCTGCTCCGGCAAAATTAAATTTATTTCTTCATATCACTGGAAGAAAAGAAAACGGTTACCATAATTTGCAAACATTATTTCAAATGCTTGACTATGGTGATCACCTTGAAATTGAATCTAATAATACTGGAAAAATCGAGTTATCATCTAATGAAAAAAGTATTCCAAACAAAGAGAACCTAATCCTACGAGCAGCAAAAGCTTTACAGAATTATTCGACATGTGACTGTGGAGCAAAAATAATCTTGAAAAAAAAACTACCGATAGGCGCTGGTTTAGGTGGTGGGAGTAGCGATGCTGCCACAGCGATCCTTGGTCTAAATGCTGTTTGGAATCTAACTTTAACTAATACAGAACTTCTAGGTATAGGCTCTAAAATTGGAGCGGATGTTCCAGTTTTTATTTCTGGGAGAACTTCATGGGCAGAGGGTGTCGGAGAAAAGTTAACCCCTATAGATACACCTAACAAATGGTTCTTAATAGTAACGCCAAATATATTTGTAAGTACATCTAAAATATTTAGCCATCCTAGTTTGACAAGAAACACTCATCCGATCAAAATACGCGCCACTGAAGAAAATGTCTGGAAAAATGACTGCCAGCTAGTTGTCGAAGATCTTTATCCCGAAGTAAAAAAAGTTCGCCAATGGCTGGCTAACTATGCTCCGGCTAGAATGACAGGAACAGGTGGAAGTGTTTTCTCAAGTTTTTCTGTAGAAGATGAGGCAAAGGCTATACTCAAAAACATTCCAAAGCCATGGCATGGTTTTGTTGCTAAAGGAGTTAATAAGTCTCCCGCACTAGAAATATTGTCTTCTGGACAAAAAGCTATTGGGGTGTGGCCAAGCGGTTAAGGCAGCGGCTTTTGATGCCGCCACTCGGTGGTTCGAATCCACCCACCCCAGCCATATTTTTACATAACTGTAGTATAGTGTTACAACAAAAATAACTATTAGGAAAACTTTGTGGCGAATTTAATGGTTTTTTCTGGGAATGCAAATCCAGAGCTAGCAAAAGAAATAAGTCAATTTCTAGGGATGAACTTAAGTAACTCTGTTGTTTCTCAGTTTTCTGATGGTGAAATCAATATAGAAATTTGCGAGAATGTTCGCGGTCAGGATGTTTTTATTGTTCAACCAACATGCCCGCCAACCCATAAAAATTTAATGGAACTTATTCTCATGGTCGATGCACTTCGTCGGTCATCTGCTGCTCGCATCACTGCTGTAATACCTTACTTTGGATATGCACGACAAGACAGGCGAGTACGCACTATCCGGGTGCCAATAAGTGCAAAAGTTGTCGCGGACATGATTTCTAATGCAGGAGTTGACCGCGTAATGACAGTAGACTTGCATGCAGAGCAAATACAAGGGTTTTTTGATTGTGCCGTAGAAAATGTTTATGGTCTTCCTTTAATGACTGATGATGTGCAACGTCAAAATTATCAAAAGCCAACAGTTGTTTCACCTGATATTGGCGGTGTAGTTCGGGCAAGAGCTATGGCGAAGATACTCAATACTGAACTAGCCATAATCGACAAGCGCCGGCCAGAAGCAAATCAGATTGAGGTTATGAATATTATAGGTGAAGTTGAGGGCCGCACCTGTATATTAATTGACGATATTGTAGATACTGCTGGAACTCTATGCAAAGCTGCTGATGCACTAAAAGCACGAGGGGCAATACAAGTAGTTGCATATTGTACTCACCCTGTTTTATCTGGGAAGGCAATTAAAAACATTGAGGCCTCAGAGCTTGATACATTGGTCGTAACAAATAGTATCCCAACAAGCACTGCTGCCCGCAAAAGTGGGCGTATAAGAGTGCTAACTATAGGTAAAATGCTTGCAGAAGCGATGCGTCGTGTGAGCAATGAAGAATCCATAAGTGCTATGTTTGATGAGGAGTAAATCCTCGCACATAATGGTTAAATAATCGCCCAATAAAGGGATAAAATAAATATCTTTTCAATTCTGGTCGCGGATTGTAATACTAGGAGACAAAATAATGTCAAATGATTTTAAATTAAACGTAACAGTGCGAGATGACATGGGGAAAGGTGCGAGCCGCCGTCTACGTCGTTTAGCTAACGAAGTCCCAGCTATAGTTTATGGCGGGGAAAATCCACCACAGAAAATATCTTTATTGCACAAAGATCTAGACCATGCGCTTCAAAATGAAGCATTTTATTCGCATATTATTACCCTAAGTATTGAAGGAAATAATGAAGAGGTGATTTTAAAAGATCTTCAACGTCATCCAGCTAAGCCAATTATTTTGCATGCTGATTTTTTACGTATGAATAAAACACAGAAATTCACTACAAAAGTTCCTATTCACTTTATGAATGAAGATATCTGTAATGGTGTCAAAGTAGGTGGAGGTAATATTACACGCAGCATGACTGAGCTAGATATATTATGTCTACCAGCAGATTTGCCTGAATATATTGAGGTGGATGTCGCAGAGGTAGAAATTGGACAGATACTTCATATTTCTGACATCAAGCTTCCAAGTGGAGTTGAGAGTGTTGCTTTAAATTATGGCGAAGATCGCGATTCACCAATTTTCACCGTCAACAAACCTAAAGAAGAAGAGATAGAAGAGGTAATAGTTGATGAAAATGGAGAAGAGAAGACTGAAGATGAAAACAATGCGGAAAATGGAAGTGATGAGAAAGGTGAATAAAAATTTTCTGATTGTTAATTTAAGTGGAGAGGTTTAGATATTGGATAAAATTGTTCAGTTAATTGTTGGTTTGGGAAACCCGGGCCAACAATATGAGCAAACCCGTCATAATGCAGGGGCCTCTCTTATTTCTATTCTAAGTCAACAATATGTCTCTGACCTTAAACTTGAAGAAAGATTTTTTGGATTTATTGCTAGAGTAAAGATAGATATTCAAGATGTACGTTTATTAATACCAAATACTTATATGAATTTAAGTGGTAAATCTATAGCTGCCTTTGCTAAATTTTATCAAATTAGTCCAGAAAATATCCTTGTTGTTCATGACGATATAGACCTTGCTCCCGGAATATCAAAATATAAGATAGGTGGTGGTCATGGAGGTCATAATGGCCTTAAGGACACTATAAGGGCGTTAGGTAATAATAGTAATTTTGCACGCCTTAGAATAGGTGTAGGGCATCCTGGCGAATCTGACGAAGTTGTTAATTTCGTTCTTAAAAAAGCTTCGCAAAATGAACAGAGATTGATTAACGAAAGTATTATTAATTGCATCAGCACTATTCCACTTGCTGTTACGGGAAAATGGAATGAGGCAATGAAGGATCTACATACAGTATAATTAATTTATAAACAAATTTTTTTAATATATTGAGAACTATTTTAATGGGTTTTAATTGTGGTATTGTAGGTCTACCTAATGTTGGAAAATCTACACTTTTCAATGCATTAACTAAGGCTGGCATTAGTGCAGAAAATTTTCCATTTTGCACCATTGAGCCCAATACTGGTATTGTGCCAATTCCCGATATCCGTCAAGAAAAGCTAGCTAATATAGTTAATCCTGAAAAAATTCTTCCGGCTACTATGGAGTTTGTAGATATTGCTGGTCTCGTTGCTGGGGCCTCAAAAGGTGAAGGTTTAGGAAATAAATTCCTTGCTAACATTCGGGAAACAGATGCTATTGCTCATGTAGTTAGATGTTTTGACGATGAAAATGTAGCTCATGTTGAAGGAAAAATAGATCCAATTGCAGATATTGAGGTTATTAATACTGAGCTAGCCCTCGCCGATCTAGATATAGTAGAAAAGTCTATAGAAAGAACGACTCGCGCTTCAAAAGGCGGACAAGATAAAGAAGCAGCAGACCTAAAATTATTGCTCGAAAAAATTCATCCTCACCTTGACCAGGCTAAACCACTTCGCACGTTAAATCTTAGTATAACTGAAAAGAAAATGATCAAGTCAATGTGCCTGTTAACCCTAAAACCGACGATGTATATTGCCAACGTAGATGAAAATGGATTTGAAAATAACACCCATCTAAAGGCTATCGAGAAAATTGCCCTATTAGAGAATGCGCCTATAGTAACAATATGCAATAAGCTAGAATCTGAAATTGCTGAACTGACTGACGATGATGAGAAATTAGAGTTTTTACATGAGATGGGTATGGATGAACCTGGCTTAAATCGATTAATAATCGCAGGCTATCAACTTCTTAAGCTTCATACCTTTTTTACAGCTGGACCAAAAGAAGTTAGAGCATGGACTATTCCAATAGGTGCAACAGCACCTCAGTCTGCCGGAAAGATTCATACAGATTTTGAAAAAGGGTTCATACGCGCAGAAATAGTTTCATACGATGATTTTATTGCTTGTAACGGTGAACAAGGAGCCAAGGAAGCAGGAAAGTGGAGACTTGAAGGAAAGGAATATGTCGTAGAAGATGGAGACGTTGTACACTTTAGATTTAAAGTTTAATGTAACTCCATCAAAAAATCTTGACAAGGCTTGGTGAAATCGACAAAATCCGCGACCTCTTCCCTAAGTAGAATTTAAAAAATTCATTTACTTAAATGGCTACGTAGCTCAGCTGGTTAGAGCACAGCATTCATAATGCTGGGGTCGGTGGTTCAAGTCCACCCGTAGCCACCATTTAACTATTACTTTTATTGTAGATTTCTATTGCGTTCTACTTTTTGTCAAAAAAACAGTCTATTCATAGATCTGTCGATGCAACTGTTTTTTATTAAGATTTGTACATCCGATCAATATAGATGATATAAGAAAGCATTTATTTTTTGTTACATGGACAGTTTTTATGTCGTATCATATATGCATTTATATATAGCAAATATTTAGTCTTAATTTCATTAGTCAATACATCTGAATTTAAAAATAAGGTACAAGGCTTGCCTACATACAATCGAACAAAAGAAGATCTCATAAAAAATCCCCAAACTTGGGTTATAACTGGTGTTGCTGGATTTGTTGGGTCGAACTTGTTGGAGGCACTACTTAAGCTAAATCAAAATGTAATTGGGATTGATAATTTTTCGAACAGTAGTGGTAACAATTTAACAAGCGTTCAAGCCTCTATAAAAGAAAATTGGTCAAATTTTACTTTTTATGAGGCTGATATTAGAAACCTAGACGATTGTTTGAAGGTATGTAATGGTGCTGATTTCGTTTTACATCAAGCTGCTTTAGGTAGTATACCCAGATCTATAGCAAATCCGATTGCGACCAATGACTCTAATATAAATGGCTTTTTAAATATGCTATTGGCAGCGAGAGATTCAAATATAAGGCGCTTTATTTATGCTGCTTCGTCGTCTACTTATGGCGATCACCCTGCTCTTCCAAAAACTGAAGATAGAATAGGACGACCCCTTTCACCTTATGCTGTAACAAAATATGTAAATGAACTTTATGCGGACGTTTTTGGAAAAATATACGGTATGGAAACTATCGGATTAAGATATTTTAATGTTTTTGGGCCCAGGCAATCACCGAATGGTGCATATGCCGCAGTAATACCAAAGTGGATAAACTCTTTATTATCTGGAAATGCATGCATCATTAATGGAGATGGTTCCACGTCCAGAGATTTTTGCTATATTGATAATGCAATTCAAGCTAATATACTTGCTGCAACCTCGACGAATGTGAACGCAGTTAATCAAGTCTATAACGTAGCATGTGGAGCCAGTACAACACTAAATGAATTGCACCAAACTCTTGTCCGAAATATCGCTAAACATAATTATCAAACTATAGAGAGTAAACCTAACTATCAGGATTTTCGAAATGGGGATGTCCTTCATTCCTTGGCTGACATCACTAAAGCCAAAAAATTTCTCGGCTATAATCCTTTATATAGCGCTGAAGAAGGGCTTAAAAATACTGCTAATTGGTTTATTAAAAATTTAAACACTAAAGGGTCCTAACGTGCAAATTGATCAAATGAGTCGTGAAGAGCTTGAACACTGGCACGAATTACTCAAAAAAAAACATGAAAGCTTCAAAATAAGCAATTTAAATTTAGATCTAACAAGAGGGAAACCATCCGTAGAGCAACTAGATCTATCAAATATCTTAGATGGAGCATTAAAAGGTAATTATTTTTCAACCGAGGGCGTTGATGCGAGAAACTATGGGGATATAGCTGGATTATCAGGAATGCGTTCATTTGGTGCAGAATTACTGGGTGTTCACAAAAACGAAATTATTGTCGGAGGAAACAGTAGCCTTAGTTTGATGTACCTCACAATGTTATTCGCATGGCAATTTGGTTTGAGTGGCCCAAATTCTGCTTGGCGTAACCAAAAAAGTATTAAATTTCTATGCCCATCTCCGGGTTATGATCGCCATTTTTCTATTTGTGAAGAATTTGGTATTGAGATGCTAACTGTGCCGATGGATGAAAAAGGGCCTGTCATGGATCAGGTAGAAATGCTGGTCAAAAATGATAGCAGCATAAAAGGTATATGGTGTGTACCCAAATACTCAAATCCTACAGGTTGTGTATATAGTCAAGATACTATCGAAAGGTTAGCTAAACTAGGAAATATAAGCTCACCTGGATTCAAAGTTTTTTACGACAATGCATATGTCGTTCATGATTTTCATGACAATACCCCAGAGCTTCCTAATATAATGAATTATTGCAAAAAGCAAAATACTAGTAATAGCGTCCTTCAGTTTACCTCTACCTCAAAAGTAACTTTCGCGGGTTCTGGTGTGTGTTTTCTGGCGGCATCAAAAGAAAATATTGATGCAATCCAAAAGCATTTGTCAGTTTTTTGTATTGGTCCAGATAAAATTAATCAGTTAAGGCACCTTAGTGTTATAAAAGATCTTCCGAATCTAAAAAAACATATGAAAAAGCATGCTCAATTATTAGAGCCTAAGTTCTCTTGTGTCTTAGAGCAGTTAAAATTAAATTTCGTAAATTCTAACTTAGCTACATGGACATCACCGAAGGGTGGTTATTTTATTTCACTAGATACTAGACCTGGTTTAGCAAGTGAGGTTGTGAGGCTTTCGTCAGAAGCAGGTGTTAAGCTTACACCCGCGGGAGCTACATTCCCGTATGGGGTCGATCCAGAGGACAAAAATATAAGGATAGCTCCATCATTTCCTGCTCTCGATGAAATTAATAGTGCAATGGAAATATTGTGTAACTCTATAAAACTAGCTTCGATACAGCAAAAAATCAAAGTTACTGGAAGCTGATATTCAAGGTTTTGGTTTAGGTTTGGGAGCGGTGCCAGGATAAGTTAGTTTCGTAACGTTATCACCCATCTTAATATCTAAAATTTTACAGACACCCTCTTTCTCAACTTCATCTATCCGTATAACTGAATGAACTGGAATAAAACTTCGTTTTATTGAAGAAAATTCACTTTTGAGTTTTTCCTCAGCTGGATCAACTATCATTTGGCTTCGCTCCCCAAATACAAACTCCTCAACTTCTAGAAAACCCCAGAGATCACTTTGATAAACTTGCTTCGCATACATTTCATATACTTCACCCTGATTTAAAAAAATTACCTTGTACATTGCCGCTGAAGACATGTTTTTTCCCTGAAATTAAATTTGTATAAACTAAAGTTCTTTATCCAATTATACCATGAATCATAGGTTATTTATAAACTTAGTCCTCAGGAAGATGGGCTTTCACTACTTCTATGATTATAATATGCAAAATTAAATTAAATAATCCAAAACCTAATCCAAATATGTCAAAAATTAGCGACAAAAAACTCCATATCGTCACTCATGGATGTCAAATGAATGAATATGATTCATCCAGAATGCGTGATTTGCTTGGGGACAGCCATCAAATGGTAGCAACTGAAGATCCTGAGGAAGCTGATGTATTACTTCTTAATACTTGCTCTATTCGAGAAAAAGCTGAAGATAAAGTTTACCATCAATTAGGTCGGTGGAGAAAATTAAAAGAAAAAAATCCTAACCTTATAATTGGTGTTGGTGGTTGTGTTGCTAGTCAGGAAGGCCAAGCAATTGCTAAACGTGCTCCTTTTGTAGATCTGATTTTTGGACCCCAAACACTTCATCGTTTACCTGAGATGATGAATAAAAAAAGAGAACAATCGATACCGACCGTTATAGATATAAGTTTTCCTGAAATCGAAAAATTCGACCAGTTACCCCAGCCTGAATCTGAGGGAGCCACAGCTTTTGTTTCAATAATGGAAGGATGCTCCAAATACTGTACGTTCTGTGTAGTACCCTATACGAGGGGAGAGGAAATTAGTCGCCCAGTCATTGATGTACTCGCAGAAATAACTCATTTATCCCAACAAAAGGTCAGAGAGGTTAATTTATTAGGGCAAAATGTTAACGCTTACAGAGGCAAGATGCCTAACGAAAGCATATGTGATTTTGCTGAATTAATCACCTATGTAGCTGGTATCGAAGGAATTGATCGTATCCGTTACACAACCTCTCACCCTGTAGAATTTTCAGATAATTTAATATCAGCTTATGCAGAAGTTCCTGAGTTAGTTAGTCATCTCCATCTTCCGGTACAAAGTGGGTCAGATCGAATACTATCTGCAATGAAACGCGGGCATACTGCGATTGAATATAAATCAAAAATCAGAAAACTTCGAAAAATTCGTCCCGATATTAGTATATCATCTGACTTCATTGTTGGATTTCCTGGTGAAACTGAATCAGACTTTGAAAAAACAATGGAACTTATTCATGAAGTGGGTTTTGATCAGAGCTTCAGTTTCATATACAGTAAAAGGCCAGGAACTCCTGCTTCAGATTTAAGTGATGAAACTTCAGAAGAAACTAAAAAATTAAGGCTGAAAATTTTACAAGACAGAATCAATCAGCAAGCTATGTCCATAAGTGAGAAAATGGTTGGAAAAACCGAAAATATTTTAGTCACTGGTATCTCTAAGAAAGATCCTAGTCAACTCCAGGGCCGAACTGAAAATAATCGCGTGGTAAACTTCACATCAAACGATACCACCTTAATAGGTAATTTCCTTCCAGTGCTTATAACTGGAGCTTTGAGAAACTCCCTAGCTGGAAAAATATGAAGGATCATTTAGCATCGCGTTCTATGGTACTTGAACCAAACGATACCAAGGGCTTAGCTTCTCTTTGTGGTAAATTTGACGAGCATCTCCACCAAATAGAAAAGAGACTAAACATTAAAATACATAACCGTGGCAACATTTTCTCATTTTATGGTGATAGCAATAAAACACTTAGAGCAGAAAGAATTCTTACTACTCTTTATAAAGATTTTTTATTTACTGGTAAAGATCTAACCGCAGATCAGATCCATCTAACTATTGGGCATGTAAACCTTGAGCTCTCTATGATTAAATCAAAAAAAATCGATGATGAGGCGTCAATAATGTCTGAAAAAATAAAAATTCCTTTATCAATAAAGACAAAAACTGGGATCATAAAAGCTCATGGAGCCAATCAACAAAAATATATTGAAGCAATAAAGACTCATGCTATAAATTTTGGTGAAGGCCCAGCGGGAACAGGTAAAACATATCTTGCTGTTGCATGTGCTGTGGAATCCTTACTGCAAGACAAAATAGAAAGAATTTTATTAGTGCGACCGGCTGTTGAAGCTGGTGAAAAACTTGGTTTTCTTCCCGGAGATATTAGTCAAAAAGTTGACCCTTACTTACGCCCACTTTATGATGCGTTGTATGAAATGCTTGGGATAGAGACAGCTGAAAAATTGATAGACCGAAATATTATTGAAGTCGCTCCTCTTGCATTCATGCGTGGAAGAACCTTAAAAAATTCATATATTATTTTAGATGAAAGCCAAAATACTACTCGTGAGCAAATGAAAATGTTTTTAACAAGAATAGGTTTTAATTCAACAGCAGTTATTACTGGTGATGCCTCGCAAATTGATTTGCCAACCAGGGGTCAATCAGGGCTTCTTCATGTTTATGATGTACTTAAGGGTGTTGAAGGTATAAGCTTCTCTAGATTTGTATCTCAAGATACAGTCCGACATCCATTGGTAACCAAAATTGTTGATGCATATGAAACATATGAAAAAGACAATTTATAAAAAATTAGATTGATTTATTTTCATCATGAAAGTTAATGTAGATATAGAAAATGTCTCTAGTTACGAAGACATTCCAGATCAAACATGTTTTCACCAATGGGTGTCAGCCTCTTTGTCTAATTATAAAAACTCAGCAGAAGTTGCCATTAGAATAATTAATGAAGATGAAAGCGCCAAACTGAACTATCGGTTTCGAAAAAAAAATTGTGCGACTAATATATTATCATTTCCGGCAGATCTGCCAAAATCTTTTAATTTCCCCCTACTAGGTGATCTCGCTGTGTGCGTTCAGGTTGTCATACGCGAAGCAATTGAACAAAATAAAGAAATAAATGCGCACTGGGCCCACATGATAGTTCATGGTAGCTTACATCTTATTGGATACGATCATGAAGATGATTTAGCTGCAAAAAATATGGAAGCGTTAGAAATCAAGATTCTTGGTGATTTGAATTTTCCATCGCCATATATAAAAATTGGAGATATCAATAACTCATGACTGATGGTGAAAAGGCCAATTTAAAAAGAAAGGGGTGGTTTGAAAAACTGACTAGTATTTTTTCGCCGACCCCTAAATCAAAAGAAGACTTCACAGATCTGCTAGCTTCGGCACAAGCAAATGACATCATCGATAGTGATGCACTAGAAATGATCGAAGGTGCACTGAACGTCTGTGACAAACAAGTTAGAGAGATTATGATTCCGCGCTCACAAATGGCTATCATACCCCAACATCATAATTTAGGTGATATTCTGGAGTTTGTTGTCGAAAATAGGCACTCTCGATACCCTGTACTTGACGAGAATGCCGACAATATAACAGGAATCCTTTTGGCAAAAGAACTTTTACCGCTCATTCTCGAGGGTCAGGAAACCTTCGATATCGAAACTGTAATACGACCAGCTGCTATTGTTCCCGAAAGCAAACGGCTCAATATCCTTTTAAAAGAATTCCGAGAACAGAGATACCATATGGCAATCGTAGTAGATGAATATGGAGGTATAGCCGGCCTCATAACTATTGAAGATATACTAGAGGAGATTGTTGGAGAAATACAAGATGAAACAGATGATGCTGAACAAGAAATGATTATCGTTTTAAACAATGATGCATACTTTATAAATGCTCTAACAGCTATAGAGGATTTTAATGAGTACTTTTCTGTAAAAATCAGTGACGAGGAATTTGATACAATTGGTGGGATTATTGTACATGGATTCGGTCGAATGCCTAAAGTTGGTGAATCTATAAATATAGATAATTTCATATTTAAGGTATCTGAGGGAAATAATCGACAAGTTAAATCGTTAGAAATGCAAATCATATCGAAGTAAATTTTTTTTAATAAGCGTGTTGCTTTACAAGGTGTATATTGATCTTGTGATTAAATTTTTATTTTTTAGGAAATTTAATACCTGTGAGCTATTTTTTAACAAAATATGATATAAAAAATACCCTCTTATTGATTCTGTTTGGTTCGATTTTACCTTTTTCTATGGCCCCTTTTGATTTTTGGTTTTTAGGGATCATCTCTGTAGGTGGATTCTCAGTTCTAACTCTAAGATATACACAAAGAAAGTTGTCATTTAGATTAGTTTTCTTCAGAAGTCTGAGCTATGCAATCGGTCTATACTCGGTTGGAGCATCTTGGATTTTTGTTAGCATTCATCGCTATGGCCAAGCAAGCTTAGAACTCTCTGCTTTATTGATAACGATATTTATTATCTTTTTATCGATCTTGTTCGCACTACCATTTGCTATATTTTCAAAGTTCAACTACATAAAATCTAAATCTATTGATGATTTGAGGCCCTCTCATAATGCAGTGTTTACTTTTTTCTTGGTATTCCCTAGTTTATGGGTTCTGGGTGAATGGTTTCGTGGGTGGGTATTTTCTGGTTTCCCATGGCTCTACCTCGGTTATGCCCACACTGACACATGGTTATCAGGTTGGGCTCCAGTTACCGGTGTGCTTGGGATAAGTTGGATAGTGGCTTTTTGTAGCGTGTTACTAGGTTTTTTATTTCAACTGAAAACTAAAGCTAAAAGCTCACAAAACCAATTTATTTTTATATCCATAGTGTGCGCATTATCGCTAGTGATATTTTTTTGGGTGGGCGGCCTGCATTTAAAGAAAATTGAATGGACAAAACCATTAAATAAGTCTGTATCAATAGGTTTAATACAGCCAGCCATACCTCTTTGGTATTCATGGGATCGAGAAAAACTAAATAGTATCCTCTCTCAATATCAAAAAGATACCAGAAGTATAATTAACAATGATTTAGTAGTTTGGCCAGAGGCAGCAATTCCAGCATTTCAACATGAGGTATCTAGCTATCTTGATTCTATTAAAAAAGACGCGATAGCTGCTAACACTGCAATAATTGTTGGTGTTCCAACTATATTAGAAAGCCACCCCCAGTCAAATAAAAAAAATAATCCTCGTTATTTCAATTCAGCATTAGCTTTAGGACAAGGATCAGGTATTTACCATAAGCAACATTTAGTTCCTTTTGGTGAATATGTTCCTTTTGAAAAATGGTTAAGGGGAACTATTAAATTTTTTGATTTACCTATGTCTGCGTTTAGCTCTGGCCCTAAAGATCAAAGAAATATTATTATAAAAAATAATATAAATATTGGGACATCAATTTGCTATGAAGTAGCTTATTCAGAACTGGTAAGAAGTTCTGCAATAAACTCCAACATACTTTTAACTATGAGTAACGATAGCTGGTTTGGAAAAACTATTGGTCCTAAGCAGCATTTCCAAATTGCTCGCATGCGAGCAATAGAAAACAGAAAGGCCCTAATTCGAGCAACTAATGATGGTATTAGTGCGCTAATAGAAGCTGATGGAAAAGTATCAATTACTATACCATCATTTAATCGAGGAATTTTAGAGGGCACTCTTTTTCCAAGGAGCGGCTCAACCCCCTTTACAAGAAATGGATCTTATCCAGTAATTATCTTATCCTTTTTATTAGTATTTTTAGGGTGCAGAATAAAAAAATTATCGCCTTAGATGCTTTTATAGGCAACAATAAAATGAAAGCTATTAATAGCCGCCCAAAAAATCTATCTGGGTCTGAAGAGGGCTTTAGCTTATAATTGAAAACTTAAGAAAAGATATAAAGAAAACTCCAAAACTCAATATGGTTAAAAAAACTGATGCAAGAAGAATATTGCCCCAAAGAAATTGAAAGCGACTGTCAAAGAATTTGGTCGGAAACTAGAGCTTTCGAGGTTGAAAAGGAGGTAGGTAAAGAAAAATATTACTGCCTTGCTATGTTTCCTTACCCCAGCGGCAAACTCCATATGGGTCATGTCCGTAATTATACTATTGCTGACGTAATCTCTCGCTACCAAAGAATGATGGGCAAAAATGTTCTACAACCTATGGGTTGGGACTCATTTGGTTTGCCTGCAGAAAATGCTGCTATAAAAAATAATACAGCCCCAGCAAGATGGACATATAAAAATATTGAGTATATGAAAATTCAGCTTAAAAAACTGGGGTTTAGCTATGATTGGTCACGTGAAATAACGACCTGTGATCCAAACTATTATAAATGGGAGCAATGGTTTTTTACGCAACTTTATAAAAAAGGTCTAGTCTACAAAAAAACTGCTACTGTAAACTGGTGCCCTAATGATGAAACTGTACTAGCAAATGAACAAGTTATTAATGGTTGCTGTTGGCGTTGTGATTCAATAGTGCAAAGAAGGGATATACCTCAATGGTTTATTAAAATTACTTCGTATGCAGATGAGCTTCTTGATGGATTAGATAATCTAAAAGATTGGCCTGAGCAAGTTAAGTTGATGCAAAAGAATTGGATCGGGAAAAGTCAGGGTGCCCAAATTAAGTTTGAACTAAAAAAAATCGTAGGTGATGTTGATCATTTATCAGTTTATACCACTCGACCAGATACACTTATGGGTGTGACTTACCTTTGCATTGCTGCAGAGCATCCAGTCACTAAGGCATTATCAAAAAATAATTTGGATTTAGAAAGATTTATTAATGATTGCAAAGATCAGGCAGTCTGTGAATCAGATATCGCAAAATCTTTAAAAAAAGGTATTTATTTAGGGATAACGGCACTACATCCAATTTCTGGAGAGGAGTTACCTATATGGGTAGCGAACTACGTCATCTCAGGTTACGGGACTGGGGCAATAATGGCGGTACCTGCTCATGATGAGCGGGATTTTCAGTTTGCTAATGACCACCAGCTACCAATAAAACAAGTCTTTGATCGAGTTTCTTCAAGAAAAAAAAATAAAGACTCTGGTTCGCCTGATCATCATACATTAAGTATTTTTGATAAACGTAAATGGAGTAACTGGTATGCTTCCAAATCATCAAATGATGTTGTTTCTGTAAACTCTGATGAATTTAGTGGCTTGAGTCCTGATGATGCTTTTAATGCTATTACAAAGAAACTTGAACAACTTGGGCTTGGAGAGAGAAAAACACAATATAGACTTCGCGATTGGGGAGTCTCACGCCAGAGATACTGGGGTTCACCAATTCCAATGTTTAATTTAGCAAATGGAGACGAGATTCCTGTTCCGATGGATCGTCTGCCGGTATTGCTTCCAGAAGATGTCATCATGGATGGGGTAAACTCTCCTATTAAATCAGATTTAAATTGGAAAAAAACTACACTAAATAATCAAAAAGTTGAGCATGAAACAGATACCTTTGATACATTCATGCAGTCTAGTTGGTATTACGCAAGATACACTTGTCCAGATTATGAGCAAGGAATGATCGATAGCGATGCTGCAAACTATTGGTTGCCAGTTGATCAATATGTAGGCGGAATCGAGCATGCTGTATTACACTTACTCTATGCACGGTTTTTTCATAAACTTATGCGAGACGAGGGATTAGTATCCTGTGATGAACCTTTTGTTAAGCTTCTTTGTCAGGGTATGGTATTAAAAGATGGCATTAAAATGTCTAAATCAAAAGGTAATACTGTAGACCCACAAAAGTTAATAGACCAATATGGTGCTGATACAGTAAGACTGTTTACTATGTTTGCGGCACCACCTGAACAATCACTAGAATGGAATGATAGTGCAGTTGAGGGGGCATCACGCTTCCTTCGAAAACTCTGGAAAACAGTCAATAAGAACATTTTAGAGACAGATGCGAAATCGACTATTCCAAGTGAATTAAATCAAGAGCAACAAAATCTTAGGTATAAAACACACACTACTATCTCTAAGGTAAGTAATGACTTTAGCAACCGACAAACATTTAACACTGCCATTGCAGCAATAATGGAATTGCTGAATGATATAGGAAAAATGCCCGAGGGATCATGTGTCGCCAAGTTAGCTGTTGAGAGAGAAGCACTAGAAATTATTGTATTACTTTTATCGCCTATCGCTCCTCACATATGTGATCGGCTATGGAATATGCTTGGCAACAAAGATATGCTGATCAATGAAAAATGGCCGAATGCAGACAAAGCAATTTTAACAAAAAAAATATTAAAGATTATCGTTCAAGTAAATGGAAAATTGCGAGCCCAAATTGAAGTGCCTCATGACTCAACTAATGAGTTTATAGAGAATATTTCCAAAGAGCATGAAAATGTTAAACGCTTCACTGATGGACTTACTATCCAAAAAATAATATTAGTGCCGAAAAAGTTAGTTAATATTGTTGCCAGTTAAATGTAACGCGCCAAAAAAAATAAATTGTATAGGTCAAGTCAGAAGGAAAAATCACGATGAAAAAATTAATCTCTGTTGCTGTTTTAAGCATCCTAGTATGTAGTTTTTTAGTTGGTTGTGGCTGGCATCTTAGAAGTGCTGGAACTGCTCAGATACTTGGCAATATTGAACAGGTCTTTGTTAGTGGGGATGAGAGCAGTTTACTGTATCGTTCGATCATTAAGTCACTTAGGTTGAGTAATGTAGGTATTGCAGAGACTTCAGCAACAGCTGGGATTATTATCACACTGATAAACGAGAGATCTGAAAGTCGAACAGCAACAGTGAGCTCATCGGCAAGAGTATCTGAATTACAAATTATCGAGTTAGTAGATATTATAATTTCTACTAGTGATGGAAAGGTGCTATTGCCCAAAACAACACTGAGGATAGAGAAGTTCTTTATCTATAATGAAGATAACGTTTCAACAAATAATGAAGAAAATGAAATGCTTAAGCGTGAAATGATAAAAAAATTAGCGAAAAATATTATCCGTCGCCTTAATGCTACTATTAAAATGATGGATCAAAATGAACCTGAAGGCTGAACAGCTCAATGAACATTTGAGCTCGCAAGGGCTGTCTGAAACATACATTATCAGTGGGGACGAGCCAGTCTTAGTTCAAGATTGTGCAGACACTATTAGAAGGCAGGCTGCTGCAAATGGTTATAGTGAAAGAAAAGTGTTTCATGTAGATAGTAAGTTTGATTGGAATACTATTCTTTTTGAAGTTGATAATATGTCGCTATTTTCAGAAAAAAAGTTTATGGAAATTCGTATAATTTCTGGAAAACCAGGAGAGAAGGGATCAAAAGTAATTCAAGAATATCTTCAAAAAATACCTAAAAAGACTTTAACATTGTTTATTTCCCCAAAATTGGATCGCTCAACTAATAAAAGCAAATGGTTTACTGCGATCACAAAAGCAGGTATTTCTGTACAAACATGGCCCATTGCATCTATCCAGTTACCACACTGGCTGAATAATCAGCTTGGTAGGTATGGTATTGAAGTAAGTGATGCAGCTTTAAAGGTGTTGGCTGATAAAGTTGAAGGAAATCTTCTCTCTGCCACCCAAGAGATTGAAAAACTCAAGCTCTTGGGGCCAAAGGGAGAGATATCAGCTGAGGCTATGTCATCTTTAATTATAGATAATGCGAAATTCAACGTATTTATCTTATTAGATGAAATGATGGAGGGAAATGCAAAAAAAGCTTGTCGCATTCTTCGGAGGCTTCGTGATGAAGGTACCGATATAACTATTATTCTATGGGCTATTACTAGGGATATAAGGATATTAATAAAAACGATGGAAGCAATTTCTGCAAATAAAAATGTTGACTCACTATTACAAAAATTAGGTGTATGGGATAAACGAAAGTCTCTTATAAAAAAAACTATTAGCAGAATTTCAATGAGACAATTAGAACAAATGCTTAAACTTTCAGGGGGAATAGATCGAGCAATAAAAGGATTAAGACAAGGGGCGCCATGGGATGAACTTACAACACTAGTGTTAGCCTTATGTGGTGTCAGGTCAGTAAATGCCAAAAATCTTAGAATATCTCTTCAGTGAATTTAAGTTCCGTCTTATGGGTGCAGTTGCATTGGAATTCATTCTAAGTAAATTTGGTCTTCTCTATTCTTTAGTTAAAAATTTATTTAATGCATCAAGGCGTTCTGGTGTACCAATGTCCCACCAGCTTTCAAGCCAAATCGAACCTGTTACTCCATGATGAGCAATTTCCTCAGCTAAAATATCTCGTAATGGAAACTTCTTTATAGATTCGTTGTGAGAACAAAAAATCTTGGGATCCAATATAGAAATTCCACTAAAAGTATAAGTGTCCCTTTGAGGCACTCGAAGACCAACTATATTTTGAGTATCTATAGTAAAATCTCCTTTAAAATTATGGTTAGGGTTAGGAATCAACACTAAGTGAGCACGAATTTTAGGATGTAATTTCTTATTTAAGAGCATATCTAATGGAAAATTAGACCATATATCACTATTAATTAGTAAAAAGGGTTCACTACCTAGTAACGGTAGAGCTTTCCTAATACCTCCGCCTGTATCTAATAATTCTGACTCCCTCGACCACTTTATATTCACCCCAAAAAATTTTCCATCGCCGAAATATGACTCAATTTGGTCACCTAACCAGCATGTATTTATCACTATTTCATTTATTCCGATTGAAGCTAGATTTTCAATATGATGCTGAAGCAAAGGTTTTTCTGCAACCTTAATAAGTGGTTTTGGAATGGTTGCCGTAATGGGGTCCAATCTTTTTCCACGACCAGCTGCCAAAATCATTGCTTTCATGACTTAAACCCTTCGTTACTTTTTAACTCAGAATCGCCGGCTTCTTCCCACGGCTCGTACCAAGATTGACTAAAAACCTTTGGAAGAATCTTGCATTCAAACCACGCTAAAAAGTTAGATAATTTTGGATATGGTGTTAGTTCCTCAATTATGTAGCGAATAACGAGTGGCAGATCCTTTAAATAACTATGCTTGCTGTCTCGCAAATGCAATCTTGAAAAAATACCAAGCACCTTAATATGTCGTTGAAGACCCATTAAATCCAACCAAGAAATAATTTCTTTATCAGAAGCTCTAGATGCGATGCCTAGTTTTTCGGCCCTTCGATAATAATCTAGAGATTTTTGTATTACCCAGTTTTTTGGCAACCTGATGTAGCAATCCCTATAAAGAGAAACTATATCGTAAGTCAGAGGTCCTATTACCGCATCCTGGTAATCAATCACACCAATAGAACTACCTGATAATCTCATTAGATTTCTTGAATGAAAGTCCCGATGAACAACTACTTGGGTTTGTTTCAATGCACTTTCTATGATGACTGAAAAAGCTTCATCAAGGAGCTTATTGTCGCTTTCCTCTAGATCAAATTTAATTAACCTCCTTAAAAACCATTCCCTAAATAAATCCATTTCAGCTAATAAGAGCTCTCTATTATATGATGGACACATCGATTCGTTTTTAGGGATTTGCTGGATTTTGATCAGCTCACTTTCTGCGGAAGCATAGAATTTTTTTGCATATTTACCAATAAATGACGATGCCAGTAAATCGTCTCCAAAATCCTCTAATAATAAAAATCCTGACGTATAATCAACAGCATGGACTATTGGCGCCCTTACATGATGTTTTCTAAAGCACTGCGATAACCTTACAAAAGAGGTATTATTTTCATTGGATGGCGGAGATAGAACAGCTATTAAGGTAGGTTTAGAGTTAATTCTAAAATATAGTCTAAAACCTGCATCACTATTTATCTGGGTAAGCAACATCGGCTCATCAAGCCTAGCGCAAGTAAACAAATGTTGCTGAATCCAATTTTCAAAAAGAACTAAATCTGTCATATTTGTAATTCAATAAAAAAAAGACTATAGATTCTACCTCAAACCCTCGCATGATGCTCCAGAATGAGTAAAATGTAACATTGATTAGATTACTAAAAGTTTATTCACACAAAAAACGGGCAAGCATGATGCAAAAAGGTATGAACCACATATGTGAGATTCCCTTTAGCGTATTACGCTCATCATGCTTATACATAGTATTTATCTCTTTTATTATCTTATTTTCACAACAATCGTTAGCAGAAACAACTAACACATATCTCCAGTGGGAGTGTGCAACAGGGGATGACGGAAAGTGGATTTGCTCACAACAGTCCGTACTAGGAAATGAATATCCAAGACCAAATAAAATTGAAACTTTTTCTGTCGCAGAAGAAGAGATTGAAAATGAGACAGTAACACAAGTCAAAAAAGCTAATAATCTTGATTGGATTGATGAAGAAGATCTTGCTTTGGAACAGCTTGCCTCGAGGACCTCTGGATGTTGTGGTGCTTACATTGAACCAGAACGCAACTATCCAGATTCAAACCTTGAGCCTGAGGATGCGCCATTAAGAGTTGCATCCGAATCTACAGAGCTCATTCAAGATAATGTTGCTTATCTAAAAGGTGATGTAAATATCACACAGGGTTATCGTCAAGCACGCAGTGATACAGCAACTGTGGACCAAATTAATAGAACTGTAGATTTAGAGGGTGATATAGAACTTAGGGAACCGGGCATATTACTCCGTGGAGACGCAGCATATATGAATATGGATTCCTTAGATGTCGAGATCAATAATGCGACATATTTATTACATGAATCTGGAGTCCGAGGCACAGCGCAGAATCTCCAGAGACCCGGTGGGGATATTTTCTATATTGATGATGGTGGTTATACTACCTGCGAACCTGGAAATAACGCCTGGCGTCTTGTAACCTCAAAACTGGAAGTGAACCCTGGAACAGGAATTGCTACCGGGAAGCATGTTCGCTTAGAGGTCAAAGATATCCCAGTTTTGTATGTGCCTTGGGTTAGATTTGCGATTGATGACAGAAGAACAAGTGGACTTCTGTTTCCTAGCTGGGAAAATAGTAAAGACAATGGATTAGATTTTTCGCAGCCAATATATCTAAATCTTGCGCCAAATTATGATGCGACTTTCACACCCCGATACATAGAAGAGCGTGGAGAAATGGCTGAACTAGAACTGCGACATCTCTCTAGAATATCCGAAACCATTTTTAGTGGGGCATTCCTTTCCAGTGATGATGGTGGTGGTGATGATATTAATTCTATTACGAAGAAAAAAATCCAAGAGGGAGAAGATAGATGGGTGGCTGATTTAAGGCATAGTGGATTTATTAGGGGTTGGAGCTCTAATCTAAATTATACAAGAGCAAGTGACGAAGACTACTTTCAAGATCTTGGTACCACAACCCTCGAGGTAATCAGCAAGTCTTATCTAAAGCAGAAAGGCACCGCCACAAAAAGAATTAAAAATTGGGACTTTCTTATTGAAGGCTCAGGATATCAAACACTTATCAAAGATGGATTAAATCAATACAAACTGCTCCCTAGAATTCAAGCTGATGGTGATTTTACTATTGGTAATTTCGAATTTAGTATGAATAATCAGTTTAGTGATTATGATCATAATGAAAAATCAAAAGTAACAGGTCGTAGGCTAAAATTGGATTATTCTGCTAGTTGGGATAGTTCTTGGGAGTGGGGCTACTTCCGCCCAACTCTAAAAATAAAACATCGAACATACGACTTAGATGATCCTGTATATGCTGGGGGTGACGATAGTCCATCAGTGACGGTTCCACTGGGGATTATAGATACAGGAATATATCTCGATAGAGCAACGACGTGGTTGAAAGGATATACACATACATTTGAACCAAGGCTCTATGTAGTAATAGCAAGTGACGAAGATCAAAGTGATTTACCAATATTCGACACAGGTGAGATGACTTTTGATTACGATATGCTATTTAGAGATGAGCAATTTAGTGGTGGTGATCGAATATCTGATACAAAACAAGTCTCTATAGGGATAACTACAGCCCTCATTGATGATGAAGACGGTATTGAAAGAATTAGTGCCAGTCTTGGACAAATTCATTACTTTGATGATCGAAATGTATCTTTGGGAACATCGGTGACTAAAGAGATGAAAAGAGATGATTCTCCTTATGCAGCAGAATTTCAAATGAGGCTCGGCGACAACTGGAGAGCTATTGCTGATGCACAGTACGATTCAGATGATAGTGAGCTTGATCGTGGGAGTTTTGGTCTCAGATACCGTGGACAAGGAAATCGTCTTCTAAACCTGAGTTATCGATTCAATAATAAAGATCCATTAATAATAAATGGCAAAAAGTACGACAACGATATTGAGCAAAGTGATTTTTCTGTTGCATATCCAATCACTAGGAGCTGGGATTTTGTAGCTCGTCATAATTATGATGTCACGAATACTAGGATTTTGGAGTCCTTTATTGGAGTGCAGTATGAAAGTTGCTGTGTTCGAGTTAGCTTGTTGGGACGTAAATTTATTGATCGAGATGATCTAGAATCGCTACCTATGGATAAATTGGAGGAAGATAATGGTATATTTCTTTCTTTCCAAATTAAGGGTATAGCAGGTTTTGGATCTAAAATGGATCGAATAGTTCAGGACGGAATATCTGGTTATGAAATACCTGATAACTAATAAATTATGATAAAAGTAAACTTTTCACTGTTGTATATATTTATAGCGCACTTCTTTACTGCAATTTCCTTTTCACTGACTGCAGAAGAAATACTCATAGATGAGGTCGTAGCATCTGTGAATGATGAAGTTGTAATGAGAAGCGAACTAGAAGAAAGGGCTTTGGAGGTAATCGGAAGACTGCAAGCAAGCAACACTAAAGCGCCGCCAGAAGAGGAGATTCTATCCCAGGTTTTAGACCGCCTAATTATTGAGAGAATTCAACTTTTAAAGGCTAAGCAGGCTGGAATAAGGTATTCTGATGAAGAGGTCAACAATGCAATAAGTGCGACTGCGCAACGCCAAGGTAAAACTTTACAAGATCTTTTAGATGATGCACAAAAGGGTGGGATAAGCCCATCAATTTTCCGACAAAAAGTAAGGGAGCAACTGCTAATTAGTCGTGTTCAAGAAGGGAATATGAATAAAAGAGTGTCTATCAGCGAACAAGCTATAGACAATTTTCTCAATACTGAAGCAGGTCGCTCCTGGGCAACGCCTGATGTAAACCTGGGACATATTATGCTACCTGTTTCATCTAATAGTTCTGAGGAAGCGACATCCAAAGTCAAAGAGGCGATTCTAGATATATATTTTCAAATAAAAAATAATCAAGACTTCAGGGGTTTAGCCATTGCCAGATCAAAAGGAAGAGAGGCAAAAAAAGGTGGTGATATGGGTTGGAAAAAAGCGGATCAACTGCCTGAAATTTTTATGCAAGCAATTGAGAATATATCTCCAGGTCAAATTACGGAACCAATTAAAAGTGACGCTGGATTTCATATCCTCAAGCTCTATAGCCGAAGAGGCGGGATTTCAGAAAATTTGGTCCAGCAGCATAATGTGCAGCATATTTTATTAATTCCAAACGAAGTAAGAGATAAAACTCAGACACTAGAAGCAATAAATAAAATTAGGGTTAAGATATTAAATGGAGAAAAATTTACTGAAAACGCTAAATTGTATTCTGAGGATATTGGTACATCATTATCAGGTGGTTCTCTTGGTTGGTCAGTCCCAGGACAATTCCAGCCTAAATTTGAGGAGATAATGGCTACTGTTAATATAGGTGTCGTCAGTGAGGCTTTTGAGACTACCTACGGTTGGCATATATTGCAGGTAACAGAGCGTCGCGAGCAAGATTTTAGTGACGATATTAAGCGCTCTCAAGCAAGAAATACTCTAAAACAGAAAAGGTTTAAAGAGGAACTAGAAATCTGGCTAAAAGAGATACGAGACGAGGCTTTTATAGATATTAAATTGTGATTAGAATAGCCGTTACTCCAGGGGAGCCATCTGGTATAGGGCCAGATTTACTGATACAGCTTTCACAAAAACCACTTGATTTTGAATTGGTAGCTTACGCTGATCCAACACTTCTGATATCGAGGGCTAAAGATTTAGGTCTACCGCTAAAAATTAGATTGTATGACCAATCTAAGCCCACAGCCTTAGGAGAATTTGAGCTATCAGTTAAACCTATTATTTTGAAATCTCCAGTTGTTCCGGGTATCTTAAATTCGGATAATTCTGGGTATGTATTGGAGGCACTTTCTGCAGCAATTACTGACTGCCAAAAAAAATACTGCCAAGCGCTTGTAACAGGGCCTATTCATAAAGGTATTATAAATTCTTCAGGTGTAAAATTTACGGGTCATACTGAATTTTTGGCTGATAAAACCTCTACAAAAAAAGTTGTGATGATGCTTGCCACAAAGGGTCTCAAGGTTGCGCTTGTGACGACACATTTGCCCCTATCTGAAGTACCAAAACATATTACAAAAGATTCGTTAAAAGAAACCATTTATATTCTTAATAGTGATCTTGAGAAAAGATTCGGTATTAGGCGCCCTAGAATATTAGTTTGTGGGCTGAATCCCCATGCAGGTGAAGATGGTTACTTAGGTATGGAGGAAATAGATATCATCAAGCCTTGTTTGAATGAGCTAAAAAATGAGGGAATTTTGCTTGAAGGGCCATTGCCAGCTGATACAATTTTTACACCTAAATACCTAAATAACTGTGATGCAATTTTGGCGATGTATCATGACCAAGGACTTCCAGTGATAAAATATAAAGGCTTCAGTAGTGCGGTAAATATAACCCTCGGGTTACCAATTATACGAACGTCTGTCGATCATGGTACAGCTCTTGAGTTGGCTGGAACAAATATGGGCAATATAGGAAGTCTTGTAACTGCTATCGAATATGCAAAAAAAATGATAAGTCATGATATATGAACGATTCTAATTGGCTACCAGTCCATAAAGCGCGAAAACGTTTTGGTCAAAATTTTTTAGTCGATTCTGATGTCATTAATTTAATAATTAATGCAATCCAGCCAAAAAAAGATGACAATTTAATAGAAATTGGAGCAGGAAAAGGCGCTATAACAGAAGCAATTTTAGATAATTGTCCAAGTTTAAAGATTATAGAGCTAGATAGGGACCTTGTACTTATTTTAAAGAACAAATTTAAAAATTATGATAAATGTAAAATACAACAGGGCGACGCCTTGAAGGTAGATTTTAGAAAATTTTTTTCCACTGGGTTTCCTTTACGTATTATCGGTAATTTACCATACAATATAACCACCCCGCTTTTATTTCATTTATTGGAATTTCATGAGTGTATTTCTGACATGCATTTTATGTTACAAAAAGAGGTGGTAGATCGGATTAGTGCATCACCTGGTAATAAGAATTACGGGAGATTGAGTGTTATGATCCAATACTATTGCAATGTGTGTCCTCTTTTTTTAGTGCCACCGTCAGCTTTTTCCCCCTCTCCAAAAGTTGATTCAATGATAGTCTTACTATGTCCATATAAAGAAATACCTCATGTTGCAGAAAATCTAAAATTCTTTTCTAAATTAGTTAGAATATGTTTTCAGCAGCGAAGAAAAACTATACGTAACTCAATTAAACTTCTTCTTTCTGAGAAGAACATAGAAAAACTGAGTATTGACTTGACCTTGCGTCCAGAACAACTCAACGTTGCTCAATTTGTCAATCTTAGTAATCAAATAGGTTTGCTATTATGATTAATATAGATGTGTATATAACATCAAATTATTCACCAGAATATTCAAATCCGGAGAGTAAGAAATTTTCTTTTGTGTATCACGTAGGCATAAAGAATAATGAATATTACCCTGTACAGTTGATAAGTCGCCATTGGGTTATTACAGACGGTGATTCTCAAGTTAAAGAAGTCAAGGGACCTGGGGTTGTTGGAAAACAACCAATTATTGCTCCGGGAGAGCTATACAAATACTCGAGTAGTGTAGCAATAGGTACCGAAGTAGGAACAATGGGTGGATGTTATAAAATGATTGATGACTCAGGGATCGAATTTGATACTAAAATCCCAGTATTACTGCTGTCAATGCCCGGGGCTATACATTGACCGATTATGCTATAGGTGATATTCAGGGTTGCCTTGAGCCATTGCAGTACCTGCTTGAGAAAGTGTCATTTAATCCAGAAAAAGATATGCTTTGGTCTGTAGGGGATGTCGTAAATCGAGGCCCGGAATCCTTAGAAACACTTCGTTTTTGTTATAAACTAGGAAGTAGTTTTCGTATGGTCCTTGGCAATCATGATTTGCATTTACTTGCTGTGGCTAGCGGGAAAAAAAAAGTGAGCCGAAGTGATACTTTAGGAGAAATACTTAACGCTCCAGACAAAGATGAGCTTTTATGTTGGCTTCAAAAACAACCGCTAATAATAAATGAGAAGGACTATGTTTTTGTTCATGCGGGTATACCGCCCCAATGGTCACTAAAAAAGGCCTTAGAGTCGGGAAAAGAGCTAAGTACTATTTTGCAGTGCGGTATTCGATCAGACCAGTTCTTCGACTCGATGTATGGGAATCATCCTAATATATGGAGAGATAACCTAGCTGGGCCAGAGAAATGGAGGCTTATTGCAAACTACTTTACCCGTATGCGTTTTTGTTCTTCATCA
This sequence comes from Cellvibrionales bacterium UBA4435, assembly GCA_002390525.1. GTDB lineage: Bacteria > Pseudomonadota > Gammaproteobacteria > Pseudomonadales > Porticoccaceae > Porticoccus. Next base: position 122,820 of record DGPR01000002.1, read on the forward strand.
GGACGATTAGAACTTGAATCTAAGGATCCTAAAGCTCCACCAAAAGGATTTCTACCTTGGTTTGATCATGAAGGTTCCATTAATGACAATGTGAAAATTATTTTTGGTCATTGGGCGGCACTTAGGGGTCAGATTAACAAAAAAAATTTATACCCATTAGATACTGGTTATCTTTGGGGAGGAAAAATGCGGTTAATGAATATAGATACAAAAGAATTTTTTCATTGTAGCCATAAATAAATTAATATAGCTGTTTTACAATCGGTGAAGTTGATCTTCAGAGATTTTCTATTAATGATAAAAAATGTATCTAAATTTTTCACGAGAATCCTTGAGCGATGGCTGCCAGATGCGTTCATTATAGCTATTACAATCACTTTTATAGTTCTTTTAATTGGAGTTCTCGTACAAGATCATTCACCAACGAAAATGGTTAGATTATGGGGTAATGGTGTCTGGGATTTATTAATATTTTCCATGCAAGTTACTATTACACTTTTTACGGGCAGTGTTTTAGCACAAACGAATGTTGTTAAAAAAGGACTAAAATCAATAGCAGCAATTGCCAAAAGCCCCAATCAAGCAATTATATTAATGACTATGATAGCCTTAATCTGTTGTTGGATAAGCTGGGGGTTTGGACTCATAGCCAGCGCATTAATGGCTCGCGAAATAGCTTATCAGGTTAAGGGTGTTCATTATCCACTTCTAGTTGCCTCAGCATATTCTGGAATGCTTGTTTGGCATGCAGGGCTTTCAGGATCAATACCTCTTAAAATTGCTGCCACAAACAATGATCAACTTAGCGCTTTGTTAGATGGTAATATTATTCCTTTATCAGAAACTATTTTCAGCTGGGAATCTCTTGCTGTTTGTCTAGTTCTCTTCATCACACTACCTATAATCAATAAACTAATGATGCCTTCGCCATCAGAGGTTATCGAAATCAATCTAGACAAGCTTCCTATAGATTTAGATTTAACCTCAGATGATTCGACTCCAGCTCAGTATATCGAAAACCATCGTTTTCCTACTTTATTTTTAGGGCTACTAGGCGCCTATTATTTGATAGATTATATTATTAAAGGCGAGCCAGTCGGACTAAATACTATTAATTTTGTATTTTTAGTAGCTGGACTTTTGTTGCATCGTTCAGCTGCTTCATATTTAGCTGCTCTCGGTGAAGCAGTGAAAGGGTTGTCTGGAATCGTACTTCAGTTCCCATTATATGCAGGTATTATGGGAATGATGATTGGCTCTGGCCTTGCTGCCTCTATGTCAGAATGGTTTGTTAGTATATCGAATGCTGATACCTTCACACTACTAACCTTCCTAAGTGCAGGAATAGTAAACGTTTTTGTTCCCTCCGGTGGAGGGCAGTGGGCTGTCCAAGCTCCTATTGTTATTCCTGCTGCTGAGTCGTTGGGAGTTCCATTAAATAAAGCAGCTATGGCTGTAGCATTTGGTGATGCATGGACTAACATGATTCAGCCTCTATGGGCTTTACCACTTCTAGGTATAGCAGGACTGAAGATCAAGGATATAATGGGTTACTGCACAGTAGCATTAATCTGGTCAGGAATAGTATTTACACTAAGTATGTTATTATTATTTTAAGTTGATTTGAATAAGAGCAAGTAATTTTATATATGAAAAAAAATTTATTATACGTACTTTTTTTAATCTACAGTCTACCAATTAATGCAGGTATGATTAGTTTTTTGAATGATGAAGATGGTCATACAAATTGGCAGCATTTAGCTAACTGGTCTGGGGGTATATTTATTATTCTCCTCTCAGTTACTGGAATTATGCTTTTTTTAAGCCGTAGACAAGCTCACCAGTCTAATATTGCTCTAAAGGAAATACGGACACAGCTGGAAAAAAGAGTCCTGGAGAGAACAGCTACTCTGGATCAATACAACCAGCTACTTAAAGACTCTAATAGGCTCTTAGAGGGTGAGATAACACAGCATAAAACGACTACAGAGCGTTTACGTTCATCTGAAACTTATATAGCTGATATTCTTAGCTCAATGCCTCTAATGCTCATCAGCTTAAATAAACATGGCAGGATAACGCGATGGAATCAAAAAACGGAGTCTATTACGGGAATTAGTTCTGCCCAAGCACTAGGAAAAGATCTCTGGGAAACCTATCCAGCAATAACTGTAACACCAACACAAATTGATCATGTTCAATCCCAGAATCAAGCTGAAACAATCAAACATAGTCAGCGAGGACAATATCACTTCGATATAACTATTTATCCTTTAAGAGAACAGGAAGAAACCGGTGTCGTGATACTTATAGATGATGTCACAGAAAATATACTTACTGCTAACATGTTAGTTCAGCGTGATAAGATGTCGTCTATGGGTGAACTAGCTTCCACCATGGCACATGACATAAATTTCCCGCTGGAGTGTATTATCAAAGACTTAAGCAGTAGCTTAGTCAAATTAGAAGACTCAAAGTTGAAAAATGTTAAGGAAATTCAAAACAAACTTACAGAGGCTAGCCAAAGAGGGCAGCAAGTAAGCGCTATAATTAATAATCTTTTAGACTTCTCTGTAAGCCGAGGAGGAAAAAAACAATTTTGCAGTATAACCGAACTTATTAACGAAACCATTGATTTAGCAAAAAAGGTTATAACCTCCCCATCTGGTTTAAAGTTTGCTGATATAAAAATTGAATGCGAATTTGAAAAAAATATTCCTCAAATACCCTTATTTTCTTCGGAAATAAAACAAGTGATATTAAGCTTATTTAGGCATTCCTGTTACGCCATAAGCGAAGTTAAAGCTCAAAAAGCTGAGCCATTAATTAGAATAAAAATTATGGAATGCTATGAGGCGCTGTGGTTTAAAATACAGCATAACGGGTTAGGAGTAAGTAAAGATGAGCAACAGTTTATTTTTGAGCCATTTTTTACAAATCAATCAACACACTCAAATTATGATTCTGCAAAACGCTTGTCTTTTTCATATTTCATTATTACAGAACAACATCGTGGCCAGCTAGCTATAACATCGGATATAGAAGTTGGAACTACGTTCCATATCCAACTTCCGCTTTCCTAAAAACATTACAAGTTAACCTTCCTCCTGGTCTTCTTCAATTTCTGTTGCCTCGACCTCAGGTCGATCCAAAAGCCCAACATAGGCCATTGGAGCAGCGTCTCCAGATCGAAATCCACACTTTAAAATACTGATATATCCACCTGGTCGATTTTGATATCTAGGTCCAAGCTCTGTAAACAATTTTCCAACAGCGGCTTTATCCTGAATCCGGCTAAATGCCAATCTACGATTAGCGACACTATCAACTTTTGCTAAAGTAATCAAAGGCTCAGCGATCTTTCGCAACTCTTTTGCTTTTGGTAAAGTTGTTTTTATAAATTCATGTTCCACTAACGAAGTCACCATATTACGAAACATGGCTCTTCGATGTGTTCCTGTTCGACTCAGTTTTCTACCGCTTTTGCGATGACGCATTATTATGTTTCCTTAAAAATTTGCTATCTCAGCAATAAATTTTAACTTTAAATTAAATAGTTAATAGAAATCTAAAGAATCTAGTCCTCTTCAGTTTCGGTACGTATACTTGCAGGTGGCCAATTTTCAATTTTTTGGCCTAATAACAAATCTCTCGAAGCTAATACGTCCTTAATTTCAGTTAAGGATTTTTTTCCCAAATTAGGGGTTTTCAATAGCTCAACTTCAAGTCTTTGAACTAGATCACCAATATAGTGGATATTCTCAGCTTTTAAGCAATTAGCGGAACGAACTGTTAATTCAAGATCATCTACTGGACGAAGCAAGATAGGATCAATTAAATCTTCCTCTTCTTCAGGAGCAGCTGCACTCTCACTTTTTAGGTCTACAAATACAGCGAGTTGTTGTTGCAGAATCGTAGCAGCACGACGAATAGACTCTTCTGGATCGATTGTTCCATCTGTTTCTATATCTAACACTAACTTATCTAAATCAGTGCGCTGTTCGACACGAGCATTTTCAACAACATAAGATACTCGTCTTACTGGTGTAAATGTTGCATCCAATGGTAGACGTCCAATAGATCGTTCTTCATCAGAATCATTCGAGCGCAAATTTGATGGCTGGTACCCTCTGCCCTTTACAACATGAAGTTTCATATTAAGTTTGGCGCTGCCTGTTATATTGGCAATTACATGTTCTGGGTTAGTAATCTCGCACGTGCTATCTAACTCTATATCACCAGCAGTTACAGCACCCTTACCTTTTTTCGTAAGAGTTAAAGTTACCTCGTCCTTTTCATGCAGTATTATGGCAACCCCTTTCAAGTTAAGAAGAATTTCAATGACATCCTCTTGAACTCCCTCTAGAGAACTATATTCATGAAGTACGCCATCAATTTCTACCTCCACGATGGCGGAACCAGCCATTGAAGATAATAGTATACGACGTAAGGCATTACCTAACGTGTGACCGAAGCCTCGCTCTAATGGCTCTAGAATGACTTTAGATTGTGTAATGCTTAATTCAGTGACATCTATGGTGCGTGGTGTCAAGAATTCATTTACTGATGTATGCATATGCCTATCTGCCTCATATCGAATAACTACTATTAACCCTACTTTGAGTAAAGTTCTACGATTAAATTTTCGTTGATCTCAGCAGGAAGTTCACTGCGATCAGGATAACGTTTGAAGGTGCCTGCCATTGCGTTAGCATCAACCTCTATCCAGTCAACACTACTTCTCTGCGATGATATTTGAAGTGCTGCTTGGATACGGAGCTGTTTTTTTGATTTTTCACGAATACTTATGATGTCATTCTCTAAAACTCTATATGAAGCAATATTAACTTTTTTTCCATTAACTAAGATTGCGTTATGCGCTACTAGCTGTCTTGATTCAGATCGAGTTGAACCAAATCCCATACGATAAACAACATTGTCTAGGCGTTGCTCAAGAAGCCTCAAAAGTGTTTCACCTGTAGCTCCTTTGATGACCGCTGCTTCTTTGTAATAGTTTCGAAATTGTTTCTCAAGAATTCCATATGTACGTCGTACTTTTTGTTTTTCTCGCAACTGTACCCCATAGTCTGAAAGACGACCACGTCGCGCACCATGTTGACCAGGGACACTATCGGCGCGACATTTCGACTCTAATGGCCTAATACCACTTTTTAAGAAAAGATCTGTGCCTTCTCTGCGAGAAAGCTTACATGTGGGTCCTAAATATCTTGCCATATCATTGCTATCCTAGTTATACACGACGTTTTTTTGGCGGACGACAACCATTATGTGGAATAGGTGTTACGTCGGTAATATTTGTAATTTTATAACCTGCATTATTGAGAGCACGCACAGCTGATTCTCTTCCTGGGCCAGGTCCCTTAACTTGAACATCAAGATTTTTTAAACCAAATTCTTGGGCAGCCTCGCTAGCTCTTTCTGCAGCAACTTGTGCAGCAAAAGGGGTGCTTTTTCGAGATCCCCTAAAGCCAGAACCACCTGATGTTGCCCAACTTAATGTATTTCCTTGTCGATCAGTAATCGTAACGATAGTATTATTAAATGAGGCATGAATATGAGCTATGCCATCCACTACTGTTTTCTTTACCTTTTTTCGGGTAGTTTTTTTCTCTGGATTTGCCATACTTATATTTTCCTATCGCTTAATTGGCTTACGCGGACCTTTACGGGTACGGGCATTAGTCTTTGTGCGCTGCCCACGCAAAGGTAAGCCACGACGATGACGGAGACCTCGGTAACAACCAAGATCCATCAACCGTTTGATGTTCATGCTGATTTCTCTTCGCAAATCACCTTCAACAGAAAGCTCTCCAACAGCACCTCGAACAGAATCTATTTCTTTTTCACTTAAATCGGAAATTTTTACTTTTTCATCAATACCAGCACTAGCACATATAGCTTTAGCAGCACTCCGACCAACTCCAAAAACATATGTGAGAGAAATCACTGCATGCTTGTTATCGGGTATATTGACACCGGCAATTCGGGCCATTTGTTCACTCCACTTTAATTTACGTTTTAACTATAATCAATAAACTCCATTTGAGGAGTGCCCCATAAAAAAAAGGGGGCAAGAGGATAGCTTTGCTTGTAATAAAAATCAATAACTCTCTTATATTTAACCTTGACGCTGTTTATGGCGCGGCTCGACACTACAAATAACTCGTAACACGTTTTTGCGTTTAATTACTTTGCAGTTACGACATATTTTTTTAACTGACGCACGCACTTTCATAATAAATCCTCTGACCAAATCAACGGCTTTTGCCACCATATCCCTTAAGATTAGACTTCTTCATTAAGGAAGAGTACTGATTTGACATCAAATGAGATTGCACTTGAGACATAAAGTCCATCGTTACAACTACCGCAATCAACAAAGATGTCCCTCCAAGATAAAATGGAACATTTAAGTATACATTCAGAAACTGAGGTAGAAGGCATACTGCAGTCATATATAAACCACCCACCAAAGTTAATCTTGTCATTACCCCATCAATATATTTCGCTGTTTGTTCACCAGGCCTTATACCCGGCAAAAATCCATTACCACGTTTTAAATTGTCTGACATATCACGAGGATTAAACATTAATGCTGAGTAAAAAAAACAAAAGAAAATAATTAATCCAGAAAATAAAAGTATATGCAATGGTTGACCTGGACCTATAAAAAGCGCTACTTCTTGTAGCCAATCTGCTGAACCAGCACCCTGTCCAAACCACTGCGCAATTGACGCGGGAAATAACAATAAGCTACTTGCAAAAATCGCTGGTATAACTCCAGCCATATTTACTTTTAGCGGGAGATGGCTAGCTTGCGCAGGACCCTTACCTGGTTGACGTTGTGCATAATTTACTGTTATTCGTCGCTGACCACGTTCAATGAATACAACAAAATATACTACTGCGACTGCAAGAATAGCGACTAACAATAAAGCCAAGACATGAAGCTCACCTTGACGAGATGACTCTAGTGCCTGTCCAATAGCTGATGGAATACCTGCTACAATACCGGCAAATATCAACATAGATATTCCGTTACCAATTCCTCTCTCTGTGATTTGCTCTCCTAACCACATTAGAAATACAGCCCCAGTAACCAGAGAGACTACTGCAATAAAATGAAAACTGAAATCAACAGAATAAGCCAGCCCTTGACCAGCCAGGCCCACTGACATACCTATTGCCTGAAGAGTAGCTAATAGGACTGTACCATACCGGGTATATTGATTTATGGTTCGCCGACCAGATTCGCCTTCTTTTTTTAATTGTTCTAGTTGGGGAACTACAGCTGACATTAACTGCATTATTATAGAAGCTGATATATATGGCATAATACCTAATGCTAAAATACTCATACGCTCAAGCGCACCTCCAGAAAACATGTTGAACATACCAACAATTGTTCCCTGATTTTGACTAAATAATTCAGAAAGACGATCTGGATCAATTCCAGGTACTGGTATATGAGTACCAATCCGGTATATTACAAGAGCTATAAACAAAAAACGTAGTCGAGCCCATAGCTCTCCCAAACCTTTTGAATTTCCTTGTTGAATACCGGCCTTAGTCATAGGATTACTCTTCTATTTTTCCACCAGCTGCTTTAATAGCAGCTATAGCGCCCTTGGTTGCACCGATTCCCTTTAAAGTAAGGGCTTTATTTAACTCCCCAGAAAGAAATATTTTCGCTCGAGATATATTGTTATTTATTAGGCCTGCTGTTCTTAAGGCATCAATATCGACAATACCTCCATCGATTAAATTCAACTCGCTCAAACGAATTTGCGAGGATACTCTTGATATTCTTGATGTAAACCCATACTTAGGTAAACGTTTTTGAAGTGGCATTTGTCCACCCTCGAAACCTGGGCGCACACGACCACCAGATCTTGATTTTTGACCCTTATGGCCACGACCAGCAGTTTTTCCTAAGCCGCTTCCAATTCCACGACCAACCCGTTTGGCTTCTTTATTTCTACCTGGTGCAGGACTTAGCGTATTAAGACGCATACTATTCCCCTTGAACCTTAACTAAATGGTTGACTGTATTTATCATACCTCGAACAGACGCGGTATCTTCTACTTCTACAGTATGATTGATTCTTCGCAGACCTAAACCTGCAACACAAGCCTTATGTGAAGCTATTCGGCCATTAATACTACGAATTTGAGTAACTTTTATTATTTTTGACTTTGTCATGTTAGCGATCAACCTTAATTCAAAATTTCTTCAATAGTTTTGCCGCGCTTTTCGGCAACAACTGCTGGAGAATTCATATGTTGTAATGCCTTAAATGTTGCTCTAACCACATTAACTGGATTAGTTGAGCCATAACATTTAGCTAAAACATTATGAACTCCTGCTATTTCTAGCACAGCTCTCATTGCTCCACCTGCAATTACCCCAGTACCCTCAGATGCAGGTTGCATATAAACTTTTGAAGCTCCATGATTTGCTTTTACCGCATACTGAATAGTAGTACCATTTAAGTCTATGTGGATCATATTTCTACGTGCAGCTTCCATAGCCTTCTGTATAGCTTGAGGTACTTCGCGAGCCTTACCTCTTCCGAAGCCTACTTTTCCATTACCATCACCCACTACAGTGAGTGCAGTAAAACCAAAAATACGTCCACCTTTCACAGTTTTTGCAACTCTATTTACCTGAACGAGCTTCTCTTGCAAGCCTTCATCAGATGCTTCTTTGCTTTTTTGATTTCTTGACATATCAATAAAATCCTTAGAATTTAAGACCAGCTTCACGTGCAGCATCAGCTAGAGCTTTAACACGACCATGATATTTATAACCACTACGATCAAATGCAACAGCGGATATGCCTGCTTTTTTTGCTCTCTCAGCAACGAGAAGACCCACACCCTTAGCCGCATCGACATTTCCTGTGCTACCAGTTCGTAGCTTTTTATCAAGTGTAGAAGCTGATGCCAATACATGGCCACCATCTGATGAAATAACCTGTGCATAAATATGTCTAGGTGTTCTATTTACACACAATCTATTTGACCCCAACTCCCTAATCTTGCTACGTGTTCGCCTAGCTCTACGCATGCGTGATTTTTTTTTGTCATTCATATCTATAACCTACTTTTTCTTAGCTTCTTTACGGCGTACATGTTCATCGGCATAACGGACACCTTTACCTTTATATGGTTCTGGTGGCCTAAATGCACGAATTTTTGCCGCTACTAAACCGAGTAATTGTTTATCTGCTGATTTAAGAGTTATATCTGTTTGACTCGGAACTTCAGCAGTAACACCTTCAGGCAGTGAAAAGTCAACAGGGTGAGAAAACCCTAAAGATAAACTTAGTTTTTTATTTTGAAGCTGGGCTCGATAGCCTACTCCAACTAATTGTAATTTTTTCTCAAAACCTTGTGTTACTCCAAAGACCATGTTGCTTACCAGAGCTCGGGTGGTTCCTGCCATAGCATCATCAGATTTACTGCTAGATTTAGAAGAAAAGGAGAGAATATTATCTTCTTTTTTTATCTCAATACCATTATGAATCGACATAGATAATGAGGTTTTGGAGCCTTTTACCAAAATTTTGTTTGTATCTATTTGAACCTCAACACCAGAGGGTATAGTTACGGGGTCATTTGCAATTCTAGACATTTCTATTATCTCTTAGAATACTGTACAGAGTATTTCACCACCAATACCGGCGGCACGAGCAGACCGATCAGTCATTACCCCTTTACTTGTGGACACAATGGCTACTCCTAGACCACCTCGAATAGAGGGGATTTCTGAAGATCCACAGTACTTGCGTAGTCCAGGGCGACTATAACGATCAATTTCTTCAATAACGGGTTTACCTTCAAAATATTTTAATTCTATTGCCAATTGCGGTTTGTTAACCGTTTCGATCTGAAAATTATTAATATATCCCTCATTTTTTAAAACTTCTGCTACTGCAGACTTAAGCTTAGAAGATGGCATAGTTACAACCTTTTTTTCTGCCATCTGTGCATTTCGTATGCGAGTTAACATATCTGCTACTGGATCTTGCATGCTCATCAGTTAATTCCTCAATTTTGGTTCTCTACCAACTAGCCTTTACTAAACCGGGCACATCACCACGCATCGCGGCTTCGCGAAGCTTCATCCTACATAAACCAAATTTACTATAAACTCCATGGGGTCTACCTGTTTGGCGACAACGATTTCTTCCACGACTAGGGCTTGCATTACGAGGCAATTTTTGCAACTTAACCTGAGCCTCCCAGCGTTCATCATCTGAGAGATTTGGATTAATAATCGCAGCCTTTAGTGCTTTACGTTTTTCAGCAAATTTTATTACAATTTTTGCGCGCTTCTTCTCACGCTGTATCATGGAAATCTTAGCCATTTTTTTACCTCAATCTTTGAGTGGGAAGTTAAAGGCTCTCATGAGAGCTCTTCCCTCATCATTATTACGAGCAGAGGTAGTAATTGTGATATCCATACCACGCATCGCGTCGACTTTATCGAAATCTATTTCAGGAAAAATAATTTGCTCCGTAATACCCATAGAGAAATTACCGTGTCCATCAAAAGCTTTAGGGCTAAATCCCCTAAAATCTCGTATTCTCGGAATAGCTATAGAGATCAATCTCTCTAAAAACTCGAACATACGCTCACTTCGGAGTGTTACTTTGCATCCTATAGGCCAACCCTCTCGGACCTTAAAACCAGCAATCGATTTTCTGGCTAAGGTAACGACCGGTTTTTGACCAGCAATTGAAGCCATTTCAGCAACTGCATGCTCTAATACTTTTTTGTCGCCTAGTGCTTCACCTACACCCATATTAAGTGTAATTTTAGTAATTTTGGGAACTTCCATCACATTCACTAAATTAAGCTCTTCTTTCAACTTAACAGCGATCTCTTTTTTATATACTTCGTTCAGCCTTGCCATGTTATTTTCCGGTCAAATTTAAGCATCAACTGCTTCGCCATTAGATTTGAAGACACGTATCTTTTTGTTATCTTCGAGAATTTTAAAGCCTATCCGATCACCTTTCTCTAAAGCAGAGTTAAAAATAGCCACATTAGACGCTTGTATCGGTGCTTCTTTTTCTATAATACCCCCAGTGATATTGGCCTGGGGATTAGGTTTTTGGTGTTTTTTAATAATATTTATGCCAGAAACCAGTAAACGACCGTCGGATTGAACCTTCAACACCTTTCCGCGCTTTCCTTTATCTTTTCCAACAGTAACGATTATTTCATCATCACGCTTTATTTTTGACATAATTTTTTCCAGTTACCAAATTACAATACTTCAGGTGCAAGAGAGATGATTTTCATAAAACGCTCATTTCTTAACTCGCGTGTCACAGGACCAAATATTCTTGTTCCTATAGGGGCTAATTGAGGATTTAGTAGAACTGCAGCATTATCATCAAATTTAATTACACTACCATCTGCACGACGTGTCCCTTTTCTGGTCCTCACAACTACCGCATCCATCACTTGGCCTTTTTTAACTTTGCCACGTGGTATAGCTTCTTTAATAGTTATTTTAATGACATCACCGATTCTAGCATAACGTCTGTGAGACCCGCCTAGGACCTTTATACACATAACACGACGTGCTCCACTATTATCTGCAACATCTAAATAACTTTCTGTTTGAATCATATTTTGTCCCCTAGCCAGTTAAATCTGGCTAACAACTTAAATCTCTAAACCACGCTCATCAATCTTCACCAAAGCCCAAGACTTAGTCTTAGAATAAGGTTTTGTTTCTATAATGGTTACAATATCACCATTACGGCATTCGTTATTTTCATCATGCGCATGAATTTTTGAAGATTTATTAAGTATCTTCCCATACAAAGGATGTTTTACACGACGTTCAACAAGAACTGTCACTGTTTTATCCATCTTGTCACTGACCACGCGACCAGACAAGGTACTAGATCTAGATGCAGTTTCAGTCATTAGAGTTACTCTCTTTCTCATTAAGTATAGTTTTAATGCGTGCAACATTTCTGCGCACACTTTTAATTTGATGACTCTGGCCTAACTGAGAAGTTGCAAGCTGCATACGCAATTTAAATTGGCGCTCTAGCTGTTCATTCATCTCTTGATTCAGCTCATCAATAGATTTTTTTCTTAATTCATCAGGTTTCATTACATCACCGACCTTTTTACGAAAGTTGTTTGGATTGGCAGTTTAGCTGCTCCCAAAGCAAATGCTTCTCGAGCTAATTCTTCAGATACGCCATCCATTTCATAGAGAAGTCTACCAGGCTGAATTTGCGCAACCCAGTATTCTACATTACCTTTACCTTTACCCATTCTGACCTCAAGAGGTTTATTAGTAATTGGTTTGTCGGGAAAAACTCTAATCCATATTTTACCACCACGTTTTATATGTCTTGTCATTGCTCGACGTGCAGCTTCTATCTGACGTGCGGTTAGTCGGCCACGACCCAGTGCTTTAAGACCAAATTCGCCAAAGCTAATTTTACTTCCACGTGAAGCAAGACCTCGGTTTCGACCGGTGTGTTGCTTACGAAATTTTGTACGTTTTGGTTGCAGCATCTCGCTTTACCCTTAACTCGCTATCTTAAATCTTAGTTATTGTGGCTGGCTCACAGCTGGAGTTTTATCTTCTTCAACCCCAAATATCTCACCCTTAAAAATCCACACCTTTACACCTATTATTCCGTAGGTAGTTGCTGCTTCTGCAGTGTTATAATCAATATCTGCTCTAAATGTATGTAGAGGCACTCGACCCTCACGAACCCATTCTGATCGTGCAATTTCTGCACCGCCAAGCCTACCACCAACTTGGATTTTTATACCTTTTGCACCTTGTCTCATAGCATTCTGAACAGCTCTCTTCGTGGCCCTACGAAACATAACACGACGCTCCAATTGCTGTGCTACACTCTGGGCTACAAGCAGTGCATCAAGATCAGGTTTACGAATTTCTTCTATATTGATATGAACTGGCACATCAACTTTAGACGATAATTTATTACGTAATCGTTCAGCTCCCTCTCCCTTTTTTCCTATTACAATTCCTGGTCTTGCGGTATGGATAGTAATTCGAGCTGTTTGTGCGGGTCGCTCAATATCTATTCGGCTGACAGACGCATTAGACAGTTCTTTTCTGAGAAATTCACGTAATGCAAGATCAGAATTTAATTTATTTGCATAGTCTTTTTGGCCTGCATACCATACAGATGTATGTTTTTTTACAATACCAAGTCGAATACCATTTGGATGTACTTTTTGTCCCATTAAACGGTCTCCCCGTCAGCAACTTTTACAGTTATATGGCAATGACGTTTTAAAATTCGATCAGCTCTACCTTTAGCACGGGGGCTAACACGTTTTAGTGTTGTACCCTCATCTACATAAATTTTAGATACAGAAAGCTCATCTACATCAGCACCTTCATTATGCTCGGCATTAGCAATTGCAGATAAGAGTATTTTTTTAATTATATCTGCACCTTTCTTATCACTAAATGTGAGAATATCTAAAGCAGCCTCAACAGGCTTTCCACGCACCTGATCAGCAACCAATCTGGCTTTTTGAGCCGACAGTTTAGTACCCCGTAATATAGCTGCTACTTCCACAGTCATTTACCCCTCATATACTTCTTAAACCTTAACTTTTCTGTCGGCTACATGCCCACGAAAAGTTCGCGTTGGCGCGAATTCACCCAATTTATGCCCGACCATTTCCTCATTAATCAAAACAGGGACATGCTGTCTTCCATTATGAACAGCTATAGTTAAGCCGACCATATCTGGACTTACCATTGAGCGACGTGACCAAGTTTTGATTGGTCGTCTATCATTTTTTTCTCTTGCCTCTTCGACTTTTTTCATCAAATGTAAGTCAAGAAAAGGGCCTTTTTTTAGAGAGCGTGACACAATATTTTCCTCATTCTCTTATATTATTTTTTAGTTCGTCTTCTCACAATCATACTGTCTGTACGCTTATTTTTTCGCGTTTTATATCCTTTTGTAGGCATACCCCATGGTGATACTGGATGACGACCACCTGAAGTACGACCTTCACCACCACCATGAGGATGATCAACTGGATTCATCACAACACCACGAACGGTTGGTCTAACTCCTCTCCAGCGAGTAGCGCCAGCCTTACCAAGTGAACGTAAATTATGCTCACTATTTGAGACTTCTCCTATTGTTGCGCGACAAGATATTGGAATTTTTCTCATTTCTCCACTCCGGAGCCTTAAAGTTGCATACTGGCCTTCTCTAGCTATTAATTGTGCTGATGTTCCAGCACTTCTTGCAATTTGGGCTCCTTTACCTGGTTTCATTTCTACGCAGTGGACAATTCCTCCAACAGGTATATTTTCAAGCGGTAAAGTATTTCCAGTTTTTATACTAGCGGTTACTCCTGATTCAACCTTATCACCAACCGCTAGATCTTTCGGAGCGATAATATAACGTCGCTCTCCATCCGCATAGCATAATAATGCTATATATGGGGTTCTATTGGGGTCATATTCTAATCGCTCGACTGTAGCTGGTACTCCATCTTTATTACGCTTAAAATCTATCAAACGATAATGTCTTTTATGACCGCCACCTATATGTCTTGTAGTGATTCTACCATTATTATTTCGCCCTCCAGACTTTGATTGGCTTTCTAATAAAGGGGCATAAGGATCACCTTTATGTAAATTAGGATTTACAACACTAACTACATGTCTGCGGCCCGGGGACGTTGGTTTTCTCTTTATAACTGGCATTTTATTTTTCCCCTTCCTTATTCCACAGTAGCAAAATCAATTTCTTGACCTTGCTCCAAACGAACGTATGCTTTTTTCCAGTTAGATCTTTTTCCTAACCCGTACTTTGTTTGCTTTGTCTTTCCTTTCATGAGAGCAACAGATACACCGAGCACCTTAACGTCAAAAAGCTTCTCTACTGCTGCTTTTATTTCCAGTTTTGTAGCATCTTTAACAACTTTAAAGACTACCTGATTGGCTAAACTAGTTGAGGAAGTAGCTTTTTCTGTGAAATGAGGGCCAAGTAATACCTTGAAAATGCGTGTTTGGTTCATCCTAGCATCTCCTCAATTTTCTTCAGCGCAGTGATAGTCATTAATACTTTTTCGGAATGGATTAGGCTTACGGGATTAATTCCGACAGCATCGCTTACATCCACTTTGTGTAAATTTCTGGATGATAAATATAAATTTTCAGTAACCTCTTCAGTAACAATAAGTACATCTTGCTCTAATTTATAATCACCTAACTTATTTAGCAAAGTTTTTGTTTTTGGTTCACTGAGCTCAAAATCTTTGACTATAATTAATCGATCTTGACGAGCTAGCTCAGAAAGAATAGAGCGCATTGCTGCCCGATACATTTTTCTATTTACTTTCTGAGTATGATCTTGTGGTTTGGCTGCGAATGTAACACCACCTGAACGCCAAATTGGGCTTCGAATAGTTCCAGCTCTAGCGCGACCAGAACCTTTTTGATTCCATGGTTTTCTTCCGCCACCAGAAACTGAAGCACGATTTTTTTGAGCTCTAGTACCCTGACGAGCGCCAGCTAGATATGCTGTGACTGTCTGATGAACTAAATCTTGATTAAAGTCTTTACCAAAAGCTAGATCAGAGACCTCTATAGTTTCAGCCTTGCCTTTAGTTTTAGAAATGCTTAATTCCATCAACAATTACCTCAGCTCTTCTCAGCAAAACGAACAATGACATCACCACCCGGTGCACCTGGCACCGCCCCTTTGATAAGAAGTAAATTACGCTCGGAGTCAATACGAACAATTTCTAAATTTTGAGTAGTGACCTGTTCGTTGCCCATATGACCCGACATCTTCTTTCCTTTCCACACTCGTCCAGGAGTTTGACATTGGCCAGTAGACCCATGAGCACGATGAGATAGTGAGTTACCATGTGTGGCATCTTGCATCTGAAAATTCCAACGCTTTATAACACCGGCATATCCTTTTCCTTTCGAAATACCAGTAACATCAACTTTTTGACCAACAGAAAATTGATCAACTGCAATATTTTCTCCAACTTTTACTTCGGTAGAAGTATCGAGACGAAGCTCCCATATTCCGCGACCAGCTTCAACACCTGCCTTTGCGAAATGTCCGGCTTCAGACTTGCTAATACGAGAGGAACGACGAGTTCCGACGGTAACCTGCACAGCAGAGTATCCATCTATTTCATCAGTTTTGATTTGGGTGACACGATTAGGCTCGACTTCGACCACTGTTACAGGTATCGAAGCTCCTTTATCATTGAAAACACGTGTCATACCGCTTTTACGGCCGACAATACCAATAGTCATCTTTACAACCTCTTAGTGTACGGGGCTTTTACCCGCTATGGCCGCTTATTTCAGAGCGTTACACCCGCCTAACGATGGTTGGGCATGGGCTTATTTCTTTTTAAATGTTTGGATTAACCCAAACTAATTTGCACTTCAACACCTGCAGCTAAATCTAGTTTCATTAGGGCATCAACTGTTTTTTCAGTAGGTTCAACAATATCTAGTAATCTTTTGTGTGTACGAATTTCGTACTGATCGCGTGCATCTTTATTAACATGCGGCGAAGTTAAAATAGTAAAGCGTTCTTTTCGGGTCGGCAAAGGTATTGGTCCACGAATTTGTGCACCTGTGCGTTTTGCCGTTTCTACGATTTCTTGTGTCGAAGCATCAATCAATGCATGATCGAAAGCTTTGAGACGAATACGAATACGCTGATCCTTCATGGAACAAAACTCCAACTATGTAATAACTTTAAAAGAGCCTACAGATCCTTAATTTTTTGTCAGGACCCTGAAAAAAGAGGCGAGATTTTAAAGCTGTGGCCCGTTGGAGTCAAGCATAAAACCATCTTTATTTTTCATCCCTCATTTATCTCTGGTAAACATATTGATGATAAACAATTTTTTTGTATTTGTAGGTGATTTGTAAATGCCAGGCTTGTTTGCGTAAAAAGATTGAACTACTAGTTCAGCCGTCCACGATTTATTGAGGATAAGATTTTCATCTGGATGCTTCTAACTTAGAAAATTCTAGATGAGTTTTTTATAAAAAGAGCAAAATAACTGCCGAATATGGGTGAATTCTTTATTTTTTTAAACTTTTTACGACTTATTGAAAAATTTTTATCAAAAAATAGAAATAATTCTTGTATAATCACGCGCGATTTTTAGCCCATATAACTTTAACTGAGTATTATAATGACAGATTTATCAAACTATAGAAATATTGGAATTTTCGCCCATGTTGATGCGGGAAAGACAACAACGACTGAACGTATCCTAAAACTTACAGGGAAAATTCATAAAACAGGTGAAGTTCATGACGGAGCTGCAACAACAGACTTTATGACTCAAGAACAAGAGCGAGGTATTACTATTCAGTCTGCTGCCACTACTTGTTTTTGGAATGACCACCGCTTGAATATCATTGACACACCAGGTCATGTTGATTTTACAGTCGAAGTTTATCGATCACTTAAGGTTTTAGATGGTGGAGTAGGTGTATTTTGTGGTTCGGGTGGAGTTGAGCCTCAGTCTGAGACAAACTGGCGATATGCAAATGATTCTAAAGTTGCTAGGGTTATTTTCATCAACAAGCTAGACAGAATAGGTGCAGATTTTTTACGTGTAGTTGAGCAAATAAAGAAGGTCCTTGGTGCAAACCCACTAGTAATGACTCTACCTATTGGAGAAGAAGATGATTTCAGAGGAGTCGTTGATATATTAACAGAAAAAGCATATGTGTGGGACGACTCTGGCCTACCAGAGAATTTTAAAATAGAAGAGATACCAGCAGATATGATTGATCTTGTTGCCAAATATAGAGAACAATTAGTTGAAACTGCAGTTGAACAAGACGATGATCTAATGATGGCATATATGGAGGGTGAGGAAGTTTCTGTACAGGACCTAAAACGCTGTATCCGTAAGGGAACCATAGCGCTCGATTTTTTCCCAACTGTATGCGGGTCAGCATTTAAAAACAAAGGTGTCCAATTAGTTTTAGATTCTGTAATTGATTATTTGCCATGCCCTACAGATGTCGAACCTCAGCCGCTTACAGACGAGAAAGGTGAACCAAACGGTCAATCAGCGATCGTATCTAAAGAAGAGCCTTTCCGCGCACTAGCTTTCAAGATTATGGATGATCGTTTTGGAGCACTTACGTTTATCCGAATTTATTCAGGAATTCTAAATAAAGGGGCGTCTGTTTTAAATTCTTTCACAGGAAAAACTGAACGTATTGGAAGAATGGTCGAAATGCATGCAGACGACCGAAAAGAATTAGAGTCTGCACAAGCCGGAGATATAATTGCACTCGTAGGTTTAAAAAGTGTCAAAACAGGCCAAACATTATGTGACCCAAAACATGAATGCACACTCGAACCAATGATATTTCCAGAGCCTGTTATTTCAATTTCTGTTAAGCCAAAAGATAAAGGCGGCTCAGAAAAAATGGGGATAGCAATCGGGAAAATGGTTGCAGAAGATCCTACTTTTTGTGTCGAAACGGACGAAGACTCAGGCGAAACTATACTTAAAGGTATGGGTGAACTTCACTTAGATATTAAAGTTGATATATTGAAGAGAACCTACGCAGTAGAACTAGAGGTAGGAAAACCACAAGTTGCATATAGAGAGACTATCACTCAATCAATAGAAGATAGTTATACTCACAAGAAGCAATCTGGTGGATCGGGTCAGTTTGGCAAAATTGATTACCGCGTTAAGCCAGGACAAATAGGTTCTGGATTTCAATTTACATCCACAGTAGTTGGAGGAAACGTCCCTAAAGAATTTTTCCCTGCTATCGAAAAAGGTTTTAAAGGGATGATGGAAGAGGGTCCTCTTGCAGGATTTCCTGTCTTAGATATTGAGATAGAACTCTATGATGGTGGTTTCCATGCAGTAGATTCCTCTGCAATTGCTTTTGAAATTGCGGCAAAAGGAGCGTTTCGTCAGTCTATGCCTAAGGCAAAACCACAGCTTCTTGAACCAATAATGAAAGTTGATGTTTATAGTCCTGAAGATCATGTAGGTGATGTAATTGGAGATTTGAATAGACGTCGCGGAATGATCAAAGATCAGGAAAAGGGTGTTTCAGGAGTTAGGGTTAAGTCAGATGTTCCTCTAGCAGAAATGTTTGGTTATATTGGAACTCTTCGAACAATGACATCGGGTCGAGGTCAATTTTCAATGGAATTTTCACATTACTCGGCTTGTCCAAACAGTGTTTCTGAACAGGTTATACTTGAAACCAAGGAGAGGAAAGAGATGGAAGCTAAGTCTTGAAAAATCCAACTATAAAAAAAGCCTCTATAGTTGGATTCTTTATGGCTGTCTAAAAGTTATTTTTAGACAGCACCTGGTCAAGGATATTTTGACTAGCTTCAGAATAGTTGTTAAATTCCATTGTAAAAGTCGCTCGCCCTTGTGTGGCAGATCTAAGATGTGTTGCATAACCAAACATTTCACCAAGTGGAACCTCGGCATTTACCACTTTGCCCATACTAACGTCCTGCATGCCATGAATTACTCCTCTGCGGCGATTAAGATCTCCAACAACGTCCCCCATATTTTCTTCAGGGGTTATCACCTCAACTGTCATCATCGGCTCAAGTAGTACTGCTCCTCCATTTTCAGCTAGTTTTTTAGTTGCCATTGATCCTGCAATCTTAAATGCAAGCTCATTTGAATCTACATCATGGTATGATCCATCATATAAAGTTGCTTTTAACCCAAGCAACGGATACCCAGCTAAAATTCCGTTTTGCATTTGTTCGGTTATCCCTTTTTCGATTGCTGGGATGTATTCTTTAGGTACTGTTCCACCCACTATTTCATTAACAAACACTAACCCTTCTGCAGCTTCGTCGTTAGCTGGCTCAAACTTGATACAAACATGCCCATATTGACCACGACCGCCTGATTGACGAATAAACTTACCTTCGATTTTAATGGAGTTCCGGATTGCCTCACGGTAAGCAACCTGAGGTTTTCCTATATTAGCTTGCACACCAAACTCTCGGCGCATCCGTTCAACTAGAATATCCAGATGTAGCTCACCCATCCCAGACATAATAGTTTGGCCTGTTTCTTCATCTATACTTATACGAAAAGAGGGATCCTCTTGAGCAAGTTTTCCTAAAGCAACACCCATCTTTTCATGATCAGGTTGTGATCGCGGCTCAATAGCTACAGAGATAACTGGTTCAGGAAAATCCATTCGCTCTAAAATAATTTTATGCTTCTCCTCACAGAGTGTATCGCCAGTAGTTACGTCTTTAAGGCCAATAGCCGCAGCAATATCACCTGCACGGACTTCATTTATATCTTCTCGACTATTGGCATGCATTTGTACCATCCTACCAATACGCTCTTTTTTCATTTTTACGGAGTTATATATCGCATCTCCGCTTTTAAGTTTCCCGGAATATACCCTAAAAAAAGTTAATGTACCTACGAAAGGGTCAGTAGCTACCTTAAATGCAAGAGCTGCAAATGGGGCACTGTCATCTACCCGAAAAACGTCTAAAGGTAATTTTTTTTCAATAACATTATCTAAAGGCTTTATATCAAGAGGAGAGGGGAGATACTCAAGAATACCATCCAAAATTGCTTGAACTCCCTTATTTTTGAATGCTGAGCCTGCAAAAACAGGAAATATTTCGTTCGCTAAAGTTCTCTTTCGAATAGCAAGTTTTATCTCAGACTCTGAAAGTTTGATGCCATCAAGATACTTTTCCATCAGTCCATCGCTAGCTTCGACTGCTTCTTCAATAATCTTTTCACGCATAATGTTACAGTCATCGATAAGATGATCTGGGATTTTTTCATATTCAAATTTTACACCTTGGTCTTCTTTGTTCCAGAAGATGGCTTTCATCTTAATTAAATCTATCACACCGATAAAATCATCTTCAGCGCCTATGGTCATCTGCATAGGGATTGCTTTTGCACCTAATCTGGACTCTATATGCTCTATAGATTTATTAAAATCTGCTCCGGTACGATCCATTTTATTAACGAAGATTAAACGAGGAACCTTATATTTATCGGCTTGTCGCCAGACTGTCTCAGTTTGAGGCTGAACCCCAGAAGAACCGCAAATCACAACAACGGCTCCATCTAAAATTCTCAAACAACGCTCAACTTCGATTGTAAAATCAACATGTCCAGGAGTATCAATAATGTTAATATGGTGTTGGTCTAATTGCTGCTGCATTCCTTTCCAAAAACAAGTTGTAGCAGCAGATGTTATAGTGATACCTCTCTCTTGTTCTTGCTCCATCCAATCCATAACAGATGCACCATCATGTACCTCTCCAATTTTATGAGAAACTCCAGTATAAAAAAGTATTCTCTCAGTTGTTGTAGTTTTTCCCGCATCTACATGAGCACAAATACCAATATTACGATAACGTTCGATAGGGGTTTTTCGAGGCGACATAATTTTACTCAAAGCAATTAAATGAAAAGGGAATTAAATATTAGTCAAAATTAAAAACCAAAAAGGCAGCCATGAATAGCTACCTTTTGATGTTAGCATAAAATCTCAATATAACTATCAGAAGCGGAAGTGCGAGAATGCTTTGTTTGCATCAGCCATCCGGTGAACATCTTCGCGTTTTTTGACTGCTCCACCTTTACTTTGTTGTGCATCAATGATTTCTCCAGCTAACCGCTGAGCCATGGATTTTTCTCCCCTCTTTCTGGAGAAATCTACCATCCAACGCATTGCTAAAGCATTTCTTCTAGAAGGACGAACTTCTACAGGGACCTGGTAGGTTGCACCGCCAACACGACGGGCTTTCACTTCAACAGATGGTGCGATTTTTTCTAATGCGGTCTCAAAAGCAATCAAGGGATCCTCTTTCAGGCGCTCTTGAACTATATCAAGTGCTCCATAAACAATACTTTCAGCAACAGCTTTTTTTCCACTAACCATCACATGATTCATGAACTTAGCTAATGTAATATTTCCAAATTTTGGATCCGGTAATATTTCACGTTTTGCAGCAACTCTTCTTCTTGGCATATAACTCACTCTTTTTTCAGGGTTATCTGGGATATATTGTTAGATATACCCAGCCTTACTAATTATTGATCTCTATTTTTTAAACTAAACTAATATTATTTTTTAGGGCGCTTGGTCCCGTATTTTGAACGGCTTTGCGTACGATTAGCAACACCAGAAGTATCTAGCGCCCCTCGTATGGTATGATATCGCACACCAGGTAAATCCTTTACACGTCCACCTCTTATCAATACAACACTGTGTTCTTGAAGGTTATGTCCCTCACCACCAATATATGAGCTAACTTCATAACCATTTGTTAATCGAACACGACAAACTTTACGGAGTGCTGAGTTTGGTTTTTTAGGAGTCGTGGTGTACACCCTTGTACAAACACCTCTTCTTTGCGGGCAAGCATCTAATGCCGGCACACCAGATTTAATTATTCTAGTTTTTCTAGGCTTACGAACCAGTTGGTTAATCGTTGCCATTAAATTAGCTCCAAATAAAAGGTCTTTCCCTAAGACCATACTTTTAAATTCAGTCTGATAAACAGACCATTTTTAAGATGAGGCAGTCTAAAGATACTGGCGACTCTAGTCAAGAGTCGCGATAGGCTTAAATGAAATATTTAACCTCTATCACTCACTCTCACTTGTACTTAAAGCCTCACTTAATGCTGCTTCAATATCAACTGCGCTAACTGCTATTTCTGATTCTTTTTCTTTTGCCTCCCGGCGCTTACGGTGATATGTTAATCCAGTCCCTGCAGGAATCAATCGACCAACTACTACGTTCTCTTTTAAGCCTCTCAGATAGTCTGCTTTACCTGTTACTGAAGCCTCTGTGAGAACACGTGTTGTTTCTTGAAATGAGGCCGCAGATATAAAGCTCTCTGTCGCAAGCGAGGCCTTAGTTATACCAAGAAGAAGGCGCTCAAATTTAGCAGGTCTTTTCTTCTCAAGCACTAATTTTTCGTTCTCTTCTAGGACTGCTGTATATTCAATCTGCTCTCCTTTAACGAAAGAAGAGTCGCCCATATCTGTAATTTCGGCTTTCCGTAACATCTGGCGACAAATCACCTCAATATGCTTATCGTTTATTTTGACACCCTGCAAACGATAAACTTCTTGTATTTCATTAACGATATATTCTGCCAAAGAGTCGACGCCCTGCAAACGCAAAATATCATGAGAATTTTCTGGGCCATCAGCAATAACTTCACCTTTGGTTACATTTTCACCCTCAAATACTCCCAATTGATGCCACTTAGGTATAAGAAGCTCATAATGATCACTTCCGTCAGGCAACAGTTTCCCATTAGGAGGAGTGATGACTAAACGGCGTTTTCCTTTTGTTTCCTTACCAAAAGTAACAGTACCTGATATTTCAGCTAGTATAGCTGGGTCTTTTGGTCGTCTTGCTTCAAAAAGATCGGCAACACGAGGAAGTCCCCCAGTAATATCACGGGTTTTTGACCCTTCTTGTGGAATACGTGCAACAATATCGCCAGCTCCAACATGGCTATTATCAGTGATACTCAGTATTGCATTTGGTGGCAACATATAGTGAGCAGGAACAGTTGAATTGGCAAAAGTTAGTTCTTTACCGTCGTCATCAAGCAAGGTAACCATAGGCTTGATATCTTTCCCTGCTGAAGGGCGTTCGTTTGGATCAATAACTGCAATACTTGATAAACCTGTCATTTCATCTGTTTGAGTTCGGATGCTAAGACCTTCTTCCATACCAGAAAATGCAACTTGACCCGCGACTTCAGTTATTATGGGATGAGTGTGGGGATCCCAAGCTGCTACAATATCTCCGGCAGCCACAATTGAACCCTCTTTAACGCTTATAACTGCCCCATAAGGCAACTTGTAACGTTCACGTTCACGTCCATTTTCATCAGCAAGCGCAAGACCTCCAGAGCGAGATACTGCAACGAGCTCTCCATTTTCTCGTTCCGCTACTTTGATGTTAATAAAGCGAATTTTCCCTCCCGTCTTGACCTGAATACTGTCTGCAGCAGATGCACGTGAAGCAGCGCCTCCAATGTGAAAGGTTCGCATAGTTAGTTGTGTGCCCGGTTCACCAATGGACTGAGCAGCGACGACGCCAACCGCTTCTCCAGAGTTAATTCGATGTCCTCTTGCCAAATCTCTTCCATAACACTGTGAGCATATACCATGACGAGTCTCACACGTAATTGGAGAGCGCACTTTTAGCTCATCTATCCCAAGCATTTCTATTTGTTCTACACACTTTTCATCAATCATATGGCCAGCTTTTAACACAACTTTTCTAGCGCCAGGTTTAGTTACATCAACTGCTAAGACACGACCAAGAATTCGGTCCCCCAAGGATTCAATGATATCTCCACCTTCTATAACAGGAGTCATTAGTAGGCCTTCTGAAGTACCGCAATCCTCTTGTACTACCACTAGATCCTGAGAGACATCTACTAATCGACGAGTCAGATATCCTGAATTTGCTGTCTTGAGTGCAGTATCTGCTAAACCTTTTCGTGCTCCATGTGTTGATATGAAGTATTGCAATACATTCAAACCTTCACGAAAATTAGCAGTGATTGGAGTTTCAATAATTGAACCATCTGGACGAGCCATTAAACCTCTCATGCCTGCAAGTTGTCTGATCTGCGCAGGTGAGCCTCTGGCTCCTGAGTCAGCCATAATAAACACAGAATTGAAAGATGATTGAGTCTCTATTTCACCATCGCTATTAGAAACCTCCTCTGTACTAATAACCTCCATCATAGCTTTTGCAACTAGATCATTAGCTCTTGACCAAATATCAATTACTTTGTTGTATTTTTCACCTTGGGTGACTAGACCAGAAGAAAACTGACTTTCAATTTCTTTAACTTCTTCTTCAGATTGAGCAATAATTTTTTCTTTGGAAGAAGGAATAGTAAAGTCATTTACCCCAATAGACGCGCCAGACTTTGTAGAAAAATCAAAACCGGTATACATAAGTTGATCTGCAAAAATTACGGTTGCCTTCAACCCAACATCTCGATAACAACGATTAATAATTCTTGAAATTGCCTTTTTGGTCATTGGCTGGTTCACCATGTCGTAACTCAAGCCGTCTGGAACAATATCCCATAATAATGCACGACCTACGGTAGTATCGACGATGTATTTTTTTGATTCAGCCTCACCAAGATCATTAAAGTTAACTTCATTAATACGAACTTTTACTCTGGCTTGCAGGTCTATCTGTTTACTATAATAAGCAACAGAAACTTCTTTGAGATCTCCAAAAATTCTTCCCTCTCCTAATGCGTTAGTTCGTTCACGAGTCATCCAATAAAGGCCTAATACAACATCTTGTGAAGGCACAATGATCGGCTCGCCACTTGCAGGAGATAAAATATTATTAGTCGACATCATCAAAGCACGAGACTCAAGCTGAGCCTCCAGAGTGAGAGGGACATGAACTGCCATTTGATCTCCATCAAAGTCAGCGTTATATGCAGCACACACCAGAGGATGGAGCTGTATAGCTTTTCCTTCGATTAGGACTGGTTCAAAAGCTTGAATACCAAGCCTATGGAGTGTAGGAGCCCGGTTTAATAGAACTGGGTGCTCACGGATAACTTCATCAAGAATATCCCAAACAATTAGCTCTTCACGTTCCACCATTTTTTTTGCAGCCTTTATGGTAGTAGCTAATCCTCGTAATTCCAATTTTGAAAAGATAAATGGCTTGAATAATTCTAAAGCCATACGTTTTGGTAGGCCGCATTGATGAAGTCTGAGAGTAGGGCCGACTACGATCACAGATCGTCCAGAGTAATCTACTCGTTTTCCTAGCAAATTTTGACGAAAACGACCCTGCTTTCCTTTAATCATATCCGCAAGGGACTTCAAAGGGCGTTTATTTGACCCTGTGATGGCTCTACCTCGACGTCCGTTATCTAAAAGTGCATCAACTGATTCCTGCAGCATTCGCTTTTCATTTCGTACAATTATATCTGGAGCATTTAATTCCAATAAGCGCTTAAGGCGATTATTACGATTTATCACTCGTCGATATAGATCATTTAAATCAGATGTTGCAAAACGACCACCATCAAGAGGCACTAGAGGTCTTAAGTCAGGCGGGAGAACCGGTAATGCCTCTAAAATCATCCACTCAGGCTTATTTCCAGAACCAAGAAAGGCCTCTAAAAGTTTTAGGCGTTTTGATAGCTTCTTAATTTTTGTTTCTGAACGAGTGGCTGGAATTTCTTCACGAATAATTGCTATTTCTTGATCCATATCAAGATCTTTCATTAAGCTTTGAATACCTTCAGCACCCATCGTTGCCTGAAAATCATCACCAAATTCTTCCATAGCCTGGAAGTATTCATCATCGGTGAGTAATTGTCCTAACTCTAGAGTGGTCATACCAGGATCAGTAACTATGAAAGATTCAAAATATAATACCCTTTCAATTTCTCGTAGCGTCATGTTAAGCATTAGTCCAATGCGAGAAGGAAGTGACTTGAGAAACCATATATGCGCAACAGGACAAGCAAGCTCAATATGAGCCATTCTATCTCTACGAACTTTTGCTAAGGTGACCTCAACGCCACATTTTTCACAAACGATACCGCGATGTTTCATACGCTTATACTTACCGCAGAGACATTCGTAATCTTTTACTGGACCAAATATCTTGGCACAAAATAAACCTTCACGTTCTGGTTTAAATGTACGGTAATTAATTGTTTCCGGTTTCTTAACTTCACCGTAAGACCATGATCGAATCATATCTGGTGACGCTAAACCGATACGAATTGCATCAAATTCGCCTATTTGATCTTGTGATTTCAGCAGATTTAGTAAGTCTTTCAACGCTTTTCTCCATAATGGATGCTATATTTTAATAGAGGGCAAATGTAACGCCCCCCCAACTTAATTTTTAATATATTTCAATAAGACTATTTTTCTTGCTCCAACTCAATATTTATACCTAGAGATCGCACTTCTTTAACCAAAACATTAAATGATTCTGGCATTCCTGGCTCCATGCGGTGATCTCCATCCACGATATTTTTATACATCTTAGTTCGACCGCTGACATCGTCAGATTTTACTGTAAGCATTTCTTGTAGAGTATAAGAAGCACCATAAGCTTCCAATGCCCAGACTTCCATTTCTCCAAATCTTTGTCCACCAAACTGGGCTTTCCCTCCAAGCGGCTGTTGGGTTACAAGACTGTAGGATCCTGTTGATCTAGCATGCATTTTATCATCAACCAAATGATTTAATTTCAACATATACATATATCCTACTGTTACAGGACGCTCGAACTTGTCCCCTGTCCTACCGTCATATAGCTCCATTTGCCCACTTTCTGGTAAATCAGCTAGCTTCAATAATTGTTTTATTTCATGTTCGCTTGCGCCATCAAATACGGGGGTTGCTATAGGCACTCCATCTCGAAGATTATGGGTGAGTTCATCAAATTCTGACACTGACAACTTCTCGAGATCGACTTTTTGGGTTCTAATACCTACATCATAAACATCCTGTAAAAATTTGCGTATTTCAGCGCTTTTAGCTTGTTCTTGGATCATCTTATCAATTTTTTCTCCAAGAGTTTTTGCTGCAAGACCCATATGTGTCTCAAGAACCTGCCCTACATTCATCCGCGATGGAACACCTAGAGGATTAAGAACAATATCTACTGGCACACCATGTTCATCATGCGGCATATCCTCGACTGGCATTATTACTGAAATGACCCCCTTGTTGCCGTGACGTCCAGCCATTTTATCTCCTGGCTGAACTCGTCGTTTAACTGCGAGGTAAACTTTAACTGTTTTTAAAACTCCAGGTGCAAGATCATC
>DGPR01000046.1 GCA_002390525.1 Cellvibrionales bacterium UBA4435
ATAGCTAGCGCAGGAGTAAGCTCTGGAACACTAACTGAGAGAGAATCCGACATGGATACATTTCAGGCAGTTTTAGATATCAATCTAGTCGGCATGATGAATACTTTTCAGCCATTTGTTCTACCAATGAAAAAAAATAACTACGGCAGCTTAGTCGGAATATCAAGTGTTGCAGGCACAAGGGGCTTGCCTGGGGCTGGCGCCTATAGTGCATCTAAAGCCGCTGTTACAGCCTATTTAGAAAGCCTAAGGATAGAATTAAATGAGTACAATCTAGTGGTCACAACAATCGCCCCTGGTTATATAAAAACACCAATGACTAGACTCAATAAATTTCCTATGCCTTTTTTAATGGCTCCTCAAGTTGCAGCAAAAAAATTTGTTAAGGCTATAAATCAACATAAAAAATTTATAATTTTTCCATGGCAAATGAGGTTGGTTGTTACTTTGATGCGCTTAACTCCTGCTTTCATATGGGACTTTATAATGAAAAATGCGCCACGTAAATCTAAGTCTTATTGGGATTGGTTGTAACAATATCCTAATTTTAGTCAAAGACATCGGTTGCGACTTTGTAACGTGGATCCTCGTTAATATTAATCTCCACATAACGCGCAGCATCATCTAGCAGCTGTAAACAATCCTCACTAAGATGACGCAGGTGAAGCTTTTTACCAAGTTTTTGATATTTATGCGCTAAACCATGAAGTGCTTCAATTGCAGATGAATCTGATACTCTTGCTTTTTTAAACTCGATTACCACATCATTAGGATCATCGTTTGGCGAAAAAAGATCTTTAAAATTACTTACTGAGCCAAAAAATATAGGGCCGTCTAACTCATAAACCTTCCATCCATCATCATCCATGTAAGTAACTACAGCTATATGTTTTGCATGCTCCCAAGCAAAAACTAGTGCCGATACAATTACACCAACAATTACTGCAATAGCTAAATCAGTGTACACCGTAACTACTGCGACAAGAATAGATATTAAAGCATCGCTTCTCTGCATGCCCTGAAATATCCGGAAGGAAGCCCACTCAAAGGTTCCCAGTACAACCATAAACATAACGCCCACTAACGCAGCTAATGGAATCATCTCAATTAGGCTAGAAAAAAATAAAATGCAGGCTAGTAAAACTATTGCTGCTGTGATTCCAGAGAGCCTGCCTCTGCCTCCAGAGTTGATATTGATCATACTTTGACCAATCATAGCGCATCCGCCCATTCCCCCAAAAAAACCATTAGCTACATTTCCTAGGCCTTGGGCTGTACATTCTCGATTTCCTCGGCCTCGAGTGCTGGTAAGATCGTCAATCAAAGATAATGTAAGAAGGGATTCGATTAAACCTACAAGAGATAAAATTATTGCATAGGGCGCAATAATATTTAGAGTCTCTAAAGAAAAAGGAACCATCGGAATAGAAAAACTTGGTAGAGTTCCTTCTAGGGTTGCTGATGACTGTTGCCCCATTGGCAGCATACTACGCACAAAATCGATAACAGTACGTGTATCTATACCTAAACTATGGACCACTAATGTCACTACGATAATAGCAACTAATGAAGCTGGTATACCTGTTGTTAGTTTCGGTAAAAAGTGGATAATCATCATAGTCAAAGTGACCAATCCTAACATCGCGTATAACTCAGCCCCCTCCATCCATTCAAGTGCCCCAAGATTGCCAACTACCTTAAATTGTGCAAGCTGTGCGATAAAAATGACCACGGCAAGGCCATTAACAAATCCAAGCATTACTGGGTATGGAACTAAACGAATAAACTTACCGAGACGCAAGATCCCAAACAAAATTTGAATCAATCCTGCCAGCAATACTGCAGCAAATAAATACTGTACTCCATGACTAGCGACTAGTGCGACTACTACTACAGCCATAGCACCGGTAGCGCCGGAAATCATGCCGGGTCGGCCGCCAAATATAGAGGCTATAATACCCATAATAAATGCTGCATATAGTCCAATCATCGGCGCTACACCAGCTACAAAAGCAAAGGCGACCGCTTCGGGAACTAGTGCTAATGCGACAGTTACGCCTGATAATAAGTCATTTTTTAAGTTAGATTCTTTGCTGGTGATGAGGCTAAACATATTTATTTCTCGTAGAAAGTGAAGCATCTTATCAAAGCCCATGCTCAATGCCAGTCAAATATTAATTACTATGATTTTCGATTCAAAATACTTATATCAAATATATTTATTGAAGCAAAAATACTCCAAAAAAATTTCTATTTTTTTATCGAAAAAAATGATTATTTAATCGTAGGTATTTCATTCCACTTAGTTGTGTATGAGGGCGACCTCTTAAGTCTTCGCATTTTCCAGTCTTGATTAATTCCGTTGCTTGCCAGCTGTATGGATCCATATTTTTTACTATTTATGCTATCTACTACCTCCATAAGTCGAGTTCTTCTTGAGGGCTGATGGTTGTCAAATAAACTCATTTGCTGATTATATTGATTTGATAGATCGATAAATCCAACTCCAGCTTTATAGTAAGGTAAGCCTTTGATGAATAAATCTTTCACTTTCCTATTTAGCTGATTAACAATTAGCCCTGTATCGTTAGTTGCATAGGGCATACGAACTATTTTAGACCTCAAGTATCTCAAATCATCAAAACGACTAGTTTGGATAAAAACGGTTGCTACGTTCACCAAGCTTTCCTGTTTTCTAAGTTTTTCACAGGCTCTTGTTGTATAGGTGCTGATTGATTGCTGTAGTTCACTTAAGTCGTAGATTCGATGACCAAAAGTTCTTGTAGAAAATATCTGCTTTCTGGGTTCAGCTTCCTCCTCTATTGGTATACAAACTTCGCCATTAAGCTCTCTTACTGTTCTCTCTATATTGATATTAAAAAGTTTTCGCATACTCTCAGGAGATTGCTGTGCTAGATCGCTAGCAGTAATAACGCCACATTCTATAAGTCTTTCAGTGAGGCGTCGCCCCACTCCCCATACATCACTAATAGGAATTTTTTTGAGTATTGATTTCCACTTTTTTGGGTTATCTAAAATACAAACTCCTTTTAAACCTAAGTACTTTTTAGCAGTATGGTTGGCAATCTTAGAGAGAGTTTTCGTAGGGGCAACACCTACGGATACTGGAACTCTCACATGACGCCATATAGTTTTTCTTATTTTTTTAGCATATTGATTTAAGTCGCATTTCATACCATCTAAAGATAGAAACAACTCATCTATTGAATAAATTTCTACATCAGGAGAAAAACTTGATGCTACGTCCATCACTCTGCTCGATAAGTCCGCATATAGCTCATAGTTGCTAGAAAAAACATGCACATTATGTTTTTTTAATAATGGCTCCAACTTAAAATAAGGCTCCAAGCCTGGTATCCCTAGCGCTTTAACCTCTCTATTTCTAGCAACGATACACCCATCATTATTTGATAAAACAACAATAGGCTTTCCTCTCAGATCAGGCCTGAATACCTGCTCGCAACTAGCATAAAAACTATTACAATCAACTAGTGCTAGCATTGATGACTTCTAATTGAATGAATAACAATACCTTCAATTGAAAAATCGGAGTTTTCTAAAATAGCTATCGGTTGGTAATTTTTATTAGCAGGTATTAAGCGTCT
This sequence comes from Cellvibrionales bacterium UBA4435, assembly GCA_002390525.1. Taxonomy (GTDB): domain Bacteria; phylum Pseudomonadota; class Gammaproteobacteria; order Pseudomonadales; family Porticoccaceae; genus Porticoccus. Next base: position 3,627 of record DGPR01000046.1, read on the forward strand.
TCTTTTTTTATCTAAGATTTTACAAGTTAGCCCTCCATCGAACGCAGCGACTATAATATGTCCATGTTTGGCCTCTATAGATCTATCCACAACTAACAAATCTCCATTAAAAATACCTCTATCTATCATGGAATCCCCCTCAGCTTTAGCAAAAAATGTAGCAGAAGGCTGGTTTATGAGATGCTCATTAAGATCTAGTTTTGACTCTATATAGTCATCTGCTGGGCTAGGAAACCCTGCTGATAGTTTAGTTAGATATAAGTCCAAGCATCTCTTAGAGAAATAACTTGAACTGGCTAAATATTTCATTGTTTACCAATCGCTCCATAACTGTACAAATATACAGTATATATGTGGTCGCCAGTTTAGTATATAAATGTTTTAGATATAGTCCTATTTACACTAACTCTTGTTTTAATGGCAGCCCATGTAAAATAATTTGGCAAAAAATGAACGACGAAAATATACCTAAAATATTAGAAAACGAATGGTCATTAAGGTTAAGGCATTTCGAAAAGGTAACTACTACAGAGCAATCACAGTGGTTATTTTCACTTATTGAAGTTAAAAATAGTTTCTTATTTCATCTAAAAAGATGCTGGAGCTGTAGTCATTTCATTGCCATATGGTGTAGCAAAAATCCAGAAGAATTCAGGCGATTAGTTAGTTCTGGTGAGTTATATAGATCTTACGAGAAGGATGAAATGAATGGACGCTTAATAAAAGAGCTTAAAAATGCTGTTAACGAAGATGATTTATTTAGGGTGTTGCGACAATTTAGGAATCGCGAGATTACTCGAATTATTTGGCGTGATTTTAACAGGGAGTCAGATTTAGAAGAAACTACTCTCGATATGACCTCTCTAGCAGAAATATCTATAAGGCATGCGTTAGATTTTCTGTATCGTAATGCCTGTCAAATTTTAGGGACCCCTTGTGACTTAAATGGCAAACCACAAAAAATGGTTGTGCTTGGAATGGGAAAATTAGGTGGCTGGGAGTTAAATATTTCCTCAGATATTGATCTAATATTTGCATACCCAGAACGAGGTGAAACTAATGCAAGTCAATGTAGTCTCAGTAATGAAGAATTTTTTGTGCGCCTAAGTCAAAGGCTTATCAAGTCACTAGATGCAAAAACTAATGATGGTTTCGTATTTCGAGTAGATATGCGCTTAAGGCCGTATGGTCAAAGCGGTAATCTTATTCTTAGTTTTGCTGCAATAGAGGAGTATTATCAGACTCAAGGGCGTGACTGGGAGCGTTACGCCATGATTAAAGCTAGGGTGGTAGCTGGAGAAGCGAGTGATGGGGCCGAACTAATGAAATTATTGCGGCCGTTCACCTTCAGGAAATATGTTGATTTCAGTACTCTAGAATCCTTACGTAAAATGAAAATTCTTATTAATAGAGAAACACAAAGAAAAGATATATCAAAAAATATAAAGATTGGATTTGGAGGTATTCGTGAAATAGAATTTATAGCTCAGGCTTTCCAAATTATTTATGGTGGCAGAGACGTACGCTTTCAGTCTCAGGCGCTGAAAGATATTTTAAACCTTATAGAAAAAGAGTTATTGCTACCTGAATCAGAGGTAAAAAAACTACGAGAAAGTTATAAATTCTTGCGGGATATAGAGCATATTTTACAGGGTATGCAAGATCTTCAGACTCACATGCTTCCAAATGCAAAAGAAGAACAACTTAAGTTAGCGCACCTCATGGGTTTCATCAACTGGGATGAATTCATGCTGGTACTCGATAATCGACGTTCTGATGTGCAACAAATATTTAGATCAGTTATTGCTAACGAGCCAGGCCCTGATGAAAATGATGGCAAAAATGAGCTCATGCAAGCAGATGATATTTGGCAATGCGAAATTGATAAGGATGTAACAGCAAATCTCAGCTGCTTAGGCTATAAAAAGCCAAAAGACGCGCTTATCTTGATTCAAGCCCTTAAACGGGATCGGTCGATTCTTTTTATGTCAAAAGACGCAAAAACTCGTCTCGATGCATTGATGCCAGACCTAATTTTTGCTTGTGCTAATTACGAAAACAAGGGGCCAACACTTGTCCGAGTCCTGAAGCTTATAGGATCTATAGCTCGTAGAAGCGCCTATTTGGTTTTACTAAAAGAGAATCCAAGTGTACTCAATATCACCTTACAGCTTTGCTCTGCGAGTCCATGGATCTCCGAACAATTATCTAAAAACCCTGCTTTATTAGATGAGCTTCTCGATCATAGAACGCTATACACCCTACCCGATAAAGAACAACTAATAGACGAACTAAGGCAACAATTACTCAGAGTTCCCTCTAACGACCAAGAGGCGCAAATGGAGGCTTTACGTTACTTCAAGCTTTCACATAGTCTCCATGTTGCTGCATGTGAAGTTACAGGGATACTGCCTTTATTAAAGGTTAGTGACTACCTAACGTCAATCGCAGAAGCAATACTGACTCACACAGTAGAAATTGCATGGAACGAAATGACAGAAAAATACGGCAAGCCTTCAGGGAGGACTAGTAAAAAGTCAGAATTTCTAATCATTGGCTATGGCAAGCTTGGAAGCATAGAGTTAGGGCATAACTCTGATCTTGATTTAGTATTTATTTACGATGCTAATCGAAATGATCAAACGGATGGCGATAAATCTATTGATAATGAAACATTTTTCATACGATTAGGACAAAAAATTATTCATATTCTAACGACTCGATTAGCATCTGGTGTTCTTTATGAGGTTGATGTGCGTCTCAGGCCATCAGGGCGCTCAGGAATGCTAGTCTCGTCACTGGAGGCATTTGAAAAATACCAATTAAATAATGCTTGGACATGGGAACATCAAGCTCTAGTTAGAGCTAGGCCAATCGTTGGAACACCAGTATTAACCGGAAAATTTAAGTCTATCAGATCAAAAATTTTATGTAGAAATAGAGATCAAAATCAGCTTATTAATGATATTTTCAGTATGCGAAAAAAAATGTTAGAACAACTAATAATGAAAAAAAGAACTCCAAAAAAGCCATTACTAAAAACAAATATTGAGCGTTCCAGTACAAATTTACCAATGTTTGATATTAAGTATGATGAAGGAGGAATGATTGATATCGAATTTATAGTACAAACAAAAGTGCTATCGCATGCACACCAGTTCATTGATTTGGTGCATTGGAGCGATAATATTCGAATTATTGATAGCCTAGAAAGCAACGGTATCTTTTCATTCGATGATGCAAAAAATCTAAAAGAAGCATATATAGACTACCGCTCCTTAGGACACAGACTGCAACTACAAAATGAACCTCTCCTTGTAAAGGCTAATCAATGCTCAACTCAACGTAAACAAGTCACCACTATATGGAATAAAGTGATCAAGAAAAAAGGCTAGAAAATAAAGGATTTTTTTGCTGTAACTTCACCACATAAACATTATATGCAAAATTTTAAGGCTGATTGATGGGTATTAATATCTCATTTCTTCTCAAAAACCATGGCACATAAGGGGCATCATAACGTGCCCATATAGGGGTGCCGATCGCCTTCAATTGACGACCAGAGATCCATTTATTCAATAAATCTAAATAATCTCGATATTTTTTTTTACTCCAGAACCCAGAATATCTAACAGAAGCGATAAAACTCCTAGGAACTTGACGAAGCTGAATATCAGAATCTTTTGGTTCGGGAAGCTGCTCAAAAGAATAGCTAGAGGGCATCATGAAACTAACTAACCATTTACCATTTTTTTCCTCTTGGCTGACAGGTGAAGCCATATTGATACTTTCACCTTTATATGACTGAGAAACAGGCGCTGTCATCTTAATTTTTTTCTGGGGTATATTTTCACCAGAAATATAACGAAACAACTTACTAAATGCTTTACCACCAGCTCCCTCAAAACTTCCATCGATTTCTATCTCAGCAAGCACGTGTGACTCATATTCTCTAATTTCAAAAATTTCATCATTAAGGATGCTTGTATATGCTGCTTCTTCTATAGCCATAACGACTGAAGATCCAAAAATTATAAAATAAATGAAGTAACCTAAAAAAATTTTCAATGCACACTTTTCCTTTAAAGCTTAAATAATTTTATAAAACTAGTTGAAATACTTATTTAAGTCTAAACCCAATAAAAGTTTTTTGTACCAAGGAGCGTGAGATCTTTTATTTTCTTTTATTGTATCTAACACCTTTTGTGCCTCTATATGCCCCTGATTAGCTGCAGTTCGGTACCACATAACTGACTCATGATAAAAATCAGAGCCTCGGCTGGCATACATTGCTCCTAAATTGAAATAAGATTCTGCCCCACCCTCTTCCACAGCCTGTCTATAAACTTCAAATTCTCTGTCATTTAGGTTCAAGTCAAACGCCCTCCTAGAGGATCATATTGAGATTAATAACGTATTTTCTAGTCTAACTTTTCATGTTTGTCGAATCTATAGAAAGCTAGATTATTCTCTTGCCACTGCTACCTATCAATGAATCTTTCAACTAAACTTACAGTATGTAATTTTTTAAAAGAATATACAGTCACTCATCAAATAAGCCAATGGACTCTTAATAATATGCAAACATTAAATCATTTTCCTGTTTTGCTATCAGGTATCATTATTGGAATGATAATGATGCAAGTTTCAATAGTAGCTCCAACTATCTTCAGGTTAATTGACATGAAAGATACTGGACCATTTTTAAGAAGTGTGTTTCCAAAATTATTTCTTACAGTCATAATTCTATCGATAATTTCTCTTCTCTTCATATATTTTTATGGTCTCAACAGCAGGGCTCCTTTGATAGCATCACTCGTAACAGCAGTTGCTATGACTACTTGCTACGTTATGGTCCCAGCGACTAATGCAGCTAAGGACTCTGGCAATGAGAATCTATTTAAAAAATTGCATTCGGCGAGTGTTTTGCTTACCGTAATTGTATTAATTGTTAACTTGGGATGGTGCTTTTTTTGACTATCTAAATGTATAACGTACAACATAATAGGCATTTAAATGACTTACTTCGATATAGGTGTTTACATATTTCTTGCTATTGCGTTAGGTGTTTTGGTGGTAGCGATTATACTCCTGTATAGAAATAAAAACGAAAATAGTTTACATCAAAATACAGAAGGTAAAACTCCGATTTTTATTCCCTTATTAGCTATTGCAACCTCTGGTCTAGCATTGGTTCTTATTAAATATCTATTTGATACTATTTAATTTATTGTACGAAAAAAATTCACCTATTTAGCGACTGAAGTCTATTTTTATTCATTTCCATCACTTACAACTAGTGAAATAATTTCACCCTCATCAATTTCAGTATCAACTTTGTTGGGATTGCAGCAAATTTCACAATCAAATATTTCTACATTGTGACCACAAAATTGCGCCTCAATCCCTAAATCGACCTCAAAGGTCTCAAAACAGAAATGGCATGTAATTGGTTGATAATTTAGCGTCATCGCAATCCCATCGAAATATCTGTTGTATTCTTTAACACAATTCTCTTTTGGAGATTAATGCTTATTAGCAGTGCAGCCATTTTCAGTACAACAATCGTCTATTTCTTTTTTAGCAGATTCTCTGACGTCCACAATTCTGACGTCGAAAGTCAGGTCTTTGCCAGCTAAAGCATGATTTCCATCCACAGTAACTTCTTCGTCAGTAAGCTCTTTAACAACGACCAACAGCGAACCAGTTGATGTTTTTGCTTCAAAACGCATACCAACCTTCATTTCCTGACCTTGAAAGTTCGATCTTGGTATCTTTTGAACCATTTGCTCCTGTCTTTCACCGTATGCGTCTTTTGCCTTAATATTGACTATTAGAACATCGCCTATTTTTTTTCCTTCTAGCTCTCTCTCAAGGCCTGGGATAATTGCATTTTGACCATGGATGTAAGTTAAAGGCTTATCAATTGGTGATGCATCTAAAGCATTGCCATCTTTATCAGTAAGAGAATATTGAAACGATACCGTAGCGTCTTTGCAAATAATCATTGGAGCCTCTTTTCTCGGGTGAATAAAATTTAGTGGTATTTATTAAATAATTTCGCATTTTATATTTTTCTCATGGAATTTGCGAACTCGATTAGAATTCTTGTAGATAATATTTAATCAAAATATTACTCCGATAAATTTTCATATCCACACATTATAGGTGTAATATATTGTCGTAATTATAATATATGAATTTTAAAGTAACTTTAGGGGTTCACAAATGAAACACTTTAGAAAAATCGTACAAATCATGGTTGCTGGATTACTTTTCGTTCCACTGATTTCTTGTGATTCTGCGGATAACAATACAAAGTCCGTGGAAATAAAGAATCCTATATCGAGCAATGAAATAAAAATGGGTAAAGCTAAAATAAATAATTTTTGGTGGCCTGACCAGCTCGACCTAAGTGTATTACGTGACCATGATACCCGTTCTAACCCACTCGGTGATAACTTTGATTATGGGGCTGCTTTTAAGCAGCTCGATTTAAGTGCGGTCAAAGAAGATATTGATACACTGCTAACTCAACCTCAAGATTGGTGGCCTGCTGATTTTGGTAATTATGGTCCATTTTTTATACGCTTATCATGGCATGCTGCAGGCACTTATCGAACACTTGATGGTCGAGGAGGAGCCGATGGCGGTCAGATGCAATTTGAACCGCTCAATAGTTGGCCTGATAATGGTAATCTTGATAAAGCGCGTCGCTTGCTATGGCCTATAAAACAAAAGTATGGCGAAAATTTATCATGGGCTGACCTGTTAATCTTGTCCGGCAACGTGGCACTAGAGAATATGGGCTTTCAAACCTATGGATTTGCTGGTGGTCGAGCTGACGATTGGGAACCAGACTTAGTTTATTGGGGTCCTGAGCTAGAAATACTAGCAAGTGATCGCCATGAAAAAGATGGTCAGTTACAGAGGCCACTTGGGGCAACACATATGGGTCTAATCTATGTCAATCCGGAGGGTCCATTGGGTAAACCTGATCCAATAGGTTCAGCAAAAAATATTCGAGTTACCTTTGGTCGCATGGCAATGAATGATGAAGAAACAGTTGCCTTAATTGCTGGAGGTCATACATTTGGAAAAATGCATGGTGCCCACAAACCTAGTGAGTGTGTAGGTCCAGAACCCGCTGCTGCTCCCATAGAGGAACAGGGTCTAGGCTGGAAAAATAAATGTGGTAAAGGACACTCTGAAGATACAGTAACTAGTGGATTAGAGGGGGCTTGGACTCAAGCACCAACGCAATGGACTACGCTATATCTTCAGAATCTATTAAGTTATGACTGGGAGCAAACTCGTAGTCCCGGTGGAGCTATTCAATGGATCCCCACCGATGAGACTTTACATAAATCCGTACCTGATGCACATATTGAAGGTAAGTTTAATCCACCCGTTATGACGACTGCAGATTTAGCTATAAAATTTGATCCTGAATATAAGAAAATTGCAGAGCGTTTTTTGGCTAACCCAGAAGAGTATCAGCTAGCATTTGCCAAGGCTTGGTACAAACTAACCCATAGGGACTTGGGGCCACGTTCACGCTATTTAGGCACAGATGTACCAAGTGATAGCTTGATTTGGCAAGATCCTATATCTAGTGATACAGTAAAAGTTTTGAATGAAGAAGACATCAGTAAACTTAAAGTGATGCTCTATGCAACAAACTTAAGCGATTCTGATCTAGTAGAAACAGCTTGGGCGTCTGCAGCTAGTTTCAGACTCAGTGATATGAGAGGTGGAGCGAACGGTGCGCGAATTGCTTTAGCGCCACAAAAAGATTGGGCTGCCAATAATCCTAAACAGCTAAATAATGTGTTAACCGAGCTGAAAAATATACGTGCAAACTTTGGAGTTGAAAAGGTATCTTTGGCTGATGTGATTGTTTTAGGTGGAGCTGTCGGTATTGAGCGTGCTGCAAAAGCGTCTGGTTTAGATATATCAGTTCCATTTATTTCTGGACGAGGCGATGCCACACAAGAGCAAACAGATGTTTCTACCTTCGGGTTACTGGAACCAAAAGCTGATGCGTTTCGAAATTACTTTAATGCAGCTACAAGCTATCGATCTCCGACTGAAATGCTGGTCGATAAAGCAGATCAATTAGGCTTAACAGTGCCAGAAATGACGGTATTGATTGGCGGTATGAGGAGTCTAGCTACTAATTCAGACGACTCCAAACATGGAGTTTTAACTGCTAACCCCGGAAAACTCAGTAATGACTTTTTTGTGAACTTACTAGATATGTCGATTCAGTGGCGTAAAACTGATACAGAAGGTTTATACGAAGGTGTAGATCGATCAAGCAAAAAGACACTTTACACAGCCACTCCTGTAGACTTAATTTTTGGTTCAAACTCTGAACTTAGAGTTGTTGCTGAGGCTTATGCCTATGACAATGCCAATGAGCGTTTTGTGAGTGATTTTGTTGCTGCGTGGCTGAAAGTTATGCAAGCAGATCGTTTTGAGCTATAACTAAAGCATAAAAAATACCTCAACCATAAACCATATTTAATATGGTTTATGGTTTTTTTATAACTTTAAATTAAACATTCACCTCATAAAATTTATTAATCTTATGACGATAAGTAGGTTTCTAGACTAAATGCCCGATAACGTAGCTGTGGTAATTTCTCGACAGTGACAAAACCTGGCTGGGCATTAATGACATCAGGAATTCTATTGACTATCTGCGTACAGGTGGTCGTAGCAGTAGGAACAGCGCCGTTGGAGAGCTCAACATCTGGCTCTCCTGCTATTTTCCAGTGGTTCATATCAGCCTGTTCAGGTCGATATACACAACCGGTCATTTCAAATACAAAACTTGGACCCTCGCTAGTTTTAATCTCATCGATATCGGTAAAACCTAAAACATCACCAACCGGAACTATGATTCCTAGGGCAGCTACCGGTAGAGGTTCAGTTGCCAATACTGGGCGAGATGTTGTGGTAATCGACACGGGTGTTAGCCCTGTATCAGCAACCAGTGCGTCTAATACGTTACGACCAAAGGTAGGTGGACGCGAAGCAGACTCCAGCCAAGTATTAAACTGGTCTATGGTGGTTCCAACCTGTTGCTCACGTGCTAATTCCGGTCCGTAATCATCTACATTCCAGCTCGCCTGCCCTAGTACATTGTCTATCCTATGAGTTGTTCCCATCAACATACTTACCATATTAAGCCAATAGCTGTCCTGATGACCGGTGCCTGTTAAAGTGACGCCAGTGCGTTTAGCAATGGCATCCAATTCCCTGGTGATTTCTGGTGAGGTATCCCACGGGTATAGTGCTTCTTCAGATAATGTTACGGCGTTTATGCCATGCTCAGCACACAGACGAAGTTGTTCTTGAGCATCCGACATATAGCTGTTGACCGCAATAACTGCGATATCAGCATTAAGGCTCAAAACCTCAGATGGATCATTGCTTACAGCGACTCCTAAATGACGTCCGAGCCCGGTCAATTCTCCAAGATCCTTGCCAGCTTTTGCTGGACTGCGAGAAATAGCACCGATTATCTCAACTCCCTTATCTAACAACATACGGGTGATTATCGAATTCATTGTCCCGACACCATAAATTACAGCTTTAATCTTTTTCATTATTTAACCCTTTTTTTTAGTTACTTTACCACGAGATAGCCTTATGAGGCGAGATGATAAAAGAAATAAAAGAAGTGAGAAACATAGCCCTCACCCCATGAAAAATAGGTAACTTTTTAGGTAACTTTCAGAATTTTTATATAGACATATAGCTGAAACTTAACGGTAGTATGGGCTGTAGAGCGGTATAAAACTTAGGATGGTGCCCGGAGCCGGAATC
>DGPR01000040.1 GCA_002390525.1 Cellvibrionales bacterium UBA4435
ACTTTCTTTGAAGACTTACATCAAATTCATCGAGACGCCCCGGGTTGATTTTGAAATACATCGACATTCGATATAGGGAGGTGAATCCGGACGCCATTAATCCGTCAAAGCCATGGAGTTCTATACGTAATTGTTTTTGGTTGATTCTTTCCATAAGCTACGCCAATCTCTTTGGCTGCTTTAATCTGCGCTTTTTGCAGTTCAAAACCCTGATTTTCTTTATATGTTTGATTTCGATTCGCTAAATCTCTCTCATTTGCTGCATTTAATTCATTCTGAGTCTGGCTCCTATTAGCTAAATCTCTCTTAGATACTGCATTTAATTCATTCTGAGTCTCGCTCCTATTGTATTTCTCATAAGCTAAGTCCCATTCTTTCTTTTCATCAGCATCAAGTTTCCCTGAAATATTTCTGAATAATTGCTTTGCTTCGGATGCACATTTGGAATCAGTCGATACTTCTGATAAATATGATGAAGCTAATTTTGCATCTCTATTAGCCCATGCACCTTTCGCTTTACCTAAAGCTTCAGAACATCTGTGATCTTCAATTTCTGTCAGAAGTGCTTGAGCATCATCATAACACTTAACATCAGGAAGAATAGATGTTAAATGAGATGCTGCCTCGTCCCATTCATTATTTGTTTTGGCAACTATAGCCTTTTGTATATTCTCTGCACATTCGTTATCCATTTTCATCTTGTACACCTTAACTGTGAGATCTTGACACGCCATGTAGCAATCTTTACACACTTCTGGCACTGTTAATAGGCTTGAAATGGCTTCTTCATAGTCTTTTCTATCAGCCATAGCAAGTGCTTCTTTTTGAATGAAGTCACATTTACTATTATAATACTCTATTATTTTAGTCTTACCCTCTTCCATAAGATATATTAAATCAGGATGAGCGGGCTTAATTTGTTTTAAAGCAGCTATATATGCCTTAGTTTCATTAGTGCCAACACCTTTTACTTCAATAGATGAATTTGCAAACAATGTTCCTTCAATACCGTCACCAATATAAAATGTGACTTCTAAAGTTAAAGCAGTCATTGGCGGCGCTGTAGCTGTTAAGTCTTTAGTTAACACTGTAATATTTGGTGAGATAATAAACTTAGGATTTAAAGAACTTCCCCCCATTCCATTTTTTGATGCGATTTGCGATAATTTATTACTTAACATTCTTGCAGCAGATGATGGCACGCCTTTAACTTGAGGGGGAACATAAGAATTAACGACAATTCTTCCGAAATCGTCTGCTTTACCTTTGTTGTTCTGAGCCTTGATATCATTTGTTGCTGTTCCAATGATAAGGAACAATAAAAGCATTTTCGTACAAGCTTTCATATTTTTCATTATTGCATAACTGACATCAAATAATTAAGGTGCCAATTATTTATTAGTACTATTTTCCTCCAAGATATATGGTTGCTCTACCCAAACCCTTTGTGGTTACTTTGTTTACAATGAGATACGGCTCTTTTTTCAAGAATTTACTTAGAAGTTTGGCAAACCTTCTTGTATCCATAGGATATTGTTTTTCATTTTTTTCGTAAAACATTGGAATTCGAACTTGCTCAAACAGCATCATATTCTCTGTAGCATCAGTAGTATTATATCTGCTTTGAACGGTATTTTCCATCATCCAATCCTCAATAATTTCACTTAACTCGGTATCATCATCGCCATACTCAGTCTCCAAATCTTCTTCCCAGTCATCCCATTTTTTGATTCGAATTATTACCTCTCTGCCATTTGCGAACATATCCTCAAAATGTGTCATTAAAGACGCATTGAAATTATCAATATGCGACAGCACAGCCTCTTCAAGCAAAACAGCTAATTCAGCTGTAAATGATGGGTCTCCGGTTCCTGTGGCTGTTGCAACCTGTTTGTCAGTGTATGAATCTAATCCCTGTAGATTGAATGTAACAGATTTTTTTGGTCCTACTGTGTTGATAGTCCATGATAACTGCATAATTATATCTGCTTTTGCTACAGCCTTCAATTTATCAACAGGACTCTCGCTAGCACCCATGCCTGATTCTTTTGAAGACATCATAGCATCTTCGGCACTATTTGATTCTAAGGTTTTTATTGCTGATTCCATATTTTTCAATGGAAAACCTCTCTCTGCCATCAGTCCGTTAATTGCACTGATAACCTGCAATAAATCAGCATTTTCTTGAAATGCCTTCTTATAATTAGGAATTTTCACTGCCGTTCCTTGATTATCAAACTCCATCATGTAGCCATTCTGATTACACCATACATCACTTGGAACAACCATAATGGTAGGTTTCTTTGCTTGAGAAAAGCCGTTAGTAATAATTACTGTAATCACTACTAATGATAAAATTATTTTTTTCATACTACTTCTTTTTAAATTCTTAAAATCCATCCGACAAGCCTTTTATAATGCCTCTAGACTCAAGTTCCTTCCTCAGTTCTGCAACGTTAACAGATATTACTACACCAATTTTATATTCTTTTTTACTTATTTTTATTCTGTCTCCAGCAGCAATTTGTCCATTATTTGCTAATGTGACAAACTTCATATAATCTCCACCACCTGACTTAAAAAAATCCTTAAAAAAATCTGCATTTTCGTCATATACACTTGCATTACGAGCAATGGGTTTTTGACCTTGAACTCTTCCGTTATTTGGAAATCCTTTAAAAATAATACCGTGAACGGCATTTTTTTTTGCCTGTTCGATCGCTGTCTCGACATTTGTAGAATATGTCCAAGTTTTAATCTGATAAGTGCCTTTTACTCCAGTTGCTACAGCTTCTAATTCATAACGCCAAGCTATAGTCTGCTTATCAGCTTTTTTTTTGCCTTTTTGAGCGCTTGCAGTCTGAACAAATGAGAATAAAACAAATAGCATTAAGCTACTTATTTTAAGTATGCTTTTTATTTTCATGCTTTTTAATTTAATTGTTTTAGTAGCATACCTACTTGAATTTTCTTTGATCCTTTAAAAGTTGTTGAACCTATAAGGTTTCCCTCTTCATCTTTTTGTGGTTCAGTATCTTCTCCTGCATTATACCTATTATCCCATATAGGAGTTTTTTTATTTACAGCACATTTGCCAACAGTTGTCCATGTTGTTTTACCTGCTTTTTCATCCCACATCATTTCCAACACTTCAAATTTATCTCCTGCAGCAATACCTTCTTTTAAACCTATTTGAGCCATTATTGGGTCTGAAGAAGAAACTGGGATAGCGGGTTTAAAGACATCATTTTGTTTCTGCAATTTTGAGAAGGCATTATCAACATTACGCACCAAAGCTAAGTCTATAATCTGTTCTTGTGATCGAGTTTCGCCAATTTTAAAAGTAACTAAACTCTGATTATACTGCACTCCTACAAATTCAAGATTAAAAATATCAGTCTTTTCGAAAGCTTCTGAATTGCCCCATAATTCGCTATAAAATATATTAGAAATAGAATCATTCCAAGCTAAGCTATACAACCATGTTTTTGAGAATAATGAATATCCTTCCTTTCCTTTTTCGTAAGCAAGATCGGCTGCTTGAATTGCTTTGTCAATTAACACTTGAGGCTTCCCTGCCATGTCTTTCGCTATTTGTGTTTTTGCAGCATCTCTCAATAAAGCAGCAGCTGGTTCATTTTCAAAGAAGTTTAATTTTGTAAAAGTTATAAACGTATTTTTTATTAATTCCTCTCCGGCATCACCTAAAGAAGATAACCCTCTTGCTTGTCCAGAAGCTATTGATGCTTCCATTTCTGTAGCATTATAAAAACCTCTTTCTTGTATTATTTTCATGTCAAATTTTCCATCTGAACTTCGATTAAACCAAGTTGAAACGAGTTGTTTTGCTAAGCCTTTTTCTCTAATTACTTTATCAATTTTAATTTGATATTCTTGTTTTTCTGTTGGTAAAGCAAATGCTAATGTTTTGGCATCATTTAAATATCTAATAGGGCTTAATGATGCGGCTTTCATGATTTTCAAAGCATTATTTAATGTATCTTGTAAATAGCCAGCTTCGAACAAATCTTTATCTGTCAACTTAATGGCATCAATACTAAATGATTTGGTTTCCATATCGTGCGCGTTATACTTATCTGGAAACGGATAATTGTTCCAAGATTTCATTACTGCATCTTTGTTAGGAAAGCTTTCCGACTCTATAAGTACCATAGACAGCGAACTTCTACGATACTTCGCTTCATCTGTTTGTGCAAATAAGCTCGTTGCGAAAAAACTCATTACAAATATAATTACCGCTAAAATTCCCAAACTTTGTTTTTTCATGTTTTGTGTATTTGATCTGCCTATTCTAATAGGTTTTCGGCTTACCCTGTTCGTTATAAAATGCTAGCAATCGTTCAGATAGCGCTGCAAAATTAATTATTTAATTTAATATTTTAAGAAATTCTTGTTTAATGTAAGGGTCCCTAAAATCCGTAGCGATTAAAATTAGAGTTTAACGTTAAATTTAGGGACATGAAAAAGAGTCGATTTTCAGAGAGTCAGATCATCGGGATACTGACCGAACAAGATAAGGGCAAGACCGTGATGGAGATTTGTCGGGATTATGGCATTTGTAGATACCCCAATATTTAGGA
>DGPR01000011.1 GCA_002390525.1 Cellvibrionales bacterium UBA4435
GAAAAATTTGATAAACCAGCACTTCGAAAAATATATGACAAACAATAATTAAATATTTTTTAGTGATATTTGAATCTAAAAATAGTATAAATAGCTTTATGAATTTTTATCATTACATATGACACAAAGAATTTTGATCGTTGAAGACGAGCCTGATATACGAGCAACCCTCGAATATAATCTTCATCGTGAAAATTATTCAACAGAATCAGTAGGCACTATCTCAGAGGCTGAAAAAATTCTTAAAGAAACTGATATATCAATTATTCTTCTTGATCTAATGCTTCCTGATGGCTCTGGTTTAGATCTTTGTAGAAAATTAAAATCAGAGAAAGAAACAAATTCAATTCCAATCATTATCTTAACTGCTAAAGATGATGAGGTAGATAAAGTTGTTGGATTTGAGCTTGGCGCTGATGATTATGTTACCAAACCTTTTAGTGTCCGAGAGCTAATACTTCGAGTAAAAGCTATTTTAAAAAGAGGGACAAAAAAACCTGAAATCTTAGAAGTAGAAAGAGAATTTGGAGCTTTAAAGATTGATACAGAATCTCATGAGGTTTTTGTTAACGATAATGAAGTTGTTCTAACAGCTCTTGAGTTTAGACTTTTAAAACAACTGGTTGATAGAAGAGGTAGGGTGCAAACGCGCGATCAACTTCTTTCAGATGTTTGGGGATATAGCGCAGACATAACAACCAGAACAGTTGATACTCATATTAAACGTCTTAGAGAAAAGCTTGGAGTTATTGGCAAATATGTCCAAACAATACGAGGCGTGGGATACAAATTCACTAGAACACCCGATTAATAAAAATGGGTATTAGAGCTCGAGTTTTTTTATTGGTATTCTTTTCTTTAGCCGTAAGCATAAGAATTGCTTATGTTATAGCAGAGAGAGACATAACATCTACTTTTGAAGAGCAAACTATTTTTCAGCTCGAAAAACAGGCATATCTTCTTTTAGAAAGCGTAAATGAAATTAGCAAGCTGGATAAACCTGAGGCAAATGCTATTGCAAATAGACTTGGAGAAGCTTCAGATTCTAGAGTTACACTTATCTTAAATGATGGAACTGTTGTAGGTGATTCAAGCCTTACCAAGGAACAGATCAGTATCCTAGATAACCATATTAATCGCAAAGAAATTCAACAGGCCCTTTTAAATGGTAAAGGCTGGTCATCAAGATATAGCTCAACATTAGATCAACAGCTTTTATATTTTGCTGTTACAGATCAAGATGTATTAAATCCAAATATTATAAGAATAGCTGTTCCTTATACCTATCTCGACAGAGTGATATCGAGCTTAAATATTTCAATTTTTTTAATTGGAGCAGTTGCTTTTGTTGTTTCTTTTATTGCAAGCGCGCTAATTTTTAACTATACCTACAGAAGCCTATCTGAGCTTGAAGACGCCATATCGTCTCTTTCAGTCAATCCATTAAAAAATAATGATATCGAAGCCAGTCAAAATGAAAAAACTGGTGAGTTTGATAATGTTGCCAGAAGTATTTCTCAGATATCTGAAGTTCTTAAATCGCAGGTTAAATTGATTGCTAAGCAGAGAAATCAATTTGGGTCAGTGCTTGATGATTTAGGCGAGGGCGTTATTGTTTTCAATCATTTGTCACATATTACTTACAACAATGATAAGGCTCTGCAAATTTTAAATCTTAAAAATGATATTAATAATTTAACAATTGAAAGTCTTGCTATAAAACCAATCACTAATTTATATGAAATTGCCAGTAAGAAAAAGAAAGCTAACAAAGAGTTTGAAATAGATATGGGCAATGGGTCAACAAGGTGGGTTTTAGGATCAATAAACCAATCAAACTCTGCAAATCAATATATTTTAGTTGTTCATGACATCACTCAGCTTAGAAAATTAGATTCAATGAGAAGAGATTTTGTGTCCAATGTTTCCCATGAGTTAAGAACCCCAGTCAGTGTCATAAGAGCAAACTCGGAAACATTATTAAGTGGTGCATTAGATAATAAAGAAGATGCTGAGGTTTTCTCAAAAGCCATACTTCATAATGCTGAAAGGCTTACCGAAATGGTTTCAGATTTAATTGATTTATCAAGAATTGAGTATGGAGAAGTGAAGCTTAATTTTGAGCCTGTTAATATTAATAGATCTATTCTAGGAGCGCTTGATTCGATTAAAGGTCTAGCATCTAAGAAAGAAATATCACTTATTTTTGAAGAGTATGAAGACATGTTTGTATGGGTGGATACCAATGCAATTGAACGTATCCTTATAAATTTACTAGATAATGCTATTAAGTATAGCCCTCAAAAATCAAGTGTTAAAGTTAATGTAATAAATGGTGATAAGCATTTAGAAGTTAATGTAATTGATAGTGGTAAAGGTATTGATGATACTGATAAGAAAAGAATTTTTGGAAGGTTTTATAGAACAGCTCAAGCTAGAGCATCTGACAAGACTGGAAGTGGTCTTGGTCTTGCTATAGTGAAGAATCTTGCTCATAGTTTAAATGGCGATGTCGGTGTTAGGAACTCTGATTCCGGTGGCTGTAATTTCTGGTTCACTATACCAAAGGCAAAATAAACAAAACCTTTGATCACAAACCTTTAATAAGTTTTCAATTTTCCATAGAAAATAAGCTACACTAGATATTCATTTTTTATGATTAATATAAGCAAAATAAAGTTTACTTCACTAAGCATCCTATCGGTTGTTTCAATTGCTATTGCATCAATTCTTATTAATACTTACGTATCTAAACCAGTCTTTTTAAATATAGATTTAATAGAGGTTCCTAAATTAGATATAAATCTAAGCAATAATACTGATATAAAAGAGAATCAAGAGATTAAGAAAGTTGAAACTTCATTTGAATATAAAATTATTGGTTTTATAGCTGGTGAGAATGAATCTTCAGTTATTGTAAAAAAGGGAAATAAAGAACAAGTAATTACATTAGGCTCTATGCTTGATAAAAAATATACATTAATTAGCGTTACAAGAGATGAGATTGTCTTTCAGGCTAACGATAATTTATATAAAATTAAAAATTTGGTTGGTAAATAAATATGAAGTTTTTATTAAATAATCTATTCTCTTTAATCTTTTTGTTAAGTGCTCAACATGCTCTGTCCGAAGATACTTTTATTCTTAACTACGAAGAAGTAGATATAAAAAAGGTAACTCAGGATATTGCTCAATTTTCCAAAAAAACTGTCATCTTAGATCCAAGAGTCAAAGGCAAGATAACTATTTATTCAAATGCAGAG
>DGPR01000034.1:0-3597 GCA_002390525.1 Cellvibrionales bacterium UBA4435
CCTGCTATTTCTCGAACCAGTTTCGGAACTAAATACCCAGGAAGTTTTGCTGTGAGACCAACCAGCAATTTTTTGGCTATCTCATCGCTTACTTCAAAGTGTGAGGCACCCTCAACCTTATCTAGCTGATGTAAATAGTAAGGTAGAACTTTCATCTGATAAAGCCTTTCACTTAGTTCTTGCAGAATGTTAATAGAATCATTGACCCCGGCAAGCAAAACTGTTTGGTTTAGTAAAATGACACCAGCTTCAGAGAGATTTTTAAGAGCAGCCCCCACAGTGTCATCTAATTCCTTAGGATGGTTGCTGTGTATAACAAGTGAGGTCAGTAGGCGCGTCGATGTAAGCCATAATAAGCAATCCTCTGTAATGCGATCAGGTATAACAACTGGAAGCCTTGTATGCACCCTTAGCCGCTGAACATGAGGTATCTTTGCAATTTCTTCTGTTAACCAGAGTAATTGGGTATCACTAATAGAAAGCGGGTCACCCCCACTAAAAATAACCTCAGTAATAGTTTTATTTTTATTGATATATGTTAGTGCCTGCTGCCATTCACTCATTCCTAATTTATTATCTTGGTATGGAAAGCTACGTCTAAAACAGTAGCGACAATTTACTGCACAGTTTGAACTTACAATAAGCAGTATACGCCCCTCATACTTATGTACTAAACCAGGTATTAAATTCGCTTTATTCTCACCTAAAGGATCCTTAGTATATCCGGGTGCTGCATAGAGCTCCTCTTCAGAGGGCAGTATTTGCCTTAAAAGAGGATCATTAGGGTCACCTTTTTTAATACGCCTTAAATAGGCATAAGGAACTTTTAACTTAAAGTTACAATTAGCTTTCAAGGAACCGCCCAAAAGACTTTCAATAGTTTTATTATCTAAATCTAGCCATTCAAGAAGCTTTTTAGGATCACGGATGCTCTGAGAAACTTGCTCTTGCCACGTAATACTATCTACAGATACAACGGAACGGGTTATCATAGTGACCTCTTTTTAAAAAACAGTTTATTTGAACACTGAGGTAATAATGTCTAACTATTCTACCAATGAATTTCGCTCAGGTCTGAAAGTAATTTTGGATGGCGATCCTTGCAGTATTTTAGAAAATGAATTTGTAAAACCTGGTAAAGGCCAAGCTTTTAGTCGCGTACGTCTACGCAATTTAAAGTCAGGTCGAGTATGGGATAAAACATTTAAATCTGGAGAGTCTCTTGAAGGAGCTGATGTAACAGAATGTGATATGCAATACCTTTACAACGATGGCGATTATTGGCATTTTATGGAGCCAGATACATTCAACCAGCATCAAGCTGATAAAACAGTTATTGGAGATACTGGGCTGTGGCTGAGGGAGCAGGATATAGTAATGGTGACACTTTATAATGGTTCACCATTATTAATAACTCCAGCTAATCATGTAGAGCTTGAAATTATAGATACTGATCCTGGCTTAAAAGGCGATACTGCTCAAGGTGGAACTAAACCAGCTACTTTGAGTACTGGCGCAATTATCAAAGTGCCTCTTTTTTTGAATATAGGAGAAGTTGTAAAGGTTGATACACGAACTGGACAATATATAAGTCGTGCTTAATTTAATTATAAATGAATATTACTTGTGAATTTTTGGCAGCCAACAGCAACGAATGATGCTCTCAAATTTCGCGCCTTTGTGCTCTCTAATATAAGAAATTTTTTTCATAATAGAGGAGTTTTGGAGGTGGACGTACCATTACTAGGAAAAACTGGTGTTACTGATCCATTTATTGATTGTTTTGAGTTAAACGTTAATGGTGAAACTAGATACCTGCAGAGTTCACCAGAATATTTTATGAAAAGACTTCTTGCCTCCGGTTCTGGGCCGATTTATTTCTTGGGAAAAGCCTTTCGTGCAGAAGAAGTTAGTAGTAAACATCAGCCAGAATTTACTATCTTGGAATGGTACCGACTCGATTTTGATAATAATCAGTTAATGAAAGAAATAGCAGATCTTATGAATATGCTCAAAATAAGTAATAGTTACCAGTCAATAAGGTATGCAGATTTATTTAAGAAATATATCCGAATAAATCCTCATGAGGCTCGTCTCGAGGATCTGCAAAAGATAGCTTCAACAGTCTCAGATGCTAGTTTTTTTGAAGAAGATAGGAGTGTTTGCTTAGATTTGATTTTTAGTATGTGTATCGAGCCTCAACTTCCTAAAGGCTTAGTATTTATTTACGATTATCCAGCATGTCAATCCGCGTTGGCGAAACAAAAAAAAGATCATGAAGGCAATTATGTCGCTCAACGTTTCGAGTTATATCTCGATAATCTAGAGTTAGCCAATGGGTATGTTGAATTGATTGACTTTGACGAGCATATTGCCCGTTTTGCTAAAGACCAATTGATTCGCGAAAGATTAGGTAAGAAAATCATTCCTCTAGATTATAATCTCTTAGAATCCTTGAAATATGGGTTACCAGCTTGTGCTGGTGTTGCCATTGGTATAGATAGATTGATCATGAAGCTGATGGATTTAAATGACATTTCTAAAGTTATGTCATTTGGTTATACCGGAGTTGACTCGAATAATGATTAAACGTCCAAAGAATGAAAAACCAGTAGCTATATTTCTTATGGGGCCAACCGCATCAGGTAAGACAGATTTAGCAATAGAGCTACATAAACATCTTCCTGTTGAAATAATTAATGTTGATTCTTCTCAAATCTACAAAGGAATGGATATAGGTTCAGCAAAACCGACTAAAGAGATTTTGAAAAAAATAAGACATAGGCTGATAAATATCAGAGATCCATCTGAACCTTATTCTGTTGCAGATTTTGTGATAGATGCACAAAAAGAAATGAAAGAGATCGTTGATCAGGGAAAGATTCCACTTTTAGTAGGTGGGGCTATGCTATATTTTAAGGCCTTGCTGGGAGGTTTAGCAGATAACCCACCCGCTGATCTCTCAATGAGAAAAAAAATAGAAGCCGATGCCCTTCTTTATGGATGGCCGCACTTATATAGAAAACTCAAAAAAATTGATCCTGAGTTAGCAAAAGAATTACACCCAAATAACTCACAGCGTATT
Source organism: Cellvibrionales bacterium UBA4435 (assembly GCA_002390525.1). Lineage (GTDB taxonomy): Bacteria > Pseudomonadota > Gammaproteobacteria > Pseudomonadales > Porticoccaceae > Porticoccus. The sequence goes on from DGPR01000034.1 coordinate 3,086, forward strand.
CAGCGAGCTCTTGAAATTTTCTATATAACAGGCCAAACACCATCAGCTATTAAAAAAGATCAAAAAAAATATGGTAGTAAGATAACACCTATTTCTAATAGTTATCGAATCATTCAAATTGCATTAATTCCGTCGGAAAGGGCTTATTTACATGAGCGAATTGAAAAAAGATTTAAAAAAATACTAGATACAGGTTTTGAAGCAGAGGTTAGGTTGCTTCACGAGAGATCTGATTTAAATGAAAATCTACCCGCAATTAGGGCTGCAGGCTACAAACAAATGTGGAGTTATTTAACAGGCACAATTAATTACAATGAAATTGCTGACTTAAGTAATGCTGCGACTAGGCAACTTGCAAAGCGACAGTTAACTTGGTTAAAAAAATGGCCCCATTTACAAAAAATACAAATAGATCGCTACAACGACGAAAAGGATTACTCTAATAATAAAGTGCTATCTGATTGTTTGAGTATATTAAAACGTCAAAATATATATACTGATATTTGTCAGTA
>DGPR01000034.1:3607-7562 GCA_002390525.1 Cellvibrionales bacterium UBA4435
TACGAAAAGATAAGATCTTTGTATCCGTTTTTTTGATAAATGGAATAAAATTACAAGGAAAAGTGGAGTCCTTTGATCAGTTCGTAATAGTTCTTAAAAATACAGTGAACCAGATGATATATAAGCATGCCATTTCGACTATTGTGCCTGCCCAAAATGTAAATCTACCAGAGGTGGAATAGTTGATACAAGTAGTGTTGAAATTTAAAACAAAGAGCCAACGTTAAATTGTTTTTTGATCGCCCCAGTTCCGGTGAGCTTGCGATCTTAGTTCATCTAAATCTTTATAGTGAGAGTGAACCAGAGGATCCAAAAGAATTCGAGGAATTAGTGATCTCAGCAGGAGGTGTTCCTGCATCTTTATTAATTGGCTCTAAAGGTACACCTAATCCCAGGTATTTTGTTGGTACAGGAAAATTAGAAGAGCTTAAACAATTAGTTTACGAGCACTGCGCTAACCTTGTAATATTTAACCATAGTCTGTCACCTAGCCAAGAGAGAAATCTCGAGAGTGAGCTTGAATGCCGTGTGTTAGACAGAACAGGATTGATCCTAGATATTTTCGCTCAAAGGGCACTAACACACGAAGGAAAACTTCAGGTGGAACTTGCACAACTGCAGCATATGTCAACAAGACTTGTTCGCGGTTGGACCCATTTAGAGCGTCAAAAGGGCGGTATAGGCTTAAGAGGCCCAGGTGAGACACAACTTGAAACCGACCGAAGGTTACTACGTTATCGAATAAAGTCTATTTTAAAAAGGCTAGCAAAAGTTAGAAGCCAAAGAAATCAAGGTCGGCGATCACGTGAAAAGGCACAGATACCAACTATCTCTTTAGTTGGATACACAAATGCAGGAAAGTCAACGCTGTTTAATCGACTTTCTAAAGCGGGTGTTTATGTTGCAGATAAACTTTTTGCGACACTAGACCCAACTATGCGTCGTATAGAGTTAGATAATTTGGGGCCAGTTATTCTTGCTGATACAGTAGGATTCATTAGCCATTTACCGCATAAGTTAATAGAAGCTTTTAAGGCAACACTAGAAGAAACTAAAAATGCTAAGTTACTTTTGCATGTAGTTGATGCAGCATCCGAGATGCGAAAAATTAATATCAAGCATGTCAATGACGTATTATCTGAAATCGGGGCAATAGGCTTGCCAACATTAATTATCTACAACAAAATTGATCTTGTTGATCAATTTAAAGAGAGGATAGATAGAGATGAGAATGGCAGACCAACTTCAGTATGGTTATCAGCTCAGACAGGCCTGGGATGTGGCCTTCTGTTTCAGGCTATATCTGAGATATTAGCTAAAGATATGATGTCTAAAAAAATTAGACTTAACCCAAGTATGGGGAAATTAAGATCTATCTTGTATACAAATAATGCAGTTTTGGATGAAAAACTTGAAGAGAATGGAGATTTTTTACTGGAGGTAAAGACTCCAAAAGCTAACTATAAACGCATATTAAAGGAGGCAAAAATTAATTCTAATCAATTAAGTGAAGAGCATTAAATAATAATATTGATTTAATGTTATTTAGTTGGCGGAAAGGTACAATTAGAAGTTAATAGAATTTAAAATTCATAAGAGTTATTTGGAGATTATTATGGCCTGGAATGAACCTGGTAATGGAAAGGATCCCTGGGGTGGCAATACTGGTAATCAGGGTCCACCCGATATAGATGAAGCACTTAAAAAATTACGATCACGTATAAGTGGAATATTTGGCGGTGTTGGTAATGGAGACAAGAAATCTAATAATCAAGGTGGCAAAGGCATTCTTGGCATTTTTTTTACAGTACTCATAATTGGTTGGTCTATATCCGGTTTTTACCAAGTCGATGAGAAAGAACAGGCAGTTGTTTTGCGCCTTGGTAAATATTTAGACACTATGGGACCTGGATTACATTGGAATCCCTCCCTCATAGATAGAGTAACTAAAGTCCGAGTCACAGAAGAGCGTCAATATTCTAGCAGGGGACAAATGCTCACAGAAGATGAGAATATCGTAGAGCTACCTATAACTGTGCAATACAATATTAGTGACGTGAAGGCTTTTGTCCTTAATGTTAAGGATCCCGAGCTCAGTTTGAAGCAAGCATCAGATAGCGCATTGCGCCACGTAGTTGGAAGTAGCAAATTGGATGAAGTTGTATCTACTGGTCGACTTAAAATTGGTGATGAAGTTCAACTCAGGCTTCAAACTTATCTTGATAACTACGGCACAGGCATAAAAGTAAGAAAAATAAACATTCAAGAAGCAAGGCCACCGAGTCAGGTTAAGGCTGCTTATGATGATGTCATTAAAGCACGAGAAGATAAAGAAAGACTCATTAATGAAGCTCAAACCTACTCTAATGGAATAATTCCTGAGGCTAGAGGTCAGGCTCAGCGTCAGATCGAAGAGGCTAACGGGTATAAAGAACAGGTAGTAGCTGAAGCAGAGGGTGAATCGAAAAGATTCGAGTTATTGCTATCTGAATACAATAAAGCACCACAAGTTACTCGCCAAAGAATATATTTAGATACTATGGAGCAAGTTATGGGTAACAGTACAAAAGTGCTAGTTGACGTAGAAGGAGGAAATAATATGCTTTATTTGCCTTTAGATAAAATTATGGAGTCCAGTAAAAACAACGTTAAGCTTCCACCTTACGGATCAAACAGCGTCAACCAGAGCTACGATCAACCTAGTCGCCAGAACTCATCAAGATCAAGGGAGGGCCGTTAAATGTCTAAGCGTACTTTATCTATAGTTTTTGTATTAGCATTAACCCTAGTTGCAACTAGTACTTTATATGTAATTCAAGAAACAGAGCTTGCTGTTAAGTTGAGATTTGGTCGTCTCATAGAAACAGATATTCAGCCAGGATTGCACTATAAAATTCCTTTTGTTGACAAGGTTAGAAAGTTTGATGCTCGAGTTCTTACGCTTGATGCTGATCCAGCAAGTTTTTTCACTGTAGAAAAGAAAAGACTAATAGTGGATGCATTTTCCAAGTGGCGTATCGTGGATGTAGATGTTTATTACAGATCAACAGGAGGCAATTTTCTTGTTGCACAGGAGAGATTAGCTAGCCGAGTCAATGACGGTTTGCGTAATCAATTTGGTGCAAGAACTTTGCAAGAGGTGGTATCTGGTGAAAGAGATCAGCTAATGAAAAACTTGGCAGATAAACTCAATCTTACAGTTCGTCAAACTTTAGGTGTCGAGGTAGTAGACGTTAGAATTAAGGGAATTGATTTGCCACCAGAGGTTAGTGAGCAGGTCTATAGAAGAATGAAAGCGGAGCGAGAAAAAGAAGCTAGAATTCTTCGTTCAGAAGGTGGAGAGCAAGCTGAAAAAATTCGAGCAGATGCAGATCGACAGAAAACAGTACTATTAGCCAATGCATACAGAATCGCAGAGGAAACAAAAGGTCAGGGTGATGCACAAGCTACCTCTACTTATGCTGATGCTTATACTAAAAACCCAGAATTTTATGCTTTTATTAGAAGCTTGACCGCTTACGGGAATTCTTTTTCAAATAAAGGCGACGTACTTTTAGTGGATCCAAAGAGTGATTTCTTTCGGTATCTAAATAGCCAAAAAGGTGAATGATTTTAAAACATGACCATTCTGCTACCTAGTTAAAATGGTTAGTTGAAAAAATAAAAATAAGTACTTATGGTTATTGTAAAACTGATGGCCAGCAGAATTCTATTTTGTTCGCACTCAGTGAATTTTTGATAAACGGATAAATTAATGACTGAAATAAATCAGTGGTTATTGCCAGATGGAATTGAAGATATTTTGCCAAAACAGGCAATTAAAATGGAGAGCTTACGCCGACAAGCTTTAGATCTTTTTCATTCTTGGGGTTATGATTTAGTCGTGCCACCATTAGTCGAGTTTACTGAGTCACTTTTAAGCGGAACTGGATCAGATCTCGATCTGATGACATTT
>DGPR01000033.1 GCA_002390525.1 Cellvibrionales bacterium UBA4435
CATAAATTTGTTACCACAAATGATTTGGAAATATGGGGTCGTCGCTCATTATTTTATATTGATAAAAAACCATTATTGGTTAGTGAGCAATTTATGCCAGCACTTCAAAATATTATAGAACATGAGTAGTTTTAGTAAGATTTTTAAGCAATTTTCAATAATGATGATTATATGTACAGTTTAAGAATACAATCTTTTAAAGAAAAGTTTACTCTTTATATAAAGCTGATGAGGCTTGATAAGCCAGTTGGAATTTTATTGCTCCTATGGCCAACTTTGTGGGCTTTATGGCTATCAAGTGACGGCATACCGAGCATAAAAATACTTTTCATTTTTATGCTCGGTGTAGTAATTATGCGCTCAGCGGGTTGCGTAATAAACGATTTTGCAGATCGAGATATAGATGGTTATGTCAGGCGAACAAATAGTCGCCCTATTCCCAATGGAGAAATTAGTCCAAGAGAAGCCATTATCATCTTTTTATTCCTTTCAATGTTAGCTTTCTCATTAGTTGCTTTTACAAATACACTTACCTTAAAGCTCTCATTTATAGGTGTTTTTTTAGCGGCAATTTATCCATTTATGAAGAGGTATACCAATCTACCTCAGATCTTTTTAGGCGCTGCATTTGCTTGGAGTATACCTATGTCTTTTGCAGCTGTGACAAATAAAATAGATGATGGACTGTGGTTTCTATATCTAGCAGTTGTTATTTGGGCGGTAACTTATGATACTTTTTATGCTATGGCTGACAGGGCAGACGATTTGAAAATTGGCATTAAGTCCACAGCTATACTGTTCGGTGAAATGGATTTACGCATCACTGCATGCTTACAATTATTAGTTCTGATTCTACTTACTATGACTGGTGAATATTTTCAACGTGGTATATGGTTCTTCATGTCTTTAGTGTGTGTTATTGCTTTGTTTATTTATCAGCAATATATAATACGCAACAGGGAAGCTGCTAATTGCTTGAGTGCTTTTGTTAATAACAACTATGTTGGACTAATTATTTTTATCGGTTTGGCCTTGGATTACCAGCTATCTTGATAAATGATTTACCATAGTAATTATTTTGTGGGGGCGATCAAGAAATACTACATTTAATTTAGAGTGGTTATACTATGATTGATAAGACTATCCTAGTTGTAGATGACGAAGCTTCGATACGTGAGATGATTACAACATCACTTGAAATTGCAGGATTTAATGTTTTGCAAGCCGAAAATGCTAAGAATGCTCACGTAATAATTTTAGAAAAAAAACCAGATTTAATTTTGCTTGATTGGATGATGCCGGAAACTTCAGGAATTGAGCTTATGAGGCGCTTGAAAAGAGATGATATAACAAAAAATATTCCAATTATAATGCTCACTGCACGAATCACAGAAGACAATATAGTACAGGGTTTAGAGTCAGGGGCTGATGATTATATATCGAAACCGTTCTCAGCAAAAAATTTAAAAGCTAGAATCAAGGCAATATTGAGACGTTTCGAAGCTGAAGGTGCTGAGCAAATAATAGAGATCGGTCAATTAAAATTTGATCCCATCAGTCATCATGTGACTATATCTAATCAAGTCATCAATCTTGGACCTACAGAATTTAAATTATTAAAATTTTTTTTAACGCATCAAAACAGAGTATTTACACGTGACCAGATATTAAACCATGTATGGGGACAAAATGTATATCTGGATGAGAGGACAATTGATGTGCATATCCGGCGACTCCGTAAAGCAATCATGGTCGATAAGCATGATTGCTTAATACAAACTATTAGGGGTTCTGGCTATCGCTTTTCTGCTAATATCACCCAACAAAGTGAGGTTTGAATTTTGCGTAGAGGACTGGAAACAGAAATACAAGTAATCTCGCTGTTATCTCTTCTAGCATTAATTATTGGTCTTGCGAATGACTTTTTAGTTTACACAATGTTAATAGTTTTTTTTCTATATCTTATCTGGGTATTTATAAATTTTTTAAAAGTATATAGATGGATTGAAGCCGACTGTAAATTGGCACCTCCAGATGTGACTGGTATCTCTGCAGATATGGCAAACAGCTTGTATCGTATGCAACAAAGAAACATAAGAACGGATAGAAGGCGCAAAAATCTATCTGATCGAGTTGGTCAAGTAACCTCTGCCCTTCCAGACGCTATAGCCACTCTTTCATCTGAGAGGGTATTACAGTGGTGGAATCCCTCTGCTATAAAAATACTGGGCTTTAAGAACAGTGACAAAGGTCAATCTATAGTTAATATAGTTCGCGATCCAAGATTTATAGCCTTCATTGAAAAGCCAGATATCTCAACACAACTTGAGTTGAAGGCAGCACATGATCAAAGCCGAACTGTTATATTTAGTGCTACTACATTTGGCGAAGGCGAGATAATTTTGGTTGCACGAGATATAACTCGACTTAAACATTTGGAACAAATGCGGCAAGATTTCTTAGCAAATATATCTCATGAGTTACGAACGCCGCTAACAGTTTTATCCGGCTATACAGAAACTCTGATGGATAATACCAAGAGTGTACCAAATACTTGGGTTAAAGCGTTATCCCAAATACAAGAGCAAACGAATCGGATGATTTATTTAGCTGATGATTTAGTAATGCTCTCACAGCTTGAATCAACCACCGTGCCTGTTCCAAAAACACCTATTGACTTAGAAAAACTGCTATTGCAGGTTCATAATGACGCTAAAATTATTAGTGAGAATATTTTTCCTGGGAAACCAAATATAATATCACTTGATTTAGAGCAAAATATTCAACTCACGGGAGACCAAAAAGAATTATATAGTGCATTTTCCAATTTAGTTTTAAATGCTATCAAGCACAATCCTATTGGAACATCAATTGATATAAGAGCCTATAATGCAGATAACTCTGTTGTAGTAGAAATTTCTGACGATGGTTGCGGTATAGATTCCCAGCATATTTCTAGACTGACAGAGCGTTTTTATCGCGTTGACCAAAGCCGCTCTACAGAAACTGGTGGTACTGGACTAGGGCTTGCAATAGTAAAACATGTTTTAATTCGACATAGTGGAGTACTAAAAATAAAAAGTAAGGTTCGTGAAGGCACTTCCTTTCAATGTAAGTTTTCAGAAAAACATCATTTAAGTAGTAAGAGTTAGTACTTGAAAATAAAAATATTACAGTCAATTGATGAGTGTTCTTCAAAGATTTGGGACTCGTTGTTCAGCACTGATTATCCATTTCTTAAACATGCTTTTATTTCTTTACTGGAATCTTCTGGAAGTGTATGTGATAGAACTGGGTGGACTCCCAAGCATATTTTATTAGAACAGGACGGTGTTCCAGTTGCAGCTATGCCTCTTTATTTAAAAAATCACTCATCTGGAGAATATGTGTTTGACCATTCTTGGGCAAATGCATATCACCAGCATGGTATCCAATATTATCCTAAGCTAGTTACTGCAATACCGTTCACTCCTGTAACTGGCCCTCGCATAGGTATTGCTGACGGAATAAATCCGGATTTAATTGAACTAGTGCTCTTAAAAAATATAAAGTCTCTTGCAAAAAAATGGGGGGCTTCCAGCTGGCACATACTATTTCCGCGATATAGGCTACTGAATGGTGTTTTTTCGCAGTCGTTAATGAAGCGTGTTGGGGTGCAATACCACTGGAAGAACCATAATTATAGCGATTTCGATGATTTTACAAGCACGTTCGCATCAAGAAAAAGAAAAAATCTTTTAAAAGAACGACGAAAATCCTCTGAAAATATTAATGTTACCCGTCTGGTAGGAGAAGAGATTACAGCGGATTGGTGGGAATTTATGTGCTCGGTGTATCATCAGACATACCTAAAAAGAAACGGTACACATGGGTACCTCACACAAAAATTTTTTGAGAATATTGGAAATGTTCTAGGATCCCAAATAATGCTATCTGTAGCAGAGAAAAAGGGTAGTAGCGATGGGGGAAAAATCGCTTCAGCATTATTCTTTTTTGATGATAATGGTCTTTATGGACGTTACTGGGGATGTAATGCAGAATATGAATTTCTTCATTTCGAACTTTGTTATCATCAAGGCATAGAGTTTTCGATCGAAAAGAACTTATCTTATTTTGATGCGGGTGCTCAAGGTGAGCATAAAATTTCAAGGGGGTTTGTACCAATAGAAGTCTATTCTGCTCATTGGATTGAACATCCAGATTTTTCGGATGCAATACAAAAATTTTTAAATCAAGAAGAAGTTCATATCAAGGAATACATAAATCTTGCTTCTAATAAACTTCCTTATAAGTAATTTAATTTTGTTACACACGTTTCCATACTAATAGCTGGTTATTTGCGGGCATGGGATAATCCTCTATTAATTTTAACCCTGCACCAGCTGCTAGTTCATCCAGTGCCTCAAAATCTCTTATGCCCTGATGAGAGTGGTTATTTTTAAGGATAAGGTCAAATTCCTGATTGCTTTGACTTGTAAATTTTCCACCATACTTAAATGGCCCATAGATAACAAAAATTCCACCGGGGGCTAGTATAGTATGAAGGCGTCCAAAAAAATTAGCTAAAGATGACCAAGTTATAATATGACAAGTGTTTGCTGTAAATAATCCGTCAACTAAGCTAGTTGTCCATTGCGTAGAATTAGCATCAAACACTAATGGGCTCCGCACATTTGAGGCTGAACTGCTCTCAATCCAAGCATTGATAGTGCCATGGTTACATGGAAGATCTGACGCATGCCAAACAAGATGTGGAAGATTTGAGGAAAAAAAAACTGCGTGTTGCCCAGTGCCACTACCAATCTCTAATACATTAGATGTATTAGAAAAGATTTTAATAAGTCGATTTAATATCGGTTGACGGTTGTTCTCGCAGGCTTTGGAGAATGTTTTTTTTAACGCCATGTAGTGTTTATTCCATCGCTTTTCTTGTAAAAATCCATTCGTTTTTTGTTGATTCAGAACTATCGAACTTATACCCACCCGTATCAAACGATTTTATTTCCTCAGGATCTTGAATTTGACGCTGTATAATATAACGGCTCATCATACCTCTAGCTTTTTTCGCAAAAAAACTAATAATTTTGTATTTATCGTTTTTCCAGTCTTTGAATACAGGAGTCACTATTCTTGCATCAAGGGAATCTGATTTGATCGCTTTGAAATATTCTTTGGAAGCTAAATTAATAACCACGCCACAATTATCTTTATGGAGTGTTTGGTTAAGTTTACTCGTAATCTTATTCCCCCAAAATTCATATAAATCTTTACCTCGAGTCGTTTTGAAATTGGTTCCCATTTCTAATCGATAAGGTTGCATTAAATCCAAAGGACGCAGCAAGCCATATAGGCCTGATAATATTCTTAGATGATTTTGTGCCCAATTAAGTTCTTTTGACGAGAGACTTTCAACATCAAGGCCGGTATA
>DGPR01000042.1 GCA_002390525.1 Cellvibrionales bacterium UBA4435
GTCCGATTACAACTTATGCAATCCAGTTCCAGATCTTCAGATTATAGATTTTTTTGATCTTGGTATTTCTGTAGATCATCAAACATACAAAGATTGTCAAAACGATATTCGCGTAGAGTTATTTAAGAGTAGTGGTATGGCACATACATGGCCTACAGAGTCTCTTTATGGCATAGAAGCTACCAGAGAAATATGGTCCTTTATCAATCAATTCGATCTGCAAGGAAAAATAGATTAAAAATATTACATTTAGTTTAAATACATTTCAGCCTTTTAAAATACCTGAAATAATGTAGTATTAAAATTCATATATTTAATAGGGAGAAATAAATAATGAGAATATTTTTAACATTATCATTGGTTTTCACCATGGGTCTTATCGCTGACCATCATGAAGAAGCTAAATATAAATACGAACCAGAAGCTAACAAAGCTGAATACTATATCGGTACTTTCAATAAAGGAAAGGATATGGAAGATTTAGTTAAATGGCATGACAAAACAGTCGACTGGATGAGTGATAAAGGCGATACATACAAGAACATGACGACTGCGATACTTCAGCCATACTTTCACTCAGATATGTCTGCGCAAGACGTGGTATGGGTTAATACATGGCCAAACCCTTCAGAGCAATTTGCTGGATTGGAAGGATGGATTACTGGTGGTGGCGGTGAGCTTCTTGAATCGCTTCCGGTTACTAATTCTAGACAGGTTGATACATGGCAGTGGTTGGTTTCTAAGCCAAGCCCATCTTCAGTTGGAGATATGATGTATGCGACATATGCTGACTGTAGTCTTGAGGAAGGTTACGACATGAGAAAAGTTTATGATCTCTACAAGGACTTTGCAATTTATGCTCAATCCCAAGGTGACACTGTTGGAAGAAAATTAATTGTTCCTGATGCAGGCTTAAAGTTTGATGATGGAGTTGATTTTATTAGATTAATGTATACATCTTCTATTTCGGAGAGAGGCTCAAATGCAGATCTGTATTTCTCACAAATTGGAGACTCTCAAGCTTCAAAAAATCTGAAGGGATTCTCTTGTAATAATGCAAGATCATACTTCGGTCTTTCTATGAAAGCTGCGGGATAAATAAACTTTTTATTTTTAATGGGAGCAACTGCTCCCATTTTTTTGTTTTTAACTTTATAAAAGGTGCATAATATTTCCATGAAAGATTACTCATCTCATATTGCTATTATTGGAGCAGGCATTTCTGGTCTAACTCTTGGGTGCGTATTAAAGCAATCAGGTATGCCAGTGATCATTTTTGAAAAATCATCAACGGCCAGTGAGCAAGGTGCTGGGATATCAATTTCTCCAAATGGGCTAAGAGTTATAAGAAATATTGGCATAGAGAATGAGCTGCGCAGCGAATCAGGCAACCCCAAGGAAGTTCAATTCTTCTATAAACAAAATAAATTAACCTCTTTTCCAGTTGATATTGTGACTACATCACGACAATGTTTATATAAAAATCTACTTAATAAGTATCTTTCTTTAGGTGGTGAGGTTTTATTTGATCATGAGGTTTCAAGTATTAACTTAATTGATCCAAGCATATCTTTTTCAAATGATAATTCCACCAACGTAAATCATATTGCTGCCTGTGATGGGATTAAATCAAAGTGTAGATCCTTAACATATAAGGATACTGAGCAACCAGCTTATAGTGGATATTCGGTATGGAGAGGAATTCTTGAAAAGAACCAAACTGAAAATCATATTCATCTTGGCCCTAACTTTCATATAGTCACTTACCCAATTGATAATAATAGAACTAGTTTTGTAGCTGCTGTAAAGAACCCAAAAGAGACAAAGGAATCATGGAAAACTAAAGGTACATATGAGGATTTGTGTCATGACCTTCCAGAGTCAACAAGATATATCTATGAGTCACTTCAAGACAGTAATGAAATATATAAATGGGGCGTATATACAAAAAAAATACCTGATCATTTGTTCGATAATAATATTACTTTTCTAGGAGATGCTGCACACCCAATGGTTCCGTTTCTTGGGCAAGGGGGCTGCATGGCATTGGAGGATGCTTATATCTTTGGAAAGCTAATTAAGTTAAATGGTGATATGCAAAAATCCCAAAAAATGTATCAAAAACTCAGATATAACAGAGTAAATAAAATATATAAGGATTCAGCATTGCAAGGAAAATTGAATCATATTTCAAACCCTCTTATTGTCTATTGCAGAAATTTTTTAATGAAGTACACACCAGTTGCTGCATTAAAACCGAATTCAATATGGGGCTATGATCCAGATGTTGAAATAAAAAAAATTAGTTAATATTTTTGCGTGTTGGATAATCATATAAAGTTGCTATAATTTTGAACATGAATATCTTAAACAAAATAGCCTCTTTTTTTAAAACCCAAACAGATACCAGTCCAGTCACACCTGAAATCCAAGAACCACAATCTATGAGAGTTTCAGGAGAATTAAAAAGCTTTCTAGAAAATGAAGTTCTAGATGGTTTAGATATTAGTCCTGAGCATTTTTGGAATTCTCTTGAATTAATCCTCGCAGAATTTGGTCCTAGAAATAAAGCTCTTTTGGATAAAAGGGAAGTTATTCAATCACAAATTGATGAATGGCACATTGCAAGAAAAAATACTGATCATGACCATGAAGAATATAAAGATTTTCTTAAAGAGATTGGTTATATAGTTTCAGATACTGGGGACTTCAAAATATCTACCTCAGATGTTGATAACGAGATTAAGACAATTGCAGGGCCTCAGCTAGTAGTGCCTGTTATGAATGCGAGATTTGCCTTGAATGCAGCTAATGCGCGCTGGGGGAGTTTGTATGATGCTTTATATGGAACAGATGTAATATCTGAAGATGATGGAGCAACAAAAGCTGGAGCTTATAATCCGGTAAGGGGCGATAAGGTTATTGCATTCGCCAAAGATTTTCTCAACTCAACAATTCCTTTAGAAAATGGCTCATTTGCAGATGTAAATGGGTTTGATTTTAGTGATGAGACTCTTTCAATGTCATTGAATGATGGGTCGACTGTAAGCCTTCTTAATCAAGAGTCTTATATGGGTTATGTTGATAGTGGAAACGATTCATTTGGATTGCTATTTAAAAATAATAATCTGCATTTTGAAATCCAAGTGGATAAGGGACATCCTATAGGCAAGTCAGATGCAGCCGGAATTAAGGATATTTTAATTGAATCTGCCATCACTACCATTCAGGATGCTGAAGACTCTGTAGCTGCAGTGGACGGGGCTGATAAGACCCTAGTTTATAGGAACTGGCTGGGCCTTATGAAAGGAGACTTAAAAGAAACGTTTTCTAAAAATGGACAAGAGATGACTAGAGAGCTGAGCCAGGATAGATCCTATAAATCACCGCAAGGACAAGAATTTACTTTACCGGGTAGAAGTCTTATGTTGGTTAGAAATGTAGGGCACTTAATGACCAACCCTGCAGTAATAGATGAAAACGGAGAAGAAATACCAGAAGGAATTCTTGATGCAATGTTTACTATTTGTATAGCGATGCATGACTTGAATGGGAATAGTAATTTTAAAAATTCTAAA
>DGPR01000003.1 GCA_002390525.1 Cellvibrionales bacterium UBA4435
AGAATTATTCTTCTTTGTAGTCTTCGGTTAGAGTGCCTTGTGCTTTAAGAGTTTTTATTAATTTCTCTACTCTTATAAATGCAACTAACCCAAAAACAAAACCGATTACTGCTAATCCGTCCATCATATTTACCTTTTAGTTTAAACTTGAATGCAATAATGCGTCTGGACCACCAGTGCATCAAGCTGGATGGGAAAGGGGCGAACGACCCTTCGGTCAAAGGTGTTGTCTGCGCTTCGATTTCTCAAGTAAGACGCGTTCGTTAATCAGTTTAGATTCAGAAAATTGAACGTTTTTTTAAGAATTTATAAAAAATAAATACCAGACCGTAATTTAGTAGTCCTAGTTTAAAAATATCAATGATGTCTAAGGTACTTAAAGAAGCAACAAAGCCTTCAATCAATGAACTAATAGGAGCCAAAAATAACAAGAGAAAAGCAACGATCAATAAGAGTGAAATTCCCGCTCTCTTTTTTAGTCTTCTAGAGGCCTGCTCTTGAGCAATAAGCGTCAATGTGTAAAAGCTAAATAGCTGCTTATTTCTTTGGTCATATGTCACGGCCTTTTCTTGTTCGATGATGCTTTTAATCGAGTTCATTTTAATTTCTCCAAAGCGCGACTTATTTTTGATTTTACGGTGCCAGTCTTTAGGCCTAAAACATCTGCGATTTCCTGAGTTCGGTAATCGTAGACATATTTAAGCGTGAACATAATCTTTTCATTATCATCAAGAGGTTGAATAAGATTAAAGAAGTCAGAATTCTCCTCTAGACGAGGCGAGTAGCTAGCCTCATTGGTGTCATCTAGCGGAGCATAGCGCTGCTCTTTAAGACGTATATCTTTAAAACAGTTGACGGCAATTCCTGTCAACCAATGCTTGTAGGTTTTGCGAGCATCAAAACTTTTTAGGTAAGTATAAGATTTAAGAAAACTTTGCTGAGAGATGTCCTCAGCAAGTTCTCTATTACCGGCGGTCAATCGCATGCCCAACCCAAATAAATAGTCAGCATACCGTTGGATTAGAACACCATAATGGTGGTTGCCGCCGGCGAGCGTTCTTTTTACCAGCTCTTCATCTGATTCCATTAAGCATCTTCACTGCTGTCTCTCTCAGAGTAAATGCCGGCACCTAATAGCCCCAGTCCAAGGCAGGCTACTAGTAACCCAGACCCCCAAACTACGCTGTTGTGCATTCCAAAGTATCCCAGTAGTACGATGCCGATGCCGATTCCTATCAAAACAGCGCCACCTTTAACATCACTGTCTTTCGACTCTTCCGCTTGGTAACCGGGAATACTTTGCATTAATTCCGGTGTTAATTCCTGACCGCTAGCAATTAATTTTTGTAATGAGGTATGAAACTGTTCCTTTTTCTTATTATTAAAGTGCAGTGCAGTCCACACAATAACGGCGGGCATGCCAAAAACGCCAATAATTCCAAAAATGGGTACCATCGCATCCATAAAGCTTGTCATCTGTTTGTCCTTTTTAGTTAAGTTTAAGTTGTGTCCTTCAACTATATATACCTAGGTTCTTTGAAAACCGTTGCAATTTTTGAACAAATTTTCAATACCATGGTTTGAAGATAGCACAGGACGTTTGTTCTCGGTAATCCTAGAGTATAGATTTGTATGGTCGATCACGTTGCTTAATTGCTGCACTGCAGTGTTGGTTAGTAATCAGCGTGAGTAAAACTCTAGAGCTCTGGAAAAAGCCATAAATTAAAGTTGTTTTTATGTAAAAGATTTTGTACAATAAGTACAAATTATTTAACTTAAAGGATTGACCATGGATATGTCGTACAAGGAAAAAAGTTTACTTGCCTCGCTGGGTGCTACTTTATTGTTGTTTGGGTGGTATTTATATGGCGCTTTTTCTAGCCTGCCATTAAACCCAGAATTACCTGGATTCATTGAATTCATTGTTCTTATTGTCGGGTTTATTATTTTAGAAGCTATCATTCAGTCATTCTTGGCAATAAAAAATAAATCGCAACTAGAAGATGAGAGAGACAAGCTTATTGAAAAGACTTCATCTAGATACAGTTATGGGTTCTTGGTAGTTTGCATTTGGGTGTCAATGGTACAGATTTTACTAGATGCTCGATTTGATAATCATCTTATGCTCACCACTCCCTATGGTATGTTTCATTTTTTACTTTTATTCTTTGTTTTAGCTGAAGTGATTCGTTTTGGCACTCAACTGTATCACTATCGAAAAGGTGTATAGCTTGTCTAAAAGTTTAAGTAATAATATTAGAAAACTACGATTTGAGGCAGATGAAATGTCTCAGCAAACGTTAGCGGAGAAAGTAGGCGTTACACGTCAGACGATCATTGCCATCGAAAAGGATAAGTACTCGCCATCTTTAGAGGTGGCTTTTAAGATATCAGACGTGTTTCAGAAGCCACTAGAGAATATATTTAAATATAAATAAGGAGTTATAGGATGAGCAAGCTAATGATTAGCCAAGCATTACTTTGGGCCGCAGCAATACTGGTCTCAGCAATCAGTGCGAGCGATAGTTGGTGGTTAATACCGATACTCGCTACAGTGGCCTTGGGTAATTTAAAAAATGAGATCAGAAAGCTGTAAGAGTTTCTGACAACTACTGCTTAATGTCCTCAGAGAGAGTTTGCATAAGGTCTTTATTTTCCGTGCTCCATCTGCATAGTGATTCCATCACAGGCATAAAAGATTGGCCAAACTCTGTTAAAGAATACTCAACTTTTGGTGGGATTACCTCAAACACTCTGCGATGAATTAATAAATCCCGTTCAAGCTCTCGCAGCTGTTTAGTCAACATTTGCTGAGTAATAGGTGATAACGTTCGCTTTAGCTCGCCAAATCTGACAGGGTTGCCCTGCAGGTTATAGATGATGGCAAGTTTCCATTTACCACCGATCAACTTTAAAGCATTTACGACGGGGCTTTTTAAAGCGTTTACCAACGGGCGTGAACATTTAGTCATGGTTTGTTTTTGTATACCAGTATGATTATATTGTCTACTTGTTAAAAACACTGTAGTCAATATATCATACCGACCGAAAAAAACAAATTCGTCTTAGATAACAAACCAATAAGGGTAAATCAGTATGTCAGAACAAACTTCAAGAGAGATAATCTCCACAGTAACCAGTGCAGGAGATATAACAATCTCAATTGCTACTGTAGCAATACCAACGCCGTCAGAAAATGAAGTATTAATTAAGGTGGAGGCTGCGCCAATCAACCCATCAGATTTGGCTTTGCTGACAACCTTCGCAGCCGATCTAGACAGTTTGACTGTTTCAGGTTCTGGTGATGATACTGTCGCCTCAATGAAAGTGCGTCCTGCTCTGATGAAAGCGATGACACCGCGATTAGACCAGCC
>DGPR01000051.1:0-36853 GCA_002390525.1 Cellvibrionales bacterium UBA4435
AAGACCAACTTTGTGAGCGCTAATTGTCACATTTGAGGCAAGCTTAAGGTATTTTTATAATATGACGATATCGACTTTTGAAGATAAACCTGCTGTAGACCGACAAAAAATGAACCTTTTGGGATTATCTCCTGAAAAACTGGAAAAATTTTTTAAAGATATGGGAGAAAAACCATTTCGAGCTACACAAGTTTTAAAGTGGATACATCAAATTGGAGTCGACGACTTTGATCAAATGACCAATCTCGCAAAAGATCTTCGGGAAAAGATGAAATCTATTGCAGAAATTAAAGCGCCTGAGGTTGTTAGTTATCATGAATCCAAAGATGGTACATGTAAATGGATTATACGAGTTACAGGTGGCGATTGTGTTGAAGCGGTATTTATACCAGAAAAAGATCGAGGAACACTCTGTATCTCTTCACAAGTTGGTTGCGCTCTAGATTGTAGTTTTTGTGCTACAGGGAAACAGGGATTTAGTCGTGATCTTGACGCCTTTGAAATTATTGGACAGTTATGGATCGCAGTAAAAGCTTTTAATTCTTTTGGTGACAAAGCTAATAGAGTAGTAAGTAATGTTGTTATGATGGGAATGGGTGAACCGCTTCTGAATTTTGATAACGTTGTAGACTCTATGGGTTTAATGCTAAATGATAATGCATACGGTCTATCAAAAAGGCGTGTAACGCTTAGCACTTCTGGTGTTGTTCCCATGATTGATAAATTGGCTGAGGTTAGTGATGTATCTCTAGCCATTTCATTACATGCACCTAATGATGAGCTTCGAGATCAGCTAGTCCCTATAAATAAAAAATACCCCATTTCTTTGTTGCTTGCTTCTGCGCAACGTTATCTTGATAAGATGCCAGATGTTCGCCGTAAAATAACAATAGAATATACCTTGATGGATCATATTAACGACAGGGATGAGCATGCCCGAGAATTGGCAATACTACTTAGTAAGCTCCCTTGCAAAATTAATTTGATACCATTTAATCCTTTTGATCAGTCTGATTATAGGCGAGTTACTAAAACTGCATTATATAGATTTAGAGATATACTAAAAAATGCAGGGCATACTGTTACAGTTAGAACTACGAGAGGAGAAGATATATCTGCAGCCTGTGGTCAATTAGCCGGAACGGTAAGCGATAAAACTAGACGGTCTGAGCGTCATACAAATAAACACCAACTGCAACCGATTAAATTTGTAATGAGCTAGAAAATGATAGAGACAATTTACTTATGCATATGAAGTCATCAATCAAACGAAGAATATCACGTCAGATCATGATTGGCGATGTCCCAGTCGGTGGTGACGCGCCAATCTCAATACAAAGTATGACGAATACAGAGACAACTGACGTTTCAGCGACTGTTAGACAGATACAGGATATTAAGGATGCAGGGGCAGATATTGTAAGAGTTTCTGTTCCTACAATGGATGCTGCTGAAGCTTTTGGTAAAATAAGAAAAAAAGTGGAAGTTCCTCTAGTAGCCGATATACACTTTGATTATCGAATAGCACTTAGAGTTGCTGATTTAGGTGTCGATTGTTTGCGTATTAACCCTGGGAATATAGGGAGAGAAAAGCGCATAAAAGAGGTTATTAACAAGGCTCAAGATTTAAATATACCTCTGCGTATTGGAGTGAATGCTGGTTCAATAGAAAAAGATTTACAAAAAAAATATGGTGAACCAACATCAGATGCACTTGTTGAGTCAGCAATGCGTCATGTAGAAATTCTCGATAGTATGAATTTTAATAATTTTAAATTGAGTTTAAAAGCATCTGACATTTTTATGGCTGTTGATGCCTACCAAAAAATAGCTAAAATCATTGACAATCCCCTGCATATTGGAATTACAGAAGCAGGCGGTTTACGAGGTGGCACAGTAAAGTCATCTATCGGTCTTGGGTATCTTCTTATGGGTGGCATTGGGGATACAATGAGAGTTTCTCTTGCAGCTGATCCTGTCGAGGAGGTAAAAGTTGGATGGAATATACTTAAAAGCCTGAAGTTGCGAAGTAAAGGTATAAACTTTATTGCTTGCCCCAGCTGCTCAAGACAAAATTTTGATGTGATTAATACAATGAATATACTTGAAAATCGACTTGAAGACATAAAAGTGCCTCTTGATGTTGCAATTATAGGTTGTATTGTAAATGGTCCGGGAGAAGCTAAAGAGGTGGATGTTGGTCTAACCGGAGGTACACCAAATAATTTAATATATATCGATGGTAAGCCGAGCCATAAATTATCACAGGATAATTTAGTTGAAGAGCTTGAGACGCTAATACGAAAAGAAGCGCTTCAAAAATCTGACAAATTAGAAAGCTTAATAGCGAAATCCTCATGAAAAAAATACAATCAATACGCGGAATGAACGATCTTTTGCCCGTAGATTCGCCACGTTGGCAGTATTTAGAAAGCTCAGTATCCTCTATTTTAACAAGCTATTGTTTTAAGGAAATAAGGTTTCCCCTTTTAGAGTCTACGGATTTATTTAAGAGAACTATAGGCGAAATTACCGATATAGTTGAAAAAGAAATGTATACCTTTGATGATCGTAATGGCGATAGCCTTACTTTGAGACCGGAGGGTACGGCTGGTTGTGTGCGAGCATGCCAACAAAGTGGCTTGATCTTCAATCAGACTCAAAGGTTATGGTATCAAGGGCCAATGTTTCGTCATGAAAGACCTCAAAAGGGGCGTTTGAGACAATTTCAGCAAATAGGTGTAGAGGTCTTTGGGCTCAATGGACCCGATATAGATGCTGAATTAATTCAGCTTGTTTCTGAGATATGGAGCAGTCTAGGCTTAACAGATCATCTTTCGCTTCAAATAAATACGCTTGGAAGTATTGAGTCTAGAAATCGTTACCGTAAGGATCTAATAGCCTACCTTGATGAAAAAAAACACGATCTTGATGAAGATAGCCAGCGACGTATACATACCAATCCAATGCGGATCCTTGACAGCAAAGATTCAGATACACAAAAACTACTTAATAGTTCACCTGATTTCCATGATTATCTTGATGAAGAATCTCGAGAGCATTTTGAACACCTTTGCAACTTCCTTGATAAACTTGATATCGCATATCATATTAATAAAAGATTGGTAAGGGGACTGGATTATTACGGAAAAACAGTATTTGAGTGGGTTACAACTATGCTTGGTGCTCAGGGAACTGTCTGTGCTGGAGGAAGGTACGATAAATTAGTAGAACAGATGGGAGGGAAAAGTACACCAGCAGTAGGTTTGGCTATGGGTGTAGAGAGATTAATTTTGCTTCTTGACGAAGCAAGCTTGTTCCCTGATAGTATCGAATCTCAGGTAGATGTATATGTTATTGCAGATGGCGATATGACTACTAAGTCGATAGAATTGGGAAGTTATATAAGAAACTCCTGTCCTTTCTTAAGACTGCAAAGCCATTGTGGGGGAGGAAGCCTTAAAAATAAAATGAAAAAAGCAGACAAAAGTGGTGCTAGGCTAGCACTGATTATTGATGAAAACGAATTTATAAAAGACAATATAACTGTAAAATATCTTCGTCAAGATCAACCGCAAATAATCGTTAATAAAGAAGAATTTGTTAATCTTGTGAATAATAAGGTTATAAAAATTAACTAATGGGGAAAAAGTGTGGCAGAGCATTTCAGTGACGAAGAGCAACTTGAAAATTTAAAAAAATGGTGGCAAGAATATGGAATTATTTCTATAGCCATAATTTCAATTTCTGTGGGTGGTTATTTTGGTTTAACTTTTTATAAAGAGAATCAACGTGAGCAGTCTGAGGTAGCATCATCAAAATACCAAGATATGCTGAATATATCATTAGTGGCACCCGGTAAGAAAATTAGTGCTACACAGCAAAAATTAATAGAAAAGCTAGCAACTGAACTCAAAATATCGTTTGAGGGCTCACAATATTCAATTTATTCGGCACTTATGATGGCCAAACTGCATGTTGAAAAAAATGATCTTGATGAGGCAGCAAAGGAGCTTGAGTGGGCTTTAAGCCATACAGAGAAGGAATTAGCCCCGATCATAAAACTTCGTCTGGCAAGAGTAGAGGCCTCTAGAGGGAACATCGACCTAGCTTTATCAATGATCAAAGACGACATCCCTAAGAATATGACTTCAGCATACTCAGAAGCGCAAGGTGATTTTTATATGCTTAAAGAGGATGAAGTATCTGCTTATGATTATTATACGTTGGCAGTGAACCAGCTGAAAGATCATGATAGCCCTCATGTCAAAATTCTTAGGCTTAAATTAAATAAAGTTACTCCAAAGTCTCTGTTAAAAGAAGACAGAGATACAACTGGTGATCAAAATTGATAAAAATCTTAGTAATCATATCTATTACATCTATTTTATCGGGTTGTGTAACCGGCCTTTGGTCAACAGTACAAGATGAATGGAATGCTGTAGAAGATCTAGTACCAGGTTATGAGCATCCTGAGGATGAGAAAAAGTCAGGGAAAGCTAAACCCACTAAACTATTTGATGTAGAAAAAAAAGTCGATTTAGTAAAATTATGGACTTCCAACGTAGTCGGCAGCCAAGAACTTATTGGGGCTGGATTTAAACCTGCTTTGTTTGATAATAAAATTTATGTTGCTGATAAAAATGGTCTTGTTGCATCTATTGCAGCTGATTCTGGAGAAATCATCTGGAAGATAGATTTAAAGATTCCACTTGGAGGAGGTGTTGGTATTGGTGGTGATCAAATTTTTGTTGGCGGTACAGATGGAGATGTGGTTGCACTTGATGCAAGCAATGGTATTAAAAATTGGCAACAAACAATTTCAAGTGAAATTCTCTCTGCGCCTGCTGGAAACGGAGATATAACAATAGCGCAATCACAAGATGGGCGAATATATGCTCTTGATGCACAGAATGGAGAGATTCGATGGCAGTATGAAGTTGAGGTTCCAGTATTGACTCTGAGGGGTACAAGTTCCCCTATTGTTATAGGGAATACGGCTATTGTCGGTTTTTCTACAGGAAAAGTGTATGCTTTTTCTGCTGCAACCGGTGATACTATTTGGGAGAATCGTATAGGCGTACCCAAAGGCCGATCTGAGTTGGAAAGAATGGTAGATGTTGATGGAGAGCCTGTTTTTTCTGATGAAATTTTATATGCTGCGAGCCATCAAGGTAGAATTGGTGCAATTTCTAAAACTGGGCGAGCTTTATGGTATCAAGATGCTAACACAGTGCTTGGGCCGGCTGTTGGAAGTAATCATGTTTATATTGTCGAAACCAATAATGATATAATTGCTATGGATAAAAACACCGGAATTATAATATGGTCTAATAAACATTTAAGATATAGAAACTTGGCCCGCCCTACATTAGCCAATGGATATTTACTTATAGGCGATTACGAGGGCTACCTACATATCTTATCTGAGGATGACGGGGGCTTTATAGGTCGCATTAAAGTCGACAATAGTGGTATTAGTGCTCCTTTAATCGTAGACGGTAAAATCATATATGTGCTTGATAATGATGGTGCAGTTAGTGCATATGAATTTTTATAATATGTTTTAATTTTTTCCTGTAAAATATTATTTACAGTCTTTAAATGCTTATATTTTTGTATCAATCGATATAAAAATAAATATAAAAGCATAAAATTTCTATTTTCCCCGTAAAAAATAATTATGGACTTGTAAATATGATTCCAGTATTTGCCCTAGTGGGGCGACCAAATGTAGGAAAATCAACCTTATTTAACCGGTTAACCAAAACTAGGGATGCTCTAGTGGCCAACTATCCTGGATTGACTCGCGATCGTAAATATGGTGAAGGAAGTATGCTGGGTAAAAGATTTATGCTCATAGACACTGGGGGTATAACAGGAACAGAAGAGGGTATTGATTCGATTATGGCTGAACAGTCTATGCTCGCCATTCAAGAGGCTGATGCAGTCATGCTTATAGTGGATAGTAAGGTTGGATTAACTCCTTTAGATAGCCACTTAGCTGAATACTTGAGAGAAAAAGAATGTGTTGTCTATTTAGTTGCAAATAAAATAGACGGTGTGAATCCTGATATTGCTTCAGCAGAATTTTTTGAGCTTGGTCTTAAAAATATATACCCAACTACGGCTACTCATGGTCGTGGTGTAAAAAATTTAATGGAAAGTGTTTTGGAGTCGTTTCCTGAGTCTAATCAGAAAGATGAGGATGTCAGGCAAGAAAAGGGTATAAAAATAGCTATAGTGGGGAGGCCTAATGTCGGCAAATCTACACTAGTAAACAGAATCTTAGGTGAAGATAGGGTGATAGTTTTTGATGAGCCAGGAACAACTCGTGATAGTGTTTATATCGAATATCAAAGAGAGGATACAAAATATACTTTGATTGATACTGCCGGTATAAGAAAACGCAAGAATGTTTCATTAACCGTAGAAAAATTTTCAATTGTAAAAACCTTACAGTCTATCGATGATGCAAATGTTGTTGTTTTTTTGATTGATGCCCAAGAAGGCCTTGTCGATCAGGATATGCATCTAATGGGAACAATAGTTGATGCAGGAAGAGCTCTAGTTATAGCAATTAACAAATGGGACGGACTAAACGATTATTCAAAGGACAGAGTCAAAGTTCAGTTAGATCGTCGGTTGCATTTCGTTAAGTTTGCTGACCTTCACTATATTTCCGCTTTACATGGAACAGGTGTAGGAAACTTATACAAATCTATAGAGAGTTCCTATGCTTCTGCAATAGATAAGTTAAGCACAAATAAGTTAACCTTAATTCTGCAAGATGCAGTAATACACCATCAACCTCCGTTAGTAAGAGGGAGGCGAATCAAGCTACGTTATGCCCATGCCGGTGGAAAAAATCCACCGATCATAGTGATTCATGGAAATCAACTAGATGAGATACCTTCTCACTATTCTCGTTATTTAGAAAAAACATTTTGTAGAGCTCTTGATCTTCATGGAACACCCGTGAAAATAGAGTATCGATCCAGTGAAAATCCTTATGAGGGTAAAAAGAATAAATTAACTAATAGGCAAATTTCAAAAAAAAGAAGACTAATGAAATACGTGAAAAAAAAGAAATAATAATAAATTATAATATTAGAGTAAGTTTACATTTTTTCCATAACCTCTATACCCAGTAAGTTGAGCCCCTTTTTTAAAATTTGCGATGTAGTTTTCGAGAGTATAAGTCGACTCATTTTGATTGTTGGTGGTATATCTTTTTTTAAGATAGGGCAATGCTCATAAAAAACCATATACGAGCTTGCTAAGTTGAAGAGATAACTACATAAAATATGAGGATAGCCTTGAGCTGCAACTTGTTCCAAAGTTTCACCAAAATATAGAAGAACTAGCGCTAGCTTTCTCTCTTCATTGGTAGATATCTGTAGATCTCCTTTAATATCCTCTGAGCCAAAAGAGGTTTTTTCAAAAATACTATAAATCCTTGTATAGGCATATTGTAGATAGGGGGATGTGTTACCTTCGAAGCTCAACATGGAATCCCAATCAAAAATGTAATCATTTGATCGATTTTTACTGAGATCTGCATACTTGACTGCCCCAATACCTAATTTTTTAGAGATAACACTGACCTCTTTTTTTGATAAATTGGGATTTTTATCTGTGACTAGTTTGAAGGCTTTTTCAGTAGCTTCTTTCAGAAGATTATTTAGTTTAACTGTCCCACCACTTCGAGTTTTAAAAGGCTTGCCACTTTTGTCCATCATTGTGCCAAATGCGTGGTGTTCTAGAGATACTTTTTTATCAACAAACCCAGCTTTTTTTGCCAAAATAAAAATTTGCTTCATGTGTAATGATTGTCGAACATCTATAAAATACAAAATTCTGTCCGGTTTTAAGATATTATTTCGGTAACGTAGTGCTGCTAAATCTGTGGTTGCATATAAGAATCCACCACCAGATTTCTCTATGATAACTGGGCTTGGCGTGCCATTTTTATCTGCCAATTCATCTAAAAATACAACTTTTGCTCCTTGATCTTCTTTCGCAAGATTTTGATTTTCTAAATCAACTAATATTCCCTTTAGGTCATTATTATAAAAGCTCTCTGGTTTTATATCAGAGGGTTTCAAGGTTACATTTAAATTAAGATAGATAGACTCACTATGAGCTATGGATATATCAATAAATTTCTTCCAAAGCTTGAGACAGTTTTCATCCCCTGATTGAAGCTTAACAACATATTCCCTTGCTTTGTTTGCAAAATTTATATCCGTATCAAAATGTTCCTTTGATTGCTGATAGAATTTCTCAAGATCACTCAAAAGAAATTTATTTTGGTCTTTAGTATTTTGTTGGTCCTCCAATTCAGCAATCAGCATACCAAATTGTGTACCCCAATCACCCATATGATTTTGTCTCACTATATTGTGACCGAGGAACTCTAGCGTTCTCGACACAGCGTCACCAATAATCGTGCTACGCAGATGGCCTACATGCATTTCTTTGGCAAGGTTTGGTGAAGAGTAGTCAATAACAATCTTTTGAGGTTTAGGTTTTAGTACACCCAGAGATTTTTCAGAAACAAGCCTTTGTAATGTTTTATTTAAAAATTCGTTAGAAAGAAAAATATTGATGAAACCTGGACCTGCTATTTCTATTTTATTTGCAATTCCTTCAAGATTAATTTTATCTAGTATATTTAATGCGAGTTGGCGCGGATTAGACCCCATTTCTTTAGCTGCAGCCATAACCCCGTTGGCTTGAAAATCACCGAATTCAGGTCTCGAACTTTCGGAGATAATTGGCGAAAAAACTTCAGCAACGCCAGCTTCTGTCATCGCCGCTTTAATACGTATATTTAGTAGTTTTTTTATACTCATAAATTTTTATTATCAGCTTATTATTCGATGGTATTGCTAAGATAGCATTATTTTAGTTTGGCTTAAAAAATTAGTCCCGCCTAAGATTTTTGTTTGTAGCAATGGGATTTGGGAAGTTATATATGACAATATAGCTAGAAATCAAAAATGTAAATATCGCTGCAGCTTGAATCAAATGAGATGCTTGGGTGCTAATGATTGAAGCCTTGAATGCAACATATGCAATAAGAAGAGAAAACTCACTATTTTGTCCCAAACGAAACCCTATATCCCATGCAAGACTTTTTTCTTCACTTTGTTTGCCGAGCAAAAATCTGAATACCATTGGCTTAACTATAAGCATAGCAATAGCCAAGATTATAGCAGCTATAGCCACCTCTGGTAAAAACTTAAGATTGAAACCTGCGCCAATTGAAAAGAAAAACATAATTAAGAAAAAATCTCGAAGGGGTTTAAGTGTAAGTGCTATATGTTGAGAGACGGGGCTAGAAGCAATGCTTATTCCAGCTATAAATGCTCCAATTTCTCTTGAGAAGCCTAATACCTCTGCAATTTCAGACAAACCTAAGCACCATCCAATTGATAGCAAAAAGATATATTCACCCATTTGATCAAATTTGCTAATTAACTTCAATATTACTATTTTAACGAAAGCCCAGGCAAAAAGAACTAGCAAGGGTAGCGTTATGAGTGTTAGGAAAATTCTATCAAAATCAAGCTGGCCAGTTGCACTACTCAAGAGGATCAGTAATACAAAAATAGCTATGAAGTCCTGCATTAACAGTAATCCAATAATTATTTCGCCAGCATGCTTATGATGCAAGATTGTTGTTGGTAGCAACTTAATACATATCAGGGTGCTAGAAAACATCATTGCAGCACCTATCACAATGCACTCCATTTGATTGTAATGAAATAAACTAGCTATAAAATATCCTATAAGAGCAAATATAATAGAACTTAAGAACGTTACTACAGTCACTTTTTTTAATGTTGAGAAGAGAGACTGAGGTTGCAGATCAAGTCCTAGAAGAAATAAGAGAAAAATAATACCAATTTCTGATATTTCCGATAAAAGATTAATGTCTGGAACCCATCCGAATCCAAATGGTCCAATTAATGCTCCTAGAAAAATATAACAAACTAAGAGAGGCTGTCGCCCGTAAATTGCTATCGTTGCAATAATGGCTGACCCAGTAAAAATGAAAAAAAATGATTGAAAAACAGCCTCATTCATACAGATACTCGTTGTTAGATATTCAAGAAATTTTTAATTATTTTCTAAAGAATTTAAAATAAACAGGGGTTCAGGTGGAATAATTGCACCTTGGTAACTTTTATCAAAGTCATCTAATGATGATATTGCAGCCTCTAAGTTAGTCCCTTCTTTGAGATCAAAAGATGTAAACCCACACCTCTTAAGATAAAAGAGCTGATCTTGAATTGGGTTACCTATTGCCCTGAGTTGGCCATTAAATTCGTATCGCTCTCTTAATAGTCTAGCAATGGAGAAACCCCTTCCATCAGTGAAAATTGGAAAATTTACTGCAATTAAAGGAAATAGATTTGCTTCATGACCGACTAGCTCAACTGATTCGTCACTATCAATCCATATACCTGCTACTGTAAGATTTAATTTTTCGCGATTATCCAACCAGTATTGCATAGGAAGCAATAGAAGTTTTCCTATAGGTAATTGGCCCTCAAAATCCTTATCTATAATAACCCAGGCATCATCAACTACCTCTGTACCTTTAATGATTTTAGGCATATTTATTTACCTCTTTTTTTTCGAGCTAAATTTTCTGGATAAACCTTTTCTTTAAATGGGTCTATTCCAATTCGACGATATGTGTCTATAAATAACTCATCATCTTTACGATTCTCAACATAAATACTAAGAATTTTTTCAATAACATCGGGAACTTCAGATTCCCCAAAAGAAGGCCCTAAAACTTTTGCTAGAGATGCATCTATACCGGAGCTTCCTCCTAATTGAATTTGATAAAACTCAGCACCTTTTTTATCTACCCCAAGTATCCCTATATTACCTACATGATGATGCCCACAGGCATTCATACAGCCAGATATATTTAATGATAAGTCACCCAAGTCATGGACGTAGTCAATATCTTCAAATTTTCTTTGTATAGATTCTGCTATAGGAATAGATTTTGCGTTAGCTAGAGAGCAAAAATCTCCACCTGGGCAACAGATCATATCTGTTAACGTGTTGATATTTGGAGTGGCAAAACCACTCATTTTGGCTTTCTCCCATAAATTATAGAGATTAGATTTTTTAACATCAGCTAAAACTATATTTTGGTTATGGGTGGCCCTCACTTCGCTAAACGAAAATTCATCAGCTAATTCTGCAATAGCTTCAAGTTGAGAGTCCGTTAAATCGCCCGGAGCTACACCAGTTGGCTTTAACGATAGAGTTACAGAGCTATAACCATCTATCTTGTGAGCCCTTACATTTCTCTTAAGCCATTTATCAAAAGCTATATTCTTTTTTGCTTGAGTTTTAATTTCTTCATCTAGCTTTTTGTCGTCAAGAATTTCATAAGGCGGTAAGGTAAAGTGTCCCTTCACTCTATTAATTTCTGTGAGAGTGAGCTTTCCTGGAGTATCTTTGGTGTAGTCCCACTCATCCTCTACCTCTTGGGCAAAAATTTCTGGTGTCCAAGCTTTCACAAGAATTTTAATTCTAGCTTTATATTTATTAGCTCTGTTTCCATGACGGTTATATACCCTCAAAATAGCATCTAAATATGTAAGTAGATCTTTTTGCGGTAGAAATTCTCGAATTATGGAACCAATAACAGGTGTGCGCCCTAGGCCACCACCAACGTATATCTTAAAACCTACCTCATTAGACGAGTTTTTTACAATTTGTATACCTATATCATGAACTTGAATCGCCGCTCTATCTCCGTCAGTTCCGCTTACGGCGATTTTAAATTTACGTGGCAAAAATGCAAACTCAGGATGAAAGGTAGACCATTGCCTTATAATTTCACACCATGGTCGCGGGTCTTCAAGCTCATCTCTAGACGCTCCAGCAAACTGATCAGAGGTAGTATTTCGTATACAATTTCCGCTAGTTTGCACTGCATGCATTTCTACCTGTGCTAGCTCTGCAAGTATTTTTGGCACGTCTTCTAATTTAGGCCAATTTAGTTGGATATTTTGACGAGTTGTGACATGACAATAACCTTTGTCATAAAGCCTAGTAATATGTGCTAGTTTTCGTAGCTGTATTGAATTTAATAAACCATAAGGGACAGCAATACGTAACATCGGAGCAAGTCGCTGAATATATAAACCATTCTGAAGGCGCAAAGGAAGAAACTCATCGTCAGAAAGCTCTCCTGCTAAGTAACGATCGGTTTGATTTTGAAATTGAGCAACACGCTGCTCAATAATTTTTTGGTCTTGTTCGTTATATAAATACATTAATAGTCACAACATTGATAATCTTTAATAGTCATATTATCTATTATTGACAAACAGAATAATAGAAATCAGTCGGTAATTATTGATAATAACTACTCTTTTCGGTCGATTTAAATTACAACAGACATAAATCATGCGAAAATATACATCTGACTGTTTGTCAGCTTAATCAAACTTATATTCTAAGCAATGATAAGTAATTAGGACAATATTAATTATGACTGCTATAATTATTTTCGTTGATATATAAACCTTTTATTATCCTTGCTAAACATGGAAACTGTGATATGTCAGAAGAAATAACCGATAATAAAATTGAGCAAGAAAATAATAGTAGAGTTGATGCTATTGCAGCAGTAGCTTTCTCTTGTATTTTTGTGGCAACTGTAATTTTTTGGCTGAGTAATCAGTAGTTTTTATAATTTTCTTATTTTAATAAGTAATAATTACTTAATTTCAATTATTAAGTACTGATCTAACTACGGAAGTGACACATACAATAAAAATTATAGTAAATATAACCCCAGCTATTATAAAACTATAGATATTTCCGTACTTAAAGTCCCTAGCCCTGTTTCTGTTACTTTGAACACCAATAAATGCAGCTAATGTGCTTAATACAATTGTCCAAAAATTTGGCTTACTTTGAACTTTATTGAACTTTTCCCTTTTCTTTTGCATCAGACAACTCTTTAGCTTTATAAATTTGGCCTAAGCCATCTTTCTATCTCAGATAAATCAAGCTTTTTCCTAATCGCTAGGCTTTCTAATTGATCTTGATTAATTTTTCCAACATTAAAATACTTAGATTCAGGATGTGAAAAATACCAACCACTAACTGATGCTGCAGGCCTCATAGCAAAACTGTCAGTTAAGCTAATACCTATATTTTTATATACATCAAGCAGATCAAACAACTGCTTTTTTTCTGTATGATCGGGGCAAGACGGATACCCAGGAGCTGGCCTTATTCCAAGATATTTTTCTTTTATTAGATCTTCATTATCTAGACTCTCATCATTAGAGTAACCCCAGTATTTTTTTCTTATTCTTTCATGTAGGTGTTCTGCGAAAGCTTCGGCAAGCCTATCTGCTAAAGCTTTAACTAAAATACTATTATAGTCGTCCCCCTTTTTTTCATATTCGGCAGCTAACTTTTCAACTCCTATACCAGTTGTTACGGCAAAACCACCTATATAATCATCAACATTTGCTTCTTTCGGGGCAATAAAATCACCTAAAGATAACATTTCAGTGACATCATCATTTTTCGATGACTGCTGTCTAATATGATGAAGTGTAGATTGAACTGTGGTGCGTGATTGATCTTTATAGACCTCAATATCGTCATCATTTATAGTATTTGCTGGCCATAATCCAAATACTGCAGAAGCTTTTAGTGTTTTTTCTTCGATGAGCTTTTTAAGCATTAACTGAGCATCATTAAAAAGATCAGTAGCAGCTTTACCTACAATATGGTCAGTAAGTATTTTGGGGTACTTACCTGCGAGATCCCATGTAATAAAAAAAGGCGTCCAATCAATATGACCTAGCAATAATTCGATTGGATAATCGTCTAAGACTTGGATTCCTAAATTATTGGGTAAAGGTGGAGTATATTTTGTCCAATCTACTTTATACTTAGCTTTTTTTGCTTGCTGATAAGAAAGGGAATCATTTCTTGGTTTTCTCTTGATAGCTCTTTCTCTGACTTGCTCATAGTCCAGCTGTATCTCTTTAATATAATTATCTTTTTCTTTTTTATTTAAAAGCTTACCTGCAACACCCACAGCCCTTGAAGCATCAGCAACATATATTGTTTGATTTTGATGATAGTTCGGATCAATTTTTACAGCTGTATGTGCTTTTGAGGTAGTGGCCCCACCTATCAACAGTGGAAAATTTAAATTTTTTCGTTCAAGCTCAGAGGCTATATGAACCATCTCATCTAAAGAGGGTGTTATAAGACCTGAAAGTCCGATGATATCAACTTTTTCTTTCACAGCTGTTTCTATAATTTTTTCTGCAGAAACCATAACACCAAGATCGATAACTTCATAGTTATTGCAACCAAGTACTACACCAACAATATTTTTACCAATATCGTGAACATCACCCTTCACGGTAGCCATTAGTATCTTTCCGTTATGTGATATTTTCTCGGTTTTTTCGTTTTCTATAAAAGGCTGAAGATGAGCAACTGATTGCTTCATCACCCTAGCAGATTTGACTACTTGAGGGAGAAACATCTTACCTTCACCAAATAAATCACCAACAACATTCATACCGTCCATTAAGGGCCCTTCAATAACATGAAGAGGCCTTTCGGAGTTGAGCCTACATTCTTCTGTATCTTCTATGATGTGTGAGGTGATGCCTTTGACAAGGGCATGCTCTAGTCGCTTCTCGATTGGCCATGATCTCCACTCGATATCAGTTTTATTTTCTTTATTGGGCCCACCGATATGATAATTTTGAGCTATAGATACAAGATCTTCAGTGCTTGTAGGAGAGAGATTTTGAATAACAGCTTCTACTTTCTCACAGAGCTCTTTTGGGATTTCACTATACACAGTCAGCTGACCTGCATTAACAATACCCATGCTTAGACCAGCACGTATTGCATGCAAGAGAAATACTGAGTGAATAGCTTCCCTTACCGGATTGTTTCCGCGAAATGAAAAAGAAACGTTACTGATCCCTCCTGAGATGAGCGCTAGCGGTAAATTTTTTTTAATCCAGCGAGTGCTTTCTATGAAGTCTACTGCATAATTATTATGTTCTTCTATTCCGGTTGCTACTGCAAAAACATTTGGGTCGAAAATTATATCTGCAGGATTAAAGCCTATCTGTTTTACAAGTATATTGTAGCTCCGCTCACATATCTCTTTTCTACGCTCTAAACTATCAGCTTGGCCTTTCGTATCAAAAGCCATAACAACTACAGCTGCGCCATACTTTTTACATAATTTAGCCTGCTCTATGAAGGGTGCTTCTCCTTCTTTGAGGCTAATAGAGTTTACAATACATTTGCCTTGCGTCCACTTGAGGCCAGACTCAATTACATGCCATTTAGAGGAGTCAATCATTAACGGAATTCTTGATATATCTGGCTCAGAAGCAATTAGTTTAGTAAAGGTGGTCATTGCTTCGACAGCATCTAACATACCTTCATCCATATTAATGTCTATGATCTGGGCTCCATTTTCTACTTGCTGGCGCGCAACATCTAAAGCTTCTTCGTATTGACCGTCTAGTATAAGTTTTTTGAAACGAGAAGAGCCTGTGACGTTGCATCTTTCACCTACATTCACAAATAAGGAATCTTGAAAAATACTATAAGCTTCTAGCCCAGACAATCGACATGCGGATTGTATAGTTGGAATTAAGCGTGCTTTAAATTTTTTTACACTTTTAGAAATTTCTTCAATATGCTCTGGTGTGGTGCCACAGCAGCCACCGATTATATTGAGAAATCCACTTTGAGCAAATTCAGAAACAACTTCACTAGTTTCCTGGGGTGTTTCATCATATTCACCAAACTCGTTTGGTAGACCTGCATTTGGATGGGCGCTAACGAAGGTATCGGAAATCCTTGATAATTCTTCTATGTGGGGGCGAAGTTCTTTTGCCCCAAGAGCACAATTAAGACCTATAGAGAATGGCTTTGCATGAGAAACTGAGTTCCAAAATGCTTCAGGTGTTTGACCTGAAAGTGTTCTACCACTAGCGTCAGTGATTGTGCCAGAAATCATAATTGGTAATTCAAAACCTTTTTTTTCAAAGGTTGATTTCACCGCAAAGATTGCAGCCTTGGCATTTAAAGTATCGAATATCGTTTCTATTAAGATGATATCACTGCCACCATCTATTAATGCTTCTGTTGCTTCAATATAGGTCTCAACTAGTTCATTAAAATCAGTATTGCGTGCACCTGGATCGTTAACATCGGGAGATATTGATAGTGTACGGCTGGTTGGCCCTAAAACTCCAGCAACCCATTTTGGGTTTTCGGATGTAGAGACCTCATCACAAGCTTCTCTGGCAATCTCAGCACCGGACTTATTAAGCTCATATACTAAATTCTCCATGTCGTAGTCTGCAAGTGATATAGATGTGGAGTTAAATGTATTTGTTTCTAATATGTCTGCTCCAGATTTTAAATATGCTAAATGAATATCCTTGATCAAATTTCTTTGAGTTATTGACAAAAGATCATTATTACCTGCCACATCTTTGTGAAAATCCTTAAATCTCTCTCCTCTGTAGTCATCTTCCTTGAGCTTATATCGTTGTATCATGGTGCCCATTGCACCATCTAATATTAAAATTCGACGGCAAACTTCTTCTTCCAGCTTTTGTATGCGCGCTTCTCGATCACTCATTACAATATCCATGTTTATTTAATATCTCTTTAAAATCATTTTACCACATCAAAATATCTATATCAAAAAATATTGATATAGATAATAAATTAACTTGATTGTAACTCATAGGTTTGTCGACATAGGTCAAGAATGATAAAATTCTATTATATTTTATGTAGAAAAGTTAAGAGGTTCAGATGTTAAATATAAATATTACAGAATCAGCTCAAAAATACCTTACAGAGCTTCTTGAAAAACAAGACACAAAAGGTATTGGAATTCGAATATTTGTATCAGATCCCGGAACCCCTAAGGCCGAAACTTGTATCGCTTATTGTCGTCCCGGTGAAGAAAAAGAAGATGATATTGTAGTAGACTATACGGACTTTCAGGCTCATTTTGGTCAAAAAAGCTTACCTTTTTTAGAGGATGCTAAGGTAGATTACTCTGATGATAAGTTTGGGGGCCAGCTGACAATTAGAGCTCCAAACTCGCGTATGCCCAATATCAATGACGATAGCCCAATCGAAGATAAGATAAACTATGTTTTACATAGTGAAGTAAATCCAGGACTAGCATCACATGGCGGCAGTATAAGTTTAGAAGAAGTCATAGATAATATTGCAATTCTGAAATTTGGTGGAGGCTGTCAAGGCTGTGGGTCAGCTGATGTAACGTTGAAAGAAGGCGTCGAAAAAACTATGATGGAAAAAATTCCTGAATTGAAGGGAATTAAAGACATCACAGACCATACCGACAAAAGTAAAGCTTACATGTAGTGCAACTTATTTCATGGCTTTACACTTTTCTATCAAAAAGTGAATTTTTAAGTTTTTTGTGCATTTTTTTTATAGTTATTTCTGTTGTACTCCAGTCCATACATGAATCTGTTATCGAGACTCCGTACTTTAAATCTTTTATATCGCTAGTAATATTTTGATTCCCAGCATTTATATTACTTTCGATCATCAGGCCGATAATTGATTTATTTCCCTCTAAAATCTGATTAGTAACATTTTCAACAACTAATGGCTGTAATTCATGATTTTTATTTGAATTTGCGTGACTACAGTCAACCATGATATTTTCAGCAATTCCTGACGATCTTAAATTTTCTTCAGTCATAGCTATACTCACTGAGTCATAATTGGGTTTTCCGTCACCACCACGCAGGACCACATGAGAATATGAGTTCCCTGCAGTAGTTATCACAGAAACATTACCTTCAGCATTGACTCCCAAAAAGCGATGAGGGCTAGCAACTGATTTTAACGCGTTAATTGCAACGGAGAGTCCACCGTCTGTACCATTTTTGAATCCAACAGCAGAAGATAGCCCTGAAGCCATCTCACGGTGTGTTTGGGATTCTGTAGTCCGTGCACCAATAGCCGCCCACGTAATTAGGTCATGCATATATTGAGGAGATATTGGGTCTAAAGCTTCTGTGGCAGTTGGCAAGCCAATTTCAGCTATTTCCATTAATAACTTTCTACCTACATGTAATCCTTCAGTTATTTTAAAAGAATCATTAAGATGGGGATCATTAATAAGACCTTTCCATCCTGTCGTTGTTCTTGGTTTTTCAAAGTAGACGCGCATCACTAAACACAAAGTATCACTAACATCATCAGCAAGCGCTTTTAAACGATTAGCATAGTCTATAGCTGCATCAGTATCATGAATAGAGCAGGGACCCACGACAATGAATATTCTGTGGTCTTTCCTATCTAGAATGTTTTCAATAGCAGCACGACCGGTATTTACAGTTTTGCGTGCAGCATCACTAATTTGTATTTTTTCTTTGAGCGCCTTAGGCGATATCAGTATCTCTTGTGAATCGACATTGATATTTTCAATAGCTCGCGTCATATTTTTGTCCAAATAATATTTAATTTAAACGTATTCTACATGAAAATTCACCCTAGAGTGCAGAGGATAGCGTCTTAATATCTCTATTTATTGAAGATATCTACAAATTGAAACAATATTAAAAATTATTTTTAAAAATAAAGATAAATCATTTAAACAATTTCAAGATGTTGTATCAGTGGAAAATAGAGCCCTGTTTTAGTAGGCAGATTATTCATATCATGAAGAATTTTTTCATAATGCCTCAATTTTTTCTCATACTCTGCTACTTCTTGATTTAAAAAAACATCTCGACTTTGATCTTTGCTTGGTTCAGACGACTTATAATCTATAATCCATTGGGTGCCATTTAAAATAAAACAACGATCTATGACAGAGGTTTTTGACTGCTTCCCTTTTAGTGATTTATAACCAATGCGATATTCACACTTACTATCCTTATGTGATGAATCAAAAATCCAGTGGTTTTTTTTGTCCCTAATACATGCATCTACTGATCGCTGAAGCAACGAGAGCGGTTGATCATAATTAGTGAGGCCGAGGCCTTGAAGTTGAGATTGCCAGTGAGGTGTTTGATCGATAATTTTTCTTTCATCCCATTTGTGAATCCCATCAATTACTATTTGATTCAATATACGATGAAGCACAGTTCCAGTATGTCTGGCACTAGTGGCAATAATAGATGAAGTTTTCTTCTCATCTGAAGTAACTATATTCGCGATAGACTTCGGTATTTTAGTCTTATTAAAGCTGAGAGTTTTTTCCCACGATGCCGGAAGTCTATTTAGAGCTACAAGTAATTTTTGACTATTTCTATCATTAGAATTATCGTTTGCAACTGATCGAAAATCATAACTTTTGCAAGATAAAAAAGGATGATTTTTGAGGCGCTCCTTATAACAGTCCCGCCCAAAAAGAGCTGTTAATAAAGTACTTTTCGAGGGTTTCATTTCATCGGTTTGCTTTATATTTTCCCCAATACTAACGGTATATGTTAGGTGAAGTCTTTTTTTGGCTCTTGTTACAGCCACATAAGCTTTTCTAATTCTTTCAAGTTCTTCTCTTAGCTTATTTTCTTGTTTAAGATAATCAAAGATACGATTATTTTCTTGTCCAGTTTCGGGTCTTGGGCCAGCAATTAGTCGATCTTCGCCTTTTTTATTTGTTCTTTCATGCCATCGAATTAATGGTTCTTTGCTGTTATTTCTGTCTGGCCGGTTTAAGCCGGGGATGATCACTGTATCGAATTCGAGTCCTTTTGCTTTATGTATGGTCATTATAAATACATTGGGATCAGATGTTTCATTAGGGGCAACATAGAGGCCCTCTAAAGCTTTTTCAAATATGCTCCAATCGGTAATTCGACCAGAATTTTCATGTAGCTCCAATAAATCAAAATATTGCTGACAGCAATTTAATTCCTGCTCTGAGGTTAAAGAGTTGGGGCCACCTAGTTCAATCCAGATGGACTCTATCCATACCCTTAACGGCTTTTTGTAGCGTTGCTTCCACCCTGATTTTAGGACAGCGCAACAGCGGCTGAGTATTTGTTTGCCGTCAGTTGAAATATCTTTTATTTCGGTATATCTGAATATATTTGTAATAATAAGAGGAGGCTCGGTACTTGAGGAATCATCTTCACTTTTTGCTTTATAGTTTGTGACTAAAAATAGATCGTGAAGATTGAGCCCACACCAAGGCGATCGAAGTATCGCTAGCCAGGAGATCCGGTCAGCAGGGGATAATAGAGCTTTTGTAAGTGACTTCAGATCAATAATAGACATTCGGTGATTCAAAGGATCTATTTCAGTAGCTTGCCAGCTTACCCCCTCGTTTTTAAGTGCAATAAGAATTTCAGGTAATACTTTACGAGTATTCGCTAAAATAGCGATAGATCCCTGTGGATTAAACTTCTTTGTTTTACAAACAAGCGAGGCAATATGCTTGGCCTCTGCTTTTTCAGCATCATTTGACCCCTTGTAATCAATAAATTCATCGAGAGTAATGACTTTTTCACTTTTATCATTTTTCGAGCAGGTATCTTCAGAGCAAGCCACTGATGGGCTATAACTTACCGATCCTCTTCCTAAGTCATCTTTGTCATCAAAAGCGCATTGAAATACGCTGTTAACCCAATCAACTATTTTAGCTGTTGATCTAAAATTGACCATTAAATCTATCTTTCTAAGATTTATATTACCTATAGGGTTCTCTCTCACTTGCATGAATTGTCTGACATTTGCTCCTCGCCAAGAATAGAGGCACTGCATTGGGTCACCTACAATAAATAAGCTACGATTATCTTCAGGTTGCCACTCACGGGTGAGATTTTTAATTAACTTAAATTGCAAAGATGAGGTATCTTGAAATTCATCTACTAGAATATGTTTAGTAGTATAGTCTTGCTTAAACGCTAGCTCTGTTGGCGCATCCTCTGTTCCAAGAGAGCGCAAAGCAGCAAATGAAACCTCTGTATAATCACAAGCTTTATTCTGTTTTAGGGTTATACTTAAAAGTCCGCTAAGATCTAGGAGGATTGATTTCAGTGCTTTAATTGTTTGCCACTGGAGGTCGCTATAATGCGGAACAGGTAGAGAAGTTAATTCACGTAGTGCTTTGTAAGCTCCTGCTTCACCTTGTAATTTCTCAATTAAGTAACCCATGTCTTCTTTTTTTTGTTTCGCGTGCTTTGTAGCATCCTTTTTATTATCAATTGAGTCGTCGGTTGCAGGAAACCCTTGATGCAAGGTTAATTTTTTTCTCCATTCTTTCTTTTCTGTGAAGAACATTGATAGTAATCCAGTCCATTGTTTATATCCAGATGATGTAGGACTAGGAAGATCCTCTAAGCTTGAGCAAGAGAGTAAATCGGTGTTTTTAGGTTCATCTTGAAGTAATAGGTTAGTAGTTGCATATTTCACCAGTTCCAATAGCTCTCCCTTAAATGGATCGAAAATACTCTTGATAGATAAAAGGGTTTCTTCTATCACCTCGTTAAGTGAACCTTCAAAATAGTCTCTCGCTTTGTCGGTTTGATAGAGATGAGCAATACTTTGACCTCTATCTTGCAGTAAGTTTACTAGTAAATTCTGCAGTTCATTTAGATCGTTATCAAGCAAACCCAAAAGGGTCGAGATTGCTTTACTAATATCATTATTTCGTTCTATTTGAGATAAAATTAGCTCCGATACTACCTTTTTATAGAGTGTAATTGGCTCGGGGAGATCTTTAGTAAATGGATTAAATTCACTTTCAAGTGGAAGTTGTCCTGCAAGTTTCCGACAAAATCCGTCAATCGTATATATTCTTAGTCTGGATGGATTATCAAGCAAATTCCATTTTTTTGCTTTATTTCTAGATAATGCTTTTTTCGCCAGATCTAAAGCGATAACTTCATGTTTTTGTAAGCTCAAGTAAGTATTTTGATCATCACTTTTAGAAGCTCTGATTAAATACTCTATTACACGACTTTTCATTTCATCAGCAGCTTTATTAGCAAAAGTCATACACAAAATCTCTTCAGGGTTTTCGACCACACTTAAAAGCCTCAATACTCTTTGCGTTAACAATTCTGTTTTTCCAGAACCTGCTGGGGCAGAGACAGCAAAGGATTGAAAAGGCTCCAAAGCTAATATTCTTTCATCTCGATCCTGTATTCTCATTAATTATGGCTTTCCTATCTTTTTTGAGGTGAATATTTGTTTGTCCATATATAGTTCCAGATTATCTTCATTTAATCGATTGAGGGGAGCGAGATACTGGTTCAAGTCAGAGTTAGATTTGTTCATATTAGCTGCTACAGCGTAACCTTCCATGAACTCCTCAGCCAAAATTTCAAGTGATTCCTTCCATTGAGCTACACGGTCATCCCAGTTTTTATTTAATTCCATTACTTCAGGTAATAAATTGGCTAGTTTAGTGAACCCTAAAAATCTTTGAGCAGAAATATGAATTTGTCCAAAAGCTATGCCTACCATATTAGTTTTATTGCATAGCCCGTATAAAAGCAATTGGGGCTCTTTAGGCCGATCGCCATCCCAAGCACTAGTATTACAATTGGCTCCAGTTTTATAGTCTATGATTAAGTTTTCACCACTACTAATACGATCTATACGGTCAATTGTTAACTTCAATGGTAGTTGACCTACATATATATTTTCTGATTTTTCTAAAAACGAGATTATAAATGGCATTCTTTCTTTTTCGACATTAAGCCATTTCAACATTAATGTACTTAGGCGTTGTGTTTCAAGCGAGAGATATTTTGACTTAATAATGTCAGGCCTTTTAATTTTCCATTCATCCAGAACTGAACAAATAGATATTTTGATAACCTCTTTTAAATCCTGCTCTGTTAAATTAATTAGCCTCTCTTGAGAGCAGGTTTTTTCCCAAAAAACTTGCATGCACTTATGGATAATTATGCCTCTTTCCATGAGAGATAAACCAAATGATGGGGGTTGTATCTCCTTCGCCCCTAATCGATGTATTGCGAAAGCGTTAAAAGGGCATGAAGCTTGATTTTTCAGAATACTACTTCCGCCAGTAATATTTTCCCTATCAAGATCAACTACAGGGCCATTCGCGCATTCAACTCTCTCTAATTTCGCAAATGATATATTCTGGAATATCGGATTGCTTGATAGATTGCCATCGATATTCAGATCCTCAATTTCTATTTCTTTTAGGTCAGAAATTAAAGGACTTACCTTGAATGACTTATTATCTTTTGTTCCGCTAAAACTGAAGATAGTAATAGTGGAGGATATTTTTATCCTCTCTAGTTGTTTTTTTGCAAGGTTTAGTTGTACTTCAGGTGATGATTTGGGTGTCATGTACCGTTTTTGAATATCCATGGGTATGAGAGAGCTCATACCACTTGTATTTGGCCAGCTGGCATCGTCCATTCCAGTCACCCACATGTGGTCAAATTTAAGTGTATTGCTTTCTAACAATCCTATAATATGAATCGGAATATCGTAATTTTTACTTTTGAAAATATACCTATCCGTTGCTCGATTTAGTAATTTTAATGCTTCTTTTATGGTCACCTTTTGCTTAAGTTGATCAAGAGAAGCGAGACTCTCAAATGAATCAAACCATTCTTTTTGTAGGTTATCCTCTGAATTATTTAGATCTTGAAGCCCAGGCCAACCAAAAGAGTCTAATTGTTTTTGAAAAAGTTTTATCCAGACGGAAAAGTAATTTTTTTCAGATATTCCCTTCATGTGGTTATTCGCTTCTTGACAGCAAAAGCTATCACTTAAGCTATCGTTATCGATGGGCATACATTTTTTTTCT
Organism: Cellvibrionales bacterium UBA4435; assembly: GCA_002390525.1. Taxonomy (GTDB): domain Bacteria; phylum Pseudomonadota; class Gammaproteobacteria; order Pseudomonadales; family Porticoccaceae; genus Porticoccus. The sequence continues at coordinate 23,855 of DGPR01000051.1, forward strand.
GAATGCTTAAGCTCGCTGATGAATTGGTTAAAAGATAATTCTAACTGCCCTTTTCTCCGAAGATATTTTTCAGCGACTGCTCGAGATGATAGCGAATAATTTTTACCCCAAAATGGAGAATTGATTAGCTGGCAATACTTTTCGAGATTGAGTTTGCTAACATTTACTGATAACAAAAGAAGAGCAGTTGAGATAATCGGTGTATCGCTAAGCATCGTACCTGTTGATGCCTCATATGGGCATGTATCATAGGCGTGATTTGGGTCATAACTGGTTGGATTTAGTTCCTCCGAAAGTATTCTCTCAGTAGCCTTTAGTTGCAGAGCAGAATCGGACAGGATAATTCCTACACGATGCTCTGGGTGTTCTATATGAATTTTTTTTGCCCACCTAGCCGCTGCTCTAATCTCTTGGTTCATATCAAAAAATTCGATATATCTTGGTGGTGTTCGAACAATTTTTTTATACCTGTATTCTGGTGATTCTTGTACCAATTTTTTTGAGGCTACTTTTATTAGATCCAGGTATAAAGGGGGTATTTGATCAAATCCAAGAGTAATAATATCACCAACATTTTTAATTTTTGAATTTTTAAAGAGTTCAGCTAAAACTTGAACAGCATCAGCTTCAGTAATGAATTTATAATTCTTTAAAGCTAACTCAAATTCTGAGATCCATTCATAGAACAGAGGTGCAGTATTCTTTAGTCTTAAGCAGGGAATCTTCCATCTCTGCATAATATTATAGCTATCTCTCGCAAGGCTCGAGTAATTTTCAGGACTTAGGGGTTCGAAGCAATCTGCAATTATTTTTTCCCAGATAAGATGCTCGGTTAGGTCAGGGATAATAGAGTAATTTGGAGCCTTAAATTCCCTATTATCACAATAGCGTAACCAGGTTTCTCTGACCCATCTCTCAATTGCGAAAATCTCAGGTTCAGCCCAGCTTATATTCCCCTGATCTATTTGATATTGGCCCCAGCTTTCTCTGACTACTATGGCAAGGTGATCAGTAGCTGTGAGCACTAATGCTCCTGATTTAATTTGATCTTTTATTGCATGAATATCAAAAAGCGGGCGCATCATGGCATTAAACTTTGTTATCCTAGTTAAAATCTATGATCGCACAACCTTGGATTTGAAAAAAGATGTACTTCATAGGTTTTTTGTTTTTCATAATCCCTATAGCTAATAAGGAGATATAACTAATATGACTATGGTTTATTTTAGTTTTATTATTGGTGGGTTTATTCTTGGTGCATTAACAGTATTCTTAGTCGCAAAGGGCGCTATAGCATCTCGTGACCAGCAAAAAGCTGTATTAGCGACACGTCTGGAAATGGAGCAAAATAGATTCAGAGAGCAGTCCTTATCAAATGAGGCTAAATATAATGAGCAGTCAGCTTTACTAAAAGAATCTCGTGAAATTCTAGGTAAAGAATTTGAGAATTTAGCTAATCGAATATTTGATTCTAAGCAAGAGAAATTCTCAAAAGACAATCAACGCACACTCGATTCCTCTATTGGCCCACTGCGCGAAGAAATCACCAGATTCCATAAGCATATAGAGGATTCTCATCATAGAGAAAATGCTGCGAGAAGTGAAATGAATGGATCAATTAAAGAATTGATGAAACAGACTAATCTGGTAAGAGGGGAGGCCTCAAACTTAGCAAGTGCCCTTAAGGGTGATAGTAAGTCTCAAGGTAATTGGGGAGAGATGATTTTGGAAAGAATGCTCGAGGAGTCAGGCCTTTCCAGTCCTAGGGAGTATGTAACTCAAGAGCCACATCTAGATCAACAGGGGCGGCGAAGGCTACCTGATGTGATTATTCATATGCCTGATCAAAGAGACATGGTGATTGATTCAAAGATTTCGCTGACAGATTACGAGCGATATAAAAATGAACCTGATGTAGTGGAGCAAAAAAAGCATCTAAAACAGCATATCAACTCTGTTAAGGTTCACATAAAAGAACTTCATGAAAAATCTTATGAACAGCTAGAGGGTATCAACACCCTAGATTTTGTACTGTTATTTATACCAATAGAGGGTGCTTTCATGTTAGCCCTGCAAAATGATGATATGTTGTTTAACGATGCATATAAAAAGAACATCATACTCTCAAGCCCCAGTACTTTGATGGCTATGTTAAAGATTGTGAAAAATGTTTGGCGCTTTGAAGATCAAAATAGAAATTCACAGAAAATCTCTGATGAAGCGGGAAAGCTTTATGATCAGATGGCCTTGGTGATAGAGTCATTGGATAATATTGGAGAACATATTGAAAAAAGTCAGAATGCATTTGAGATGGCAAAAAAGCGAATGAAAACTGGTAAAGGCAACCTTATGAACAGATTTGATGCAATTAAAAAATTAGGCCCAAATACAAAGCGCAATATTTCACAAGCTTGGATTGATCAAGATAAAAATAAGGAACACCTGTCTCTAAAGCATGACTTGGATGACAAAAAATAGAGTGAAATATACAATTTAACTTAGTTGAATTATCAATTGTGGTAAATACTAAATAATGAATTCAATAACATATATAGAATATATTATTATATCAGTATCAATAATCTGTATGTTGGGTTCATATGCTTTTGTTCTTCACCTGAGGGTTCGCAGGCAAAATCTACAAAGAAAAAATCATGCTGATATTCTTTCAAAACACTTAATTAAGCGTCAGACCGAATTTAAGGAAAGTATTCGGGTGATTGCATCTGCGATCCTTCAGAATCAGGTAAGCCTGACTGAGGGTGCGATAAGGATAAATAAACTCTCCAGTCTATTAGAGGATACTCTCAGTGATGATATTGCATATGAAGTTTTTTCAGAATTAACTGAGGCAACAGCTCATATTCCAATTCTGGAAAATTGGGCTAAACTTACGAGAGAAGAGCAGGCTTTTTTTGAAGTCGAAAGAAAAAAAATAGAGGAAGGTTTTCATCATTTAATTAAAAGCTCTGCCCAAAGAATTCTTGATATACACTCTGGGAAAATACAGCTAGTGAAAAAATATCCATTTAGAGATGTTGTAGAAAAAATTCCTTCTAAATTTATTGATGGTTAATGTAACTAATAAACCCGATAAGCGATGATGATTTTAAAAAAACTATTAGCGCTTAAGCAGTTTTTTCAAACTATAGAATTATCATTTAAGGTATGGAATAGTCCCAGCAGCATCACTACTATCAATTATGTGGACGGTGCTGTTGCTTCCGTTCACCCTTAATTTTCTGAATTCTTGGTAGTCTGGATCATCAATAAATGCTTGAGCTGCATCTAAGTTCGGAAACTCAACTATCGCTATCAGTGAAGCATCGGTCGGTTTACCTTCAACTTGCTTGATGTTTCCACTTCTCGATAAATACTTACCGCCATGCTTATGTACAATTTCATGAACATTTATTGCATAGCTAGATACCCAAGACTCATCAGTAATAACGACCTCTCCAATCAAATAGGCAGTCACTTTTTCCTCCAATATTTTATACAAATTAGTGAATTATTAATATCAGGCTACGTTATGAAATTACCCTAAGCATAAAGAACCCCCATGGTGCGTAAAAAAGTGAGCCAAAAATTATGATATTCCATAAAGATTGCATACACCAATTTGTGTTAGCCTTTATATCTTTTTTAGTTACCTGCATTGATGTTGAAATTTGTAGTGCAGCCAAAGAATAGAAAAATGGGACAATCAAACCAATAATAAGTGAAGATATACTACTGGGCGATAATTTTAGGCATGTTACTAAAACAACTACAAAAATAGAACCATAAAACAGCACTTTTTTAGCTTCAGTAAAAAGTTGCATATTTTGAAAATTTTTCCAAAGGAAGTAAAGCATTGCGAGGGGCCCAAAAAAAATAGATCCAAAAAATATTTGGAGGGGGGAGTAGATAGGAACGCATGCTTTCATCATATTCATTCTTTTTCAGGAAGAAATATTCGATCTTTACCAAAAAATTCAGGAGCCTGCACTGATAACACTTTTAAGGGCTTGATAGATGTGACTTTTACTGCGTGAGGGGTGCCTTTTTTTATGCGCAAATAATCCCCTTGTTTGATCATATATCGCTCATTATTTTCCTGAAACTCGCCTTCTCCGTCTATAACATAAATAGTTTCAGTATGATTGGCATGCATATGCAGAGGCGCTGATTTTTTAATTACAATCAAAAAATCAGTAGAATTCTTGTCACTTGATAGTTTATGAACGTATATATTATCGATATCTTTTGGTATTGACATTAAATCCAATGCAATTTTTTCTGAGTAGACAGGGCATGAACTAACCATGAAGATTAAGATAAATACAAAAGTTGATAAATAAAATTTACTAATCATAGATTTTAATAGAACTTCCTCTTTTCTTATTCTAGCTATAGATACCTACTTTTTGACAATATAAAAAACATCAACTTGTTATTCAACGCTATTCAGTAAAGAGTTTAGCGTTTTGCTTGGCCGCATAGCTTTTTCAACCATTTCGGCATTAGGTCGATAATAGCCGCCGATATCAACTTTGTCTCCTTGGCAAGATATAAGTTCATCTGTGATAGTTTTTTCGTTGCCACGAAGTTTTTTTGACAATTCCTTAAAAATTCTTTGGAGTTCAGTGCATTCAACCTGTTTTGCGATTTCATCAGCCCAATATAAAGCTAAATAAAAATGACTACCCCTATTATCAAGTTCTCTCACTTTTCTTGATGGTATTTTTCCTTCCTCTAGGAGCCGGCATGTTGCTTTATCTAATGAGTTAGCAAGTATTTTTGCTTTAGGGTTATCAGTTTTTGCAGAAATATCTTCCAGTGAAACTGCTAAAGCAAGAAATTCTCCTAGCGAATCCCATCTGAGGTGACCTTCCTCTATAAACTGTTCCACGTGTTTTGGTGCAGAGCCTCCAGCACCTGTTTCATAAAGACCTCCTCCAGCCATAAGAGGTACTATTGATAGCATTTTCGCACTTGTTCCTAGCTCTAATATTGGAAATAGATCGGTTAAATAATCCCTTAATACGTTTCCTGTAACAGAAATAGTATCCTTGCCGTTCTTCATTCTCTCCATAGTCAAGCGTATAGCTCTCTCCGGAGTCATGATTTCAATACGCACATCCTTTGTGTCATGGTCTTGAAGATATCTTTCTACTTTATGAACCATGTGTGCATCATGACCACGTTTATCATCTAACCAGAAGATTGCTGGTACACCACTTGCTTGGGCGCGGTTAACAGCCAATTTTACCCAGTCCTGAATAGGCTCGTCTTTCACTTGACACATACGCCATATATCACCTTTTTGGACATTTTCATGTTCAAGTAAAACCTCACCATGCTGGTCAATTACCTGCATTTTTCCGTCTGATGGCACAGTAAATGTTCTATCATGTGAGCCATATTCCTCTGCTTTTTTTGCCATAAGGCCCACGTTAGATACTGTTCCCATTGTTGTTGGGTCAAATGCATCATGGTGCTTACAAAAGTTAATAACCTCTTGATATATAGTTGCATAACTGGTGTCTGGAATAACTGCTTTTACATCCCTTAATTTGCCATGCGCATTCCACATTTTACCGCCACTACGTATCATCGCCGGCATAGATGCGTCAATAATCACATCACTAGGAACATGTAAGTTAGTAATACCTTTATCGGAATCAACCATAGCCATTTCTGGTCGTATTTCGTAACATTTTCGAAATTCTGTCTCAACCTCAACTCTCATAGAGTAGGGGAGCTGATCAACTTTCTTTAAAACACTTCCTATTCCATCATTTGGATTAACTCCCAATTCAGCAAGAATTGATTTATATTTTTGGAAGGCCTCCCTATAATAAACAGTAACGGCATGGCCAAAAATAATAGGATCTGATACCTTCATCATTGTTGCTTTAAGATGCAATGAAAATAATAGATCTGCTTTTCTAGCACCTTCCATTTCTTCATCGAGAAATTTCCGAAGCGCTTTAACGCTCATAAACATAATACTTATTAAGTCTTCACTATCAGTGATAATATTCTCTTTCAATATCGTAATCTTTCCTTTAGCGTCAACATGCTGAATATTAACAGGACCGGATTTTTTTAATATTGTAGCTTTATCGCTACTATAAAAATCTCCACTTCTCATATGTGCAACATGTGTTCTTGAAGACTGACTCCATTTACCCATAGTGTGTGGATTTTTACGTGCAAATTGTTTCACAGCACTAGGAGCTCTTCGGTCTGAATTGCCTTCACGGAGTACTGGATTTACAGCACTTCCAAGAACTTTTGCATATTTATCTTTTATAGTTTTTGTTTCTGGATCTTTAGCTGCTTCAGGATAATCAGGTATATCGTATCCTTGAGACTGAAGTTCAGAGATTGCCTCTTGAAGCTGCGGAATAGATGCGCTTATATTAGGCAATTTAATGATATTAGCGTGAGGATCTTGCGTTAGGAGACCAAGTTCCTCCAGGGCATTATTTTCTTGCTTTTCTTTTGGTAGTTTTTCTGAAAATGCAGATATTATTCTAGAAGCTAAAGAGAGATCAGATGTTTCGACAACAACACCTGCAGCTTTAGTAAACGCATTGACTATAGGTAAGAGAGAGTATGTTGCTAAAGCTGGAGCCTCATCAGTTTTAGTATAAATTATTTTTGAAATTTTGTTGTTCACGGGTTACTCCTCAGGGCGCTGATAAATGTCTACAAGATTAATGTGCATCGATGTACTTAAAGATGACGTTTTACGTGTAAACTATTGGGTTAATTATATAGAAAATCATAAAAAAATTAAAGTTTTTGTAAAAAAACTACAGTCAGATTTGTTTGAGATCAAAATATAGATAGAGAGAATAATAGATTTACTTGCTTAATAAAAAAGGCGACTAGTTGTTAATCAACCCGCCGCCTTTGTGTGCTCATTTTTGAATGTATTATTCAGGAACTACGTTATTTGCACACGGTCCTTTTTGGCCTTGACCAACTTCAAATGAAACTGCTTGACCGTCATTTAAGGTAGCGTAACCACCACCGTTTTTTATTTCTGAATGATGTACAAAAAGATCTTTTCCACCATCTTCTGGAGTTATAAAACCAAAACCTTTGTCAGCATTAAACCACTTCACTGTACCTTTGCTCATAGTATTCTCTTTTATTTTCTTAATTGAATTTTATGCAGAAACCTGCCTTTTCATTATAACCTTATATACAGTAAAAACTACTAAGGACAAAAAAAACAACTTTTGGTATGCGCGAGACATTAAATTTTTTGCATTAGAAAAACTTTTTACTAATTATTAAGCAGATAAATATTTTATAAAGTATTGATATTTATGAGTTTATAAATTTTTTAACTGAAGTAATACTCCGCACTCCAAATGGTCTGTATAAGGAAACTGATCAAATACTGCAAAGCTTTTTATAGAGTGTGTATCGCTAATTTCCTGTATATTTTCTTGTAAAGTCTTAGGATTGCATGAAATATAAAGAATATTTTTAAATTTCTTTAATAAATTTAGTGTTTTTTCATCTAAACCTGCACGGGGTGGATCTACAAAAATTGTGTTCAGTTTATAGGTATTTAGGTCAATATTTTTTAGCCTACGAAACTTTCTAACTTTATTTAGAGCGCTTGTAATTTCCTCACTGGACATTCTGCAAATCTTGACATTTCCAATATTATTTTTCTCTAAATTAAAATGAGCAGCTTTAACTGATGCTTTAGATACCTCTGTAGCTAGGACTTTTTTAAAATTTCTCGATAGCACGCAAGTAAAATTTCCATTACCGCAATAAAGCTCTAGCAGATCATCCTCGCATTTTTGTGTTTGACGAAGTGTCCAGCTAAGCATTGCTTGGTTTATTCCTGCATTTGGCTGTGTAAACCCATTTTCAATTTGCTTATAGTGGTAATCAGTTCCATCTATACGTAATTTTTCTACAACATAGTCATGACCAATTATTAATTTTTTCTTTCGGCTTCTCCCTATGATATTTATCATAAATTTTGTATGAAGGTTAGTAGCTTCTTTTTTCCAATTTTCATCAACAGGTTTGTGATAAATTAGGGTAACAACTACATCATCACTAAGTGTCGTTAAAAATTCTGCAGAAAATAATTTATTTTTTAATATATTATTTTTGTTGATCTCCAGAAGCAAAGGAGCCATGAGCTCATTAATTTTCTTCGAGCCTATAGGAAATTCGTTGATCATATAGGGGATTTTTTTATCAGGATTGTTCATTGCATAAAAAACTTCACCATCATCATGCCAAATGCGAAATTCAGCTCTCATTCTAAAATTAAGAGGCTCTGATTTATACACTTCAAATACTGGTAGCGAGATATAAGAAAAAACCTTTTTTAGGTTATTTATTTTTATATCAAGCAGATGGTCGTATTCAACTGGATTTATTTGATGCACGCATTATCTTCCCGGAATAATAAAAATATCAAATAACTTGAGTTATAGTGATCTATGAATTTTGTGAGTTACTATATTGTCACGCCAAAGTTGGCAATGAAGCTGATATTCATCTTTCAAAAATATCATCAGTTCTTGATGCCATAATAAAATCATTTTTATGAAGTCCTGCTATCTCATGACTCCACCAAGTTACCTTTACTTTACCCCATTCTACGAGTATTGCTGGGTGGTGCCCCACTGATTCTGCTATTTCGCCAACTTGATTGGCAAATTTTAACGCCTGCTGAAAATCATCAAAGGCATATACTCTTGAGATCTGAGGTATACCTTGTTGGGTATTTATATCCCATAGTGGCAGATTTTGTAGTAATAAGTTTTCTTCTACAGTTGTTAGCCGAACAGCACCAGCAGAACAAGCTTCACAGCTTTCCTTCGACAGATTTTTATTGCTACTTGACATAAAAAAACCTTAATTAGCTAATTTAAATATTACGTATTACAAACAGTTCTTTGGTTTGGGAAGACCAGCAAGTTTCGCAACAATCTTGGCCGGACTTTGGGGAAACAATTTCATCAAATATATACTGTGAGCTTTATCTATACTCAAATTCATACCAATAGTTTTAATTAACGGGCGCATTGACGGGGAGAATCCATATTCAGCATAAAATTCTCTAGCCAAAATAAGAATCTCAACGTGTTCTGGTGTAAGCAATAAGTTTTCAGCAGCAGAGAGTCTCTCGGCGTTTTTTTCAGACCAATTAGCGAGTTTCTCTAGATAGTTTATCTTTGTTTCTATTTTTTATTCCAGATCAGGTTAATCTCGCGCTGCGCTAAGCAAATGTAAGAGACTTGTGAATATATTATAAAGCATCACATAGAGTGTCACAGTAGCAGAAATATAATTACGTTCACCACCATGAATAATAGCGCTTGTTTGCCACATAATTATACCCGATGAAATCAAAAGGAATATACAAGATAGCGCTAAAGCTAGCCCTTGGATCTGGAGGAAAACATTAGCTATTGCAGCTATAAAAGCAATAATGAGCCCCGTCATAAGAAATCCGCTCATAAAGGACAATTCTTTTTTTGTAACCAAGACGTAAGATGAGCATGCAAAGAAAATTAAGGCTGTACCACCTAGAGCTGTTAATATGATTTGAGAACCAGAGCTGGCTAAATAAAAGGAAATCATAGGACCGAGAGTAAAGCCCATCCAACCAGTTAGAGCGAAAACCCAAAATAATCCAGCTGATCGATTTTTATTTTTTTCAACCATCCATAAGCAGCCGATATATGGAATCAACATCCATAAACCCATAAAGGGTGCATTAACAGCCATCGCGACACCACACATGATGGCACTAAATAACAAAGTGATCGACAGGAGTGTGTAGGTATTTCGTAAAACCTTAACTGCTTCTGGGTTGAGTGTATTAGTTAAAACTTCTTGTTTTGTAGCCATTATTAAATTGCCTCTTAGCTTAATTTCTATAATTATATTCTATAATGTGTTTTTTTGAAATCAAGAGTTAAGGAAAATATATTATTTTTGACTGAAAAAAAGTTGATCTATAACTAAGTCCAAATGTATTTTAGCCTTTGAACAATATTCATTTATCATTAGTATGTATGAAAAGGCTTTTAATTTTTTTTAAACTGAGCCAGTAAAATAAATTTAGGAAAAAACTGTGGCAGATACAAACTCAGACTCTAATTACCCAGAGATATCGAACCTAAAAATTTATATGAGATTGTTATCTTACGTGAAAAGATATTTAGGCGTTTTCTTTTTGGGCATATTAGGGTTGATCATTTTTTCTTCAATGGAAATTGCATTCATTGATTTGTTTGGGTATACAGTAAACGCTGTTGGCGGTATGTCAGCGGACTCTAGTTCTGCAGGTGAGATGGTTGAACAGAGGAGTGGTTTAACTGTATTTATAGTAAATTTAATATCACCGGATGGCGGTAATATTCTGGATACCCGATGGATGGTTCCGCTGATAATGTTAATGATAGCCGTAGTTAGAGGGCTATCTTTTTTTGTCGGGGGTTATTGTATGACCTATGTGTCACAAATCCTTGTTCATAATCTCCGTGTAGCTATTTTTAATAAGTACACTGTGTTACCAGCTAGCTACTTTGACTCCAGTATGGCTGGTCATCTGGTGGCAAGAACAACTTTTATAGTGTCTCAGGTCACACATGCTGCAACAAGCTCACTAAAAGTGATGATTCGTGAAAGTGCCCTGGTGATCGGCTTAATTAGCTATTTATTTTATTTAAATTGGAAATTAACGTTAATTTTTTTAACCGTTTTGCCTATCATTGGATTAGTTGTTCTAGCAGTAAGTAAGCGCTTCAGAAAGCTTGCATTACGAATACAGTCGTCTATGGGAGATGTAACCCAGGTAACCCAGGAACTCGTTGGTGGTTACAGAGATATGCATTTATATGGAGCAAAGCATTTTGAACGTCAACGCATGAAAGATGCCAGTAAGAATAGTAGAAAACAGCAAATGAAGTTATCTATAACCGAGTCAATTAGCACTCCAGTAATTCAGTTACTAGTAGCCTCTGCTCTTTCATTCTTGATGTGGCTGGTGCTTGATCCTACTGTATTGTCACAAATGAGCGGTGGTGATTTTGTCAAATTTCTTGCATCAGCAGCGTTACTTGCAAAGCCTGTGAGGGCTTTATCCGGGATTAATAGTAAAATTCAACAAGGTATTGCAGCAGCCGGAACATTATTTTCAACTTTAGATAACAGTGAAGAGGTGGATGAAGGTGTCATCGCAAAGAAAAAAATCGACGGGCGTTTTGAGTTCTCAAAAGTTAACTTTTCGTATGATGTGAATGAAAAGAATGTACTTAATGGCGTCACGTTTAATGTAAAAGCTGGCGAGACGGTAGCATTAGTTGGCCGTTCTGGGAGTGGTAAAAGTACTTTGATAAGTATGATCCCTCGCTTTTATGAGATAAATAATGGGATGATTAGTTTAGATGGCAAAGAATTAAAAAGCTATAAACTTGAAAACCTGCGTAGTCACATAGCTCTTGTATCTCAAAAAATCAGTCTTTTTAATGATTCTATTTATAATAATATTGCCTACGGTACATTGGCTAATAAAACAAAAAATGAAGTAAGGGCGGCGGCCAATGCCGCCAATGCTTTAGAGTTTATTGAGCAACTACCTCATGGTTTCGATACTATTATTGGGGACCAGGGTATAAAATTATCTGGAGGTCAGCGACAACGTCTAGCTATCGCAAGAGCCATCCTAAAAGATGCTCCTATTTTAATTCTTGATGAAGCTACTTCAGCACTTGACACCCAGACAGAACGATATATTCAGGAAGCTTTGGAGGCTGTTATGAAAGGGCGAACGACCTTCGTGATAGCTCATCGACTCACCACAATAGAAAGTGCAGACAGAATTTTGATGATGAGTAAAGGTAAAATCGTTGAACAAGGGACACATGAAGAGCTATTAAAACTAAATAAGCATTACGCAAAACTTCATAATAAAATTGTGGTAGAGGAAAAAAGTGACTCTAACGACTAAAGATTACAATTGAAGAGTTCATCTCAGTTTTTTGAAGATATTTTTTATCGCCGAACATGGTGGGTAGTGCTTTTGGCTCCTTTATCATGGATCTTTTTTATCTTAGTCGTTATCCGTCGAACTTTTCAAACACAAATTAATCCCAATCCTTCACTTAAAGTTCCTGTTATTGTAATTGGTAATATAAATATTGGCGGTACTGGCAAGACTCCTCTGGTGATAGCAATAGCTCGTTACTTAAAAGATGCTGGCTATAAGCCTGGTATTGTTAGCCGTGGATATAAGGGAAATTCATCTATTTATCCTATACTTTTGAATAAAAGGTCCCAAGCTTTAGATGTTGGGGATGAACCTTTATTATTAGCAGATATTTGTCCTGTCACTGTTGACCCTAATCGCTATCGAGCAGCAAATTATTTACTTGAAAAAACTGATTGTGACTTGATCTTAAGTGATGATGGCCTTCAGCATTATAAGTTACCCAGAGATATAGAGATTGTTGTAGTCAACGACAATAAGAAATTTGGCAATGGCTTACTTTTGCCTGCCGGCCCTCTTAGGGAGCCAGTGGGAAGATTAAAAGAGGTTGATTTCATCGTTACTAATTTCAATAGCATTAGCTCAATGGGAAAATCAATTAAAAAAGATGAGTTTTTTTTGGAAACTGAATCACACTTCACCATTAAACCAATAAGATTAAAAAATTTAGTTTCGGGTGAAGTTTATTTGATAGCTAACGAATTTTCATCAAATGGTTTGCTGGCTGAATGTATTAAAGACTGGAAATATGGTGAACAGATACATGCAGTTGCTGGGATTGGAGACCCACAAAGATTTGCTGACACTTTGGTCAGTTTGGGGTTCGAGCCTATTTTGCAAAGTTTGCAAGATCACTATCATTTTGATGGCGATGAGCTTTTTTTCGATGACGATCTCCCAGTAATTATTACGGCTAAAGACGCAGTAAAGTGTAAAGCTATTAATAATGATAAAATTTGGGTTCT
>DGPR01000051.1:36925-42090 GCA_002390525.1 Cellvibrionales bacterium UBA4435
TAAACAAGGCAATCCTTTAAATACTATACTATTAGAAAAAAGTGTGAGGCAGTATGAGTTTTACAGTTATTATTCCTGCTCGTTTCGATTCATCAAGACTACCCGGAAAACCTTTGATGAAAATTAATGGTATGACAATGATCGAGCGTGTATATGCTCAATCCAAGAAAAGTCATGCCGATAGAGTAATCGTTGCAACAGACAGTAAAAAAATATTTGATGAGGTCATCCTTTTCGGTGGACAAGCATGTATGACCTCAAGTCATCATCAATCTGGAACAGATAGGCTACAAGAGGTAGCGAAACTTTTAGATTTACCTCCAAAGCATATAGTTGTTAATGTGCAGGGGGACGAACCACTGATCCCCCCAGAGGCAATAAATCAAGTAGCTTCTAATTTAGCAGCCAGAGATTCTGTTGGTGTAGCTACTCTTTTTGAGCCTATAGATAACTATGAGGACTTTATCGATAAAAATGTGGTGAAAGTAGTTATTGATAATGCTGGATTAGCTTTATTATTTAGTCGTGCCCCAGTTCCTTGGCCCCGAGAAGATATTATAGATAACAAAGTAAATAGGATATCTGTTACGGATTTGCCTATGCGTCACATAGGTATATATGCCTATCGAATATCAACGCTCAATCAATTTGTATCATGGCCTATTGCCCCCCTGGAGAAAAAAGAGCTTTTAGAGCAATTACGATTTATGTGGCACGGCGAGAGAATACATGTAGATAAAGCAGTTATCGAGGTGCCTAAAGGAGTTGATACGAAAGAAGACCTAGAGGATGTCATTAAACTTTTAACAACCAATTTATAGGCTTTAATAATTGAAAAATAAATCAAAAATTTTATTTGTATGTCTTGGCAATATATGTCGATCACCTACAGCACATGCAATTTTAGAAAAAAAAATATTAGATGAAAACCTGCAACATAAGATTATTGTAGATTCAGCTGGTACAGGCGATTGGCACATCGGGCGACCGCCAGACTTACGGGCACAAAAAATTGCTCTTCGTCATAATTATGATCTTTCAAACCTGAAGGCTCGCCAAGTATCATTCGCCGATTTTTATGATTTTGATTATATATTGGCCATGGATAAACAAAACCTGATCGATTTAAAGGCTATGGCCCCTTTGGATTTTTCAGGATCTCTACAGCTGTTTCTTGACTTCGGGTCAACTGATAAAAATGAGGTTCCAGATCCATATATCGGAGGAGAGGGTGGCTTCGAGGGTGTTCTATCCCTCATCGAAGACGCTGTTGATGGCTTATTTCGACATTTAATCAGGTAAGAAAGCAAATGCTAAGCGTTCAAAAAAATGTGTCACTTAAAAAGCTTAATACATTAAATTTTGAGTCTACAGCAGAGTACTTTTGCTCCGTATCATCCAAAAAAGAACTTTCTGAAGCATTAACTTGGGCTCAGGAAAAGAATCTACCAATAATTGTGTTAGGAAAAGGTAGCAATGTTTTAATTGCTGCCGATATGCAAGGTCTTGTAGTGCATATAGCGATCATGGGCATTGAGCTTTTTTCTCAAAATGAAGAAAATTTGGTAGTAAGTGTTGGTGCTGGCGAAGACTGGCATCAGCTCGTTTTAAAGACACTAAAGATGGGCTGGTTTGGCCTTGAAAATCTTTCATTAATTCCAGGATCAGTGGGAGCAGCACCTATTCAAAATATTGGAGCATATGGAATAGAGCTGAGTGATAGATTTGATTCTTTAGAGGTAGTTGATAAAACTACAGGGCAATATAAAAAAATGAGTATTGAAGATTGCCAATTTGGTTATAGAGATAGCTTGTTCAAGAGGCCAGGCCAAGATAAATATATCATCGTATCGGTTAATCTTCGTCTCTCATTAAAGCCAAATATATCTATTGAATACCCTGCATTAAAAAATTCCCTAATGAGGCTTCATACACAGTTACAGATGAAGCATGGGCAGAGTTTTGAGGAGTGTTTAACGCCAAAAATGATTTCTGATATTGTTTGTTCTATTCGTCGATCAAAGCTCCCTGACCCATTAAATATACCAAATATAGGTAGTTTCTTCAAAAATCCAATTGTTACATCAGAAAATTTATTAAGTTTGAGAAAGCTCTATCCAGATATAGTTAGTTATAATTTCTGTGATGAAAATATGAAAATTAGCGCGGGATATTTGATTGAAAAAGCTGGATGGAAGGGCTATGAAAAAGATGGTGTCGGTGTTGATCATAGGCAAGCTTTAGTATTAGTTAATTTAGGAGGGAATGCTGAGGATATTTTGTCCTTAGCGCATGAAATTCAGACCTCTATTTTTGAAAAATTTAGTATTCAGTTAGAAATTGAGCCGAGGATATATCGATAGTTATGTCAATTACTACTCCAGCGTTTGATTCGAAGTCTTTTCTCAAAGGTCTTACCCAAAGACCAGGCATTTATCAGATGCTCGGTGAAAATGAATCGATCCTGTATATCGGAAAGGCAAAAAACCTACGTAAGCGAGTGGCTAGCTATTTTTCTAAATCGAAATTACCGCCAAAAACCCAAGCATTAGTTAATCGCATCATTTCTATTGATGTGACAGTGACTGAAACTGAAATTGAAGCGCTATTGCTCGAACAAAATCTCATTAAGCAAAATCTGCCTCCATACAATATTTTATTAAGAGATGATAAGTCCTATCCCCATATATTTTTGTCAGACAAAGATCAGTACCCACAGCTCTCTTTTCATCGTGGACCAAAGAGGAAAAAAGGTAGTTATTTCGGGCCGTTCCCAAATATTCATGCGGTTCGTGAGAGCATGACCTTCCTACAAAAAACATTTAAAGTTAGGCAATGCGAAGATACTTTTTTCAAAAATCGATCTCGACCTTGTTTGCAGTATCAAATAAATAGGTGTACCGCACCATGTGTTGATCTTATATCTCCAGCAGATTATCAAAAAGACGTTGGGTATACGAAAATGTTCCTTGACGGAAAAAGTGACAATCTCATTAAAAAATTTGAAGAAGAAATGGATTTATCCTCAAAAAACCTTAACTTTGAGAATGCAGCTCTTTTAAGAGACCAAATTACTGCATTAAGAAAAATTCAGGCTGAGCAAATCGTGGAATCAGGTAATGGAAATATTGATGTTGTAGCTACAGCACATGGCCCTGCACAGGGTTGCGTTCATATACTATATATCCGTCAAGGAAGAATGATGGGAAGCCGAACATTTTATCCCCGTGTCCCACTGGCATCCTCGCCACTAGAAATTTTAGAGGATTTTATTCCACAATATTATTTACGTGATGGTAGTAAAAGTGATTTTCCGAAAGAGATCATTGTCGGCATGGCTCTGGATAGCCATGAGCTACTTTCTTCTGCAATATCAGCTTTAGCTGGATACAAAGTTGATATTAAGTCCGGGGTAAGGTCTATCAGAGCTAAGTGGGTCAAATTAGCAGAAAAAACAGCCACTCAAAACCTAAAAAGCTTAATTGCATCTAAACAAAATCTACTTCAAAAATTTGAATCACTGAAGGGTGCTTTAAGCTTAGAGGAGCTTCCCGCTCGACTTGAGTGCTTTGATATAAGCCATAGTAGTGGTGAGGCTACAGTAGGATCTTGCGTTGTATTTGATAAAAATGGACCCCTTAAATCAGATTATCGTCGCTTTAATATTAAAGATATAACAGCAGGTGATGACTATGCTGCTATGGAGCAGGCTTTAAGTAGGCGTTATAAGAGATTGCAAGAGGGCGAAGATAAATTACCTGATATTTTGTTAATAGATGGGGGTTTGGGGCAGCTAAAAAAAGCGGTTGATGTACTCAAAGAGCTAGGTGTGATTGGTGTACAGATTGTGGGCGTAGCAAAAGGAAAAACTAGAAAAGCTGGATTTGAAACTTTATTATTAGCCCCGCAGTCTAATGAAGAGTCTAAGGATTATAATTTTAAAGAATTAATTTTAGGCGCCGATTCAGCAGCACTGCTTTTGATTCAACAAATTAGGGATGAGGCACACCGTTTTGCTATCACTGGGCACAGGCAACAGAGAGATAAAAAACGTAGAGCATCAACATTAGAGAGTGTGGAGGGCGTTGGCGCTAAACGCAGGCGTGAATTACTTCGTTTCTTTGGAGATATCAATGAAGTGAGGCGAGCTAGCGTTGCAGAGCTTTCCCGTGTACCTAATATTAGCAATAAGGTAGCGGAAGCTATTTACAGTGCCCTTCATAATGAGTAAGTTGTAACCATCAAATCTCTTGTACTTTTGGCAGAAAAAATATGTGGAATTTACCTAATATACTAACACTCATTCGTATTTTGATGATTCCAGTATTTGTCGTTGTTTTTTATTTGCCTTGGGAGGGTAAACATTTTGCAGCAGCAACTATTTTTGCCATTGCTGCGGCAACTGATTGGTTAGACGGCTATCTGGCAAGAAAGCTTGATCAGTTCACCCCATTTGGCGCTTTTTTAGACCCTGTTGCAGACAAGTTAATTGTTTCTGCAGCTTTGCTTGTTTTACTTCAAGTACATGCTACTGCAGTGTTTGCCTTTCCTGCACTTGTTATAGTGAGCCGAGAAATTGTTGTTTCCGCCTTACGTGAGTGGATGGCAGAGCTTGGGCAGAGAACAAGTGTAGCTGTTAGTTATCTGGGTAAGATCAAAACAGTTTTACAAATGGTTGCTATCACAGTGCTTTTGGCTGTTGACCCAGAAAAATATCCTGAATGGGATGTAGTAGGCATCGTTTTATTGTATGTTGCAGCTCTTTTGACATTGTGGACTATGATTATTTATTTGCGTGCCGCATGGCCTGAGCTATCCTCAAAGCCAGGTTCACGTGATTAAATCAAATTATCTTATGTATAATTATTAGATTATTGGTTCTTGCACTGTTCTTTGGCTAGCCCCTCGGTTACAATTCTCTGCCTTAAAGGCGCGGTGGCAGAGTGGTCATGCAGCTGACTGCAACTCAGTTAACGCCGGTTCGATTCCGACCCGCGCCTCCATTTAATAGGAATAGCGTAAGACCTCGAATAAGCTCGAGAGTTTAATTTTAGTAAGTCAGCCCATCCATTAAATATGCCCGGATGGCGAAATTGGTAGACGCAAGGGACTTAAAATCCCTCGGTGGAAACACCGTGCCGGTTCGATTCCGGCTCCGGGCACCA
>DGPR01000008.1 GCA_002390525.1 Cellvibrionales bacterium UBA4435
TTGTTGATTTAGGAAATAATGCTGAGGGCATTTTACCACGCGAAGAGTTAGTAGGTCGTGAAGTTTTTCGAGTAAATGATAGAATTAGGGCAATACTGCAAGGTATTAATTCAGAAAACAGAGGGCCACAACTGTTGCTCAGCCGTAAATGTAATGAGATGCTTACAGAGCTATTTCGTATTGAGGTTCCAGAGGTATCTGAACAGGTAATCGAGATTCGTGGTGCTGCAAGAGACCAAGGTTCGCGTGCAAAAATTGCAGTAAAAACAAATGACGGTAGAATCGACCCTATCGGAGCATGCGTAGGGATGAGGGGAGCAAGAGTTCAAGCTGTTTCTAATGAGCTTGATGGCGAGAGAATTGATATAGTTTTATGGGATGATAATCCAGCCCAACTTGTTATTAACTCTATGGCTCCAGCTGAAGTTGAATCAATAGTAGTCGATGAAGAATCAAACTCAATGGATGTTGCGGTTTCAGAAAGCTCCTTGGCAATGGCTATAGGAAGAAGCGGGCAGAATGTGCGATTAGCGTCAGAGCTAACTGGTTGGAAGATAAGTGTTATGACAACTGATGAAGCTCAAGGCAAGCAAGATAAAGAAGTTCATACGCTTATTAATTTATTCAAGGAAAAATTAGATATAGATCAGGATATTGCTACTGTTTTAGCCGAGGAAGGTTTTGCCTCCCTTGATGAGGTCGCCTATGTCCCCTTGGAGGAAATGGCAGATATAGATGGATTTGATGAAGATTTAGTTGAAGAGTTGAGAACTAGAGCTAAGGATGCTTTGCTGACGATGGCTCTTACATCCGATCAAGATCTTAAAAAACCGGCAGAAGACTTGCTTAAAATGGAAGGAATGGATCAGCAGCTTGCGGATAATCTAGCCAATTCAGGTATTATATCAATGGAAGATTTAGCAGAGCAAGCAGTTGATGATCTATTAGATATTGATGGTATGGACGAAAAAAGAGCAGCCAAGCTAATTATGATAGCCCGGGCTCCTTGGTTCGCCAATGAGGAATAAGAATAACTCGAACAGTTTAAATTGAGGAATATTAATGGCTAACGTTATTGTAAGCGAACTTGCCAATGTTGTAGGGACATCCGTGGATCGTCTTCTTAATCAAATGAAGGAAGCCGGGCTGCCTCAAGATCACGCTGATGCTGTTGTTGGAGACGAGGAAAAACAAATATTATTAGCTTATTTAAAAAGTTTAAATAGTGATAAGTCAAGAGATCCAAAGCAAATAACACTCAAGCGTAAAACACTTAGTACATTAAAAACAAGTGCTGGAAGAAAAACAGTTAATGTCGAGGTGCGCAAAAAAAGGACTTATGTCAAGCATGAGGTACCTGTTGATACTGAGCAATCAGGGAATACAGATAAATTACCTAAAGCAGTTTCTACTAA
This sequence comes from Cellvibrionales bacterium UBA4435, assembly GCA_002390525.1. Classification (GTDB taxonomy): domain Bacteria; phylum Pseudomonadota; class Gammaproteobacteria; order Pseudomonadales; family Porticoccaceae; genus Porticoccus. Next base: position 1,416 of record DGPR01000008.1, read on the forward strand.
TGCTGAAGATGAGCTTCAAGCGACGACAATACAACGAACGGCACCTGAGATATCAGATGATAAAAGTTTAGAAAAATCCTCAATTGACGTAGTAGAAAAAGATCAATTAGATAACTTAAAAACAATAATTAAGCCAATCAAGAGTAATGATAATCCTGTTTTGGCAAAAGAAGTTCCTGATTCGGAAAAACCATCAAAAAAATATCAAAAAAATTATACAGCAGCTCCTATTGATGATGATAAAGAGGGAGAGCTGAAAAAACCTAAAAAACGAACTGCAACAAAAGAACCAAAACATAAAATTGTTGATTTACTTAAATCGGTTGATGATGAGATTGATGAAGAGAAGAAGCCACGACTACGAACCGGTATAAAGATTGCGAAAATAAAAAATATCCATAAATTCAAAAAACCTGTAGATAAGATTACATATACTGTCGAAGTTCCCAAAGAGATTCTTGTTGTTGATTTAGCAAAAAAAATCTCAGTTAAATCAATTGTTGTTGTTAGGGCTCTGATGAGTTTGGGGTCTAATATTTCGGTTAACGAAATTTTGGATCAGGATACAGCAATCCTTGTTATCGAAGAGCTTGGACATAATGCAGTCGCAATATCTGATACAAGAGAAGAAGAGACGCTCATTGACAACTTAAAACTAGACGCGGATGAAGTGCTTAAACCACGTGCGCCAGTTGTTACAGTTATGGGCCATGTTGATCATGGTAAAACATCCTTACTTGATTACATAAGGAAAAGTCGTGTAGCTTCAGGTGAAGCCGGAGGTATTACTCAACACATCGGTGCTTATCATGTAAACACTCCTAAAGGTATGGTTACGTTTTTAGATACACCAGGTCATGCAGCTTTTTCAGCAATGCGAGCACGTGGTGCAAAAAGTACGGATGTTATAATTTTGGTTGTTGCGGCTGATGACGGCGTTATGCCTCAAACTGAAGAGGCTATTCAACACGCTCGTGCGGCAGATGTGGCACTGATTGTTGCAATAAATAAAATTGATAAAGAGGGATCTGATTCTGAAAGGGTTACTAATGAGCTATCAGCTATTGGTGTTATCTCCGAAAAATGGGGAGGTGATACACAGTTTGTAGAGGTTTCGGCGCAAACTGGTGAAGGTATAGATAGTTTGATTGAGGCTATACTTTTACAGGCTGAATTACTTGAATTGAAAGCATCCTATACAGCACCTGCTACGGGTGTCGTTATTGAGTCTAGATTGGAAAAAGGTCGTGGTACAGTTGCAACTATATTGGTGCAATCTGGTAAATTAAATAAAGGTGATTTAGTTCTTGCAGGAGAAAGTGTCGGTCGTATCCGTGCAATGACAGATCAAGCAGGTCGAGCGGTACAGGATGCTGGGCCCTCTATTCCAGTTGAAATTTTAGGTTTAGATGCCCCACCAGCAGCTGGCGACCAATTCCTGGTTGTTGAGAATGAAAAAAAGGCCCGTGAACTAGCGGAGCTAAGACAGAATAAAATCCGCAATGAAAGTGCGTCCTTAAAAAAATCTGCAAAGCTTGAAGAAATGTTTTCTAAGTTTGAAGGTGGAGAACAAAAAAGTAGACTCCCGATTGTTATTAAAGCAGATGTAAGAGGATCTTTAGAGGCCATTCTTACTGCTATAAAGGAAATGGGGAATGAGGAAGTAGAAGTAGAGGTTATATATTCAGGAGTTGGTGGAATAAGTGAGTCAGATATAAATCTAGCTATTTCATCACAAGCCGCAGTTATAGGTTTTAATGTTAGAGCCGATAATTCTGCTCGTCGTTTATCAGAAGATGAGCAATTAGATCTTCGATATTATAGTGTCATATACAATGTCTTAGATGATATACGCCAAGCTTTAGGAGGCCTGCTTTCTCCTGAAAAACGTGAAGATATACTCGGCATCGCTGAGGTTAGAGATGTATTTGGGTCACCTAAATTCGGGGCCATTGCTGGTTGTATGGTTATAGAGGGTTCAGTATTTCGTAATAAGCCAATTCGTGTTTTAAGAGAGAGTATAGTGATTTATGAGGGAGAGTTAGAATCTTTGAGGCGCTTCAAAGATGAGGCTAGTGAAGTTCGTAACGGAGTTGAATGCGGAATTGGTGTGAAAGACTACAATGATATTAAAGCTGGTGATCAAATTGAAGTTTATGAAATTACAGAGATCGCAAGAAAACTATAAATTAGGGGGCTCAGATTTATGCCAAGAGAGTTCACTAGAAAAGATAGGGTGTCCGATGCTCTTCAAAGAGAGTTGTCTCGATTGATCCGTGATGAGGTTAGAGATCCTAGACTCAAAATGACTAACATCACTGGTGTTGAAGTTAGTCGAGACTTAAGTAGTGCAAAAGTCTATGTAACTTTTATTGGGTCTAACTCAGAAGAGGCAGGACATGATGCTACTGCAATTTTAAATGGTGCAGTCGGTTTCCTGAGAACCAGAATTGCCTCTGAGATGAAGTTGAGGGTAACGCCAAAAATACGATTTATATATGATATTACTGGAAAAAGAGGGCAAGATTTAGCTGCCCTTATAGAGCAGTCTATATATTTGGATGAAAAACATAAATTTATACCAAGTCAAACGTCTGAAAAATTTGACGAGGACGTCTGAAATTGGGACGCCGGAATAAAGGACGTCAAGTTAATGGAATTTTGTTGCTAAATAAAGCTTTAGGTGTTTCATCGAATAAAGCCTTACAAGAGGTCAAGCATTTATATCATGCAGCTAAAGCTGGACATACAGGTACTCTCGATCCTTTAGCTACAGGAATTCTGCCAATTTGCTTTGGGGAGGCAACAAAGTTTACTCAGTTTCTTTTAGATGCTGATAAAAAGTATAGCGCGACCGTTAGGTTTGGTATTTCTACTTCTAGCGGCGATGCAGGAAGTAAAATTATCTCTGAATCTGGCGCTATAAATTTAAATATAGAAAAAATTAATAGTACTCTGGCTAGGTTTCGTGGAAAAATTCTTCAGGTCCCCTCAATGTACTCGGCACTCAAGCATGAAGGCGTGAGGCTTTATGAGTTGGCTAGAAAGGGTATAAATGTAGATAGAAAAGCACGAAGTATAGAAATTTATTCATTGGAGATAATTAACTTTCGTCCAGGCGAGTTTCCAGAGGCAGATTTTAAAGTTCATTGTAGCAAAGGTACTTACATAAGAAGTTTGGCTGAAGATATTGGGATATCACTAGGATGCGGCGCTTATATTACAAATTTACATAGAGATGCTGTTGGAGAATTTAATAATAATGACTCTATTACACAAAAAGAATTAGAGTCCATAAAAAAATCAGACTTGATGAATGATCTAGATTCCCTTTTAAGACCAATAGATGCTGGAATCCAGCACCTTATGAAGGCAAACTTAACTGAAGATGCAACTTTTTATTTTTGCCGAGGACAACCTGTAGTGGTACCTCAGACCTTTCATGAAAGCAAAGAAGGAGATATAGTGCGCGTCTTCCAACAGGAAGGTTTATTTATAGGTGTTGGTGAGATATCAGCTGATGGTAAACTTGCACCAAAGCGTTTAATAGTTTGATTTAGTGTAAAATAGTAGTGTATCTGTAAATATGCACGGGTACCCTTTTTTTAAACCGCATATTGGAGAAATGTATGTTAAGTGCAGATGAAAAAAAAGTAATTGTTGAAGAAAATTCAACAGCTAAAGGAGACACTGGGTCTCCAGAAGTTCAAATATCTTTGTTAACAGCAAATATAAATAAACTTCAAGAGCACTTTGGTGCTCACAAGAAAGATCACCATTCACGACGTGGCTTAATTCGTATGGTTAACCAGCGCAGAAAGTTGCTAGATTATTTAAAAATTAAAGATGTTGCTCGATACGTAAAACTTATTAAGAAGCTTGAGTTACGCCGATAGTAATATCTTGGTGTCGTTTGAAGAAAACTCATACGATTATGATTATAAGGAAGCTAAAGAAATGCCTTTTTATTTTATGGCTGATCGAGTTACCTATAATTCACTTGAAAAAGAAATCCTTTCAACAAGGAATTTTATTGAGTATTTATTGGTAACACGAGCAGTTTATTTTGGGTATTTTAGAGAGCTTTATGATATGAAAACTACTAGGAAAAAATCATATGAAACCTGTTACAAAAACATTTCAGTATGGAGATCATACTGTAACACTTGAAACCGGACGTATTGCACGTCAAGCAACTGCAGCAGTTTTATGCACTATGGATAAGACTGCAGTTCTTTGTACAGTTGTTGCTAATAAAGAAGCTAAGGATGGACAAGATTTTTTCCCTCTAGGCGTCCATTACATAGAGAAAGCTTATGCAGCTGGAAAGATCCCTGGAGGGTTTTTCAAACGAGAAGGACGACCTAATGAAAAGGAAACCCTTACATCTCGTTTAATAGATAGACCTATTCGCCCACTTTTTCCAGATGGCTTTAAGAATGAAGTACAAGTAGTCTGCACCGTTGTTTCTGCAGAAAAAAATATCGATCCAGATATTGTTGCTATGATCGGTGTATCAGCAGCCTTATCGATTTCTGGAATACCTTTCAATGGCCCTATTGGTGGTGCTCGTGTTGGGTATAAGTCAGATGTTGGCTATATGCTTAATCCAACTTACTCTGACTTAACCGAATCAGAGCTGGATATGGTTGTAGCAGGTACCCAGGACGCAGTATTGATGGTGGAGTCTGAGGCAAGTGAGCTTCCTGAGGATACTATGTTGGGAGCAGTACTTTTTGCCCACCAAGAAATGCAAGCTGTGATCAAGGTTATTGCCGACTTAGCTGATTCAGTATCTAAACCAAGCTGGGATTGGCAGCCAGCTCCTGAGAATACGGAACTAGCAGAAGCATTAAGCGATAGAATTGGTGATGATCTAGATGTGGCTTATCGCACCATAGATAAGCAAGATCGAGTTGCTCAGTTAGATGTTCTTCGTACTGATGCAATGAAATTAGTTGGTGAAGTTGACGGTATTAGCGAGGAAGATATTCGAGACGGCTTTAAGAAACTTGAGAAAAAAATAGTTCGTGGACGTATTACAAGAGGTGAACCTCGGATAGATGGAAGGGATAGCAAAACTGTCAGAGCAATTAATGTAGAAACTAGTTTACTTTCAAAAGCACATGGTACAGCTTTATTTACCCGTGGGGAAACCCAAGCTTTAGTTACTACAACTTTGGGGTCTATGAGAGATGTCCAGTTGATTGACGCATTGGAAGGAAAGAGAGAAGATCCTTTTATGCTCCATTACAATTTTCCTCCATATTCTGTTGGAGAGTGCGGTCGTATGGGCTTTACGGGAAGACGTGAAGTTGGTCATGGTAGATTAGCTAGACGTGGTATTGCAGCGGTACTGCCTTCAACTGAAGAATTTCCTTATGCGATACGTGTAGTATCTGAAATCACAGAGTCTAATGGATCGAGTTCAATGGCTTCGGTATGTGGGGCTAGCCTTGCATTAATGGACGCTGGCGTTCCCCTTAAAGCTCCAGTAGCTGGGATCGCTATGGGTTTAGTTAAAGAAGAGAGTGGATTTGCAATATTAACAGATATCTTAGGTGATG
>DGPR01000044.1 GCA_002390525.1 Cellvibrionales bacterium UBA4435
TCTTCTGCTGCCGGTGCTTCTTCTTGGGTATCTGACAAAGATTTAATAGCAGCTTGCTTAATAATTCCAGCCTCTATAAGAATGTTTATCTTATCAGCACCATTTACAATGTTTTGAAGAGCGTCTTCAACAGCATAACGCCCCGAACGTTTTTTATATATTGTGTATGTATCAGTCTTTTTTAATACTTTCATCTTCTATTCTCCTTAGATTACTCGTTAAATTGATTTTTTATGCCTTTAACTTACTTTTTAGTTCAACTAATTTAGCTATTAATATTTTCCTCTAGTCACTTTTTCTTCCTTAAATCTATACTCATCTCCCTTAATTGTTTTTTATCGACACAACCAGGTGCATCTGTGAGAACACAAGCAGCTGTCTGGGTTTTAGGGAAAGCAATGACATCTCTAATTGAGTTGTTACCTGTCATTAACATAACCAATCTATCCAAGCCGAAAGCTAATCCTCCGTGTGGGGGGCAACCATAACTTAGTGCTTCGAGAAGAAATCCAAATTTTTCTTTGGCTTGAGTATTACTAATGCCTAGCACCTCAAAAACTGTTTTTTGCATTTTAAGGTTATCAATACGTATAGAGCCACCGCCCAGCTCAGTGCCATTAATCACCATATCATAAGCTAACGATAAAGCACTACCAGGATCATTTTTCAACTCACTAGGATTGCATGCTGGTTGAGTAAAGGGGTGGTGTAAGGGTGTCCATTCACCATCATCTGTTTTTTCAAACATAGGGAAATCAACAACCCATAAAGGAGCCCATCCAGAGGTATATAGATTTAGGTCTTCGCCTAATTTTATACGCAAAGCCCCTAAAGCATTAGATACGACCTTATATTTATCAGCCCCAAAGAAAATTAGATCTCCATTTTTTGCACCTGTGCGCTGGAGAATTTTCTGGCGAATATCATGAGGTAAAAATTTAACAATTGGTGACTGCAAACCTTCTTCTAGATTATTCTTATCATTAACCTTTATATAAGCTAAACCTTTGGCTCCATAGATACTTACGAAATTAGTATAATCATCTATTTTCTTTCGACTTATACTATTTCCGTTAGGTACGCATATTGCTGCAACTCTGCCTTCATTATCTTTAGCTGGTCCCGAAAATACCTTAAAGTCTACATCAACCATTAGGTCTTTAATTTCGATTAACTCCAGAGGAATTCGGAGATCTGGTTTATCGCTACCATATCTATTCATAGCGTCTTTGTATGAAATACGTGGAAAACTACCTAGATCTACATCTAATAATTCACTGAAGATATTTCGGATCATCTCTTCACTAACTTCTATTATTTGATCTTCGCTGATAAACGAGCCTTCTATATCCACTTGTGTGAATTCTGGTTGACGATCAGCTCGCAAATCTTCATCACGAAAACATTTTGCAATTTGGTAATATTTCTCTACACCAGCTATCATAAGTAATTGCTTAAATAATTGTGGTGATTGAGGAAGAGCAAAAAATTTACCTTCATGTGTTCGACTTGGAACTAGATAATCTCTTGCTCCTTCTGGTGTTGCTCGAGTCAAAATTGGTGTTTCAATGTCTATAAAATCTTTTTTATCTAGATGAGCGCGCATCAAAGCAGTTACCTTGGAACGAAATATTAGATTTTTAAGCATCTCTGGACGACGTAAATCCATATAGCGATACTTTAAGCGAACATCTTCGCCCACTTTGATATATTCATCTAATGGGAATGGAGGTGTTTCAGACCTATTAAGTATTTCTAAAGCTAACCCGTATACTTCTATATGCCCTGTTGGCATTTCAGAATTGACAGTATCAGTCGATCTGGCGCGGACGATACCTGTGATCTTAAGAACATATTCACTTCGCACCAAATCTGCAGTGTCAAAATACTCTTTACTGTCCGGGTCAAAAACTACCTGTACTATTCCTTCACGATCACGAAGATCAATGAAAATAACGCCACCATGATCTCTGCGACGGTGCACCCACCCGCAAATTGTAATCTCCTGATCAATATGACTATGGTTAAGGGCACCACAATAAATTGTACGCATTATTTTTTCCTGTAATCATTAAAGCCCTATGAATAAATATACTTATTTAAAAGTTTATCGACAGGCATCCTTAAAAATTTAGGCATTATACCCTATGAATAGAATGGCTAGAAGAACAGATATTAGCCAATTAAGTAAGACAACTTAATTGTAAAGCTAATATTTGACTTCATTATCAATATACCTAAATAATATTGTATCCCTTTCTAGATATAGCTAACACTAAAGATTCTATGCGAAACTTCAGATTTTTTTTGTTATATTTAGTAGACGGTTTATTCCCCCAAATAGGGTTAGGCCAAGAAATGTCGTTTTTATAGCGGGCTACATGATGAAGATGTAACTGAGGAACCATATTACCTAAAGCAGCAATATTAATTTTATCGGGAGCGAATATTTCCGACATAGTCTCAGACAATAAGTTCGATTCTTTTATCAGCTGTATTGCTTCATCACTTAATAAGTGATGGATCTCAGAAATATTAGGTAGCATTGGTACTAAAATAAACCATGGATAATTAGCATCTTTGTGAATAAGTAGTTGTGAAAGCTCAAATTTACCAATAAATATAGTATCCTTAGTTAATTGAGAGTGAAGTTTGAACAATTTATTTCCTCTTTGCTCTATACCAATATATGTGATCACCGTAAAATACCTTTTTTTACGTTTAACCGCCAATAGAAAATAAATTATGCGAGCTAGTCAATTCTTAATCTCAACAAAAAAAGAAAGCCCAGCTGATGCAGAAATAATCAGCCACAAACTAATGTTGCGTGCAGGAATGATTCGAAAACTTGCGTCTGGTTTATATACATGGCTTCCAATGGGTTTAATAGTACTACGTAAATTGGAGGCAATAATCAGGGAAGAAATGAATAAACTGGGAGCACAAGAGATTTTAATGCCAATTATGCAGCCCGCTCGTCTGTGGGAAGAGTCTGGTCGTTGGGGAAGATATGGACCAGAACTACTGCGCGTTCAAGATAGGCATGAAAGGCCATTCTGTCTTGGGCCAACTCATGAAGAAGTTGTTACAGACCTCATTCGGAACGAAGTTCATAGCTACAAACAACTACCGTTAGTTTTGTATCAAATACAAACTAAATTTCGTGATGAAATACGTCCACGTTTTGGTGTTATGCGCTCAAGAGAGTTCATTATGAAAGATGCTTATTCATTCGATGTATCTGAAAAAAATTTAAGTCAAACTTATCAATTGATGTATGAAGGCTACAGTAGTATCTTAAAAAGAATTGGATTGGATTTCAGGGCAGTCATTGCTGATACAGGGAGTATAGGAGGAAGCATATCTCATGAATTCCATGTATTAGCTGAATCAGGAGAAGATTCTATAGCTTTCTCAGATGGAAGTGACTTTGCAGCTAACGTAGAGACGACTGAAGCAGCAACTGTTCATCCAAGCACCGTAAAGAAGGAAGAGAAATTACAAGAAATTAAAACGAAAGGGCTCAGCAGTGTTGAGGAAATAAGTAAATTTTTAGATGTAGATAAATCTAATATCGTAAAAACATTAATTGTATTGGGTCAACCAAAAGAAGAGTCATCTGAAAATAAAAGCGAAGAAGTCCATATACCCCTCGTAGCATTAGCTTTACGTGGCGATCATGAGCTCAATATAATCAAAGCTGAGAAGATTAGTGGGATTATGACGCCACTGACTTTTGCAAGCAAGGATATCATTAAAGCACAACTTGGATGCGATATTGGTAGTCTTGGCCCTCTTAGATTAGATATACCTGTTATTGTTGACCGATCTGCAAATCAATTAACTAGCTTTGTTTGTGGTGCTAATAAAAATGGATTGCACTTAACAGGGGTAAACTGGGCACGTGATTGTAACGCTATAAGAGTTGAAGATATAAGAAATGTTATCCAGGGGGATCCCAGTCCAGACGGTAAGGGATTTTTGGATATCAAACGTGGTATTGAAGTTGGGCATATCTTTCAATTAGGCACTAAGTATAGCGAGGCAATGGACTGCAAAGTTCTAAATGAAGAAGGCACACAACAATCAATATTGATGGGTTGTTATGGAATTGGAATAAGTAGAATTGTTGCCGCCGCTATTGAACAGAATAATGACGGTAATGGCATTTTATGGCCTAAAGCAATAACTCCTTTTCAGATTGCATTGATCCCCGTCAACATACATAAGTCCGAAAAAGTAAAGGATCACTGTGAGAAGATATATACTCAACTTTTAAATATTGGTTTTGACGTCCTCTTCATGGATCAAGAAAAAGCTCGCCTTGGTGGAATGCTTGCAGACATAGAACTAATCGGTTTACCTCATAGACTGGTTTTAGGAGAAAAAGGTATAGAAAAAGGTACGATAGAGTATCGCAATAGAGGTGAATCTGAAAATCAAAACATACCTCTTTCAGAACTTAATGAATTTTTAATTAAAAATATAGATTGCTAATTGAATAAAGATAGTAATTTATTTTTTATATTTAAGGGCGATCATCAAACTCTGCACCTTCTTTTTCTGGAGGCATTAAATCCTCACGCTTTACATGTAAAATTAATAACATATTTGAAGCTACGTAAATTGATGAATAGGTCCCGATAAAGACTCCTACCATAAGAGCAATAGCAAAATTACGAATTAGCTCGCCGCCAAAAAAGAATAATGATGATAATACTAACAACGTAGTTAGCGAGGTTACCAGTGTTCTGCCTAATGTCTGAGTTAAAGATTTATTGATAACGGCTTCGACTGCTGAAACTCGAAGTAAGCGTAAATTTTCTCTGATTCTGTCAGACACAACTATTGTATCATTAAGAGAATAACCTATAACTGCTAGTACGGCTGCCAAGACTGTTAGATCAAACTCTAATTCCGTTATAGAAAAAAATCCAAGTGTAAGAATTACATCGTGCATCAAAGCAACAACAGCGCCTATAGAAAACTTATATTGAAACCGGATGGCTATGTACATCATAACCACTAGCAGGGCCACAAGCATGCCTAAACCGCCATCCTCTCGCAGCTCTTCACCAACCTGCGGTCCGACAAAATCTATTCGCCTTAAAGTAACTGAAGGCTGACTCGCACGTAACGCCTTCAAAACATTATCAGACAATCCTGCTGCTGGTTTGTCTTGCATCCTGATAAGAACATCTTTTTCTGAGCCAAAGTGAACAACAATAGAATTTTCATAACCAGCTGCTGCTAAGTGATTCCTTATTTCTGTTAGATTAGCTTTGTCCTGGTAGCCTACCTCAATCTGAGTTCCACCGGTGAAGTCTAACCCCAAAACTAATCCTTTTGTGGTAAACGAAACAATAGAACCTAAGACGAGAAAAACAGAAACTATGGATGCTATTTTTCGCTGACCCATAAAATTGATGATATTAGTATTAAACATACAAAATTTCCTAGATTCTGAGTTTTTCAATAGATCGATTACCGAAACTCAAATTTACTAAGGCTCTCGTTACGATTATAGCTGTGAACATTGACACTAAAATCCCTATAGAAAGAGTCACTGCAAATCCCTGAACTGGCCCTGATCCTATAATGAAAAGAATAACTGCCACAATAAGGGTTGTTACATTAGCATCTACAATTGATACGAAAGCGCGATCATAGCCAGCGCTAATCGCAGACTGTGGCGGCAATCCGTTAGATATCTCTTCTTTAATTCGGGAAAATATAAGAACATTTGCATCCACAGCAATTCCTACTGTTAAAACAATACCAGCGATTCCTGGCAAAGTTAATGTAGCCTCAAGCATTGACATAAAAGCTACTAGTATTAATAAATTTAAAGTTAAAGCAATATTAGCAAAAAGACCAAATATCTTATAATAAAGAAGCATAAATATGACAACTAAAAACATACCAATTGATACAGATTTAACCCCCAAAACTATATTTTCTGCGCCTAGAGACGGGCCAATAGTTCTTTCCTCTACAAAGTACATAGGGGCAGCCATAGCTCCAGCTCTCAAAAATAGTGCTAGCTCAGAGGCTTCTCTTGGTGTGCTTAACCCAGTAATCTGAAAACCAACACCAAGCGCACTTTGAATGGTTGCCAAGTTGATAATCTTTTTTTCAACATAGCGCTCAGAAATAGCAATCTTTTTTCCATCGCTATCAATGTTATATTTCGTACGTACTTTGTATTCGATAAACAAAACGCCCAATCGCTGGCCTATATTATTTCTAGTCATACGATGCATTCTCGCTCCACCTTGACTATTCAGAGATATGTTAACATTAGGTGTTCCTTTTTCATCGTATCCTGCAGAGGCTTTTGAAACATGGTCACCTGTTATTACAACGGTTCGCTTAAGGTAGGCATCCTTGATTCCTCTATCCCTGACATAGGAATCACTAAACGAAAATTTTTCACGATTAGATGACCCGGGTTTTGCTTCTAATCTAAATTCTAAATTTGCAGTTTTTCCTATGATCCTCTTTGCAGCAGCTGTATCTTGAACTCCAGGAAGCTCCACAACTATTCTATTTTTTCCTTGTCGCTGAACGACTGGCTCAGATACTCCAAGCTCATTAACTCGATTACGCAGTGTTGTTAGATTTTGATTAATTGCATAGTCTTGGATTTTTTTTATCTCCGGCTCTGACATTTTTGAACGAATTATAAAGAGTCCATTTTCCTCATTAATATCCCTAGTTATTCCAGTAAACTTTTGTCGGATGATACTGTTTGCTTTATCTGCATCAGTTTTGGTTTTAAATGCAGCAACTATCTGTTTTCTTTTCACCAATTTTATAGACTCATAGCGCAATTTTTCTTCCCGCATAGCAGTCCTAACTTGGCGGACTATCGTATCCATTTGTTTGCTTATAGCCTCGTCTGTATTGACCTCTAGCAAAAAGTGTACGCCGCCACGAAGATCAAGGCCAAGTTTCATTGGAGAGGCTCCAAAACGGGTTAACCATTCAGGTGTGGTAGGTGCTAAATTCAGGGCAACAACATACTCTAAACCGAGTTTTTTTTGTATTACTTGTTTAGCATATAGCTGTTGATCGATATCTGTCAGTCTAAGAATGCCTGTTTCACCATCTACCTTTGTACCAAAATAATCTATATCAGCATCTTTTAATGCAGTCGTAATATCATCCATAACTGATTGGTTTATTTCCATTTCTCCACTCTGACCAGAAATCTGAATTGCAGGGTCGGCAGAAAAAATATTAGGTAATGCAAATGCAATACTTATAAACACGATTATTAATATAAAAAGATACGTTCTGATGGGATAATTGTTCATAAAAAATTATTCTTATATAGTTTATGTATTCATTATAGGCTGAAAAGATAGATCTTGTGAGGCTTGTTATAAAAATATTTGCTACAAAAGTAAAATTTTACTTTATGAAAAAAAGAATTTTTTAAACTTAGCTAAAAAAATAAGAGTATATTCACCTGAAATTAATAAATTTATAACCCTTGCTGTTTATAAAAATTTTCTGAGAAACTATCTAACCTTTGATTTTCTATGGCGTTTCTTATATCTGTCATCAGGGACTGGTAATAATGTAAATTATGAATTGTGTTTAGCTGTGCACCCAGTATCTCTTTGCACTTCTCGAGATGATGAAGATAAGCGAGACTAAAGTTTTTACAAGTATAGCAGTTACAATTCGAATCTATCGGATCTGTATCATATCGATATTTTGCATTTTTGATTTTAACTACACCAAAGGTCGTAAATAAGTGGCCATTACGTGCATTTCTTGTTGGCATCACGCAATCAAACATATCAATGCCAAGCTTCACTGCCTCTAATAGATCGCAAGGCTTACCCACACCCATCAGATATCTTGGTTTATTTTTTGGCATTTTTGGAGTGGTACTATTAATAATCCTCAGCATATCCTCTTTTGGCTCTCCAACAGAGAGCCCCCCGATTGCATAGCCGTCAAATCCTAAATTTTCTAACTCCTTTAGAGAAATTTCACGTAAATCCTCATACATGCCACCTTGAATAATTCCAAATAATGCAGCTTTACTACCATTATGTTCAAGCTTGCTTCTCTGAGCCCAGCGCAAGGATAGCTCCATTGATATCTGGGAGTCCTTTCTTGAAGTTGGATAAGGGGTGCAATCATCAAAAATCATTATGATGTCAGCTCCTAAATCTTTTTGGACCTGAATCGAAGTTTCTGGATCCAAAAAGATTTGGCTCCCATCGATAGGAGAACGAAAGGAGACCCCTTCTTCACTTATTTTTCGAATAGACCCTAAACTAAAAACCTGAAATCCACCTGAGTCCGTTAATATTGGTCCTTCCCACTGCATAAAGTCATGCAAGCCTCCATGCAACTTGATGACATCGGTCCCGGGTCTAAGCATTAAGTGGAACGTATTCCCTAAGATTATTTGTGCACCAATTTCCTTTAGGTCTCTCGGCAACATGGCCTTGACAGTTCCACTGGTTCCAACTGGCATAAAAGCTGGTGTTTCAACCTTACCACGAGGAAATTTTAGCTGGCCTCTCCTGGCTTTACCATCTTGGCTATTAAGCTTAAAGCTCATAGAACAATTACTACTCATTTTAGGTTTTTTCCTAAATATATATCTGTAATCGGTAGCTCTTGATGTGCATCCGGATTATTTATCAAGAACATGGCGTCACCATAACTAAAGAATCTATATTTTTTAATTATTGCTTGTTCATAAGCAGACATTATTCTCGTATACCCAGAAAAAGCACACACTAACATCAAGAGTGTAGACTCAGGTAGATGAAAGTTTGTAACCATTGCATCTACTATCTGGAACTTATAACCTGGATAAATGAATATATCTGTCTCACCTTTCATTGGGCTGATTTTTCCTCCCGAGGCTGCACTCTCTAAACATCGAACACTTGTTGTGCCAATAGCTATTACTCTTCCCCCATTCTTACGAGTAGCTTCAACCTGCTCACAAACAGATAATGGTACATCTATAATCTCTGAGTGCATCACATGATCATAGATACTACTTTCTCGCACTGGCTGAAAGGTTCCAGATCCAACATGTAAAGTAACATATGCTATATTAATGCCAAGTGATGACAGCTCCTCTAATATCTCTAAATCAAAATGTAGGCCAGCTGTTGGGGCCGCAACTGCGCCAGGTATTTTCGCATATACTGTTTGGTATCGTTCTTTATCAATATCATGATCAGGCCGATCTATATATGGAGGTAATGGTGTATGTCCTTTTGACTCTAATACATCTATTGCTGACTGGTCACCAGAAAACTTAATGATAAATAAATCTTCTCTTCGCTCTTGAATTAATGCTTCAATGCAGCCGTCGAAAATGATTTTAGAACCAATTTTTGGAGATTTACTAGCTCTCAAGTGCCCTAGCACTGTTTGATCATCTATTAATCTTTCAACTAATAACTCGATTTTTCCCCCAGTATCTTTTTTTCCAAACATCCTAGCTGGCATAACTTTGGTATTGTTAAATACCATGAGATCTCCTGGCTTAACTAGAGAAACAATTTCAGAAAAGGACCGGTGTTTTATATCATTTGTTTCTTGATCTATCACCATCATCATACTGCCCCTTCTCTCAGAAGCTGGCTCGTGTGCTATAAGGTTAGCTGGTAACTTGTAATTGAATAACTCTCGCTTCATAACAACCTTTAGTTTTTTTAACGTCGCAAGAGTAATAGAAATTTACACTTATAACCAGTGTTCTTGGCGCTAAAATAACTCAATTTGATTATAGAGTAGTCACTGCTATAATCCTGTCCCATGCCAGAGTGGTGAAATTGGTATACACAGGGGATTCAAAATCCCCCGCCCTTAAAAGCGTGCCGGTTCGAGTCCGGCCTCTGGTACAATTATATGTATAATACATTCTAATACTCTAATTATTACCAAGCCTCAAATAGAAGATACTTGAAGGAACTTTTCAATGATCTATAAATTCAATGAAATTAAAGATGACCGAAGATTTCAAAGCATCGTAATTTCTATAATTCTTCTCTCCTCACTTTTAGTGGGATTTCAAACATATGAAATAAGCAATAACTACATAAATATAGTTATCATTTTAGATTATTTTGTAACTATATTTTTTTTATTTGAGCTTTTAATAAGATTTCTTGGAGAGGAAAAAAAGTCTTTTTTTCTCAAGGACCGATGGAATCTTTTTGACACTATCATAGTGTGTGCTTCTCTGATTCCTGTCACTGGATCATCTGTTCTAATTTTAAGACTTTTAAGAATATTTCGAATCCTAAGAATAATATCTATTATTCCTGAGCTTAAAGAACTAGTCGAAGCATTACTTCAATCTCTAGCTAGATGTGGATATGTGATGTTGATTCTATTTATTATTCTATATATTTATGCAGCGATTGGATCAATTTTATTTTCTACAGACGATCCAGCAAGATGGGCAGATTTAGGGATCTCTTTATTAACATTAATCCAAGTTATGACTCTATCGAGTTGGGAAACTGTCATGTTACCAATGCAAGACTTACATCCCTGGGCTTTTATATATTTTGTTTCATTTGTATTTATTACAGCTATAGTACTTTTAAATCTTGTAATTGCTGTACTTGTTGATGTTGTATCTAAATCAAAAATTAATAAATAACTTTAATATAAATCCTGACTCATCTAGTACTTAATGAGTCAGGATTTATTATATTAAAATAGGAAGGTTTAATTTACTATTTTAAAAGGCCCGGCCATCATGAATGAATGTCCTGCGAATGAGCAAAAGAAGGTATATGATTCAGCTGAACTTAACTGTCCAGCTCCAAAACTCACAGTAGTAGTCTGACCACCACCAATAATATCTGTAGCAGCAATTACTCTTTCATCGCCAGCTTTAATGTACCCACTGCTTGCACCTGCAGTTAAACCATCGCTAGCAATAAGTTTCACATCAGCTGTTTTTGATAACACCCAGTTATGCCCCATCACAGTAGCAGGCAGCTTTCCAGTATGTGCAAATGTAACTGTTACTTTTTCGCAACTTGAGCTAATTTGCAATTCTGTCTTGTCGAATTTAAGTGTATCGCCTGCTGCAATTTCGAGGTTGCAACTTTCTCCATGTCCGTCAGCATATCCAAACGATACCAATAGAAGTAACGAAAAAATTATTATTGGAAAACGCATATTTAATTCCTGTTAATTTATTGAAAAGCCTATTTATTTTATCATGATTATAACAATTAAATCTTGTTTGGTAGAAGAAATTTATTGCCAAGAAAATT
Source organism: Cellvibrionales bacterium UBA4435 (assembly GCA_002390525.1). Classification (GTDB taxonomy): domain Bacteria; phylum Pseudomonadota; class Gammaproteobacteria; order Pseudomonadales; family Porticoccaceae; genus Porticoccus. Next base: position 11,283 of record DGPR01000044.1, read on the forward strand.
CATCATTTTAGTGCTTATTTTAATAACAACTGTTCCAACTTCTGATTTTGTATTTTTATCTGAGTCACAAATTGATGACTCTAGTTTTGGGTTATCACCCTTTACGGAAATAAAGTTTTTGGAAACAAATTGAACACGTTTTACAATAAATCTGTTAATACATATATCAAACGCTACGATATCATTTACAAGAATTTTTTTTCTTTTTTTGACGAAAATCAAGTCGTTATGCCTCAAATAACGATCAAAGAAGAAGCGATGGCTGCAAGGATTATACCGGTGATCATCATGATCAGGGCCAAAGTATCTGTACGAGTTCCATCCAAAGGCGAATCAGGGTGACCGACAACCCTACTACAAATTGTGGATAAAAAATAAAGCGCCATAATTCTCATTTTTTTACCTCAGTATATAATTTATTATGTAGCTCATATTCTTATACATAAAAACAAATAACTTCACTTTGAATATATTTTGATTGCAAATGATAATTATTTGCAACAAATATATGCTTTACGGAAAATATTTTTATCCGACGTCTTATAGGACATTCAAGCTTAACTAAATCTCAAAGATCTCAAATATTAAGAAATATGTCATACAATTGTGATAATTTTTTTAAATAAAAGATAATTTTGATTACATAAGTTATTATTACTAATAATATGAATTACAGGATTGACTTTAACTTATGAATAAAATTTATTTGTATATGGTTTTTGTGTTTTTTTCTGTCGGATTAAGTCCAAAAAATTATGCTGAAGAGCTTTATGTTTGCCCAGTTAAAGAGGTTTACAAAACAGGTGCAGGTAGATCTATTGATGTTGCTGGGGGTACTGTAAACATTAAAATTAATGGAGATAATATTATTGTAACAAATCCTAGTGTTAGCGGCTTTGGCTCAATTGCTTTAGATATAATACAAAGAAATGGTCACCAAATTAAAGCCAGAAATCCAACAGTGATGTTTACCTACAAAATTGTATCCCGAGAATTTGTTGTTCATACAGGTATTGCTCCAATGAAGTTTGATGTTGACGTAGGACATAGGGGCGGACAAATGCGTATTTTTGGAGTGTGCAATAAGTGATTAATACTGATTAATAAAAAAATATTATTAGTAAATTTTTTTTTCTAAATATGAATTAATCTCTTTTTCTATAGTTCCTTTGAGGGCTGACATCATCAAGCTCAAGGTAACTTGAATTCTAATTACTGACACGTCAAAACTGATTCGTGCTTCAACGCCACTGTGTATGAAGTTCACTAGCTTACCCTCAATTTGATAATCACCACCGTATTTTTTTTGGAGATCTTTGCCTAAATCTTCGACTAGAAATTGGAGTTCCAGATTGCTCATATTATGGGATTTTTGTATTAAAATAGAACTCATGGTGTAATCCTTTAGTTTTAAACTTTCAAACATATATGTAAATTTTTTTTAGATCTTTAGCCTAAAAAATCATTCGATAATATAATAACTAATAATCAGGGTTGCTGATAATTTCTGATAAATTTATATTTAATAAAAATTGCTGCAACAGCCAATAGGTAAGTTTTATAAATGAACAAAGAAAATAAAAAATTTGAAAAGCCTGCAAATCTAATACGAAGATTTATGGCTATATTGTACGATTCTATGTTGCTCATAGGAATAATTTTTGCTTTTGGAGTTATTGTTTTTCTTTTAAGAAAGCTTGCAGGCGATGATACCATGCAAGCGCCAAGTAATATTCTTCAAGTATTCATTACTCTTGGCATGTGGTTGAGCTGTATTTATTTTTATGTATTGTGTTGGGTTCGCAGAGGCCAAACCCTTGGAATGAAATCTTGGAAGCTTCATTTGTATAGCCAGAAACAACAAGATTTGACGATGATGGAGTGCTTTTCTAGGTGTCTATTTGCCCATATTTCGTTTGGACTTCTTGGCCTCGGTTATTTTTGGTGTTTAATCGATAAAAAAGGCAGATGTGTTCATGATATTTTAAGTGGCACAATAGTTTTGGTCATAAAAAAAAGTGGCAACGAAGAAACCTAATATAGTATGGCAATAAAAAAATTTATGCATTAACCGACGTTATCAAGAAGATTTTCTTAATAAAAAAATACCGATCAGCGAGCAAACAATTGCAGGAAAAATAACTGCAATAAAAGGTGAGAAACCAAATACCATACTCGCGGGACCAAGCAAGTCTTGGCTAATCCTAAATACAATACCAACAACTACTCCAGCAAAAATGCGATAACCCATCGAGACTCTTCTAAGTGGACCAAAAATAAATGAACTTGCGATCAACACTAAACCTATGATTGTGAATGGTTGAAGGGCCTTACGCCAAAAGTCTAACTCATACCTTGAGGCATTTTGCCCCTGATCGTTCAAGTAGCTAGAATGCTTGTTTAAATCTCTCATAGATAAAGATTCAGATGGAAGAGAGGCAATGTTGAGCAACTCAGGTGATAATTCCGTAGTCCAAATTCTCTGAATAAAATTTTCTACTCTAGTGCTATTAGCCTCAAAATAAGTCGCAGCTCCAAACTCCTCCACCCAAGTACCATTTTGAAAAGACGCTTTATCAGCAAAACTAGCCTTTTTTAATACATGGTTGTCATCAAATTCATAGCGAGTGACGCCAAATAATTCACCGCCAGGAAAAATTGATTCAATATGCGTAAATTCATTTCCCTCCTTATTCCAAAGACCGCTGGCAGATCCTTGTGATACTTTTCCTTTTGTCAGTAACATACGTCTGCTTTCAGCATATTTTTCGCTATGAGGGACTATATACTCTCCAAACATCACTCCAATTACGACAAGTAATAAGATAGGTCTAAGGACCATCCAGACTATGCGTAAAACAGAAACCCCTGCCGCCCTAATAACCATTAATTCAGAATTATTAGCCAAACCACCCAAACCTACGAGACAACCAATGAGCGCTGCTGTTGGAAGAAACTCATATATCCTTCCTGGTGTCGTCAAGGCAACATAAATCAAGACTTGGAAGAAATTATATTCTTTGGTTACATCACTAGCTCCATCTATCATAGAGCCAACGGTGTCAAGGGCTACAATTATTAATAGCGCTAAGCCTACAGCTCCAATTACTGAAACCGATATATAGGAGGATATTCTACTCATAGATTTCAGATCTTTGATGATATAAGAGGGTAAATTTCTAACGAAAAATATTAGTCTCTTTATCGATATATCTTCTTCCCTTATAAACAGAACAAGATTAGAGCAGTCTTTACCCAATAATCTAATTTTGGATAAGATTAATGATGGTATTTTTTTAGAGGAGGATAAAAAATTCTCAAATATTTCTAATATTAAAGCTCGCATAAACTTTAACTTAGTCGCTAAAAAAATCCAGGTCTTCTTTAACTTAGCAAAGAAAATTAGATTTTTCATCGTCTCACCAATGGAGTATTGTGCTTTATCCAAAGCTTTATAGAAGGAAAGTAAAGTAGCAATATAGCTATAATAAAGAATAAAAAATGCACGAACCATAATCCAATGAAAGTTGGGATTAATTCTTCCTCTAACGCACTTCTTGCACTGTTAAGCATCACCAAATAGACCATATATATTAAGATTGCTGGGATCATTTTAGAAAATCTACCCTGCCTTTGGTTCGTTTTACTTAATGGAATAGCTATTAAGCTCATTACTAACACTAAAATTGGAACAGAAAAACGCCACTGCAACTCAGCCACCTGTTCTGGCTCTTTGGCGAGCATTAATTCTGAAGTAGTAAGTATCTGATATTTCTTTCTATTACGCCTATCAGGAGCCTGTTTTTTCATAGATTGTCCGTATTCTTCAAAACGAGTTATCTTATAATTTGCCTGCCCTGGGATTCCCTCGATACGGTAACCATCCTTTAAAACAAGATAATCCATACCGTCATCTGAATTTTTTTGTTCTCCAGTTTTCGATACAGTTAGAATTAATTGGTCTCCATATTCAGAATCAGGATGATGTTCAGCAAGAAAAACGTCGGACATCAAACCTTCTTTATTTATTTCTTCTGTGTATGTAACACCCTTACCTTTTTGAATTGGATAAAAGTGACCTGCAGTCATACCATCTAAATCTCCTCTTTCATTTTGGCCTGAAATCAAAGCTTCAACATTACGGGCGCCGTCTGGGGTAGCAAAAAGACTCAAGTAAGATGACAAAATTGCTACTATAAATGCCGGAACTAGCGTATATAAAGTTAATTTAGTTTGACTCATTCCGCATGCAATCATTACTGTCATTTCACTTTGAACATATAAGCGCCCATAAGCTAAAAGAATACCCAAAAAACATGCCAAGGGTATGATTAATTCTAAAAACCCAGGTAAACGGTAGCCTATCAAGGCAAAAAGAATACCTGCATCCATATCACCGGCAGCAGCTTCCGCCAAGTATTTTACAAATCGGCCACTCATAACAATCATTAATAGCACTATTGTGACTGCAGAAGCAGAACTCAAAAAATCACGTGCAAGATATCGAAAAATTAGCAATAGAAAGATTCCTATTATGCTTTAATATATATAAATAAATTTATTACTACTAAGTGTACGTTTATTCAAATACCTAACCAACTAAACTTTGGAGAAAAAATGCAACTTAATGCAACTAAATGCGATCTTCGTTCTAAGAAAACTGAATGTCTAGTGCTAGTTCTCAGCAACAAATATGACAAACATAATAATCCGCAATCTGATATGAATAACTCAGCCCAATATTTAGGTCCTACTATAATTGAGTTCATAACAAAACTCCAAGAAAGCGGAGATATTCAAAAAAAATTAGGCAGCTCAATAACGATCAATTATCCAGATGGTTTAGAAGCACAAAGATTGTTAATAGTCAGTAGTGGTAGCGAAATACTAAATGAGCAAATGTTTTTAAGTCTCGCCAAAAGTATCGGATTTAAGCTTAAAGATCTACCTGTCAAGGATGCTGTAATCGAGCTTCAAGATATCATTGTCAGTGGCAGAAATGATGTTTGGCAAGCGCAAAAAATTTCTCAGGTACTGGGTGAGCAGAGTTATTTTTCAGATTCACTAAAAACTATAGTGAAGACTAATTATTCTCTAAAAAAAGTCCTACTTGCTGTACCATCAAATCAAAAATTAAAAGAAATAAAAGATGCATGTAAATTAGGTTTGTCAGTATCAAAAGGTATAAATTTATCAAAATATCTAGGGGATCTTCCAGGAAATATATGCACGCCCTCCTTTTTAGCAAAAGAAGCAAAAAAGCTTGCGATGAGTCATTCTCAATTAAGCTGTAAGATAATAAATGAAGCGGAAATGAAAAAGCTTGGTATGCATTCTTTGCTATCAGTAACAGCTGGGACTAAACAACCTGCAAAAATGATTGTCCTTAAATATGATGGCTCCACTAAGGAAAGAGATAAGCCCATTGTACTAGTAGGAAAAGGTGTCACTTTTGATTCAGGCGGCATCAGCCTCAAGCCCGGTGCTGCGATGGATGAAATGAAATATGATATGTGCGGTGCAGCCTCTGTATTGGGTGTTTTTTCTATGCTCGTTGACACAGGCCTAAATGTTAACGTGGTTGGGGTGATACCTGCTGTAGAAAATATGCCAGGAGGCAATGCCATAAAGCCTGGTGATATCGTAAAAAGTATGTCAGGACAAACTATTGAGATTCTAAATACCGATGCAGAGGGTCGGTTGATCTTATGCGATGCTTTAACCTATGCAGCTCGATTTAAGCCAAAAAACGTAATAGATATTGCGACTTTAACAGGAGCATGCGTAATGACTCTAGGGAGTCATGCATCAGGCCTATTGAGCAATGATGATATTCTTGCAAAAAAACTGGAAATTGCAGGTCAAACAAGCTCTGATAGAATTTGGCGTCTTCCAATTTGGAGTGAATATGATGCTCAACTCAAGAGTAATTTTGCCGATATGGCTAATCTTGGTGGTCGTTTAGCCGGAACAATTACTGCTGCTTGTTTTCTTGCACGATTCGCAAAAGAGTACAAATGGGCCCATTTAGATATAGCGGGAACAGCTTGGAAGAGTGGAAGTAGTAAAGGGTCAACGGGTAGGCCGGTTCCTTTGTTATGTCAGTTTCTAATAGAAGAAGCCAATAATGACTAATATTATTTTTTATCGCATAAAAGGTGACTATAATTCATTGTTATTATTTGTCTGCCAATTAGTAAATAAAGCTTACCAGAAAAAAATTTCTGTATTAATAAGTACACCGGAAGAAAGTATATCGAAAAGAATTGATGAGAGATTATGGAGCTTCGATACTGTATCTTTCATTCCTCACGATATTGAAAGCGAACCATCATCAGCTATTGCTATCAATCACGAACTCAATCCCGGAAAACATGATCAATTGCTTATTAACCTGTCAGATAGTTCCACACCGGGGTGGTTTTCAAGATTTCAGAAAGTTATTGAAATTGTTTATGATGAACAAGAAGTTATTAATAATAAAAGAAAACAATATAGTTTTTATCAGAGTCGTGGTTACCCTATTACATACCATGATTTAACTGTGAATAATTAAGTAAAAATTAGCTTATTACCAGAAGTTAATCGACTCTGACATGCGGATCCATTTATAATTTAGAACTATAAGAATTCTGTATTTGTGCTAATCACTATCAATAAGCTGTTTTACCTCTTTTTAACAATAAAATGAGAGCTCATGGAAAAGACTTATCGCCCCAAAAATATAGAAACTAAATGGTATGACATCTGGGAAAACCGTGGGTATTTCAAGCCCACAGAAAATGGTTCTCCATCTTTTTGTATAGCAATTCCTCCCCCTAATGTTACTGGGAATCTTCATATGGGGCATGGCTTTCAAGAGGCCATAATGGATGCTTTGATACGTTATAAACGAATGAAAGGTAACGATACATTATGGCAGGTTGGAACGGATCATGCTGGAATTGCTACACAAATGGTAGTAGAGCGACTTTTGAACCAAGAAAACGTAACCCGTCACGATTTAGGTCGAAACGCATTTATCAAAAAAGTATGGGAATGGAAAAATGAGTCAGGGGGGGCTATTACGAAGCAGCTGCGTCGTCTAGGGGCATCGGTCGACTGGTCAAGAGAACGGTTCACTATGGACGATGGATTTTCTAGGGCTGTTGAAGACGCTTTCATTAAAATGTACGAGGATAATTTAATATATAGAGGAAAAAGACTCGTCAATTGGGACCCAAAATTACATACTGCTGTGTCTGACCTAGAGGTAATTTCAGAGGAAGAAAATGGAAGTTTATGGCACTTTAATTATCCACTATCTACAGGAAATGAATATTTAACTGTTGCTACTACGCGTCCTGAAACTATGCTGGGTGACGTAGCAGTTGCAGTTAACCCTGAAGATCAAAGATATAAACACCTCATAGGAAGAAACGTTATTCTACCCCTTGTTAATCGTGAAATTCCAATAATAGCTGATGACTACGTTGACAAAGATTTTGGTACAGGTTGTGTGAAAATAACTCCAGGACACGATTTCAATGATTACGAGATGGGGAAACGTCATAATTTACCTGTAATAAATATATTTGATGATGATGCTCGGTTAAATAAAAATGTTCCACTTGCATACGTTGGAATGGAAAGGTTCGATGCAAGAAAAGAAATTATATCTAATTTAGATAGCCTCGGATTACTTGAAAAAATTGATGCTCATATAATTAAAATCCCACGAGGTGATAGATCTGGTGTAATCATAGAGCCTTACTTAACTGATCAATGGTATGTAAAAACATCTCCTTTAGCTAAGAAAGCGGTAGCTGCAGTAGAAAATGGAGATATCAAATTTGTTCCAAAGCAATATGAAAATATGTATTTTTCTTGGATGCGCGATATTCAAGATTGGTGTATATCACGTCAGCTTTGGTGGGGGCATCAAATACCCGCCTGGTATGATGATAAAGAAAATGTGTATGTTGGAAAATCCGAGGAAGAAGTTCGAGTAAGAAATAATCTTGGTAATATAAAGCTAAGGCGAGATAGTGACGTCTTAGACACCTGGTTTTCTTCAAGTCTTTGGACTTTTGCGACGCTTGGGTGGCCAGAAATTAACCAATTTTTAGAAAAGTATCATCCTACTAGTGTACTGGTCACTGGTTTTGATATTATTTTCTTTTGGGTCGCCAGAATGATCATGATGAGTTTATATTTTGTAGATGATATTCCATTTAAAACAGTCTTTGTTCACGGTCTAGTTCGCGATAGTCATGGACAAAAAATGTCTAAATCAAAAGGTAACGTACTTGACCCTATAGATCTAATTGATGGTATTGAACTAGAGCCATTAGTTAAAAAAAGAATCTCGGGAATGATGGTACCAAAGCTACGTGAAAAAATTGAACAACAAACTCGGAAAGAGTTCTCAAAAGGAATAGAGGCCTATGGAACAGATGCGCTTCGCTTTACATACTACTCTCTTGCATCCACAGGACGAGATATAAATTTTGATGTTGGGAGAATTGAAGGTTTTCGCAACTTCTGTAATAAGATATGGAATGCCGCGCGTTATGTTTTGATGAACACAGAGGGTCAAGATTGCGGTCAAAATAATCATAGAAATTACCAGCTATCATTACCAGACCGCTGGATTATTAGTCGATTACAACAAGTAAAAAAAGAAGTGGCGGATGCTATTGAAAACTATAGATTTGATTTAGCATCACAAGCTATTTATGAGTTTATGTGGAATGAATACTGCGATTGGTATCTGGAGTTATCCAAACCAGTACTCTGGGGCGATGATATCGCTACAGAATTAAAGGTTGGGACCCGTAGAACCTTGATAAGAGTACTAGAGACCACCCTCAAAATGATTCATCCATTTATGCCCTTTATTACAGAAGAAATATGGCAGCAGCTCAAAGCACTAGTAGATGAAGAAGGTGAAACCATTATGATGCAGTCCTATCCTACAGAAAATAAAAAACTTATAGATAACGAAGCTACTGTTAATATCGAATGGCTAAAAAAAGCTGTAGTTGGAATTCGTAACATTCGTGGTGAGATGAATATATCACCCGCAAAGCTATTAACTGTTTATCTGCGAAATGGCTCTAGTGAGGATAAATATCGTCTAAGTGAAAACAGGGCTTATTTAGCTAAAATGGCTCACTTGGATAAGATAATTTGGCTTGATTGCAGTGAGGAAGCGCCAGCCTCAATAACAGCATTAATTGGAGAGTTGGAAATTCTTGTGCCTATGGCAGGATTAATTGATAAAGATGAGGAAATAAAAAGACTAAATAAAGAGCTAGCTAAAATTGAAGACGATTTACTGCGCATAAAAGGTAAGTTAGCAAATAAATCTTTTACGAGCAAAGCTCCAAAAAAAATTGTAGACATTGAAAAAAATCGACTAAATGAATTAGAAAAAAATTATACAAAAATTATACAGCAGAAAGAAAAAATTATTAGTATTTAGATTCATCTATTTGGATAAGATTGCAAAATTCCAATAATTTACTCTGAACGCATGTGAGGAAATAAAAGGACGTCTCTTATCGACGATGAGTCAGTTAGAAGCATCACTAAACGATCGATACCTATACCCTCTCCTGCTGTCGGTGGAAGACCGTACTCTAGGGCTCTGATATAATCTGAATCATAATGCATGGCTTCTTCATCACCAGCGTCTTTTTCAGCCACCTGCTGACTGAATCTTGAAGCTTGATCTTCTGCATCATTAAGTTCAGAAAATCCATTAGCTATCTCCTTTCCCCCAACAAAAAACTCAAATCGATCGGTTACAAATGAATTATTATCGCTACGGCGAGCAAGCGGTGATACCTCTGTTGGATATTCAGTAATAAACGTGGGGTTATCTAATAAATGTTCTACTGTTTTTTCAAAAATTTCAATTTGAATTTTTCCCAATCCCCATGTATCTTTTAGCGGAATACCTAGATCAGAGGCAATAGAGCGTGCTGCAGTTTCTTGGCTTAGTTTTTGGGCATCTATATCTGGGTTGAATCTTAATATAGATTCAAAAACTGACATCCTTCCAAAAGGTTTTGAAAAATCATACTCTTTCTCCTCAATAATCTCACCTTCCCTGTTTTTAGAGGTACTTATGACGCTTAAGCTACCCAGCACTGAAGTAATTAAACCTCGCAACATATCTTCAGTCATATTCATTAAATCAGTATAGTTTGAGTAGGCCTGATAGAATTCGAGCATTGTGAATTCAGGATTATGCCGAGTTGATAAACCCTCATTACGAAAGCTACGGTTTATCTCATATACACGCTCAAAACCACCAACAACTAATCTTTTTAGATATAGTTCTGGTGCTATACGTAAATACATATCAAGATCCAAGGCATTATGGTGGGTGACAAATGGGCGCGCAGCCGCTCCCCCTGGGATGACTTGGAGCATGGGTGTTTCGACTTCCATAAAATTTTTTTTATTGAGATAAGAACGTATAAAATTAATTACTTTTGTGCGAACTTTAAATACGTCACGAGATTCAGGATTAACAATTAAGTCGACATAACGCTGCCTATATCTCATCTCCTTATCTAATAAGCCATGATGTTTATCAGGCAAAGGTCTCAGAGACTTTGTTAAAAGATAATTATTATCCATGCTAACATACAGATCTCCCTTATCTGATTTATGTAGAACTCCACTAACACCAACAATATCTCCAAGATCTAGGCTTTTTACAAAAGATCTAGCCCCCTTAACTACATATAACTGCATGATTCCAGACATATCTTGAATCACCATGAAAGCACCACGGTTTCTTATCAATCTGCCAGCAACACTTACCACCTGATTTGAGGATTCTAGCTCTTCCTTTGATTTATGTGAGTATTTTTTTTGTAAATTATCTGCTAGATTTTTTCTACAAAAATTATTTGGGAAAGGGTTCGTGTTATTTTCAATGGCTTGCTCACGAATTTTTGCTAACTTAGCTCTTCTTTCAGCAATAAGCTTATTTTCGTTTTGCTCTAACTCTTTACTCATTTTTTTAACCAAATTAGTACTCGTGAATTAAATTTATATGGCTGTATTTTCAACTATGATACTTAATTTTACAAACCTGCTTTCAAAGATGCCTCTATAAACTCATCTAAGTGCCCATCTAAAACCAAACTACAATTGCTAGTCTGAATATTTGTTCGCAGATCTTTAATTCTCTGGTCATCGAGAACGTATGAACGAATTTGACTACCCCAACCGATATCTGATTTTGAGTCCTCTAACACCTGAGCAGCCTCATTGCGCTTCAGCATTTCTTGCTCATAAAGTTTTGCTCTCAACATTTTCCAGCAGTTTTCGCGATTCTGATGCTGAGAACGCTCACTTTGACATTGTACTACTGCTCCTGTTGGAATATGAGTTAACCTTACAGCTGAATCTGTCTTATTGATATGCTGTCCACCAGCGCCGCTTGCTCTGTATGTATCTGTTCGCACATCTGAAGGATTAATTTCGATATCAATATCGTCATCAATCTCTGGAGAAACGAAAACAGAGCAAAAAGAAGTATGCCTACGACTTCCGGAATCAAACGGTGACTTTCTAACAAGCCTATGAACACCAGTTTCTGTTCGAAGCCACCCAAATGCATGCTCGCCCTCAAAATGAATCGTAGCACTTTTTATACCAGCTACATCTCCTGAGGAAACCTCTTCAAGAACTGTGCGGAAGCCTTTCATTTCTCCCCAACGAAGATACATACGTAGAACCATTTCTGCCCAGTCTTGGGCTTCGGTACCACCAGAGCCTGACTGAATATCTAGGTATGCATTATTAGGATCCATCGGACCTGAAAACATTCTACTAAATTCTAGCTTAACTAGTCCTTTTGTGAGCACTTTTAGATCTGACTCTATCTCCTGAACAGTATCAATATCTTTTTCAATAAATGCTATTTCTAATAATTCAAAAGCGTCAGAAATTCCCACGTCCAACGTATCTATAGTTTCAACAATAAGCTGCAGAGACGACCTTTCACGTCCAAGATTTTTTGCACGCATAGAGTCTCCCCAAACTTCAGGATCACTCAACTCTAACTCAACCTCATCAAGACGATCTTTTTTATTACTATAGTCAAAGGTACCCCCGAAGCACATCGGTTCTTTCTTGAAGATCTTTTAAGACGTTTTTTATCGGATTTATTTCCATTAATTTAGATATCCAAGAATGAAATGAGAAATAGAATTCTATCGGAATATTAACGCCTTCTCCAGCTACTTAAATTTAGATTGGGTTGATGTATATTATTTCAGTGAAATAGCTCTCAGTTAAAGATGAAACTATTGCGAGAATTTATTTGCATATTGGCACAAAATTTTAAAATTCTGTTAAAATCCATGCAATTTCAATATAGCCAACTATGTGAACAATAGAATAATTATGAGCTTAATCCGTCTTGATGATATATCTATTGAATTTGGTGATATTCCACTACTTCGAAAAACAAATTTTTCTGTAGAGTCTGGAGAAAGAATTTGTCTAATAGGAAGAAATGGTGCTGGAAAATCTACGCTACTAAAAATAATTAATCAAGAAATTATCCCTGATTCTGGTGAAATTCATCTTAGACAGCATTTACGAATTAGTCAGCTAGACCAGAATCTTCCTTCTGCGGTAGATCGTAAAGTTTTTGATGTGGTTAAAGAAGGGTTATCTGATCAGCAAAAACTTATAGATCTTTTCAATGAAGCCTCAAAAAAAAATATGGGTAAGCAGGCGATGAACCACTTAGACCAACTTCAGGCTCAAATTGATGCTGGTGGCGGCTGGAACATTACACAGCAAGTTGAAACGATTATAAGTCAGTTAAATTTGCCTGCCAATAAGGCACTAGCCGATCTATCTGGTGGATGGCGACGAAGGGTGGCTCTCGGAAAAGCATTAGTATCTAATCCGGATCTATTACTATTAGATGAACCCACTAACCATCTTGATATAAGTACAATTGAATGGCTAGAACATAAAATACGAAGCTATCAAGGGAGCGTAATATTTATTACTCATGACCGAAATTTTTTACAGAAACTTGCAACACGTATTGTAGAAATAGAGGTGGGTAAACTGATAAGCTGGCCTGGAACTTATAACAATTATCTATTTTTGAAAGAAAAGGCAATTGAAAATGAGCAAGTGCGAAATGATTTATTTGATAAACGACTTGCAGAAGAGGAAGTCTGGATTCGTCAAGGCATCAAAGCAAGGCGTACAAGAAATGAAGGTCGTGTTCGTGCATTAACTGCTATGCGTGAAGAGCGTATACAGCGCTCTACTCGCCAAGGAAAAGCTAGGATAAGTATTGAGTCATCGGAAAAGTCTGGAAAGAAAGTTATTGAAGCCCGAAAACTTTCACATGGGTATGGAGATGAAAAGCTTTTCAATAATATTAGTCTCAAGATACGCAGAGGTGATCGTATAGGTCTAATTGGAAATAATGGTGTTGGTAAATCAACACTACTCAAGATTCTTTTAGAACAGATCCCTCCTAATAACGGTTCTGTAAAACTAGGGACTAATTTAAACATAGGTTATTTTGATCAAATACATCGTGAATTAGACACTGAAAAAACTATTGCTGAAAATGTTGGAAATGGCAAAGAGTACATAAAAATTAACGGTAAAGACCGGCATATAATAGGTTATTTGCGGAATTTTTTATTTTCGCCAAAAAGAGCTATGACTCCTGTTAAAGCTCTTTCTGGTGGCGAAAGAAATAGGGTTATTTTAGCAAAATTATTTACCCAACCAACAAATTTTCTAGTTTTAGACGAACCAACTAATGATCTGGATATTGAAATGCTAGAGGTCTTGGAAAAAAAACTTGTAGAGTACGCTGGAACATTAATTATTGTCAGCCATGATCGTCAGTTTCTTGATAACGTAGTGACAAGTGTCCTCGTATTTGAAGATAGAGGTAATATACAAGAATATCTAGGCGGTTATACCGATTGGGAAAATCGTGGCAAAGAACTAAACATAACGGATCATCAAAAAAATAATCGAAAACAAATAGGAAAAATATCAAATCGCTCTGATTACAAGAGTGCAGAAAAAAAGATTCCACTTAAGCTTAGCTATAAACTCAAACGCGAGCTTGATATGCTCCCAGCTATGATTGAGAAGTTAGAACTTGAGCTGGCTAAACTTCAGAATGAAACCAATAGGTCAGAGTTTTACCTCAAACCTTATACCGAAACAAAACCCCTCTTAGATGCTTTAAACGAGAAACAAAAAGCACTTGATTTGGCCTCAGAGAGGTGGATTGAATTGGAAGCTAGTAAATGAGGGTCTCTATTATTAGTTGTAACGATTCTCTTCCCTGCCAAAAATTAACATCTACTTTATATACAATATTTATTTTTTCTTTTTTATATTCCTCAATATCATCTGAGCTAACATTGAATGCAATGGCACTAAGTTTTTCTTGTTTATCACAATCTAGACAAAGCACTAATTTTATATGTTTTTTACCAACTACGCGCTGACTTAAAATATAAAAATCTCCAACGAATAGCGGCTCGGGAAATTGCTGCCCCCATGGACCCGAGCCTCTAATTAATAATGCATTTTCTAGGCTTAGCTCTTCTGTAGAAAGAACACCATCTATTAACATCAAAGCTTCAAGATCAGATGTCGTCATCCGGCTTCTAACTTCTTTGTCGAAGGCTTTTTCAAATAAAGTATATTTATTTGGATCCAGGCTGAGTCCAGCAGCCATCGCATGCCCACCAAACTTATTTATTAATCCTGGATGAGCTGTTGCAACAGCTTCCAATGCATCTCGAATATGAAACCCAGGAATGGATCTAGCGGAACCTTTGTATTCTTTTTTTTCTTTCTCCCCTCCAGTTTCTGCAAAGATAACAGCTGGTCGATGGAGATGATCTTTGATTCTAGAAGCAAGTAAACCCACAACTCCTTGATGCCAGTTACTATCAAATAAACAAATACCCCAAGGCAGATCTATGTCATTCATATTAATTTTTTCTAAAATTTCTAATCCTTCTTCTCGCATATTAACTTCAATACTTCTTCTCTCTAGGTTAAGTTGTTCAAGCTGTATTGCATATTTTTTTGCAGCGCTGTTATCATTTTCTAAAAGGCAGGCTATACCAATACTCATATCAGTTAATCTTCCAGCAGCATTCAATCTTGGTCCAACTGCAAAACCTAGGTCGCTCGCTATAAGTTTTTTATGGTCTTTATCTGCCAAAGTTAACAACGCTTGTATTCCTGGCCTTAATTTTCCAGACCGTATTCGTAACAAACCTTGATGAACCAGAATTCTATTGGTGTAGTCAAGTGGCACAACGTCCGCCACAGTTCCAAGAGCCACTAGATCCAGCCATTGAGACATATTTGGAGTTGTGATTTTTTGGCTATCGAACCAACCGATATTACGTAATCTAGATCTGAAGCCTATTAACAAATAAAAAACAACACCCACACCTGCCAAATTTTTACATGGAAAATCACAACCATGCTGATTAGGATTTAAGATGGCATCTGCAATTGGTAAATTTAATCCTGGTAAGTGATGGTCTGTTATCAAGACCCTCATCCCTGCTTCTTTTGCGGCTAAAACACCACTAATACTTGATATACCGTTATCAACTGTAATAAGCAGATCTGGTTTAAATTTATTTGCTAACGTGACAATCTCAGGAGTAAGGCCGTAACCAAATTTGAAACGATCAGGAACGATATAATCTATATTTTTCATTCCCATTGCACTTAATGCTAATATCATAAGTGCAGTGCTTGTCGCACCGTCAACATCAAAATCCCCAACTATTAACACACGCTGCTGGTGATTTAATGCTTCCTCTAAGAGGCTTATGCTTTCATCTAAACCCTTAAATCCTTTTGGGGGATGCAGTTTTTTTAAAGAGTAATCTAACTGTTCCTCATTGGTAATTCCACGACCTATATAAATTCTTTTAAGAAAATCAGGATAATTATTATCAAAATTACTAGATTTAAAATCCACTTTGCGTAATTTTAGATTTTTTTTAGGCTTAGAGTTTTTTATCAATATAACGTCCTGTGAAACAGTTAGCTTGAACTATAACTTATTGACTGATATGGACTCTAGGTCTACTAATATTTCTTTTATCTTAGACTTTTGGTCGGATCTAATCATTCGTATATCTTCAATACTAGACTTTCCTGTCGGATTAACAATCTTCATAATTTCTTGTCTTATATCTTCGAGATCAGCATCTTGATATTTAAGAATAAAAAGATTTTCCAATTCATTTTGTGAGTAATTATCTTTCAACATTTTTAGCAAAAAATTCATCAAATATTTTCTTGCCTCATCTTTTATATCCATTCTAGTAATCTCTGATGAAGTTTTTTAGTTAAAATTTAAGAAATTTTTAAACTTAAAGCTTCTTTTTCGAACTGAATAGCTGACCACCCATTTTTAATAAAACTTCTTATATTTTGATGATTGACACCAAAAGGATCCATTAAGACATCCTTTCGATAATAATCACCAAAACAATGGAGAACCTCGGACTCGTTTAGTTTATTTAAAAGGCCAAAAGCGAATATTTTGCATGACCCATTATTTTCATCTATATTATTTAAAATCTCTGCATTTTTGAATTCTGTTGGCTTAAAAATATAATATTTATCAATAATAAAAACTGTATCTTCAAATGAAACGCTCTCTGGAAGATTTTTTAGTTTAAAAATGTATTCCTGTAGGTCCATAAATTTAAGAAATATTCTCAGCGATAAACTTTTGTATGTCTTGGATATTATTTGCCTGGATGGTATACCTTTCCTTTCTATCAAACAGGTCTGTCATATGCGGTGGTAGCTCAGGATCATTTTCAAATCCAGCTTTACGGGATGATTCTGGAAATTTCGCTGGATGTGCTGTAGATAGGCATATAGCAGGTGCACCTCTATGGCTGATTGTTCTTCTTGCAGCTTCAACACCTATAGCCGTATGCGGGTCTACGATATACTCGGACGTTTTCCAAATATCAGACATAACATTTGTCATACTATCATCGTCTAACCGATAACTTGAAAATAATTTCCGAGCTTTAGCGAGCACTGCATCTGTTAAAACTAGCTTACCTTTTGATTTAAAATCAGACATCAGATTATTTATCATTCTTCCATCGCGGTCATGAAGATCAAAGAGCATTCTCTCAAAATTGCTAGAGACCATAATATCCATAGATGGGGATAAACTTTGAACTAAGGTTTTAATACTCAGATCATTATTGCTAATACACCGATGAAGGATATCGTTGGAGTTTGTAGCAATAACAAGCTGATCAATGGGTAAACCCATTTGTTTAGCGAGATAACCCGCAAATATATCGCCAAAATTTCCAGTGGGAACTGAAAAGGATACTCGACGATGTGGCGAATTGAGTGCTAGTCCTGCATAAAAATAATATACGATTTGAGCCATAATTCTGACCCAATTAATAGAGTTAACTGCTACAAGTTGTCTATCTTTTGGCAAAAAAGTCTGGTCACTGAAGCTATTTTTTACCATATTCTGACAATCATCAAAGTTTCCATCTAAAGCTATATTAAAAACATTATCCTGAAGAACAGTTGTCATCTGTCTGCGTTGGACCTCAGACACTCGATTATGAGGATGGAGTATGAAAATATCCAAATGCTTGCTATGACGGCACCCCTCAATTGCAGCAGAACCTGTATCCCCGGATGTTGCGCCCATCACAACAACTCTCTGATTTCTTTTTTTCAGCACGTAATCCATTAGATTACCAAGGAACTGAAGTGCAAAATCTTTAAATGCCAACGTAGGTCCGTGAAAAAGCTCAAGAATAAATTCATTGCGTGCAGTTTGCACAAGCGGCGCGATAGCTTTATGCCTAAAGGTACTATAAGTTTTTTTTATGAGTAATCTTAAATCATCATCTGGTACTTCCCCATCAATAAATGGTGACATTATCTTAAAAGCTAATTCTTCGTATGTTAGATCAGACCAAGAAGAGATTTCCTCTTTTGAAAAATTTGGAATTTTTTCTGGTACGTATAGACCACCATCACTAGCTAAACCAGCTAGCATTGCTTCTTCAAAAGATAAGATTGGAGCTTTTCCTCGTGTACTCACATATTTCACAATAATTACCTACTTAACTTATAACCGCTTCTTTTGTGATTAAGTCATAAACACAGCTAGTTGAATTAATTTAATGATTCAACCCTTATTTTGACTATATCTCCTTTTGTTACATCTAAAGCTTCAATTTTATTTATTGCTGCATCAATATATTTTTCAATTGTATTATTAGTTAAAAGAATTAACTGGACATGATTTTTTTCTGCGGCAGGTTCTTTCTGAATAATCGCTTCAATACTTATATTTTCCTCGCTTAGCGCCTTGGTTATCTTAACTAAAACACCAGGCACATCCAAAGCAGTTACACGCATATAACTAGCAGTCCTTACTTCACATATAGGCAAAATAGTAACGTCTTTCAAGTTATCATATTTATAACCAAAAGGTGCAATACGCTGCTCTGGTTTAGATTCAATTGTTCGCGCGATATCACAAATATCTGAAATCACCGCAGATGCAGTCGGCTCAGCTCCTGCGCCTGGTCCATAATACATAGTCGGCCCTACAGCATCACCTTTCACTAAAACTGCATTCATCACTCCGTCAACATTAGCTATTAAGGATTCTTTAGGTATTAGTACTGGGTGTACGCGTAACTCAACTTCTGTTTCAACTTTTCTAGCAATACCTAAATGCTTAATGCAATAGCCTAGTTGTTCAGCATATGCTACATCTTGAGGTTCAATTTTTGTAATTCCTTCTGTAAAGATTTTATCGAACTGAAATGTATGCCCAAAAGCCAATGAAGCTAATATTGCCAACTTATGTGCAGCGTCTACACCCTCTACATCGAAGGTTGGGTCAGCCTCAGCATATCCAAGATTTTTTGCTTCTTTCAAAACATCTGGAAAAGTCCTATTTTTATCTCTCATTTCAGTCAATATAAAATTGGAGGTTCCATTAATAATCCCTACTACCCATTCTATATTATTAGCTACTAAACCTTCACGAAGAGCTTTTACAATTGGGATACCTCCGGCTACAGCAGCCTCAAACGCAACGGTAACTCCTTTTTTTTCTGCCGCCTGGAAGATCTGATTTCCATGTTCAGCAATTAATGCCTTGTTGGCAGTTACGACATGTTTTCCATTTTCAATTGCTTTTAAAACTAAGTCTTTTGCAACTGAAGTACCACCTATCAGCTCCACAAGAATATCGATTTTAGGGTTATCGGCTATAGCGAAAACATCTTGATTAAAACTGACTCCTTTTAAATCAAAATCATTTGGAGTAGTTCTAGATCCAATATGATTTAATAGAATCTCACAACCAAGTCGATCTTTTATTTTTTGAGAATTACGTTTAAGTACATTTATTGTTCCTCGGCCAACCGTACCTAAGCCGCATATTCCGATATTTACAGATTTCAATTTATTCGCCCTAACTTTTAAGTTAATTTATACATCTAAGTAGAAATACATTCAGCTTAGATATGAATTTAATTAGTCACTTAACATATTATAATCTATCCCTATCAAGAAGTTCGCATATAATAACCCGCAATCAAATTAGCTTTATCGGCATCTATTTTTTTAAGGAATAAACATCGAAGGTTGATCAATAAGGTTAGTGATTGGCTATAATTTCCAGTAACTTATTTGCTGGTCGATAGCCCATTAACAGAGTGCCGTCTTCCGTTAACATCGCGGGTGTACCTGTAATTCCAATTTTCTGACCAAGATCTATTTGATTAGAAATAGGGTTTTCATCACAAATATACTCATCTATGATTTCACCATTTTTTAATTTAGATAAAGCTTTATTTTTGTCATCAGCACACCATGCAGAGGCCATTTTTTTATAGGATTCAGAGTTAGTGCCTGCCCTTGGATAAGCAAGATAGCGGACCTCTACTCCGGCTGATGAAAGATTAGGAAGTGCATCGTTATGGAACTTACGACAAAAATGACAATCTACATCGGTAAACACATAGAGAATATCTCTAGCTTTGCTTGGCGACGGGAATATAATCATATTTTTTTTTAGGACTTTCTTGATACTATTTTTACGCATTTCTAATGTGCTCTCGTCAACGACCGCAACGAAGCCAAAGGATTTTGCTTGATACATGTCCCCAACTATTAAATATTCTCCATTTTTTTCAACATAAAAAAATTGATTGGAATCAACTCTAATTAAATATAATCCAGGAATCTTAGTTTTCTCAATACTATCAAATTTTAAATCCGGACGTGATTGTAGTAAATTGGATTTAATTTTCTTTACAACATCGACTGGAATATTTTCTTCAGCACAAGAGATCGCGGAAAAAAAGATCAAAAAAATACATAATGTTAATAATTTCACAAATATATCACTAAGATTTTTTTTTAACATAGATATTTACCTCTAGCCCCTAGGATGATGCTCGCTATGAAGTTCTTTCATGCGGCTATTAGCGACATGTGTATAAATTTGGGTAGTTGATAAATCACTGTGGCCTAGAAGTAGCTGTACGACCCTTAAGTCAGCCCCATGATTCAACAAATGAGTTGCAAAAGCATGGCGAAGCATATGTGGAGAAACTGACTGACTGACTCCTGCATCATATGCGTACTTTTTTAGTCTGTGCCAAAAAGTTTGCCGAGTCATCTGCTTAGCTCTTGTGCTCAAAAATAAGACTTCGCTTTGTATTTCATTTAATAATATCGGTCTCGAATCTTTTATATATTCTTGCAACCAGTACATCGCCTCTTCACCCAAGGGAACAAGTCGCTCTTTGCTACCTTTTCCAAAAACTCTGACAACTCCTTGACGTAGATTGATTTCATGCAATCTTAAACTAACAAGTTCTGAGATTCTTAGCCCAGAAGCATAGACCACCTCTAACATAGCTTTATCACGCAAACCAAGTTCCTCTTCAACATTTGGTGCAGCCAATATTGCTTCAACATCTGATTCAGACAAGCTTTTAGGCAATGGGGAGCCTAATTTTGGATTATCTATTAATATTGTAGGATCAGATTTAATATTTTTTTCACGGAGACAATGACGAAAAAAACTTCTTAGACAAGATAACTGTCTAGCAGTAGTTCTTGCCGAGAGGCCTTGCTCAAAACGATAAGACAAGAACATTTGAATATCTCGTCGAGAAGCATTCAGTAAATTAATTTTTTTTTTCTCAAGCCACTCCGAAAAAATCTTTAAGTCTCGCCCATAAGAATAAAGGCTATTTTTACTTAGGCCTTTTTCCATCCAAATAGAATCAAGATAACTATCAATAATTATCTTATTTTCTTTGCTAGCAGTCATATTCTAATCGTATTATCAAAAAAAAATCAAAGTGTTACTGAATATTAAAACTGATTTGTTGTTCAATAAAAATTGAATAATATATCATTTTAACAAGTTTAAACAAAAAAAAGCGCTTGTAAAAAGCGCTTTTTTTTGACCAAGAAATGAATTAAATAGTTTTTAATTTTTCTTTAATTCTTGCTTTACGACCTGATAAACCGCGCAAGTAATATAGCTTAGCCTGGCGGACATCCCCATGTCTACTTACAGAGATACTTGCAACTTGAGGGCTATATGTTTGAAATGTTCTCTCCACTCCAATACCATTTGATATTTTACGTACAGTAAAAGCTGAATTAAGAGCCCGATTTCGTTTGGCTATTACAATTCCCTCGAAAGCCTGCAGACGTTCACGAGTGCCTTCTATGACTTTAACCTGCACAATAATAGTATCGCCAACTGAAAATTTTGGAAGATCTTTCTCCATTTGCTCAGCCTCAATTTCTGCGATGATTGAATTTTTTCCGCTCATAATTTGCTCCTCACCTATTATATTTTGGTGTTACCACCTTTTTGAGTAGCGTCGTACAGATAGGATAGTAATTTAGTTACTTTCATCAGTCGACTCTTTTGAAATGCTATCATTCATTAGGCTATCTAGCATCTCTTCTTGCTCTTTATTGAGACTCAATCCAGATAACAATTCCGGACGTCTATACAATGTTCTTTTTAAGGATTCCTTTAATCGCCACTGCCTAATATTTTCGTGGTTTCCTGATAAAAGTATATCTGGTACCTTCAAGCCTTCATATGTCTCTGGTCTAGTGTAATGAGGGTAATCCAACAAGCCTTCCGAAAAAGAATCTTGTTTGGCAGACAACTGGTCGCCGAGGGCTCCTGGCAGTTGGCGTATTATTGTATCCATCACAACCATTGTGGGAAGTTCTCCTCCACTGAGAACATAATCACCTATAGACCATTCTTCATCAACTTCTAGATCAATAACCCTCTCATCTACACCTTCGTATCGGCCGGAAATAAAGATAAAGCTGCTTTCAGAAGAAAGCGATTGCACGCCTTTTTGGGATAATACTTGCCCCTGTGGCGATAAATAAATTACTTTAGTTTTAGCTCCTATCCAATTTCTAGCTTCTTTAATCGACTTGCGGAGTGGTTCGGCCATCAACACCATTCCTGGTCCACCGCCATAAGGTCTGTCATCTACAATGTTATGATAACCAGCTGCATAGGCCCTAGGATTAAAGCACTTAACTTCAATTAAACCATTTTTAACTGCTCGACTACTAATACCATGCTCTAACAAAGCGTCAAACATTTCTGGAAATAATGTGATAAGACCTATTTTCATAGTTTAAATCATAGCACATACAAAAATTTTGGTATTTTCAATAAGAGCCTAAAATTTAGGATCCCAGTCCACTTGGATAATATTAGATTCAAGATTTACTGACAAAACTACTTGCTTTATACAGGGAACTAATCGTTGTCTGAGGTCCAAACTAGATCTATCACCCTGTATTTCAAGCACTTCATTCGCACCTGTTTCCAATAAACCAACAACTACACCAAGATCCACTTTTCCAGTAATTGTGATAACTCTTAAACCCTTAAGTTGATACCAATAATATTCATTAGTATTTAGTTTTGGGAGCTTTGAGCGATCTATGGCTATATTTCTTTGACACAGTTCTTTTCGAGAGACATCTCTATCGTCAAAATTATTAATATGGGCAATAAGATTCTGACTTGCCACTTTATATTTATTAACCTTTACTAATTTCCAGCCTTCTCTAGCATTTATCCACCAAGGCTCATAATCAAAAATTTTTTTTGGTTCCTCTGTGTATGAGTGTATTTTAACCCATCCTTTGATTCCATGTACTGAGGTAACTCGGCCGATGATGACAGGATCTGTGGGTAAAACGGGATCTAGGAAAATATCAATTGAGCTCACCTCATTTAAGGTAACTTAGCAGGCTAAAGAAGTTTCTTTAATTAAACGAGAAACTCGATCACTTACACCTGCACCTAATGTAACCCAATGTTCTACTCGTTCAGTATCGATGCGTAAACGTTCTTCTTGACCGCGAGCCACCGGGTTAAAGAAACCAATCCTTTCAATATATTTACCATCTCGAGCCCGACGACTGTCAGTTACATGGATATGGTAAAAGGGGCGTTTTTTGGATCCCCCCCGAGCTAAGCGAATTGTTACCATGAAGATTCTCTTTCTTGTTATTTAAAAATTTTGTTTTTAGTAATTCATATTATACGAAAGTACAACTTAAATATGCTGTATCCATAAAAGCGCAGGATTATATCCAAAAGATTAGTGTATGTATAGCATTAGGGTAGTGATATAAGATTAAAGCAACGAGTAGCAACCGCCCCTAAAAAGGGAATTTATTATTTCCACCAGGTAATACTCCTCCACCATTTAGACTCGACGAGCCAGACATCTTCTTCATCATACGTTTCATACCTTTACCTTTCATCTTTTTCATCATCATACCCATTTGTTTATGTTGTTTGAGCAAACGGTTTAAATCTTGCAATGTGGAGCCTGAGCCTTTTGTAATACGTTTTTTTCTAGAACCATTTAATATTTCTGGTTTACTTCGCTCTAGAGGGGTCATCGAGTCAATTATGTATTCCATTCGAGAGAAATTATCAGCTACATCTGGTTTTGCAGGAATTGGTGGCATTCCTCCAATCCCCGGCAATTTCTCCATCATACCTGCTAACCCACCCATGCTTTTCATTTGTTGTAATTGATCCTTTAAATCATTTAAATCAAATTTTTTACCTTGAGACACTTTTTTTGCAAGACTATCTGCTTTTTTTCGGTCAACTTTCTCTTCTACTTCCTCTATAAGCGACATCATATCGCCCATACCAAGTATTCGAGATGCTATCCTTTCTGGATGGAAGGGCTCAAGAGCATCTATTTTTTCACCAACTCCCAAAAACTTTATCGGCTTTCCTGTTACTTGACGTATAGAGAGGGCAGCGCCACCACGAGTATCACCATCTATCTTAGTCAGGATTATTCCGGTTAAAGGTAGATTTTCATTAAAAGCTTTGGCGCTTAAAACTGCATCTTGACCAATCATTGCGTCAGCAACAAAGAGTGTTTCAATTGGTTTGACTGTTGCGTGAATCAAACTTATCTCATCCATTAAGTCTTCATCTACGTGGAGTCGTCCAGCTGTATCAACAAGCAATATATCCATGAATTTAATTTTGGCAGAATGTAGGGCCTCAGCAACAATATCAACAGGTTTTTGCGATGATAAACTTGGGTGAAATGCAACATTTACTTGGTTAGCAAGAATCTCAAGCTGTTTTATTGCAGCAGGTCGATATATATCGGCACTAACCACCATGACTTTTTTCTTTTTCTTTTTAGAAAGAAAAAACGCCAGTTTTGCTAAGGATGTGGTTTTACCAGCACCCTGCAGTCCAGCAACTAGAATAACAGCTGGCGCTTGTGCAGACAGGTTTAATTCCTCGTTACTCTCCCCCATCAGAATTTCTAGTTCTGCTTGAACAATCTTTAGGAATTGCTGACTTGGATTAAGATTGCGGCTAACATCTGCGCCTAGAGCCTTTTGTTTTATTTCCTCAATAAAAATCTTTACGACTGGAAGAGCGACATCTGCTTCGAGCAGGGCTATTCGGACCTCTCTCAGAATTTCTCGTATATTTTTTTCAGTTAAATTTGATTTACCAGAAATTTTTTTAAAGGAGCTTGAAAATTGCTCGCTAAGATTTTTAAAAATGGCCATATTAAGTCTTTCATCTTTAGAGTTAAAAAAATATTATAACTTAAATATTCAAATATGATTATAGTAAGTCTTTTTGGATTTTTTATTACTTTTAATTTATATTAACTATCAGAGATTTAAGAAAATATTTGTATAGCCTGCTATTAGTTTTTTTATTTTTGTCATAGTTAGTCACAAATTTAATAAATGACTCATTTCTAAAACTTTTCGCGGAATACTACATGATGTGAAATACTTTAAAATTTTTTTTATTATCATAACTTAAATAATAAATAGTTAAGTCTATGCTTATAGCGATCGCCTCAATAATATTCTATCTAACAGCAGCCTTGTATCAAGGGTTGCAACTTACCAAAAAGGTTGGCCAAAATCCTGCTGCGATGATTATTCTTTCAGCTCTAGCTGTATCTCTTCACGGTTATGCCAGTCTTCAATGGATGCTCACCGATCAAGGTGTAACTTTTAGTTTAATTTCAATTATAACTATTATAATCTTTTCGGTTAATTGTATTGCCCTTGCTAGTAGCTTCAAAAGACAATGTCAGGACTGTGTTCTGTTACTTTTTCCATTGAGTGCTCTGATTTTATCTATCGCTATGACGACAATCTCGATGAAAGCTAAAATACCGTTGGTAAGTTCACCGGTAGTTTCTACACAGGTGGGATTTCATATTTTTCTTTCGATCCTATCTTTCAGTATGCTTACGATTGCTGCATTTCAAGCCTTATTTTTAGCTCTTCAGGAATGGCGGCTTAGGCGAAAAAGATTTGGAAATTTCCCACAAATTTTTCCATCACTTCAAACTATGGAGTCTCTCTTATTTGAGACGCTATGGGCTGGTTTTGGCTTGCTTACTCTGTCGCTTGCTACAGGTTTGATTTTTTTTGAGGACCTTTTTGCACAACATCTTGCTCATAAAGCCTTCTTTTCACTCTTTTCATGGATATTTTTTGCTATTCTACTTTGGGGGCGTCATTTCCGTGGTTGGCGAGGAAAAACAGCAGTACGTTGGACATTGGTAGGTTTTGGAACTCTTGCATTAGCATACTGGGGCACAAAGTTTGTCTTAAAGGTGTTACTCACAGGCTAAAACAGCAATTGAGCTTGCCAATCCAAGAAAATTTCTTCAACATATAGAACTTATAAGTAAAAAAGGTTTTTTCTTCTTTGAACGACACCTCCATAGAACTACTATTTTCAATTCTTGTAGGCCTGATAATACTATCAGCATTTTTTTCCAGCTCAGAAACCGCAATGATGTCTCTAAATCGGTATAGATTAGATCATCTCAAAAAAAACCATCGTGGAGCACGAAAAGCTCACAAACTTTTAAAACGGCCAGATAGGCTTATTGGTATTATTTTAATTGGTAACAATCTCACTCATATCCTTTGTTCAGCAATTGCAACAGTCATAGCATTCCGGCTTTATGGTGATGCTGGTATATTTATCGGCACAATATTATTGACATTAGCAGTACTCATATTTGCCGAAGTAACACCAAAAACGGTAGCAGCAATACATCCAGAAGGTATCGCTTTTTTCTCTAGCCACATTCTTAAGCCTCTACTGATATTATTTTACCCGTTTGTATGGCTAGTAAATCAACTTTCAAATGGATTGCTAAAAGTATTTGGTATCAACCCGAATAAAAGTAGAGATGATGGCTTAAGTAAAGATGAGCTCAGAACAGTTGTAGGAGTGTCTAGCAAAAAAATACCTGAGCAAGAAAATATGTTAATAAACATTTTAGATCTTGAGGAAATTACAGTTAATGACATTATGGTGCCACGTAATGAGATTGTAGGGCTTAATCTTGATAATAAGAAAGATGGCATCCTCGATACTATAATAAATTGTGGCTATACGCGTATTCCAATTTTTAGAGGTGACATAAATCAGATTGAAGGAATTCTTCATATGAAAAATGTCCCTAGATTACTTCGTATGGGGGGAGAGGGACTTACACAAAGAGCTATCAAAAGATTTTCTCGAGAACCATATTTTGTACCAAAAAATACCCCACTTAATAAGCAGTTGTTAAATTTTAAGCTCAATCAAAGGCGTATAGCAGTCGTTGTTGACGAGTATGGTGAGATTGAGGGACTCGTTACCCTAGAAGATATTTTAGAGGAAATTGTTGGGGACTTTACTACCAATAAAGCTGAAGATGAAAACCCTGGTATGGCTATAATCAAGAATGATTTTTTTGAAATTGATGGATCTCAAACTATACGAGAAATAAACAAGGAGGCTAGCTGGGATCTTCCCACTGACGGTCCAAAGACATTAAGTGGTCTAGTGCTTGAGTATCTTGAAAACATACCAGATGGTAATGTGTCACTAACTATTGAAAATTATCGTATTGAGACCATATCACTAAGTGACAAAAGTGTTACAAAGTTACAAGTGAAGCAACTGATGAAAAAAATTGAGCAGGAAGAGGAAGATGGTATCTAGCGATACCTCCCAAGTGAGGAAAATAACCAGTCGCAACACAATCAAAATGCTACTTTAGGCAAAAGGATTATTTTTTTTTGCTCTTTGAGAAGCAATTTCTATAACCTCATGTCGCTCAGTATCATCCATCAACATCCATTCTCTGATTTCCCGAGAGTTACGGTGACATCCGATACAAAGATCTTCTTCATTCATAGAGCAAACTGAAACACATGGTGATGGAATCATGCCAGACATATTTTTCCAAAAGTTTAAATATAATTTTTTAAATTATTGAACAAATTTTACTAGGTTACAACATGAAAATTCTCTTGCATAGATATCACAATTCTCACTCAGAATTATATATACTCAATACTCAATAATTTTAATGGCAAAGTCTTATGAATTTTTGTAGCAACTGCGGGAGTCCAACTAGCCAGAGAATACCTCTTGGGGACAATAGAAATCGTGATGTTTGCATTAAATGTGATGCTATTTTTTACCAAAACCCAAAAATTATAGCTGGATGTGTTCCGACATTTAATAACAAAGTATTATTATGCAAAAGAGCTATAGAGCCACGCTCGGGTTTCTGGACCCTTCCAGCTGGTTTTATGGAAAACCATGAAACTTGTCTAGGAGCTGCACTACG
>DGPR01000043.1 GCA_002390525.1 Cellvibrionales bacterium UBA4435
TCAACTGCATGGTCTTTGGAAGACCGCCAACATTATGGTGAGATTTTATTATATGTGCTTTACCAGTTTTAGATGCTGCTGACTCAATAACATCAGGATATATAGTCCCTTGAGCCAACCACTTAACATTTTTTATCTTAAGCGCCTCTTTTTCAAAGACATCAATAAATGCTTTACCAATAATCTTACGCTTAGCTTCAGGATCTTTTATTCCAATGAGCCTGTCTAAAAATAGGTCCTCTGAATCTGCTCGAATAACGTTAATACCCATATTTTTTGAGAACATTGCCATTACCTGGTCGCCCTCTTTTTTTCTTAAAAGACCATTATCAACAAATACACAGTGCAGTTGACTTCCTATAGCTTTATTAAGCAATGCTGCTACAACAGATGAGTCTACACCACCGGATAATGCTAATAAAACATTATCTTTTCCAACCTGTCCTCTAATGCGTTCAATTAAATTTTTAGTTATCAGGGAAGGCACCCAGCTTTTTTTGCACCCGCAAACATCTATCACAAACCTTTCAAGTATTTCTTTGCCTTGTTCAGTGTGCGTTACCTCAGGGTGAAACTGAAGACCATAAAAATTCTTTTTCTGGTTAAAAATACCAGCTATTGGGCAGGATTCACTTGAAGCCATTAGTTCGAAGTTGGGTGGGACTGAAGCAACTCTATCACCATGACTCATCCAAACCTCTAGTCCGCCATTAATTTGCTCATCTCTTTGATTTGCTAGGCCATCAAGGAGCACACTGTGATTATGTGATTGAATTTTTGTATATCCAAATTCTTGAATAGCTGATGTTTCGACTGAACCTCCAAGCTGTTCGGCCATTATCTGCATCCCATAACAAATACCTAAAATCGGTATTCCAAGATCAAACAAACCAATTGACGCACTGGGGGCCTCAATTCCTGTCACAGATTCTGGGCCACCGGATAAAATTATACCACTAGGGTTATATTCGATGATTTCATTACTTTTCATATCGAAAGCATGAACTTCAGAGTAAACACCTGCTTCCCTAACGCGCCTAGCTATAAGCTGTGTATACTGCGATCCAAAATCAAGGATTAGGATTTTTTTTGATTTTATATTTGACATATCTTATATGAGCGACCTTTTTTATTAAAAAATTAAGGCTGCCTTACGCAGCCTCTTTCTTAAATCATATTTAAATATAAAATTACCTATGCGGGTAGTTAGGTGCTTCTTTGCTAACAGATACATCATGAACATGACTTTCATTCATGCCTGCTGAAGTAACACGAACAAAAGTTGGCTTAGTTCTCAAGGTATCTATATCTGGACTACCGGTATAACCCATAGAGGACCTTACTCCACCCATCATTTGATGAATTATTGATGATATTGGTCCTTTGTATGGAACTCTTCCTTCAATTCCTTCTGGAACAAGTTTTTCGGCACCACGAGCTGCATCCTGAAAATAACGATCACTTGAACCAAGAGTTTGCATCATTGCACCCATTGACCCCATACCACGATAAGATTTGTATGTACGTCCCTCATAAAACTCTATTTCTCCCGGAGATTCCTCGGTTCCTGCAAACATAGAACCCATCATTACAGAATGAGCTCCAGCAGCTAGGGCTTTAGATATATCACCTGAAAATCGAATACCTCCATCAGCAATCACTGGTATACATGTATCCTTAAGGGCATCTACAACATTCGTTATCGCTGTTATTTGCGGGACGCCAATACCGGTAACAATTCTGGTAGTACATATAGATCCTGGGCCTATCCCAACTTTTACACCATCTGCTCCAGCTTTTGCTAATGCCAGCGCCGCTTCAGCAGTGGCTATATTGCCCGCTATGATATCCACCGAAGGGTATTGAGATTTTATTTTTTTTATACGATTTATAACATTCAGGGAGTGTCCATGGGCAGTATCTATGACTAAAATATCGACGCCAGCTTTGACTAGAGCAGCAACTCTATCATCAGTATCAGGACTTGTTCCAATTGAGGCCCCTACCCTGAGTCTGCCCTGATCATCTTTACAAGCATTTGGGTATTTTTCTGCTTTATCTATATCTTTTACAGTAATTAATCCACGTAATTCAAATGATTTACTAACGACTAATATTTTTTCTATGCGATGCTTATGAAGCAAGCTTTTTATTTCATCAGATTTAGCGCCTTCATAAACAGTAACCAATCTATCTTTTGGGGTCATAATAGTTGATACAGGTGATTTTAAGCTAGGTTCGAACCTAACATCACGGCGTGTGACTATTCCAACTAGTTCACCATTTTCTAATACAGGCACTCCAGAAATATCATATTCTGTTGTGAGATCTACTAACTCCTTAACACTAGCAGAAGAGTTTATAGATATCGGATCTTTAACCACGCCACTTTCGTATTTTTTGACAGCGCGAACTTCAAAAGCCTGATTATCGATACTCATGCTTTTATGTATAATCCCAATTCCACCATCTTGAGCTAGCGCAATAGCTAAACGAGATTCAGTAACTGTATCCATTGCTGCTGAAACAAGTGGAATATTTAGTGAGATAGAGCGTGATAAGCGAGTTTTTAGTGAAACGTCTTTTGCGGTTATCTCAGAGTATCCGGGTACCAATAAGACATCATCGAAGGTTAATGCTTCTCCATCTATTTTTATCATCTGTTCTGCTTACCTCGTTATAACAATTGCTCGCACCGTTTTTTTATAAAAAAAAGATAGCTACTTTAGTAAGCAACCTATTATAAGCCTAACAAGTAGGAAAAACACTACTTTCCTTCACAGAATGCTTTGACTTACTTTTTAGTATTCATAGTTACTAACTTTTACATTGACTACAGTTGATAGTAATGCAAAATAAAGAGATGGATAAAGAAGTAATAAAATACACAGTATCTGAATTGAACAGGCTGTCTCGTCAAACACTAGAAGCTAAATTTCCTTTGATTTGGGTAGAGGGAGAAATATCTAATTTTTCTATGCCAGCCTCTGGTCACTGGTATTTTAAGATGAAAGATAAAACTGCAACAATAAGTTGCGCAATGTTTAAAAATCAAAATTCTAGGAGTAGCTTTAAGCCGCAAAATGGAATTAAGGTATTTGCCCGCTGCAAAATAACTATTTATGAAGTATCTGGAAATTATCAACTTATAATTGAGCAAATTGAAAGCGCAGGTATTGGAGCCTTGCAAAGAAAGTTTGAAGAACTAAAAAAACAGTTATTTGATGAAGGTATCTTTGATGATAAACATAAATTACCTATACCAAAATACCCAAAGAAAATAGGTATTATAACCTCCCCCACAGGGGCGGCAATACAGGATATATTATCTATTTTGAAAAGAAGATATCCGATAGCTAGTGTTTTAGTTTATCCAAGTATTGTTCAGGGAAATACACTTGATGGAACCAGTGCAGCAAAAGAGTTGACCGAAAGAATTATTTTTGCAAATAAAGAAAATAATTGTGATGTTCTGATTCTTGCGCGTGGTGGTGGCTCTATAGAGGATCTATGGGCTTTTAATGATGAAACCCTTACCCGATCTATCCATAATAGTAACATACCAATTATAAGCGCAGTTGGCCATGAAGTTGATTATACTATTTGTGATTTTGTTTCTGATTGCAGAGCTCCCACTCCTTCTGCGGCAGCAGAAATTGTTAGTCCAGATATAAACTCAATTATACAGAGACTAAATGAAAAAGAACTCCAGCTAAATCACTTGATTCTTGGTTTCTTGCAGGCGTGCTATCAAAAAATAGATAACCTATTTATGAGAATCAGAAATCCTAATGATTATCTTTTGCATATACAAACTCAAATTGAAGGCTTGCAGAATAGAATCTATAAAAATATAACTTCAAAAATAAAGATAGACAAAGAAACGCTTACTCATATTGACAAAAATCTACAACGAAATCATCCTAGTGAGTATCTCTGCAATCTCTCTGATCGACTGTGCCTCCTTGAAAAAAAACTCAATAATGAAATTATTAAATTATTAATAACAAAACAAGAAAAATGGGAGAATAGCTTAAGATT
>DGPR01000026.1:0-1555 GCA_002390525.1 Cellvibrionales bacterium UBA4435
TTGGTGGATAGGCAGTCAAGATTACCTGTCGGCTCATCCATTAAAACACAAGCTGGTTTAGTGACTAATGCTCTTGCTATAGCAACCTTTTGTCTTTCTCCACCAGACAACGCTGATGGTCGGTGATCACACCTATCAATTAGTCCTACCTTCGATAAAATTTCTTTAGAATAGCTTGTCGCTTTTCTAACCGACATTCCAGTAATCAACAAGGGCATCGCCACATTCTCAATTGCTGAGAATTCGGAGAGTAAGTGATGAAATTGATATACAAAACCAAGATATTTATTTCTCCATGTAGCTTTCTGATCTTCGTTCATATCAGTCCATTTTTTTCCCATTACAGACACAGAGCCGCTAGTAAGAGTATCTAACCCTCCAAGAAGATTTAGCAATGTTGTTTTTCCAGTACCAGAAGAGCCTGTAATAGCAATCTTTTCACCCATAGAAATTTTTAATGTAATGTTATCTAACACATTAATTTTGGTGTCCATCTCCATATAAGATTTAGACAGTTGCTGGCACTGCAATATGATTTTACTATCATCTATCATAACGAAGTGCCTCTGCAGGTTGAATTCTGGATGCCTGGTATGCGGGATAAACTGAGGCTACTATACTGAGTAGGAGGCTCAAGGAGCATATTAAAAATATATCGCCCCACACTAGCATAGATGGAATTTTAATAATGAAAAAAATTGATGGATCAAAAACTTGAGATCCAACTATTTTCTCTATCCAGCTTATGATCTCGCCTATGTATATTGCAAGGAAGCATCCAAATATACCGCCAAAAATGACGCCTACTATTCCTATTATTAGCCCTTTAATTATAAATATAGAAGCTATCATACTTGCTTTTGCGCCGAGTGTTCTTAACACTGCTATATCCCTCCTTTTACTATTAACCATGAGCACAAGACAAGCAACGATGTTAAATCCAGCAATAGCTATGATTATAGAGAGCAATAGAACGACAAACCTCTTCTCCATTTTTATTGCGTTAAATAAAACTGTCATCTCGGATGCCCACGTTTTTATTTTAAAGGAAGGATGTAGAAGCGTTTTTATATAGGACTCTAATTTTGTTACATCTAATGGATCCGCTACTTTCAATTTTACCCCATTTATATTTACACCTAGTCTAAATAACTTTTTTGAATCTTGATAATTGATAAGCGCTAAACCACTATCTACTTGTGCACCAACTCTATAGATTCCCATGACATAAAAACGCTTAAAGCGCGGAAATATGCCAATTGGGGTGATATTTAACTCGGGTAACGAGATAGTTACAGAATCTCCCACATTTACATCTAACGTGTTAGCTAAAATACTTCCAATTATTACACCAAATTTTCCGGGTTCTAGATCATTAATTTTTCCAGCGATCATGTACTTACTAACTTCAGAAAATTTGATCTCATGCGACGGAGAAATTCCCTGCAATAAAATACCCTGACTTAAGGAAGATGACGACATCAAGCCGTAACCCTCAACTAGAGGTGCATAGCTTTGTATACCTTGAATTTTAACTAGCTTGCTCCCCAATGAC
>DGPR01000026.1:1742-17250 GCA_002390525.1 Cellvibrionales bacterium UBA4435
ATTCCTTTGCTTAGTGACGATATAACGGTAAGCGATTAACAGAGGAGGCATAATCTTCATAACTCATACTCTTTCATCAAATACATTTTTCTAGTAAAAAATTTTAAGGAAGATATACAGTTATAAATTAAATTATCAATCGGCACTATCAAAAAAATTGGTAAAAATATTTTACAATATAGCTAGAGTTAACTTATGCCAAAAGATAATTAAAAAATTAAGTTTTTAGTAAAAAATATTCACTCAGAAACAATATCTGCTTTATTCAATAGTGTTGCTATATAAGCGCCATAGTCTCGGTTGGCACTTGATGTTGATCTAGAGCTGGATATTACTTGTTTTTCAGCTAGGCGAAGGGTCTCGTAGTTGCCATAAGTAACTTTAGTTAGAGCTAATAGCACGTAATCTCCATTTGGCATAATAACATGGTCAGCTATAGGTTTTTTTCCTGGAAAAGTCATTGAAAAAGCGAACTTTTTTCTAGGATCCATATTTTCTTCAGAGGCATTGATTTTTGCATTAAATTCAACTTGCCATGGAAGATTTTCTATTTTGGCAATAGTTTCAATATTTTCTCCATCATTAAATCTCTCTTTGAGTGAAGCACCATACGATAAAATTTCCTCAGCCGCTAAATTATACTCAATAATTTCTCTAACTTGATCTTCTATCTCAACATAAGGTCGGATTTTCGCAGGTATTCTCTCACGAGCAAATAACACTAAGACATGATCGTCTGATATCTCAATCACATCGCTTGCATACCCATCTTCAAGAACTGAAGAACTAAAAGCTGCTTCTATAACTTGTTTGTTAGCGGTTATACCCTCACCACCTGAACGATCAAAAGGGTCTGATATCTTTAAATCTAAATCCATTATATCTGATACACTCTCCAAAGATGTTACGTTATAAGCAAGCTCTTTAAGTTCTTCAATCTTTTCAGGCATTAAATCTTGGGCAATTTGTAGGGCAAGCTGTTCACGAATAACGGGTTCAGAAACTTTTCTAGTTGGTATTTCCGGCGACTTTATATCAATTAACTTCATGAGATGAATTCCAGCTTTTGTTTCTACAATTTCAGAAACTTCTCCTACTGAAAGCTTTTGCAGTAATGAATCTAGCTCTAACGGCAGTTCGCCCAAACGGACATAACCAAGATCACCTCCATCTTTCGAGGTTAAAAAATCATCAGAATACTCAGTAGCTAGCAATGAAAAATCTTCGTTATTATTAATTTTTTCTTGTATTGAAGCCATAACAGTGAAGTGGCTATCGTTATCTTTTTTTTCTAGCAGAATATGGGCAGCTCTATAACTTATATCTGCTTGTGCAGTTTCTACTATATTCTGATAACTTTCCTCAATAAGATCAGCATCAATTTCTACATTTTTTAATAAATCTGAGGATTTCAGTTCTACATACTCTAATACAACCTCTTCTTCAGTAGAAAATTTGGATTTATTTTTTTCGTAGTAGTCTTTTATTTGGTCGATTGATGCTTGCACCTTATTTTTTTGTGCATCGATCGGTATAGTTAAATAGTGATAATCACGAGATTGATCAAGAACATTAGCTATTAACTCTAGTTCTTTTTGCGTCGAAAAACCTGTTGAAACTACACCTTGAAGAAATTGTTGAGCCAAAAAATCAGAATAAATTGCCTTATAATGTGATGTAGGTGTGTAGCCCATCTGTTTGACTACAAAGTTATATAAATCAGGATTAAATTTTCCCTCTTTCCTGAATTCAGGAACATCAACCAACAAAGAGTCAATTGTCTTTTTAGGTATGGACATTCCTAGTTGAGCAGCAGTCTGCTCTTCTATTTTTTGACGAATTAAACGAGACAAAACAGCAGGCCTTAAAATATCATCACTTAATAGTGATACATCAATATCTTTGATTTTGCTTTTAATTTGCTGTTTTCTAACAAGTATAGCCTGACGTAGGCTTATTTCAGAAATTGAATCGCCATTAACGTTAGCTACTTCTTTCTCTGTTGGCCTTGTTTCAAATAATGCATCGACACCAAAAAATACAAAAGGAATAGTGATAATAACAACCAAAATACCTTTTGTTACACCACTGAGATTATCTCGAAAATCTTGAAGCATAAATTTCTCTAGTTTTAATACAAAGCATAAATAAAGTTATTTAATCTATAAAATTTATTATAAAAAAAGACGCATCGCAGATGCGTCTTTAAATTAAAACTCTAAATGCCTTATCAAACCTTCTTAAGAGTTAACTGCATCCTTAAGAGCTTTACCTGCTTTGAAGCTTGGCACATAGGCTGCTTTAATCTGGATCTCTGCACCAGTCTGTGGATTACGGCCTGCACGAGCTGCTCGATGCTTAACTGCAAAGGTACCGAAACCTACGAGTGAGACTTGATCTTTTTTGGATAACGCTGTGGTAACTGCAGATATTGCTGCATCAAGTGCACGTCCGGCTGAAGCTTTAGATAGGTCTGCTCCATCGGCAATTGCATCAACTAATTCAGATTTATTCACAATAATCCCCTTTAATTATGTTTGTGTGGACTAACTTCTAAAGCACTCAAACCTTTAATTTAGTATTTATTTTTTTACGGTTAATCGTGCTACATGAACTTTATATCAACCCTCTGCTGATCGGTCAAGCAATTTAGTGAGTATTAGCGCGGGCTTCAGGGATAATTTTCTTATTTAGCCCATCTTTAATCACTTTATTATACTCTTCATCTGAGAGCGCTAAAGGCTTTGTGAGCAAAGCAGTATCGAAAACCTCGTCTATCGATCTTACAGAAATAATTTCAATATCAGCTTTTATGTTTTCAGGTATCTCAATAAGTTCATGTTCATTTTCATGAGGAATAATAACTTTAGTTATACCACCACGATGGGCAGCAAGTAATTTTTCTTTTAGCCCACCAATTTTTAGCACCTCTCCCCTAAGAGTAATCTCTCCAGTCATTGCAATATTTCCTCTAACTGGTATTCCTGTTAATGCTGAT
Organism: Cellvibrionales bacterium UBA4435; assembly: GCA_002390525.1. Classification (GTDB taxonomy): domain Bacteria; phylum Pseudomonadota; class Gammaproteobacteria; order Pseudomonadales; family Porticoccaceae; genus Porticoccus. The sequence continues at coordinate 4,741 of DGPR01000026.1, forward strand.
GCAATCACTGTACACATTCCTACCCCAGCACTTGGGCCGTCTTTAGGTGTCGCACCTTCTGGTACGTGTATATGAAAATCTAATTTATTATGAAAGTCTTGATGTATACCTAGAGATTGGGCACGATTTCGAACAACAGTCATAGCCGCCTGAATAGATTCCTGCATAACATCTCCCAGTGAACCTGTTTTGATGAGCTTACCACTTCCGGTTACAGCGGAAGTTTCTATAGTAAGCAGCTCTCCACCCATCTGGGTCCAAGCTAGCCCAGTAACCTGACCAATCTGACTTTTTTCATCAACTCGACCAAAGTCATACTTTTTGACTCCAAGCAATTCTTCTAGATTATTGGATGTAACCAAAAAAGAATCATGAGTTTCTTTGCGGGTATTTTTAATAACAATTTTTCTACAAAGTTTTGCAAGCTGCTTTTCAAGACCTCTGACCCCAGCTTCTTTTGTGTAGTGGCGAATAATATTTATTATAGTTTCTTCTTCGATTGATAATTCTTTTTTCAATAAACCATTTTTTTTAAGTTGTTTTGGCAAAAGATACTTAGATGCAATATTGAGCTTTTCGTCTTCTGTGTAGCCTGAGATTCTAATTATTTCCATTCTATCAAGAAGCGGAGCTGGTATATCCATTGTATTTGCAGTACATATAAACATCACTTCAGAAAGATCGTAATCTACCTCTAAGTAATGATCATTGAATTTATTATTCTGCTCTGGATCAAGAACCTCCAACATAGCAGACGAAGGGTCACCTCGATGATCTGTACCCATTTTTTCTATCTCATCAAGTAAAAAAAGTGGATTTTTCACCTTAACTTTCGATAACTTTTGTAATAATTTACCAGGAAGCGATCCTATGTATGTCCTTCGGTGCCCTCTTATTTCGGCCTCGTCACGCACACCTCCCAATGACATGCGTGCATACTTTCTTCCTGTTGCTTTAGCAATTGACTCGCCAAGAGACGTTTTACCTACCCCTGGAGGTCCAACCAGACAAAGAACGGGGCCCTTAAGAGCCTTAACTCGTTTTTGAACAGCTAAAAACTCTAGGATGCGCTCCTTAACATCACTTAATCCATAATGATCCTCGTTGAGAATACGCTCTGCTCTTTTCAAATCATGTCGAACTTTTGTGCGTTTTTTCCAAGGAACACATATCAACCAGTCAATATAGCCTCTCAAAACAGAGGCCTCAGCAGACATAGGTGACATAGCTTTAAGTTTTTTTAATTCTGATTTAGCTTTAACTAATGCGTCTTTTGTCATACCCGCACTAATAATTTTTTCTTCTAACTGAAAAAGGTCGTCATCTTCGTCTGTCTCACCAAGTTCTTTTTGAATAGCCTTCATTTGTTCATTCAAAAAGTACTCTTTTTGACTTTTTTCCATCTGTTTTTTAACTCTTGTGCGTATATTTTGACCTATATCAAATAACTCGATCTCTGATTCCATTAAAACTAACAAAAGCTCAAATCTATCAATTAGAACATCTAGCTCTAGCATCTTTTGTTTTTGGTTGAGAGATAATGGTAGGTTATTAGCTAAAGTATCCGCTAGAAGTTCTGCATCTTTTGTGGTGTTGATGGTATTAATTGTTTCGGTAGAAATTTTTTTACTTAGATTCGCATACTGTTGAAATTTATCTAATGCCAATTGTTTTATTGTACTAGCTTCCTGATCTTGAAGTTTTAGAGATAAATGTTTTTCATATGAAGCTGTGAAGTACCCGTTAGTATCTTCAATCTCAATGATTTTGATTCTTTCTGTGCCTTCAATTAAAACTTTTACAGTTCCATCTGGTAATTTAAGCGTCTGTATTATGTTGGATAGAGTTCCATATATATGAAGTGCATTTGCTTGTGGATCGTCTTCTGTAGCTATTTTTTGAGTAACGACCAGTATCTTTTTATCTTTTGACATGGCCTCATTTAGTGCTGCTATAGACTTATCTCGACCAACAAATAAAGGTGTTGTTGAATGCGGATAGACAACTACATCACGCAAAGGAAGCAGTGGTAATCTAATTGAAGGAACTTGCTGTAGCATCAAAAAAACCTCATTTAAAAGTTATGAATCAATATTGACTTCATTAAGTATTGGGGCGCAACAAACTAAAACAAGGCTTATGATAAAAATATTGAACAAAAGATAGTATTTATGTTTTTAATAGAACGCTAGTATTTATTCACTCACTGCGGTTTTGGGGTCAGGACTCTCGTAAACTATTAATGGTTCAGACTCTCCACGAACTACAGAGCCATCTATTACGACTTTAATGATATTTTTTTTAGTTGGGGTTTCATACATAGTATCTAATAAAATATCTTCGATGATTGAACGCAATCCTCTTGCTCCAATTTTACGATCGAGTGCTCTCTTAGCTATTTCCTCAGATGCATCATGACGTATATCCAGCTCAACTCCTTCCATCTCAAACATTGCAGTATATTGTTTGATTAATGAGTTTTTAGGTTCACTTAGTATATTTATAAGTGCACTTAAATCTAATTCTTCGAGGGTTGCTACAACCGGTAATCTGCCAACAAATTCAGGAATTAGTCCGTAACTTACAAGATCTTCGGGCTCCAAATCAGCCAAAGTATGACCAATGTTTGTATCACTATCTTTAAGTTTTACTGATGCATTAAAACCAATGCCAGTATTATCAGATCGAACTCTGATTACTTTTTCTAAGCCTGAAAAAGCACCTCCACAAATAAACAAAATATTTGATGTATCAACCTGAATGAACTCTTGTTGAGGATGTTTTCTACCACCCTGAGGTGGTATTGAAGCCACTGTTCCCTCAATAAGCTTCAATAGCGCTTGCTGTACGCCCTCACCAGAAACATCTCTTGTGATTGATGGATTATCTGACTTACGTGATATTTTATCAATTTCATCTAAATAAATTATACCGCGCTGAGCCTTGTCAATATCATAATCACATTTTTGTAGAAGCTTTTGAATAATATTTTCAACATCCTCACCCACATATCCAGCTTCAGTTAGTGTAGTTGCATCAGCAATAGCAAAGGGTACATCAAGCAGTCTAGCGAGTGTTTCAGCTAATAATGTCTTACCACTTCCTGTGGGGCCCACTAGTAATATATTACTTTTTCCAAGCTCTACATCTTCTATAGAGCTTGAATCACTTCTCTGCAGGCGTTTGTAGTGATTATAAACTGCAACCGCTAGTATTTTTTTTGCTTGATCTTGACCAATCACATACTGATTTAAAATATTTTTTATTTCTTTTGGCTTTGGCAGGCCATCAGAAGATGAAGAATCCAATTCAATCTTTTGAACCTCTTCCAGGATGATATCATTACAAAGCTCGACACATTCATCACAAATAAACACCAATGGTCCAGCTATGAGCTTACGAACCTGATGTTGGCTTTTATTGCAAAAGGAGCAATACAATAATTTAGTATCTTCGTCGCTAACTTCTGTTGTGTCGTCTGTCATATGTTCTGATCTCTTAGTTCAAAATACAAATATGAAAAAAATTCCTATTTAGATTTAGGTCGCTTGTCTAAAACCTCATCAATCAAACCGTAAGCTTTCGATTCTTCTGCACTCATAAAATTATCGCGCTCAGTATCTAGTTCAATTTTTTCTATTGGCTGGCCAGTATGGTCTGCAAGACATCGATTTAACCTATCACGTATCTTCAAAATTTCTTGGGCATGGATATGTATATCTGAGGCTTGACCGTTAGTACCACCACTTGGTTGATGAATCATATTACGGGAGTTTGGAAGGCAAAATCTTTTTCCAGGCGCACCTGCTGCCAATAAAAAAGCACCCATACTGGAAGCTTGGCCGATACACATAGTGCTCACATCTGGAGTAATGAATTGCATAGTATCGTAAATTGACATGCCAGCAGTTACTGAACCACCTGGAGAATTAATATAGAGATGGATGTCTTTTTCTGGATTTTCAGATTCTAGGAAAAGTAGTTGAGCAACAATAAGATTGGCCATATAGTCTTCAACTGGGCCGACTAAAAAAATCACTCTTTCTTTTAGTAGGCGTGAGTAAATATCATAAGAACGTTCTCCACGTGCACTTTGCTCTACGACAATAGGGACTAAACCACCTGCATTTTTAATATCACTATTTGTTGGGAAATCATCAAATTTCATATTTTTACCTAAATTGATATTATTGGATGACATTATAGCCTATAAATTAAGTGTTATCGGCAACTTGATCTGGGTCTGGTGTAACTGCTTGCTGGTAGTCTACTGACTCATCAATAACTTCCGCTTGATTTAATACAAAATCTACTACTTGCTCCTGAAGAACATTTGCCTCGATACTCTTTAAGAGCTCAGGGCTATCATAATGATATTTAATGACTTCTTCTGGTTGATCATATCCGGCAGCAATTTCTTGAATTTTTTCTCTTACTTTTGCACCATCAACATCTATCTGGTTAGTTTGTACAATTTCATTTATGACCAATCCAACTATAGCTCTTCTCTTTGCCTGCTCTTCAAACATTTCATCAGGTAATAACGAAGGATCAAAATTATTTTCTCCGCCATCTCCAGCGAGTTTTTGTGCCATTTGTTGTTTTAATCCAGAAATTTCTGTTGCAATTCTTGTTAGGGGAACCTGAATTTCACTATGTAAAGCATGTAGTTCCTTCATTACACGACCTTTTGTTTTACCCTCGAGCGCATTTTTTAGATCACGCTGCATATTTTGTAAGACCGCTGAACGAAACACCTGTTCTCCTCCAGTTTTAAGACCAAAGAGTTTGAAAAATTCATCATTTAGAGCAGGTAAAGAGGGTTCTTTGAGCAGATTTAATTTAATTTTAAACTCCACTGATGCGCCCTTGAGCTCTTCAGATTGATAATTTTCAGGAAAAGTAATCGAAAGAGTTTTTTTATCGCCCAAAGACATTCCGATTATTCCGTCTTCAAATCCCGCAACTGCTGTTCCACCACCAATTTCTATGGGATAGTTTTCAGCTGATCCACCATCAAACTCTTTTCCATCTTTAATGCCAGTGTAGTCAATTGTTGCTTCATCACCGTGTACTGCAGGTCGGTCTACTTCATTCCATGTTGCATGTTGTTTACGTAACCCTTGTATCATAATATCGATATCGACGTCCTTTACTTCTGCAGACGGTTTTAAGATTTTCACCTTTTTTAAGTCTGACAATTCAATCTTAGGAAGGACCTCAAAGGTAGCTATAAACTCAAGATCCTCGCCCGGTTTATCTAATTTTGGCTCAATATCTGGAGGGCTAGCAGGAGTGACTTTTTCTTTTGTTACCGCCTCATAAAAAGATGCTCTTACTGTTTCACTTACAACTTCTTTTCTTATTCCTTGTCCATATTTTTGATTAATTATATTAACAGGGACCTTGCCAACGCGAAAACCATCTATCTTTGCTGTTTTGGCAGTCTCTTCAAGACGTTTTTTTACTTCATCACCAATACGTTGAGCTGGGACTATAATTGTCATCTTTCGCTCAAGATTAGAAGTTGTTTCTATAGAAACCTGCATAGATGCCTCTCAATAAGTCTATATTCTAAATTATTAATGGTGCGGACGGAGAGACTCGAACTCTCACACCTTGCGGCACTAGAACCTAAATCTAGCGTGTCTACCAATTCCACCACGTCCGCTAATTATTTAATATTGAAATCTACAAAGATAAGCTCCTGTAGATAAGGGTGCTGATTCTGCCACAGAGGCATCATCCAATCAACAAAAAGAAAGCATATCCTGACCGCAATAAATATCAGTTTCAATGAAAGGTAGGTGAGGCGATAAGGGCTATTGACTGGTTGTTATTAATACTCTTTATATCTATATTTTTTTGGCCCGCAGGCAGGAATAACCCAAACTCTTTGTGGGCTACAGTACCGTTGCAGCTAATGCTTCCTTCGATTACTAATAGTAGTTTATAATCTTTGCTCACCGATAATTTACAAGAAGATTTAGATGTCAGGGTTAGTCTTAATACCTTAAAATCCTCAAAAACTGCAACCTCCTCAATAATATGATCTGAATCCTTTTTAATAACCTTAAGCTGCGGGAACGGTTCAACTAATTCAGTCATAATATTCAGAGCCTCCTCAGTATCCCAGTGATTTTGGGTTAAGGTTTTTTGATTAAAAGAAAGTATTAAGCGCTCGTAAACTGGATTTTGAAATTCTACAACTCTTACCCCATGAAGAAGCCCATGGGGGGTAAGAAGAGGTATTTTTATAATGTCTCCAACTTTAACAGGTAAAATAGATGTAAAGGAGTTCATATGAGCGCGTAACTCTTTCTCCTGTGACAACCAATCATTGGGAATTAAGGTCATCCATTTTGAAATGATACTTGATGGAAGTGGTTCGTTTAATAAAACCCCTTCTTTTGTACGGAAACTATCAAGTCGATCGTCAATAGTTTGTCTAATCTTAGAGTATCTCTCAACTGCTTTTTTGTATGCATTATAAAAATCTCTCTTAGATGAATAGGTATTTATGGTTGCATCGTCAAATCCATATCGAACCCCCGCAGATTGAAGAGGCCAGCTATTTTTGTCTATATCAACCACAACATAAACTTCTTGTTTTTTTTTATGAAGCTCAAAATATAAATCTCCAAATGCAGGATCAGGTAATGGATCTAATATTTTCAGGAGATTAATATGTTTTTCCTTGCTTGCAGCTAAACGACTTGGTGCTACAGACAAAACCCAGGGAAGCGGAGCATCGTTTGTTCCGTCAGTGACAGAAGAAAAGCCTCTTTTTTCAATTCCGGTATACCAAATCTCTCTACCCCAAGGTTTTTCTATATCAATTGTTTTAAGGGTAAGAGGACTATCTATTTTGAGAATAGGAAGCTTATTGCTGTGTATAAATTTTTCTATTAAATCTAATTTGGGTGGTAAAATAGAAAATTTAGCGCGCAAAGTCGGATTAGATGATGTAACCGTAAAATATGTATGGTTATCGCGCCGAAAATAAATGGCTAAGAGCTTAATTATCGGCTGGTTAGCCATATAGTATTGAACATAGTTATATTCAACTGCTAGATAAGAGGTTTCTTTGAAAGAATTTGGATCGACAGAAAAAAAATTATCCTCGCTAAACTCTGATCCAAAAGTATCCGTGTTCTCTTTTTCCCACAAGCTTAAGAGCTTTTCAGGGTTGTCCGAATCGTGAATGACTAGCAAAAAAACCTCCTGAGCTCAAAAATATTATTCCCGAAATCAAAAACTATAATACTTTATATCCTCCCTAGCCATTTTTCGCATTTTTGAGGTAGGCTTATATAAGCTTCCTAAATGAGCAAATTTATCAGCAAGATTACAGAAATTATTGATTCCTATTTCGTCCATCCATCTTAATAAACCGCCACGAAAGACTGGGAAACCTAATCCATAAACAATTGACATATCGACTTCGGATGGAGAATCTACAATACCCTCCTCTAGACATAAAGCAGCTTCAATGCACATTGGGATCATAAATCTATAAAGTATGGTGACAGCATCAAATTTATAGTTACTCAAATCACTTTCTTGAGTATATGCCTTTAACATCTGAAGGACCTTTTTATCGAAATATTTTTTTGGTTTTCCTTTATCATCCTCTTCATAACCATAAAAACCTTGTTTATTTTTCTGACCAAATCTATTTTTTTCACATAAAATACGAGTTGGTGAAACATCATATACATCCTTCATTCTATTTGGGTAACCAGAGATAATTGTTGCAAAACAACTTATAGCTGTATCGAGCCCTATGACATCGATAAGATAGGCTGGGCCCATCGGCCATCCCCAATCCTCGATAACACTATCAATTTGTTGGAAATCTGCCCCATCAACTATCATCATATCGAAAGCAAAAATAGCTGGAAAAAGAATTCTGTTTACCAAGAAGCCCGGACAATCGTTGACAATGATTGGTTTCTTTCCAAGCTTTGTGGCATGAGCTACCGCTAACTCAATAGTTTCGTCAGAAGTTCTTTTTCCTCGCACAATTTCTACTAGTGGCATCACATGTACTGGATTAAAAAAATGCATTCCACAGAATCTATCGGGATGATTTAAATTGCTTGCGAGAAAATCGATTGAAATAGTTGAGGTATTGGAGCTTAGTATTGCGTTAGCAGGTAATTTATTTTCAATCTCAGCTAGAACCTCAGATTTTATTGTTTTATTTTCAATAATAGCCTCAATAACAATAGTTGTTTTTTTGATACCCTCATAACTCATAGAGGGCTTTATTCTAGAAAGTATATTTTTAGCATCTGAATTTGATATTTTGCCTATGCTAATACTCTTAGTTAGTAACTTTTTTACCTCATTTACCCCCATTAGCAACGAACTATCACTTATATCTTTCATTAAGACAGAAAAGCCCTTTGATGCGTTCTGATATGCTATACCGCCACCCATAATGCCTGCTCCAAGAACTGTGATATGGCTAACTGTTACCGAGCAATTTTTGGAAAATCTTTTTGCTTTAGAGCTAATATACTGATCATTTATAAAAAGACCCATTAAGGACCTACATTCTGGTGTTTTGGTGAGCTTCTGAAAGGCTTCATGTTCAATTGCTTGAGCTTCATCTTGTGATACGTTAATGGTTCTAAAAATAACATCTAGTGCTACAGATGGTGCCGGATAGGAGCTACCAATTTTTGAAGAAATATACTTACTGAAAAATTCCTTAGTCTCTATAATCTCAGTGTTTTCTATTAATAAAGGTTTTTGTTTTTGATCGCGTCGTTTTTTGTAGCCTGATTTTTCATCAAAAGCAGCTTTCAAAATATTTAGTGACTCTTTTAACAACATACTAGAGTCTATTATAGCGTCTACTGCACCATCCGATAATGCCTCATTAGGCGTCTTATGTTTTCCTGTAATAATCCATTCGAGAGCTTTATGTAATCCTATAATCCTTGGTAAACGAACTGTTCCACCCCAACCTGGTATAATTCCTAACTTAGTTTCCGGAAGACCCACAACAGCCTTGCTAGTAAGTATTCGAAAATCACAAGCAAGGCATAACTCAAAACCACCACCTAATGCAAAGCCGCTAATGCATGCAACTGTAGGAAAAGGCAGGGACTCAATTTTACTAAATGCCATATTTACTTTGTCAAAAAATATTTTAAGTCGACTGTTATCAGATTTGAACATTTGGCCAAGCTCGTCGATATCGGCACCAGCTATAAAAATACTTTTTGCGCTTGAAAATATAAGGCCATTTATATTTGATTGATTCTCAGCGATTGATAAAACATGTATAAGTTCATCAATAGTAATCTGGTCAAATATATTAATAGGACGCTTTTTTGAATCAAAAATCAGTTCTAAAAAATTTTCATTGACCATTGTTAGTTCTAAAGAACCACCTTTAAAAATAACTTTTTGTGTCATCGGTTCACCTTAGAAAATTTGAGTTTATTAAAAGAATATAATATAAATTAAGAGTAGATAAATTGTGTACTGTAATATGTAATAAAAAACTCTATTCGTTTTTTTTATTTTTTTACCGATCAGTCTTACCTTAAAAATATGAGGAAACAACCGGTTGATTCCACCAACTTTGTCTCCATCCATGTTTTTGGTGGTGGTTGCTGCCATAAAAATTCGTGAAAAAACTTCGTTTATCCAATCAACTATAAAGAAATTAACGGGTCTTTTTATATCTAAAAATAAAACAATTCTATTTGTATCTGTTTTGTTCTCTGCAAAATGAATAAAAGTTTCATCGAAAATTACTGATTCGCCGTCTTTCCAATAATACTTTTTACCATCTACAGAAATAAAGCATTCCTCAGAGTTGGGGGTAATCAAACCTAAGTGATAGCGAAAAGAACCAGCGTAAGGATCTCTATGCTTAACCAATCGAGCACCCGGAGGCAGCATGGCGAACATAGCCCCTTTAACAGATGAAATAGAGTTTATGAGATCTACTGTCTTCGGACATAGCTTATTTGCCGAGTATAGAGATGCTCCATACCATTTCAAATAAAATCTTTTCCAGCCTGTTTTAAAAAATGAATTGAATCCAAGGTCATCTTTTTCTTCTGAGGATTTTATATGTGTTTGATTATTTAGCTCAACTGCTTCATCTCTTATTATTTTCCAATTATCCTCTAGCACTTTTAATTCAGGAAAGTTATCGACATTCACATATACAGATTTTTTTATCGTAGAAAAAAAATAGAATAAACAGTTTATAGGTCCAAATAAATTTGAGTGATCACTGATCTTACGGACTAGTTTTTCATGCTGAACAATACCTCTATTTTGTACATAAAAAGCACATAAAATAAAAATCAAAAGTACAAAAATGCCCATAAAAATACCAGTAGTTATTTTACTTTATTTAAATTTAACACAAAGAAAGACGAAAATATTTACCAATAACGTTGTGTTAAACGAAAAAAGACTTTTTTGAGCATAGAAGTGGAAGTTTTTTAAAACTGGGGTGGCTGACGGGGCTCGAACCCGCGACCACCGGAATCACAATCCGGGGCTCTACCAACTGAGCTACAGCCACCACTAATTTTTTTTTGCTGGATGGCGCGCCCTGCAGGATTCGAACCTGCGACCTACGGCTTAGAAGGCCGTTGCTCTATCCAGCTGAGCTAAGGGCGCTCAACAGCTTTTCTTCAAAAAAACAATGGTCGGGGATGAGGGATTTGAACCCCCGACATCCTGCTCCCAAAGCAGGCGCGCTACCAGACTGCGCTAATCCCCGATATCATTTTTACCCTCAGATTGAGAGGTGGGCATAATACTGACGACAGGCGATCTAGTCAATCAAAAGCAGTCGAAAGCAGTATCTATTCACTTCACAGGAGAGGCCTGAAATGAGAAGATATAATAATATACATTTTATTTAACCTTTTTAATTTAGGAGCCACTTACTCCATGAAGACCCAAATACTTGATGGAAAAGCTATTGCCTTAAAAACTGAAGCAGAACTCTTCCAGAGAGTTGCTAATATAAAAGATGTACATAGTGGAAAAATTCCGATGTTAGCAACTATTCTTGTTGGTGGAGATCCTGCATCAGCAACATATGTTCGAATGAAACAAAATGCATGTAAACGAATTGGAATGGACTCTATTGCAGTAGAGATGCCAGAAGATACCACAACAGAAGAACTACTTGAGAAAATCCAATCGTTAAACTCTGATCCATCATGTCAAGGAATACTTTTGCAACATCCAGTCCCCTCTCAAATAGATGAGAGATCTTGTTTTGACAGTATTGATCCGACAAAAGATGTTGACGGTGTTACATGTTTAGGTTTTGGGCGGATCTCAATGGGGGAAAGAGCTTATGGGTCAGCAACCCCACAAGGAATAATGCGTTTACTTTCTGCTTACGAAATTGATATTGAGGGAAAACATGCAGTAATTGTTGGACGGAGTCCTATTTTGGGAAAACCCATGGCAATGATGATGCTCAACAAAAATGCAACTGTTACTATTTGTCATTCTCGAACTAAAGACTTGCCCGAAATTTTAAAGAAAGCGGATATTGTTGTTGGTGCCGTTGGAAAACCAGAATTCATAAAGGCAAAGTGGATCAAAGATCGCGCAGTAGTAATTGATGCTGGATATCACCCTGGGGGAATTGGCGATATTGAGCTGAAACCTTTATATGGTGTAGCATCGGCAATAACACCTGTACCTGGAGGTGTGGGTCCAATGACAATTAATACTCTTATTTTCCAAGCAGTAGATTCCGCAGAAAGAAGAATAGAGCAGGAAGAATAAAAAAGTTTATTCCTTTCTCCATATTGTGCCGCTACGAGTATCTTCTAATACAACCCCGTTAGCTAAAAGCTGAGCTCTTATTTCATCAGCCTCTATAAAATTATTATTATTTTTTGCAGCTGACCTCTTAGAAATCATAACTTCTATTTCTGAGTTTTGTAAACTTTGTGGGTCATTATCAATAATGCTGCCTTGCATAAATTCGTCTGGATTACAGTCTAAAATTTTTAATATATTCCCTAAAGCCTTTAATTCAGCAACCAAAATAACTGCCGCATCTCTATAATTATCAGACAGAGTATTTATATGGCGAGCTAGCTCATACATGATTGCTATAGCCTCTCTTGTATTAAAGTCATCATCCATAGCCTGAACGAAGAGTTTATAATAACTGCCTTTCTTTAAATTACGGACTGAGAGAGGTTTAATATCAGGAAAATTTCTAAGAGTTATATAAAATCTTTCAAGACCCGATTTAGCCTCAATCAAATTTTCTTCTGAATAATTTATAGGAGTCCTGTAATGACTTGATAGTAAAAAATATCTAATGATTTCTGGGTGATACTTTTTTAATACATCTCTTATTGTAAAGAAATTTCCAAGTGATTTAGACATCTTCTGATTATCCACTCTTACTGCGCCAGCATGCATCCAGTATTTAGCATATTTTTTACCTGTTGCAGCTTCACTTTGAGCAATTTCGTTTTCATGATGAGGAAA
>DGPR01000016.1:0-3038 GCA_002390525.1 Cellvibrionales bacterium UBA4435
CAATCTGACGCATCTCTCTTCGTAAAACTTCATCCATTGTTTTTGTATTTCCGCGAAACTCGACACGCCTAACATAGGCTCTTTTACCTGGATCAATATAAAAGAGTATTTTAGTTGTTTTATCCTCATTATTTATTTCTGTCACACCTTTAACCTCAGCAAAAGTATAACCATCATTACCCAGTCGCTCAGCAATTTTTTCTGAGGAAAAAGTCATAAGGAATTGAGAAAAATCTTCGCCTTCTTTTTGAACTATGAGACTTCTGATCTCTTTTTCGGGTATCATGGGATTACCAGCAAGAACAATCTCAGATACAGTATGAATACTCCCTTCTTCGATATTAATTGTTATAAATACAGAATCCCGATCGGGGCTTATAGTTACCTGGGTTGATTCAACTGAAAAGTCTAGGTAGCCTCTATTTAAATAGTAAGATTTAACTCTTTCTATATCACCAGTTAATTTTTCTCGGTTATATTTGTCGTCTTGTGAGATAAAAGACAATAAGTTTGATTCTTTTAATTCGAATAATGGTTTTAATGTAGCGTCATCGAAAATTAAATTTCCAACAATATTAATACCTGATATAGCTGCTACTTTACCTTCATCTATTAAGACTGTCACAGCAACTCTATTTTGAGGAAGCTCTTCAACTTCAATTTCAACGCCGGCACCATATCTGCCTTGCTTGACATATTGCCGTTCCAGTTCCTGACTCATACCTTTTAAAACAGATTGTCGAAATATCTGCCCTTCAGATAAGCCGTTATCTCTCAGAGAAGAGAACAAGGTTTCTTCGGGAATTGCTGTATTACCCTCGATGATCAATTTTGCTACTGCTGGTCTTTCTATAACCGAGATAATTAAAATTCCTCCATCACGAGAAATTTTTATATCATTAAAAAATCCTAGTCTAAATAAATCTCGAGTAAGATCACGAACTGAGGAGCGATCTATAATATCCCCTACACTCACACTCAATGATCCAAAAACTGTAGCTGAAGAGACTCTTTCGAGGCCATCTATTCTGATATCTTTAACTTCAAAGAACTCTGCTTGAGAGCTAAAAGAGATCATAGCTAAGAAGAAAAAAAGAAGGAAGGGCTTCATTGGATGATTATGCACCGTTTATAAATTTTTAATTTAGATTATCGCTATCGCTATAATAACAGCAATTAGTGAAATTAACTCAATATGTCATTATACAGGGCTATGGACATCAACCCAACCACCAAAAATATACCTAATTTAAATCCAAATAATTGTATTTTATCAGATAAGGGTGATCCCTTAATGGCTTCAATTATGAAATACATTAAATGCCCGCCATCCAAAACTGGAACTGGTAGTAAGTTCATAATACCCAAACTTATACTTAGCAGTGCTAGAAATCCTAAGTATGCTGAAATACCATACTCAGCTGACTGTCCAGCAACTTTACCAATCGTTATGGGGCCACTCAGGTGCTTAAGAGAAATGTCCCCTATCAACATCTTTTTAATAGAACCTAGAATCATAACTGAAATATCCCAGGTCTTATGAATCGACTCATTTAAAGCTTCAAAAGGACCATAAGAATAATTTTTTATCATATTTTTTGGCCAATCTGGAACTCTAACAGACATACCAACTTTCCCTATATTTTTTCCTTCAGCCGATATGGTTAGCTCGGGGGTTATTTTTTTATTTAATATAGTATTTTCACGTTTCACCTGTAAATTTATATTTTCAGACGGCCGAAGCTGCACATATTTAACCCATTCTGACCAGTCAGATAAAGTATATCCATCTGCCGACAACAGCAAATCTCCCTGCTTTAATTCTGATTTTTCTGCTGGACTTTTTGGTATAACTACATCAACTATGGGGGGAACTTTTGGTGAAAATAATATTATTCCTATACTCTCAAGTGGATTTAGCTCTGAAGATCCGGACATCCAATTATTTAAACTACCGCTATAATTATAATTTTCAGGGCTTTCTGGGAACTTAACTGTAAAATTTATCTTTCCTGACTCTCCAATACGATTTATCAGCTGTGTATGCAGCTTTTGGGTGGTGGGGGTTTGCTTTCCGTCAATAGCAGTAATTTGGTGTCCTGGTCTGATACCAGCTATTTCAGCAATAGATCCAGGTACAAGTGATCCAATAACAGGAACTATGCCTGTCACTCCATTCATAAATAATACCCAATATATCAATATGGCTAATAGAAAATTGGCGGCTGGGCCAGCAATTACAATGGCCATCCTCTGCCAAACATTTTTTTGGGTAAATGCATAAGGTAGATCCTCTAGAGATACAGACCCCTCTCTTTCATCTACCATCTTGACGTAACCACCCAATGGTAAAGCTGATAGAACAAACTCAGTTCCTTTTTTATCCTTCCACTTATAAAGTTTAGAACCAAAGCCGATGGAAAAACGAATAACTTTTACACCACATTTTCTAGCCACATAAAAGTGTCCGAATTCATGAAATGATATCAATACAGCAAGGGCAAGTAGTGTATAAAAAATTGTTACAAACAAATCCATCTAAGCTCCTGTTAAAAAAATTAAATTTCTGACTTTATAGTTTTACCTTTTAAAATATTCAAAGATTAATTTCAAGGTCATTTCTCGTGATTTTTTATCGCATATTTGAATAGCTTCAAGCGAATCTGGGTTTGTTAATATTGTCTTTTTTAATGTGAGTGCTATTATTTCTGCTATTTCTGGAAACGTAATCTCTTTGTTAAGGAACGCATCTACAGCTATCTCATTAGATGCATTTAAAGTTATTGGTGCACTACCTCCTGCTTTAGCAGCTTTTATTGCTAACGATAAACAGGGAAATTTTTTCAAGTTTGGCGACTCAAAATCCAGTCGCATTGCACTGATAATATCTAAACTATTCACTCCAGAGGAAATTCTCTGAGGCCAAGCAAGAGCATGTGCAATAGGAGTTCTCATGTCAGGGTTACCCAGCTGAGCTAAAATCGAACCATCTAAATATTCTACCATTGAATGCACAATACTTTGAGGGTGCACAACAA
>DGPR01000016.1:3104-30030 GCA_002390525.1 Cellvibrionales bacterium UBA4435
TTTTTACCCATTTTCCAATTAGGGTGAGAGCAAGCCTCATTTATTGTTATCGCAGACATGCTATTTAGGTCTCGAGTTCTAAAAGGACCACCTGATGCTGTTAATAAGATCTTATTGATACCACTTTCTTTTGAAGAGGCATAATCATGGGGCAAACATTGAAATATAGCGTTATGCTCGCTGTCAATCGGTAAAAGAACGCCATTACTTGAATTTACCGCATTCATTAATAAAGAGCCAGCCATAACTAAAGCTTCTTTGTTTGCCAACAAAATCTTCTTACCAGCTTTTGCCGCTTCTAGTGTTGGTAATAGTCCAGCTGATCCAACTATTGCTGCTATGACAATATCAACTGATTGATCACTGGCTATCTTACCTAAACCATCAGCTCCTTCGAGCACAACGGTTTCTGGCGAAGAAGATTTTATCAGCTCCTTGAGCTCCATAGCCATCGAAGTATCTGAAACCACAGCAAAAGATGGCTTAAATTGCTTACACTGAATGGCAAGTTCAGCCACCCTCATGTTGCAACTTAAAGCGAAAATTTTAAATCTATCTGGATGTTGAGAAACGACACTTAAGGCGCTCACACCAATTGAACCTGTTGCTCCCAAAACTGTAATTTTTTGCATAAATGATTATAACTTTTTTAAACTTGAAAATTACTATAAATAAAAACCAAAGTGAAGATTGGAAAAGCCATAGTGTGTCCATCCATACGATCTAGAATTCCTCCATGACCTGGAAGGATATTCCCGCTATCTTTTATTCCACGATGACGCTTAAACATGCTGATTAGAAGATCTCCGATTACAGAAGAGAGCACTGTAATCATAACTAATGAAAATAATATTATTATATTTATTAGATTTGTTTTTAAAAAGAGCCCCAAAAAAGTGACGAAAATTACATTTACAATAATAGCACCTAAAAATCCTTCCCAGGTTTTATTTGGACTTACATTTTTAGACAGTTTGTGCTTCCCGAACCTTATTCCCACGAAATAAGCTCCAATATCAGATAAAGCGACGATTAAAATTACTCCGGCTATTAATAATTTTCCATGATCTAGAGAAATTAGAATTGAAAGGGATAGCCAAACTGGAATTAGAATAAGCAAGCCGATAATACCCCTTACTAAGGGGCTTCTCCAAAAAATAGTACCTCTTGGATAGCTGTTTATCCAATAAATAGCAAGTATCCACCATGGAATTAGGCACTCTAGAATAGATTTTCCTGTATCTGTAAACGTTAGCAGGGATCTATCAGCGCCCATCAAAAAACTTAATGAGGCTATTATTGCTAACATAAATAAGCAATATAAAAACTTTATGTAAGAAAATTGGAGGCCAGCTAAATTGCCCCACTCCCAGCCAGCATAAAGAATTACGATAGCTGAGAAAAATAGAATAACATCAGCATTAAAAAAAAATAGCACTGTAGTGAATACCATAGAGATAATTACGGCTGTACTAATTCGTTGTTTGAGCACACTTATTACCTTTGCCTGATGATGCTTCATCCCGCTTACCAAAACGTCGCTGCCTCTTCTGGTAGTCAAGAATTGCGCTATCAAATGTTGCAGCATCAAAGTCAGGCCAAAAACAATCTGTAAAATACAATTCAGTATAAGCCATATGCCATAATAAAAAATTGCTGATTCTTTTTTCTCCACCAGTCCTTATACATATATCTGGTGGTGAAAAGTTCTCTATGCACATATTTTCAGAGAGCAGATCCTCAGTAATATCGCTAGGTTCTATTTGATTAGATTTAATTTGATGGGCAATCTTTTTTGTCGCTTCAGAAATCTCCCATTTTCCACCATAATCGAGGGCCAATATCAAAGTACGTTTTCCATTTTTTGTAACAGCCTCTATTTCTTGTATTAGCCTATTGAGTTTTAGACTGAACCTATCTCTTCGACCAATTATCCTTAATTTTATATTTTTCTTTGTAAGATTTTTAGATTCATTTTTTAGGTAACTGGCCAATAATGACATGAGAGAAAGAACCTCGCTTTTAGGGCGCTTCCAGTTCTCACTACTAAAAGCGAAGAGTGTGAGCATACTAATATCGTATTTATTCATGGAATTGAGCATGTCACGAACTCTTTCAGCTCCGACTTTGTGGCCATCAATTCCTTTTAGCCCTCTTTTTTTTGCCCATCTATTATTGCCATCCATGATAATAGCGACATGGTTGATGGGAGGCGATTCTGTTTCTATATGGTTAGACATGCATTGACTCTAACTTAAATTTCTAGCAAATCAGATTCTTTACTGAGAAGAACTTCATCAACCTGCTTGATATATCTGTCTGTAATTTTTTGAACATCTTCTTGAATCTGACGCTCGTTATCCTCAGTAATCTCTTTTTTCTTAAGCAAGTCTTTTACATTGGATAAAATTTCGCGGCGGGCATTTCTTATAGAGATTCTAGCGCTTTCAGCCTCAGAGCGTGCTTTTTTAATAAAGTTTTTTCTAGTTTCTTCTGTCAGCTGCGGCATTGGTATACGAATCAGATCTCCAGTTGTTGATGGGTTCAACCCTAAATCTGATTTATGTATTGCTTTCTCCACCTCAGGTATTAAATCTTTTTCCCAAACAGAGACAGATAAAGTTCGAGCATCAATAACATTGACGTTTCCAACTTGAGATAAAGGGGTATCTGAACCATAATAAGAGACTGTCAAGCCATCTAATAAACTGGGGTGTGCTCTTCCGGTCCGAATTTTGTTAAAAGCATTTGATAGAGCACCAATGCTCTTTGTCATTTTCGCTTCAATATCTGTTTTTAGGTCATCTAGCATTATTTTTTTCCTCGATCAAAGTTCCTTCGTCACCGCCTACAACTATATTCAAGAGGGCTCCCGATTTTTCCATTCGAAAGACTCTAAGGGGCATATGATGCTCTTTACATAAACAGATAGCAGTTAAGTCCATTACACCCAACTTTTTCTCCAAAGCTTCATCGTATGTAAGATGTTCATACATTATTGCATCTTTATTCAACAAAGGATCTGAAGAGTAAACTCCATCAACCTTTGTTGCTTTTAGCACAATTTCGGCATCAATCTCGATACCCCTTAAACATGCCGCTGAATCAGTAGTAAAAAAAGGATTTCCAGTACCTGCTGAGAAGATTACAACATCTCCACTATCCAGATAACGTGTAGCTTTACGACGATCATATTGCTCCATCACACCGCTCATTGATATTGCAGACATAACATGTGCAGAGATATTATTTCGATCAAGGGCATCTCTCATAGCTAGGCCATTCATCATTGTTGCCAGCATACCCATATGATCTCCAGTGACTCTCTCCATACCAGCGGCGTTTAGTGCCGCCCCTCTGAACAAATTACCTCCACCAATCACTAAACCTATCTGAACACCGATACCGACAAGCTGTCCTATTTCTAGTGCCATTCTGTCTAAAACCCTTGGATCAATACCAAAGCCTTCTTCCCCCATTAGCTCTTCACCACTCAGCTTAAGTAGAATTCTTTTATATTTCTTATCTCCAACAGACGGCATATATGACTCCGAAATTAATTATTTTATCTACAGTAACGTCAACTGATGTTGTTCTGCAATTTTTTAAAAAAATAATCACCAAAAAAAAGGAGGCTAAAGCCTCCTTTCTATTTTGCTGCATTTACTTGAGCAGCAACTTCTGTTGCAAAATCAACTTCGATTTTTTCAATCCCTTCTCCAACCTCAAACCTAGAGAAAGATAGTATCTTAGCATCCGAATTTTTAACTAACTCGCCAACAGTCATTTCTGGATTTTTAACAAATGGTTGGTTAAGTAGACTAGATTCGGAGAGAAATTTATTTATTCGACCATTAATCATTTTATTAATAATTTCATCTGATTTGCCGCTTTCTTTAGCCTGAGCAATAAAAATTTCTTTTTCTTTTTGAACTAAATGGTCTGGCATATCCTCTGGATCAACGACCTGGGGATTTGAGGCTGCAATGTGCATAGCAACATCTTTTGCAACTTCTGTATCACCTTTTTCTAATGCAACCATAACACCTATACGCTTATTACTGTGTATATAGTTGCCAACAACAGTGGAGCTGAGGATTTCAACTCTACGAATACTGATATTTTCTCCGATTTTTTGAACTAAAGCATGGCGAGCTTCCTCCATGTTCACTATAAATTCTTCAAATACAAATTTATCAGTATCAAAAGCCTTATCAAGCGACTCATTCACAAAGCCTATAAATGAATTATCACGAGCAGCGAAATCTGTTTCAGTGTTTACTTCGATCATAACACCGCGCTTGTCATCTTCAGACATTTTTACCGCAATAATACCATCAGCTGCTATTCTGCCTGCTTTTTTTGCAGCTTTTATTCCACTAGATTTTCGCAGATCGTCAATTGCTTTATTAATATCTCCATCAGAAGCTGTTAGGGCTCTTTTGCATTCCATCATGCCGAGACCAGTGCGGTCACGAAGATCCTTGATCATAGATGTAGAAAACGCTGCCATTATCTTCCCCTTAATTTAAATTGTTTAAATTCGAAAAAAGGGGCAATACCCCTTTTCAGAGGCAAAGCCTCGTCGATTTGATTTAAAAGAACTATTTTTTAGGCTTATCCTCTGAATCAACGCTCTCTTTTTTCTTATCGCTTTCTTTAGATTTGGCAGTAACTTTTGTAGTTTTTGCTTCGGCTGCCACTTTCGGTATTTTTGCTGTTGTTTTTGCTACTGTTTTCTCTTTTAATTTAGTCTTAGGTTTTGCTTTTACTTCAACCTTCTTTTTTGTTTCAACCTTTTTTTTCTTTTCAGCACTATCTTTTACTTCAGCATTCTCTTTTACTTCAGTTTTTATTTGAGGTTTCTCTTCTACTTTTACTTCAGTTTTTATTTCAGTTTTTTCTGAAACCTCGACAAATTCATCCTTTGCAACCACTTTGTTAGCTTCTGATTTTCCATCCAGAATAGCATCAGCTACAGCGGTACAAAATAGATTAACTGCACGAGTAGCGTCATCATTTCCAGGTATTACATAATCAACACCGTCTGGATCACTATTGGTATCAACAATACCAATAACTGGTATACCAAGCTTATTAGCTTCCTGTATCGCAATACGCTCATATTCGACATCAACAACAAAGAGTATATCTGGTAACCCGCCCATATCCTTGATACCACCGATAGAATTATTAAGCTTTGTCATCAGTCGAGTTCTCATCAAGGCTTCTTTTTTTGTTAGCTTATCAAATGTTCCATCTTTGCTTTGCTCTTCAAGTTCACGGAAGCGTTTTATGGAAGCACGTATTGTTTTGTAATTAGTTAGCATTCCACCTAACCAGCGATGGCTAACAAAAGGCATGCCTGCACGAGCTGCATTTTCGGCTATTGCTTTTTGTGCTGCACGTTTTGTTCCAACAAATAAAACTTTATTATTGTTAGAGCCAATCTTGTGAACGATTTTTAGCACTTCATTAAATGCTGGAACAGTATGGTCCAGATTTAGTATATGTATCTTATTGCGAGACCCAAAAATAAATTTATCCATTTTTGGATTCCAGTAACGAGTTTGGTGTCCAAAATGGACGCCAGCTTGCAACATTTCTTTCATGCTTACAGTGATCATTTTAATTCCTTTTGTTAGGGTTAGGCTTCCATATATCCCACAATTCAACCCGTTAAATATTAGGCACCCTGAAGTGTGTGTCGACATATGTGAATCATTAGTTTCAGTGTAAAACTTTAACGGTGTGTTTATAACATAATTTAGTTAATTTGTGAACGAAAATTGGTTAAATGATCAGTCTTAAAGCCAGATGCAAGTATGGGGTGAATTTTTTGAACTTTAATTTGATAGATTATATTTTTAGTCTGACATGTCATTTTTAAAAGTCAGCTAAATATTCTACTGAAGTTCGCAATCCTATATTATAATAACGGTGAAAATAATCGTTTGGTAAATGACATGTCAGTGCATATAAAAAGTGTGGATGAGCTAAAAAAAATGCGGATCGCTGGAAAGCTCGCTGCAGAAGTTCTTGAAATGATAGAACCGTATGTTTCTAGCGGAGTATCAACTGAAGAATTAAATATAATCTGCCATAACTATATAGTTGATGAACAAAAAGCTATACCAGCACCGCTTAACTATAAAGGTTTTCCAAAATCTATTTGCACATCAGTCAATCAAGTGGTTTGTCATGGAATACCATCAGAGAGAAAAATTCTTAAGAATGGTGATATTCTAAATATAGATATCACTGTGATTAAAGATGGTTATTTTGGGGATACTAGTAAAATGTTTTTTGTGGGGACAATACCTAGTCATGCAAAACGGTTAGTAGATATATGTCAAGAAAGTCTATACAAGGCTATATCTATTGTAAGGCCTGGTGTACGCCTTGGAGACATTGGGCACATCATTCAACATCACGTTGAAAAAAACCATTATAGCGTGGTTAGAGACTATTGTGGGCATGGTATTGGCACAGAATTTCATCAAGATCCGCAAATACTTCATTATGGCCGACCTGGTACAGGCTT
The DNA here is from genome assembly GCA_002390525.1 of Cellvibrionales bacterium UBA4435. Taxonomy (GTDB): domain Bacteria; phylum Pseudomonadota; class Gammaproteobacteria; order Pseudomonadales; family Porticoccaceae; genus Porticoccus. The sequence goes on from DGPR01000016.1 coordinate 9,649, forward strand.
TGTAATGCAAGAAGGTATGACTTTTACAATCGAACCTATGATAAATGCAGGAAAACACCAAACTAAAGTGAAAAAAGATGGGTGGACTGTCGAAACCCTCGATGGAAGATTATCCGCCCAATGGGAGCATACGCTCGCAATAACCAGTAATGGAGTTGAGGTTCTAACTGCTCGCAGCGAAGAGTCTTTCTGATGGGTAAGATGACGACAGATCCAACCAAATTTTATATATTTGACGAACAAAAGTTTGTAAAAGAATTAAGTCGTGGAAATACTATACAAGTATACAAAAATGCTATTCAGAAGGCTGAATTTAGCCTTGAAGAAAAATTCAAGAATGAAGAAAAAACAGCGGATCTATTAAAAGCAAAGACCTCTTTCATCGATATCATTCTCAAATATGCCTGGGGTCAGTTCGAATGGGATAAAAAAATATCTCTCTTAGCTGTTGGAGGATATGGAAGAGGAGAACTTCACCCTCATTCGGACATCGATTTAATGATATTAGTTAGCTCAAATAAAATAAATTTATATCAAAAAAATATAGAAGCTTTCCTCGCGTTTTTATGGGATATACAGTTAAAAATAGGCCATAGTGTTCGATCAATCTCTGATTGCGTTAGCGCTGCAAAAAGAGATGTGACTATCGCAACCAATATAATGGAAACAAGAACTATATGTGGTGAAGACGCTATTAGAAATAATATGCTCAAGAAAACCAGTCCAGATAGAATCTGGCCACTTAAGTTGTGGCCATCTAATGAATTCTTTAAAGCTAAGCTCTTAGAGCAGACCAATCGTCATGCTAAGCATGGCAATACTGAGTACAACCTTGAGCCCAATGTAAAAGAAGCGCCTGGTGGACTAAGAGATATTCAAACTATCAACTGGGTAGCTAAAAGGCATTTTGGAGCAAACTCATTAGAAGAGCTTATTAACGATGATTTTATTACGCCTGAAGAATATCTACAGCTAAAAAGAAATCAAGATTTTCTTTGGAGAGTTCGTTACGCCTTGCATCTAATTGCAGGTAGACCAGAAGAACGGCTTTTATTTGATCATCAGCGTAAGATTGCAAAATTGTTTGGATATAAAGATGGCGAAAAACGTATGGGTGTAGAGCAATTCATGCAGGATTATTATCAAGTGGTCCTATCGGTTCGAGAATTGACTGATACATTGTTACAGTGCTTAAGTGAGTTAATTTTCCAAAATAAAAAAAGTGGGGAAAAAATTAAGTTAAATCAGAGATTTGTTGTTAATAATGGCTATATTGAAACCACCAATTATCATGTTTTTGATAAAGATCCGTCTGCACTTCTTGAAGTTTTTTGCCTGACTGCAGAAAATAATAAAATTGTCGGTATTCGTGCAACCACCATTAGACAGATTCGCCGATATCGAAAATTAATCGATGAGTCATTTCGAAGCTCACCTGATAATAAGCTATTGTTTTTACGTTTATTGCGTTCCCCATACAATATGACTACCCAGCTTCAGCGTATGACAAGATATGGTATACTTGGAAGATATTTGCCTGAATTTGGTGCGATTATTGGGCAAACTCAACATGATTTATTCCATCAATATCCAGTAGATGCACACACACTTCAGTTAATAAAAAATATGCGTAACTTCGATAAACCTGAAGAAGCTCATAGGTACCCTACTACTGCTTATGTTTATAAAAATTTACCTAAGCCTGAATTAGCTTTCATCGCTGGCCTATATCATGATATAGGCAAAGGAAGAGGTGGTGATCACTCAGTTTTAGGGGCAGTAGACGCTGCTGAATTTTGCGTACGACATTATATGTCAAAAACTGAATCAGAATTAGTTGCATGGCTTGTAGAGAACCACCTATTAATGTCAAGTACATCTCAAAGATCTGATATTTCTGACCCAGATGTTATTCATAAATTTGCCAAAATCATTGGGTCCCAGATAAAGTTAGATTATCTGTTAGTTTTAACTGTCGCAGACATTATTGCTACAAATCCAGATCTCTGGAACGATTGGAAAGCGTCGTTGATGCGCCAACTTTATAATGAAACAAAAAAAGCCTTAAACCGTGGCCTTGAAAACCCAGAGAGCCGAGAACAGTGGGTTAAAAATACTAAAGATGAAGCTATTAAGAATATAAATGAATCATCTAAAATTACTGTTGAAAAAATATGGGCTGGCCTCGATGACGATTTTTTTCTAAGAGAAAATGCGAATGATATTGTACGATACACAGAGGCTATATTAAAAAATAATAAAGAAAATAAACCTATAATTTTGATAAAAGATAAAGGTTTGGGAGCACCGATTGCTACACAAATATTCATAGGGACCAATGGATTGTATAAAGTCTTTCCAATAATTGCATCGACGCTTGATAAACTTCAACTTAAAATTCTTGATGCAAGCTTACATACAACTATAAGTAGTAGTTTAAATAAGCAAATCAAAGAAACCACATTCGATATCTTCTATGTAGTAAATCAAGATGATAAACCGTTCGGAGAAAATATTAAGATTGTTTCTCAAATTAAAAATACCCTCAACGAAGCTTTTCGTAACCCTGAGCAAACTATTCTTTATTCATCTAGAAGGATCCCGCAAGATCTCAAACAATTTAGCACAACAACTAATGTAGTCATCAGCACCGATCTCCCTAGGCTATCTACAACTCTCGAGGTAATTACGCCTGATAGGCCAGGCTTGCTTTTATGTTTAGGTCAAATTTTTATGGAATTCAAACTCCAGCTTATAAGTGCAAAAATATCAACTCTCGGAGAACGAGTCGAAGATGTTTTTCATGTGGTAGATGCGAACTATAAACCCCTGAGTGACCATTTTGTCTGCTCGCAACTAGCACAAGCAATATGCGATGAACTTGATGCACGGGTAATGAAAGAAATAGAAGGAGCACCACTCCAAAAAATGAGTCTATGGAATTGAAAAATTTACAGAAGATAACTTATGAATACTGATCTCGAACAACTCCAACAATATCCTTTTGAGAGACTTTCTGCACTTTGTTCTGGGCTCGAACCACCGAAATCACTTAAAAATATTCCCTTATCGATTGGTGAGCCAAAACATCCACCACCAGAATTTATTGCTCGTACAATCGCTGCCTCAATGGAAAAGGTGTCTGTTTACCCTAACACCAAAGGAACTACAGAGCTTAGGCAGGCAATATCAATTTGGCTGAAAAATCGTTTTAATCTTAACTCTATAGACCCAGAGTCACAGATTTTGCCTGTAAATGGTACGCGGGAGGCACTTTTTGCTTTTGCTCAAGCTACTATTGACAGATCAAACAGTCCAACTGTTTTAATGCCAAATCCTTTCTATCAAATCTATGAAGGGGCGTCTATATTGTCGGGTGCTAATATATATTTTCTAAACTGTGATGAAGAAACTGGTTACTTGACTGACTTCACCTCTGTACCAGAAAAAATCTGGAGGACGTGCCAATTAATATATATATGCTCTCCAGGAAATCCTAGTGGAGCTGTGCTAAGCAATAGTAAAATGCATGAGCTTATAAAGTTAGCCGACAAATATGATTTTATTATAGCAAGTGACGAATGCTACTCTGAAATATATTATAATGAAGAAAAACCACCCGCTGGATTACTTGAAGCCTGCTCTATAATTCGTCGCTACAACTATAAGAGATGTGTGGTGTTTCATAGTCTATCAAAGCGTTCTAATTTACCTGGTCTGAGATCAGGCTTCGTTGCTGGAGACGCTGATATCTTGGAGAAATTTTTAAAATACAGAACGTATCATGGTTGCGCTATGCCGCTGACTACTCAACTAGCAAGTATTGCAGCATGGAATGACGAAAAACATGTACAAGAAAATCGAAGAAAATATAGACAAAAATTCAATGATTTTCGAGAAATTTTAGGAACCACATTACCTCTTGATATCCCAGATGGAGGATTTTATCTTTGGATGAATATTTCACCAGCTGAATTAGGTAGTGATGAAAGTTTCTGTCAAAATCTTTATTTACAACAAAATGTTACTGTTCTGCCTGGTCGATATCTTGGCAGGCTATCAAAAAATAAAAACCCTGGAGAAAACTACGTGAGAATGGCACTCGTAGCTCCAGTTCATGAATGCCGAGAGGCCGCTGAAAGAATAAAACAGTTTATTATATCTTCAAGAAAAAATAAAAAATGCTAAAAAAACAAAGGGCTGAATATATACACCTCAAGCTGAACCAAATATACCCATCTATACCCATACCTCTGGCTCATAAGGATGTATACAGTTTATTAGTTGCCGTGCTTCTCTCTGCACAATGCACAGACTCTCGTGTAAATCAAGTTACACCAATACTTTTTGAGGTTGCGGATAATCCAAAAGATATGTCTAAAATTCCAATTCAAACTATTTATGAAATAATTCGACCATGCGGTCTGGCGCCAAAAAAATCTAGGGCCATACATGAACTATCAAATATTCTTGTGAATAAATTTTATTGTGAAGTACCAGAGTGTATAGAGCTGCTGGAAACTCTTCCAGGTGTTGGTCATAAAACAGCAAGTGTAGTTATGTCGCAAGGTTTCGGACACCCTGCTTTTCCAGTTGATACACACATACATCGACTTGCTCAAAGATGGGGATTAACGAATGGCAAAAGCGTAACTAAAACAGAAAAAGACTTGAAGACACTTTTCCCAAAATCTAGTTGGAATAAACTCCATCTTCAGTTCATTTACTTTGGCAGGGAGTTCTGCTCTGCATGGAATTGCGATGGTACTATTTGTCAAATCTGCACCAAATTATACCCAAATAGAAAAAAACCGATGAAGACAAAAAAAGCATGATGTATTTACATTAAAATTTGATAAGTATATTGCTATATATTTATAATTTTATATCGAAATTTATTCTAAGTTAGCTTAAATATGGCAATAACAAAAATTTATGGTATTAAAAATTGCGATACAGTCCGTAGAGCAAGAAAATGGTTGGAGCAGTCTAATATAGAGTATATTTTTCATGATATTAGAAGCGATCAGTTTAGCAAAGGGGTGCTTAAAAAATGGCTTCTTAAGTCAAAAGTTGAAGCGATTATCAATAAAAGAAGCGCCACCTGGAGAGGGCTTTCACTAAAAGTACAAAAAGAATTTCTAGAAGAAAAAAATACTGATCTGCTGTTTAAGCTACCAATAATAATTAAGAGACCTATACTAGATGTTAACGATACTATTTATGTTGGATTCACAGCAGATAAATATAAATCTATTTTTTCTTCTAAAATTTTATAAATTAAATTATGATTTTTCACTCAGGAAATAACAATAATGAAATTATTTAGCCTTGGTTTGGGTGTTGGGACGCAAAATAAAAAGAAGGAATGGCTGGAGATATTTTATCCAGAACCGATTTTGAATCCTAACTATAAATTTTTATGTGTATTAGAAAAAATTTTTAATTATAAAGGTGGAAATCATATTTTTTCTTTAAATGGCTCCCTTCTTGAAGAGCTCTCAGGTGAATTTTTAAAGATACAAGAACACAGTTTATCCACATTATCTAAAAGACTTATAAATTCAAAAAAACCAGTATTAATTACTATATTAGAAAATGATGCTGAGCTCACTTCTGTCCAAGAAGCATACCTTAAGCTTCATTTACTGTCATACAGGCTCGTTAAACCAAACAGTATCAATCTTAATGGAATGTTTGGTGTTCTCCCAAATATCGCATGGACAAATCAAGGGCCCATAGATATAAGAGAGCTCGGTGATCGTCAACTTGAAGCACGACTTAGTGGTTCAACTTTACTTGTAAACAGCATCGATAAATTTCCAAAAATGGTAGATTACGTTGTTCCCTCGGGCGTTCGTATAGCTGATACAGCAAGAGTTAGGCTTGGAGCTTATATTGGTGAGGGAACTACTATAATGCATGAGGGATTTGTAAACTTTAATGCTGGAACACAGAGTACAAGCATGATTGAAGGGCGAATATCTCAAGGTGTATTTATTAAAGAAGGTTCTGATTTAGGCGGGGGAAGCTCAACTATGGGGACTTTGTCTGGTGGTGGGGAAATTATTATCACTATTGGAAGTAAATGTTTACTAGGGGCAAATTCTGGGCTTGGTATACCATTGGGTGATCGTTGTACAATCGAAGCAGGACTCTATATAACTGCAGGTACAAAAGTTAAATTAATAGGTGATAAAGGGCAACTAATAGTTCAACTGAAAGCTCGCGATTTAGCAAATAAAAATGATCTTCTGTTTAGACGAAACTCTCAAACAGGTGCTGTGGAGTGCCTAACTAACGACTCGGCAGTTATATTAAATGACGATTTACATAGCTCAAATTAAGCACGTTATTTATAATAATTTTTTATAAAAAATACTCAAGGTCTAAGCTTATGCATACACCATCGCACAACGGTTCCGAAACTATAAAGCTGGCTTGCGATCTAATAAAGCTAAAATCTATAACACCAGAAGACGCTGGTTGCCAGAAATTAATGATAAATCGGTTAGAGTCATCTGGCTTTAAAATTCAAAATCTACCTTACGGTAATGTTAAGAATTTTTGGGCAGTTCATGGTGATGTGGGTCCGACATTATGTTTTGCCGGGCATACAGATGTTGTACCTGCAGGTGATGAAAATTTCTGGAGTCATCCGCCCTTCCAGCCAACCCTAGATGGAGATTTCCTTTATGGTCGGGGTGCGGCAGATATGAAGGGTTCTCTTGCCGCAATGATAACTGCAACCGAAAGATTTATATCCGCATATCCCGTGCATAAAGGTAGAGTTGCCTTTCTTATAACTAGCGACGAGGAAGGGCCGGCTTTAAACGGAACAGTTAAAGCAGTTGAATATCTGAAAAGTCAAAATGAAATTCCTGAGTGGTGTCTTATTGGTGAGCCTTCTAGCTCAGTAATAACTGGAGATATCATTAAAAACGGACGAAGAGGGTCACTTAATGGTGAGTTAATTGTAAGAGGTATTCAGGGTCATGTCGCCTATCCTCAAATAGCGGATAACCCTATACATAAAATATCACCTGCCTTAGATGATCTTGCTAAAGAGCACTGGGATGACGGAAATAATTTTTTTCCAGCTACAACCTTCCAAATATCAAATATTAATGCCGGTACTGGAGCGACTAATGTGATTCCAGGTGAGGCTAAAGTAGTATTTAATTTTCGCTTCTCAACTGAAATTACTGAAGATGAAATAAAAAATAGGACAGAAAAAATACTCCAAAAAAATCATGTAGACTATGAGATAAAATGGATTTTAAGCGGCAAGCCTTTTATTACCGGAGAGGGGGAGCTTATAAATGCTGCAAAAGAGAGCATATTTGAGGTGGCAGGCTTAAAAACTAAATTATCTACAGCAGGCGGCACTTCAGACGGGCGCTTTATTGCACCCTATGGAAGCCAAGTTTTAGAGCTTGGTCCTGTAAATACTACCATCCATAAAGTTGACGAATGCGTTAATATCAAAGAATTAGATTGCCTAAGCTACATATACCAGCGAGTCCTAGAAAAACTACTAGTTTGATGCTTAATTTAAATTCAAATACAGAAAATCAGTCAGGAATTTTTTTATTTGAATATATGTCGTATCTTGTAGATTTACCTTTCAAAGAATAACTAGGTTCTTGATCAGATAAGAACTTTGCATGAATTGGTCGCTTAACTACAACTCGGTATCTAGCTTTACTTTTGGCTAATGCAAGAAGCTTATCAGAATCCTCATCTGACCCAATCAATCTTTGTAATAACTGCATTTCCTTTTTAACCTGGCTTGATTTTTGCCTGGGTGGAAACATGGGGTCTATATATACAATATCTGGTATAGATATATCTTCGAGGGTATTTAGATAATCAATAGAGTCATTATTTATAAGTGTTATGCGCTTAAAAATTTTTTTAAAATCTTCACCCTTTTCTTCCTCTATCATTCTCGCTCTGTAAATACCATCAGCAAGCAAAGCCGCCAATATATCATTTCTTTCAAGCATCAGAACTTTTGCACCTAATGAGGCTAAAATAAATGCGTCTCTACCCAAGCCTGCGGTGACATCCATGATATAAAGCTTCTGCTTAATACTTTTTATACCAATCGCTTTTGCAAGATTCTGATTTTTTCCTCCTCCATGTAAGCGACGGTAATCTAAAGAGCCAGTAGTGAAATTACAGCTAATCGGTCCGGGTGAGTGTTTCCCTAGATGTATGACTTCTAATCCATAATTACTAACTAGTAAGGCTAAATTGCTTTGTATTTCATTAGATTTGCTATACGCCAATAATGGTAATTTAAGCTTCGTAGCGAGCATAGATGCTCGGTCCTCTAGGCCATCAAAAAACATCACAGATATAGGAAAAACCACTTCATTCATATGATAATCCGTCTTTCAGTTTCGGCTGATATCGAAATTAGCCAATAAGAATCAAACAATACATTTTTTAATAGTTAATTGGAATCCAATCAAAATTTAAATTATTAAGAGGTGAGTCTGAGAAATACCTATACTTAATCTATCAATCAAAGACTATATAAACTCATAAAAAACAAAGGAAAAAAGTCTAAATTAAATTACTGATAACACTTTTTTTATGTGCATGGAAAGTTACCCACAAAATCTGTGGATAACTTTGTGTATTACTTAAAAAAAATTCTATAGAATCCACCTAGTTTGGGAGGTAGAGTTAGATTGGTTGTTTTTTAATCAACTATAAAAGTGTAATAATATCAATATCTTACTAAATTAAATTCATAAATCAATGACTTAGCGATATTGCAAACTATTATATATTGAACAATATGTATAATTGTGGAAAACCTAAGTATGTAAATTAAAAAAAACCGCAAAAAAACATATAGTTATGAGAGCTATAATATAACTAAATATTAATATAAATTATAAAAATTTAGCTCTTTAACTGTATCCAATCGAACCCTTCATTTTGAGTTGCATAAGATACAGATGAAAGTTGTTTAGATATCTCAGAAATAGTCTCCTTTACTAATGAAATGCTATTATTATTCTCGCTAATGTGGCCTATAACTAATTCTTGTAATTGTTCAAGCTCAATATTTTTTAAAAAATATAACATTTGTTTATTATTTAAATGACCCCAGTTACCACCTACTCTATTTTTTAAAGATCTTGGATAAGATCCATTAAGTAACATATCCTCATCATGATTCGACTCAATCATAAGGCCGTCACAGCGCTGATAAAGCTCTATAATATGTTCTGTTATAGCGCCAACATCAGTCAAAATCCCAAAAGTTAGCAAGCCGCCTCTTATAATAAACTGAACTGGCTCTCTAGCATCATGAGGTACTGGCACGGGAGTTACTGTAAGGTTTTCAATATGAAAATCTGATTGTGTGTCAATACAAGTTAAATTTAGTGCAGATGGGTTTCTTAAGAACTTACTTGTTCCAGCAGTTGCCATTACTGGTATTTTATATTTTTTTGCTAAGGAAGAAACACCGCGTATATGGTCTGAGTGCTCATGAGTTATTAGGATAGCATTTATTTTTGAGGGGGTTAGGCCCGAAATACTTAATCTTTTCTCAGTCTCTTTTAAAGAAAAACCACAATCCACCAAAATAACAGTATCATTATATTCAATAATTGTACTGTTACCCTTGCTGCCGCTACCGATAGAAGAAAATCTCATAAATTAACTAAGATTTCCACGTATGATTTTCAATAGTTTAATTTTCGTAAGCTGATCAAGGGGAACATTGTTTTTGTTTGAAATTTTCACTATAACTTTATTTGGGCTTTGAGTAATCGTTACTTTGTATTCAAGAGCAGGTATTAACTGATCTTCCGCATCTCGAGAATTCAAAAAATTACTCACTAGTCCAAGCAAAGATTCATCCTCTGTTACTAACTCTATCTCGGTAAACTCTACTGATAATTGTCCACTCGCTTGATCATCGCTAACTACAGAGAAACCACCTAATGATAATGATTTCAACACTGATGCCCAACTACGAGCATACCCCAACTTCATTTCTATGTATGGCTCTTCATCCTCGGGAATAACCACTTTAACTCTCGACTCTCCACCAATATTTTGTGCAAGCAAGGAAACAGAGGTTCCGGTAACATCTGAAACTAAAGTATTAGCTATTATTTTAGTAAACTCCTCTTCTCTGGAGAGACTCATGGAATTCAACGGCCATTCTGACAATGAATCCTCTTGACCAGCTAATGCATGCATCTGAGTAACCCTAATCTCACTACTACTGATTCCTACACCTGGAGAGATAAGAAAACGGAATCTATGACTATGATTCTCATCATCCTTGAACTGTAACCATCCAGTATCCAGAATGCCCCCTGGTGGATCCATTTTTGCAGTAGGTATAGCGCTTCGAGTTAAAATGCTTCTGAGTCTTGGCCATACTTCTGCAGGCGGTTTATTGATTGCAATCCATTGTTTGCCAGAAAATGATAATATTTCTACTGACTCCTTTAAAAGGTTCACAGATAAAGGCTGAGGTCTGGGAGCAGAGAAAGACCTTTTAGGAAGTCCTGCGACTGGTATATTTGGAACAATATATAATTCACCAATCGCCGCATCAGCAGGTGCCTCCATAGGTAAGATTTCCTTAGAATGCAAATAATCATTAGCACGATTACGTATTGGATTTTTATCTTTGATGTCATCGATACTGCTACAAGAAGCAATGGAAAATAAAATTACAATCAACACTATCCGTTTGATTTCTATTGACATCAGCTAACTCCAGTTTTCTGAATACCCTGTTAGTTATTTTAAAAGGTCAGCAGCCTCAAGCGCCTCACGAACCTCTATTTTCAGATCATCCGATAATTCTGTTAAAGGCAATCGAATCCCGTGTTGGATTAATCCCATTTGAGCTACTGCCCATTTTACTGGAATCGGGTTTGATTCCAAAAACAGAACATCATGGACTGGCGCAAGAAGATTATTGATATCCGTTGCCTCTTTTTTTTCTCCAGCTATTGCTAATTTACACATTTCTGCCATTAGTTTTGGAGCAACATTAGCAGTAACAGATACGTTTCCATGTCCACCTAATAGAATTAATTGAAGTGCAGTTGCATCATCTCCAGAGTAGATAGCAAAGTCTGAAGGGCATATTTCAATTAATTTTTTTGCTCTTTCCACATCACCAGTTGCATCTTTTATACCGACAATATTATCCACAGAAGCCAAACGATTAACAGTATCTGGGAGAATATCACATGCAGTACGCCCCGGTACGTTATATAAGATTTGTGGGATATCAACTGAATCAGCAATAGACTTATGATGCAAATAAAGTCCTTCTTGGGTAGGCTTGTTATAATAAGGGGTCACCAGCAAGCAAGCATCGGCGCCACTTTCTTGTGCGCGTTGCGTCCACTCAATGGCTTCTTTAGTAGAGTTAGCTCCAGTGCCTGCAATCACTGGAATTCGTCCAGATGAATCCTCAACGATAGCAGCAATAGTAGCCATGTGCTCTTGGACATCCAGAGTAGGAGATTCTCCTGTGGTTCCAACTGCTACAATAGCATTTGTACCCTGTTGGATATGCCATTCAACCAGGCCTTTTAAGCGGTCCCAGTCAATCTCAAGACTGTTAGGGATCATTGGTGTCACCAAAGCAACTATACTGCCGGTAATCATCTATTTCCTCGATATCCATTAATGAATTATTCGTGATATGGTACTGACCATAACGAACTAGAACAAGCATTTGATTCATAATATTAAATGAATTTTTCAGGTGTTTTTTAACCTCTTTTTTTTGAGTATGGCCTCTTCTCTCCTTTTGGGCGAGTCTTAAACCGTCGGTGCGCCCATAAATACTGATCTGGTTGCTGTAAAATCATTTTTTCAATCACTCTATTAATTCTTTCTGCATCAGAAACTTCATCATTCTCTGGGAAACTCTCTAATGGTCGATGTACAGTAATTTTATACCCTTCATTATCAGGAAGCCTGATATGTGAAAATGGCAAGACGGCTGATTTACCAACTTTAGCAAACTTGGCAGTAGCGGTAACCGTTGCAGCTTGTATTCCAAAAAAACTCGCGAATACACTCTGTTTAGGTCCATAATCTTGATCAGGTGCATACCAAATAATTTTACCATTTTGAAGTGCTTTCAATATCCCGCGAACGTCGTCTCGAGTATACACATCGGCATCAGCTGATCTTTTAAGCCTCCCTTTTTTTTGGATATAGTCATATACTATATTTTTATGTGGGCGATACATTCCATCAATTTGTCGCTCCATCATGAGCCCGGAAGCTCCAACTTCTAAAGTTGTATGATGAATAGCCATAAGCAATGCACCACGTCCATTAAGATTATCTATATGTTCAATACCCTCTACGTGAATAATTTTTTTTAGTCGACTTGTAGGCCACCACCAAGCTATTCCAACTTCAAAAAATGCAATCCCATAACTAATAAAGTTAGCGCGCAGGAGATTTTTTTGTTCCTGTTGAGATATATCTGGGAAACAAAGCTTTAAGTTTGTTTCCGCCACCTTATAGCGATATCCTCCAATAAAATACATCAGTAGGCCGAGTTTATGCCCAAGATAGATCATTAATGGATAAGGTAAATTGACAGCTAGCCTCCAACATCCAAAACCAAGCCATGTAAGCCATAATTTGGGATGGAAATGCCTCCATGTAAGTTGTCGATCCTTCATCAGTCACCTAAACTTTATCTGAAAAATTAAACATATTTTCATAAACTATCTTTAAATCTATATCAGGTTTTTTATATCAACTATTGGATCTACTTCAGCATCATAATTAACACCAGAAACTCCGAACCCAAATAACTTAATAAACTCCTCCTTATACCCTTTGAAATCTGTCAATTCATGTAAATTTTCGGTTGTTATATTAGACCAAGCATTGGATAGTTCTTTTTGTATTTCAGGTTGAATTTCTAGTTCATCAACCCTTAAACGCCCCACATCATCTAGACGCGGTGATTCAGAATAAAGGCATTCTGTATACAAGCGATAAAGTTGTTCGATACAACCTTCATGTGTGCCTCTCTTTTTCATTGCTTTAAATAATAAAGATAAATAAAGTGGCATTATTGGAATTGCAGAGCTTGCTTGAGTTACCACAGCTTTTAGTACTGCAACTCTAACTGTTCCATTGATAGGGGCTAAAATTTTGCTTATGCTCTTAACCTTTTTATCTAAATCTTGTTTTGCACGACCAATGGTTCCATTCCAGTATAAATCCCATGTGGCTTTTTCACCAACATAGGTAAATGCTGAGGTTGAAGCTCCTTTTGCTAAGACGCCAGCATCATTAAGTGCTTGAATCCAGAGGCTCCAATCCTCACCACCCATGACTGCTATAGTTTGTGCTATATCTTCCTCGCTAGCAGCACTTAAATTAAATTCCTGTATTTCTTCTTTGTCAGTATTAATGCCCCGAAGAGTAACATCTTTCCCAATAGGCTTAAGAGTTGAATTAAAAATTTCACCAGTTTTTGGATGTTGCCGACGCGGAGAAGCAAGACTATAAATAACCAAATCAATTTGACCTAAATCTGCCTTTATATTTTCAATTACCTTTTGTTTTATTTCGTCAGAAAAAGCATCGCCATTAATACTTTTGGCATATAAGCTCTCTGATGAGGCATACTTATGAAAAGCTGCTGAGTTATACCAACCAGCTGAAGCTGTTTTTTTCTCGCCTGCTGGTTTTTCAAAAAAAACACCTAGAGTTGAAGCACCACTGCCGAAGGCAGCTGTAATTCTTGCAGCTAAACCATAACCAGTTGATGCTCCAATGACTAATACCCGCTTTGGTCCATCAAAAGTTTGCTGTTTCTTTATATAGTCAATTTGTTCTTTTACATTAGCGTCGCAGCCGAATGGATGTGCAGTAATACACATAAACCCGCGAACTTTTGGCTTAATAATCATTCTTTATCTCCGAAGAATCCAAAAAAGATACTTTTAAATTAAGTTAGATTTGCATGATACATTGTAGTTATATGTCCACCAAGTAATCAAAGAAGCCTAAAAATCAAAAAAGACTCTGGTAAAAATTCTCTTTTTGAATAAAACTATCATTTATAGTACAGCACCCTATCAAAAAAAAAGGTAAAATTATGTTCAATAAAGATTCGATTGCCAAACTAATTCTCCGATTATCTCTTGGATTTCTGATTCTATTTCATGGTGTCGCAAAAGTCATAGATCCATCATCTATTGAATTTTTTGGTAATCGCCTGGCTGAATTCAGTCTTCCTTCCCTCTTAGCCTACGGTGTCTATATAGGAGAATTGGTTGCCCCACTAATGCTGATTATTGGTTTCTATACACGCACAGCAGCATTTTTAATTACCGTAAATATGGTTTTTGCAATCATGTTATTTCATATCCATCACCTCATAGAGCTAAATCAATATGGTGGCTGGGAACTGGAACTTCAGGGTTTTTATTTCCTTACAGCGATAATAATTTTTCTTCAAGGCAGTGGCAAATATGCAGTAAGGCCAAGTTGATATAAACTTAATAATTTATGAAGCTTGATAGATTTTATTATTTATAAACAGTCTTATACGAATAACCTAATAAATATACATACGAGGTAATCAATAATGTTACTCTGCGATAAGATACTCGCTATTAATAACGATTTGCCAATAAGAACAGATAGTCCAATTCATAGTGGCAAGGTTCGATCTGTATACTCCTTAACAGCTGAAGATAGTCGTAGATTAATTCAACTGAAGGGCTACAAGGTCGCAACAGACGCACCTTTAGCAGTGATGATAATAAGTGATCGTATTTCAGCTTTCGATTGTATTTGGAGGGGAGAGGCAGGTATGGATGGCGTTCCAGGTAAAGGGGCTGCACTGAACGCTATTTCCAGTTACTGGTTCAAATTGTTTAGTGAAAAAAAATTAGCTGATAGTCATATTCTTGATATTCCACACCCTTTTGTTTGGATAGTTCAAAAAGCAAAACCAGTGATGATTGAAGCTATCTGTAGAAATTATATAACTGGTTCAATGTGGAGATCTTATTCCAAAGGGGAACGTGAATTTTGTGGAATAAAGCTTACAAATGATCTGAAAAAAGATCAAAAACTAGACGAGCTATTAATAACTCCGTCTACAAAAGGGGTCTTAACAGGCTTATCCGGTATCCCTGAAGCTGACGACGTAAACATAACTCGAACCGATATTCTTAATAACTATAAATCTCTAAATTTCAA
The DNA here is from genome assembly GCA_002390525.1 of Cellvibrionales bacterium UBA4435. Classification (GTDB taxonomy): domain Bacteria; phylum Pseudomonadota; class Gammaproteobacteria; order Pseudomonadales; family Porticoccaceae; genus Porticoccus. The sequence continues at coordinate 24,898 of DGPR01000016.1, forward strand.
AAATATACCTGATATCGATCATTATGAAAAACTTCTCAAGGAAGGATTTGAAGTTATAAACTCTAATTTAGCTAAAATAGATCAAATATTTGTTGATACTAAATTTGAGTTTGGTTACGTAAAAGATGACAGAGGAAATGAAAAACTCATTTATATGGATGAAGTCGGAACACCAGATTCTTCAAGGATTTGGGATGGTCCATCATACAGAAAGGGTAAGATAATTGAAAACTCAAAAGAGGTGTTTCGTCAACTGCTACTAAATCATTTTCCGGATTCAGATATACTATTGAATAAGGATAGAATTAGTGAGCGTGAAGCACTAGCTAGAGATAATAAACTTCCTAAAGAAGTTCTTATGAAGGTGTCTAAAACATACGCCGAGATAGCCAAAAAAATAACTGGCGAAAAGATTTTGTTATCAGAAAATCCTAAAGCTGAAATAATAGAAGTTCTTGATAAAGATTATGGGCTTATCGTCTAATATCTTTTTCTGTGTATATACGCCTTGTACGAGCTGGCATTCGGGTTAATAATTCATAGCTAATTGTTCCAGCACATTTGGCTATTTCATCTATAGATAAATCTTTACCCCAAAGAATAACTTCATCACCTAGCTCAACTAACGGCAGGTCTGTAACATCAATAGTTATCATGTCCATAGAGACTCTTCCTGCAATAGGGCAGCGCTTCCCGCGAATTAATACAGGAGTTCCATTTGATGCATTAAGGGGGTATCCATCTCCATAGCCTATCGCAACTGTAGCTATAACTGTCTGACGATCGGCCTTCCAAGTAGCAGCGTACCCTACCGTCTCACCAATTTTTATAGTCCTTAAAGCAATTATCTCAGATTTAAGAGTCATTACCTGTCTCAATTTGCTTGTCCCACACTTAGGAGCAGAAAAAGGTGACCCTCCATAGAGCATAATACCTAGTCGATTCCAATCTGCTCTTGTTTGAGGCCACCCTATCAAACCTGCTGAATTACAAAAACTTGTATTAACAGAAAGATCTTTCATGGCGTTTTTTATACGGGACAGCTGTGTTGATGTAAAATCATTTTCTAAGTCATCAGCGCAAGAGAAGTGTGTCGCAATAATAATATTGTCCGAAACATTATCAGAAGCGCTGAGATCTTTATAAATGCTTATTAGCTCTTCAGGGGTGATACCAAGTCTATGCATTCCAGTATCTACAAAAATCCATACATTTAAGGGAACAGAAATTTGAGCCTCAATTATGGCATTTTTTTGTTTTTGATTAACACAAGAAATAGAAAAGTTATTTTTTGATGCAATGGTGATCTCATCATCAGAAAATGTGCCCTCAAGCAAATGGACCGGGGTCTTTATTCCTGCCTCACGAAGCTCAATAGCTTCCTCTATAGAGGCAACGCCAAAAGCATCTACATTATCAGAAAGAGCTTTAGAAACACCTATAGCACCGTGACCATAGGCATCGGCTTTGATGACTGCCATAATTTTTGAGTATTGAGAAAGATCAATAGCAACCTTTAAGTTATATCTCAGGGCATCTAGATCAATAAGAGCTTTAGCTGGACGAGCCATAATGGAATTAAAACCCCCAAATATCTTTTTTTACTATTAACTAATAAGTTAAATTTAATTTATGAGTATCAATTAACCTTAATAATTCTTCTTACCATTAGAATAAATTTTTTGAGCCAACAACCATACATTCCCAATTTCACCATTACCAATAAGATTTCCATCAACCTCTACTACTGGAATTACACCTTTAGAAGAGCTTGTCACCCATACTTCAGCTGCTGAGTAAACCTCTTTCTTAGTTATAATTCGCTCCTGTATTGCAATAGAGCCATCTTTTCTTAATAAATCCAATAAGATATGGCGAGTAACACCTGGTAATATATGGTTGTCTAATGGAGGAGTGATAACAGTTCCATCTTCAACAATATAAGCGTTGCAGGTAGTTCCTTCTCTCAACTCATCACTGCCATTAAATAACAATGTCTCATCAAAGCCCTTTTTATATCCTTGTTGAAAATGCATTAAATTACCGAGCAACGCTGTAGATTTTATTTGACAACGAGACCAACGAAGATCAAGACTGGTATTTACTTTATATGGTGTCATTTTAGATTTATGGACTTCTTGCTCAGGTGATATTTTAAAAGAAAAAGCAAAAACTGTTGGATTAATTCCATTTTCATAGGAATGTGAGCGATTGTGTTCTTTTCCACGACTTACATGAAGATATATTCCCAGACTTCCAAAACCGTTTTTTTTAATAAGCGTCTTACAGAGGTCTAGCCATGTTTGATGGGGCCAATTCAAATTGATATCAAGTGCAGATAAATTAGTGTTTAAACGATTTATATGTAAATCAAACCCAATTATTTGGCCATCGTAGCTTGGAAGAACCTCGTAGACCCCGTCCCCAAACAAAAATCCCCTATCCATTGGCGATATTGTAGCTTCTTCAAGAGGAATATACTTATGATTGAGAAAAACTATACTCATTCAATTACCTAGATTATTGATTTTAATTTTCAGACAATAATTCAATTTTATAGCCATCAGGGTCTTTCACAAATGCCAATACAGTATCACCGAATTTCATAGGGCCGGGCTCGCGGTCAATAATTCCCCCAGCTAATCTTATTTTTTCACAAGCTTCATACACATCTTCAACGCCCACAGCGATATGCCCATAACCATCACCATGATCATAATTTTTTTTGTCCCAATTATGAGTCAGCTCAAGTACTGTATTTTCAGATTCATATCCATAACCAAGAAAAGCTAATGTGAACCTTCCACTAGGATAGTCTTTGGATCTTATGAGATTCATACCTAAAGTTTCAGTATAAAATTTAATCGATCGCTTAAGATCTCGAACGCGCAACATAGTGTGTAACAAACGCATGATATCACTCTTCTTCGGAAAAATTTCTAAAGGGGACAGAAACTTTTTAATATAAAATTTAATCCAGTTTTCGCCCTTTGTTGGCTGCAATTCTGAGACGCAAAGCATTAAGTTTTATAAAACCTTCTGCGTCTTTTTGATCATAGGCGCCATCGTCATCTTCGAAAGTAGCAATTCGCTCGTCAAATAAACTATCTGGAGACTTGCGGCCTACTACTACTACATTTCCCTTATACAATTTGAGCCTAACAATTCCATTGACTGCATCTTGAGTGGTATCTATAAGTTTTTGTAACATTGACCGCTCTGGTGACCACCAATAACCGTTATAAACTACTTCTGCGTACTTGGGCATCAAGCTATCTTTGAGATGAGCCGATTCTCGATCCAAAGTAAGGGATTCAATAGCTCTATGCGCATATAACATGATCGTGCCTCCGGGAGTTTCATAGCAACCACGAGATTTCATTCCAACGTAACGATTTTCTACTAAATCTAGTCTCCCTATACCATTATCGCCACCAACTTTATTTAAATGGGATAAAATTTCTGCTGGAGACATTAATTTATCGTCAATTGCAACGATATCTCCTTTTTTGAATTCAAGGTTGACATAAATTGGGGTGTCAGGAGCATTTTCTGGAGAAACTGTCCAGCGCCACATATCCTCCTCAGACTCCATCCAAGGATCCTCTAAAACACCACCCTCATATGAGACATGAAGTAAATTAGCATCCATTGAATAAGGTGATTTTTTCTTTTTTCCAGAGAAGTCGACGGGGATTCGGTGTTTCTTGCAATAGTCCATAAGCTTTTCTCTTGAGGTTAACTCCCATTCACGCCATGGAGCTATAACCTTTATTCCTGGCTTCAATGCATAAGCGCCTAGCTCGAAACGTACCTGATCATTGCCCTTGCCCGTTGCACCATGAGCAATAGCGTCTGCACCTACTTCGTTTGCTATCTCAATTAGTCGTTTAGAGATCAAGGGACGAGCAATCGAAGTACCCAATAAATATTCGCCTTCATAAACAGCATTAGCTCGAAACATAGGAAAAACATAATCACGTACAAATTCTTCACGTAAATCATCTATATATATCTTATTAACACCTAATGCTTTTGCTTTTGCTCTTGCTGGCTCAACTTCTTCGCCTTGACCAATATCAGCTGTAAACGTGACCACCTCACACTTATATTTTTCCTGCAACCATTTAACAATAACAGAGGTATCAAGGCCGCCAGAATAAGCTAAAACTACTTTATTAATATTGGTCACTAAGTAAACTCCTGTTTCAGTAATATTTTATGATTGAAAAAATATAGTCTATTCTAATATGCTGTTGACTAGTTTCACAGCAAACACTTAATAATATACTCATAAAACAACAACCTTGCTAACAAGAAGGGTATAATCACATTGAATTTATTCTAAAGGGTTCAAAAATCCCATTAGCATTATCTGTAGAAATCAATTAAAGATAATAAAATTATAATGAAAAAAGATATCCAAAAAGAAATAACCATAATCCGCCCAGATGACTGGCATGTTCATTTAAGGGATAGCGAGGCATTAGCTTTCACTGTAGAAGACGCAGCCAGAAATTTTGGTAGGTCAATTGTAATGCCAAATCTAGACCCTCCAGTTTTAACAACAGATCAAGCTTTGTCCTATCGTGAACGCATATTGAACAATCGTCCAAAAAATTCGCACTGGCAACCATTGATGGTCATCTATCTAACTGATAAGACTGCGCCCGAGGAAATCACCAAAGCTAAGGCTTCAGGTAAGGTATTTGGATGCAAGTACTATCCAGCTGGAGCTACCACAAATTCTGAATCAGGGGTTACAGATTTAAAAAAAATCTATCCAGTCCTGTCGCAAATGGAAAAAGAAGGTGTTCCTTTACTTCTCCATGGTGAAGTCACTGATCAAAACGTTGATATTTTTGATCGAGAATCTATTTTTATAGACCTTCATCTAAAGGAACTTGTAAGCAATTTTCCTGAACTGAATATCGTATTTGAGCATATTACCTCGAAAGAGGCGGTAGATTTTGTAGCAGGTTCGACCGACAAACTGGCTGCAACGATTACACCTCAACATCTTTTATATAATCGTAATCATATGCTTTCGACAGGGATCAGGCCTCACTACTATTGTTTACCAATTTTAAAAAGAGATACCCATCAAAAAGCGCTAATATCTGCAGCAATTAG
>DGPR01000016.1:30160-40563 GCA_002390525.1 Cellvibrionales bacterium UBA4435
TGGATAAGCTCGAGGGATTTGCTAGTCATTTCGGTCCAGATTTTTATAAGCTTTCGAGGAATGACGATACAATAACACTACATAAAATACCCTGGGATATACCTGCAGAATTACCATTTATTGAAGATACCATTACCCCATTGGAGGCAGGTAAAACTTTACAATGGCAAATAATAAAACAAACTAAGTGATAGAGCTATGTGCCCATGAAACAACTTATATCAGACAGATTTAGAGGATTTTTACCTGTAGTGGTTGATGTTGAAACTGGAGGTTTTAATTCTGAAACTGATGCACTTCTTGAAATAGGCGCTGTCATTCTGTCTATTAACGAACAAGGGAGGTTAACTCCTGGATTTAACCTTTTTCATTCAATTATTCCCTTCCAAGGGGCAAATATTGAACAAGCTGCGCTTGATATCACTGGAATTGATCCAAATGATCCATACCGAGCTGCCATAGACGAAAAAGAGGCTCTAACCTCTTTTTTTAATGATATTAATGATGCAGTCAAATCTGAATATTGCAGTAGAGCTGTTTTGGTTGGGCATAATGCTCATTTTGATCTTGGCTTCTTAAATACTGCAATCAAACGTAATAACATCAAAAAAAATCCTTTTCATGGCTTTACATGTTTTGACACAGCCACCCTGAGCGGCCTGGCATATGGACAAACTGTTTTAGCTAAAGCATGCAAATCTGCGCAAATTGAATTTAATAGCGATAAAGCGCATTCTGCTATTTATGATGCAGAAAAGACTGCAGAATTATTTTGCGCAATTGTAAACAAATGGAATGACCTTGGTGGATGGGATTAATATGAAAATCGATCTTCTTTAATAAGAGAATATTAATAATTCTAATATTGGCGCTCAGGAATATAAGCTACTAGTCCGTTTAGCTCCTCAGTTATCTTTATGTTTCAACTTAGTCGACTATTTTTTTAGGATCAATAACTGCTTCAAGTATCATAGCTTCTAGCTCACTAGTTCCGTCTAACTTATTAAGCCAATTTTCATCAACACAGCAATGGCATGTGCCCACATTCGCGATTGGCCTCCACATTCTCCTAATATACCATCGACTATGCCACTTAAAGGTGCTTGCATGACGGAGTCCCCATCTTGGGCCTCAACTTGGTATTCACCCCCATTTGATCTTATAAAATAGACCGTTGGCATAGTTTCACTCTATTATCTTCTTTATGGGATTATTATCTTATTGTAAGTTTACTTATAAAATGTAACCCTAAGTAATTAAATATTTATAAAGAAAGCTTACAATTTACTTAGCAATAACAATACCTCTCACGTTAGAATACATATAATTTTTTGAACTTTAAAAATCAGCGCCAAGGTTTTCTTGGTGATTAATTATGAGAAATAATAATGGACGATTCGTTTAAAGAAAGATCTCTTCGCTATCACATGGATCCTCTACCTGGAAAACTAGAGATTCGAGCCACTAAACCAATGGCCAATGCCCGCGATCTAGCAATGGCGTATTCACCCGGAGTTGCGTATGCATGTGGTCATATAGTTAAAAATCCTACAGATGTAGATAAGGTAACTGCACGAGGGAATCTTGTTGCAGTCATCACAAATGGATCCGCAGTTCTAGGTCTTGGAGATATAGGTCCGTTAGCATCTAAACCAGTAATGGAAGGAAAAGCTGTACTCTTCAAAAAATTCGCTAATATTGATGTTTTTGATATTGAAATTGATGAACCAAATGTTGACAAAATAGTTGATATTATCGCGTCACTTGAGCCGACTTTTGGTGGAGTGAATTTGGAGGACATCAAAGCTCCAGAATGCTTCCTCATCGAGAAAAAACTGCACGAACGTATGAAAATACCAGTATTTCATGATGATCAACATGGAACTGCTATTGTATCAGCAGCTGCAATTTATAATGGTTTAAGAATCGTTGAAAAAAGAATAGAGGATATTAAGATTGTTGTCACTGGCGCTGGCGCTGCAAGCATAGCATGTGTAAATCTTCTTGTTACGATGGGGCTACAAAAAAATAATGTCCGAATGATCGATCGTAACGGGGTTATTTATAAAGGTAGAGAAGTTGGGATGAATCCATGGAAAGAAGATTATGCTTCTGAGACTAGTGACAGAACATTAGATGATGCGATCATTGATGCTGATTTATTTTTAGGTCTTTCTGGTCCTGGAATATTAAAAGCTAGCATGATAAAAAAAATGGCGCCAAACCCGTTAGTACTTGCTATGTCTAATCCAACACCAGAGATAATGCCTGAATTAGCTAAGAAAACTAGGCCAGATGCGATAATAGCTACTGGACGCTCAGATTTTCCCAATCAAGTCAATAACGTCTTATGTTTTCCCTTTATATTTAGAGGGGCCCTAGATTGTGGTGCAACGATCATTAACGATGAGATGAAAAAAGCATGTGTAATGGCTATTGCAGATCTAGCTCATCGTGAAGCCTCTCCAGAAGTAACCGAAGCTTATGCAGGAGAAGATTTAAAATTTGGACCAGATTATCTTATTCCTAAACCGTTTGATCCTCGACTTATCGAAGAAGTTCCTTTAGCTGTTGTAAAAGCGGCTATGGCAAGTGGTGTTGCTACTAGACCAATTGAGAATCTCGAGGCGTATCGCAATAAACTTCATAGCTACGTTAATCGTAGTCAGCTTTTTATGCAGCCTATGATTGAAAGAGCGAAAAAAAATCCACCCAGGATAGCCTATGCTGAAGGGGAGAATGATGACGTTTTGAGGGCAATGCAGGGTATTATTGATGAAAAAATAGCAAAACCGATTTTAATTGGACGGCCAGCTATTATTAAACAAAAAATTAAAGAAATGAATTTGCGCATAAAACCTGAAGCTGATTTTCAGATATTTAATCCTGAGGATGATAGTCATCGAGAAAATTACTGGCAGTATTACCATAAATATGTAGGACGTTCTGGAATCTCTGTAGAAACAGCTAGAAACTCAATTCATACAGATAACTCAGTTATAGCAACTATAATGGTTGCACTGGGTGATGCAGATGGTCTGATATGCGGGAAGTCAGGACGTTATGATCAACACTTAACGAAAATTTCAAGCATCATTCCGCCTCGCGATGACAAAAGTAGTATATCCTCTATCTGCATTTTACTTTTAGATGATGGTCCATTATTCCTAGCAGATGCATTTATTAATGTAGACCCAACAGAAGAACAAATCATGCATATCACTGAGGATGCTATTGAATTTGTCGCAGGGTGTGGAGTTATACCAAAAGTTGCACTTCTGTCTCATTCAAATTATGGCACCTATGACGATCAGTCAGCTCATAAAATGAAAAGAGCTGCGGAAAAACTTCGCGGCCAGATTCCAGATATCGAAATTGATGGTGAGATGCATGCAATGTCTGCATTGAACGAGGCTTTAAGAGAAACTATTTGTAATAATGCAAATATTACTGGAAGAGCTAATGTGCTTATCATGCCCAACATGGATGCTGCTAGCATAGCTTTGGGTTTAATACGCTCACTTACAAATGCGCGTCTCGTTGGACCGTTTCTCAACGGCCTAGAAAAACCAGCTCATATTTTAATACCATCCGTTTCAGGGAGAGGAATTCTTAACACAACAGCTATGATGGGGTCTGATTTTTTTAGTGCTAATGAACCTCTAATAACTCAATAAGAAAGGATATGACTAATTCTAATAAGAATTATTTAATAATGGGGAGGTTTGTCAACCTCTCCAGCTTCGACACTCAGTTTTTCGGTTAAAGCCCTTGTAGAAGAAAAAAGTAATTCACATTTTTTATTAATTTCATCTATTTGGTTCTGTTGCCTGCAAACCACATCATTCAGCTGAGTGATTGTATCTTCCTGGTAGGATAATTTGGTTTCTAGTTCAACAATTCTATCTATTGACATCTGAATCTCCAATATTGTTCTTGCAAAATAAAAAACCGCAAAAATAATTTCTGCGGTTTTTTTTGAGCACCCTAAGTTAAATCAGAGGCGTTAAATCTATTATTTTTTTATAACTATAGATTATCGGCATTGTCAGTTAAGTATGAAGCCACACCATCAGGTGATGCATCCATTCCTTTGTCGCCGTCTTTCCAGCCAGCTGGACAAACTTCGCCATGCTCCTGATGGAAACTCAGTGCATCTATCATGCGAAGCATTTCGTCTATATTGCGTCCCAATGGTAAGTGATTTACCACTTGATGATAAACAATGCCATCCTCACCAATCAAAAATGAACCACGAAAAGCAACGCCTGCATCTCCAAATTCAACATCATAAGCTTGGCATATCTCATGCTTCATATCTGCAACAAGAGGATAATTAACTTGGCCAATACCTCCATCATTAATAGCTGTATTACGCCATGCGTTGTGAGTAAAGACTGAATCGATGGAGACGCCTATAACTTCCACACCACGTTTTTTGAAATCTTCCATACGATGATCAAAGGCAATTAATTCTGACGGACACACAAAAGTGAAGTCTAAGGGATAGAAAAAGATGACCGCTTTTTTACCCTTAATAGTTGAATGCAAATTAAATTCATCAACTATCTCTCCATTAGCTAATACTGCTCCAGATGTGAAGTCTGGGGCTTGTTTTCCAACTAGTACACCATTTCCCATAATAAAGCTCCTTTTGATTCTATTATTGATTTTCGGTAAATTTTCTGATGCCGTACTATTCAGTTTTCATAGAAACGAATAGTTACATATATCTTAGACATTAAATGAGATTAAAAATTTTCTATATTTTTTATAGATCAAGATTAACAGAAATTAGCGGGTATCGTCAAAATCCCATAATTTTTTCTCAAGCTATTCTATATTTTGAGACGCTTCCTTAATCAGTGGCACTAATTCTCCTTTTTCGTGCATCTCTGTGACGATGTCACATCCTCCAATTAACTCTCCCTTAACCCAGAGCTGAGGAAATGTTGGCCAATTACCGTAAGAAGGTAAATTGGTTCTGATTTCAGGGTTACTAAGTATATCAACAAAAGCAAAGCGCTCTCCACATGAAGTGAGTGCCTCTATAGTGCGCGCAGAAAAACCGCACTGCGGTGAATTAGGTGAGCCCTTCATATACAGAATAATTGGGTTACCTTCAATTTGCTCGCGTATAGTTTCCATTATATCCATTAATGATAGCACCTTTATAAGAATAAAATAATTATAGTAATAATATTTTAACCTTTTATTCATTCCGCTAAAACTGTTACTTAACTCAATCTTATAAATAATTTAGATTTTCAATATTTTATTGAAAAAATAATCAACTAGTCCAATAAATAAAATGAATAATGAGAATCATTCAAATATTTGAATGATAATAGTTATCATTCAAATAAAAATAGTGTATAATACAGCTTTCAACTCATTTCATTAGAGATGACAAAATAAGTCGCATTTAATTAGGAGATCGGCAGAATGCTTAGAACAACAATAGTAGGTGTCGTACTTTTATCTATTGTTTTTACGGTAGACGCAAAGCCAACTTTAGACGAAATGTACGAATTAATTCAAAAACAAGCAGCGGAAATCGCCAGCCTGAAAGATGGGCTTGCTGAAAACAATGCTAAAACTGAATCTACATTTACAGCTGTAGAAGAAATTACTTCTAGTTCAACTGCTAAATTAGCGGAATGGGCAACTAAAACTACTATAGGTGGCTATGGTGAGCTTCACTATAATAATCATAACTCTGATAATTCAACCAGTTCGAAAGATGAATTTGATTTACATCGATTCGTATTATTCGTAGGTCATGAATACAGCGATAAGTTAAGATTCTTCTCTGAATTCGAAATCGAACACGCGCTTGCTGGTGAAGGAAAAGGGGGTGAAGTTGAAGTTGAACAGGCTTATATAGAATGGGATTACACCGAAGGACACAGAGCCAAAGCTGGTGTATTCTTAATTCCAGTAGGTATTTTGAATGAAACTCATGAACCACCAACCTTTTACGGTGTTGAGCGTAACCCAGTTGAAAAGAACATCCTTCCAGCTACATGGTGGGAAGGTGGGTTAATGTTCAGTGGAGAGCTTACTGAAGGTTTAAGCTATGATCTAGCTGCTCACTCTGGCTTATATATTAATGGTGCAGATAAAGTTGTAGCTGAAGTTGGTGAAGTAGGCGCAGCTGTAGTTGGCGCGAAAAGTTCTGGTAAGTACAAAATTCGTGATGGTCGTCAGAAAACAAGCAATGCTAAAGGTGACGATCTTGCTTATACAGCACGAATCAAGTATACCGGTATTCCTGGCTTAGAATTAGCAGCTACCTACCAACACCAAGAAGATGTTTGGCAAAGTGAAATAATCAATGGTGTTGAAGGTGTTGAAGCTGATTTAATCGAAGCTCATCTTGCCTACAAAAAAGGGTCATTTGGTTTAAGAGCACTTTATGCACAATGGGATCTTGATGATAATATTGAAACTGTCAAAGCTGGTGCAGACGAACAAGAAGGTTGGTATATTGAACCATCTTTCCAGCTCACTAAAAAGCTAGGAGTTTTCGCACGCTTTAATGAGTACGATAACACTGCTGGTGGAAGTCAAAATTCAGAAAAAGAACAAATTGATGTAGGATTTAACTATTACATACATCCGCGCGTTGTTCTTAAAGCTGACTACTTTGACCAAGATAATGACAGTGGAACTGAATACAATGGCTATAATTTAGGTGTAGGCTACGATTTCTAGTATTATTACTGATGTGTTAAAAAATATGCAAATGTATTTTTTTGAAAGAAACAGAACAAAGAGGGTCACATTCGTGACTCTGTTTGTTCTGTTTCTGTTAGTTTTTTCTTTAACTTCAAATAAAGCTCATAGTGCCATATATCAAACAACTCCAGAGTTTTTAAGCGAAAATTTTAGTGTACCGCCATCTAAAGCAAAATCACTTTGGCTAACACCAGAATTAAAAAAACTATCTACTGAGATACTAAGCCGTCCAGTCAGAGGCATGCGTGTCAGATATTATAGCGAGGATGAGAAGACCGCGTGGATACTTGAGGAAATTGGAAAAGAAAGGCCTATAACTGTGGGTGTCGTAGTGAACGGTAGTATTGAAGATTTTCATATTGAACATGTGAAAGTTTTAGCTTTTAGAGAGTCTCGTGGATGGGAAGTTCGCTATCCATCATTTACGAATCAGTACAAGAATGTAAAAATGACACCTGACCATGAATTGGATCAGAATATTGATGGTATTACAGGTGCTACTTTGTCAGTATGGGCATTAAATAAAATAGCTAGACTTGCCTTATTTTACCACCAACAGGTGTTAGCTCTTAATTAATACCTAATCAATATATGCTGCATCCCTTCCAATAGGAAAGTTACATTTGAAATCCAAACTTAAGCACAAGATTTCTTATAACTTGCGATGGCATCGACGAGTTGGTTTGTCGGTCATGGTTGTATTAATTTTTCTTTCGATTACAGGAATACTTTTAAATCACTCACCGGCGGCAGGTCTTAGTAAAAGAATCCTAAACTCCGAATGGCTTCTGAGTTGGTATGGCTTCGAAACAGTTGCATTATCAGGTTTTAAAGTTGGAAAGCAATGGATTAATCATCCTGGAGATCGTGAAATATATATGGACGGGCAGCCTGTTGCCACTTGCGCGCCTCCTCTTTTAAATGCGGCGCGCACAGATAGCTTTTTAATTGCTTTATGCAAAGATGAACTAGTTATTCTTAGCTTTAATGGAGAACTTGTAGAAAAAATTAATACGCTTAGTGGTCTGCCAGAACATACAACTAATGTGAAATATCTCAATAATACACTATTCATTCAATCTCATAACAAAATTTTGTCCCTAGACCCAGATACACTTAAAATTAAACCCAGTCAAATAACGATAAAAAGCTGGCCTCTTCCTTCTTCGCTACCTTCAACTATATTAGAAGAGCTTAAGCAGAGCTCACAGATACCTGGTATATCTCTGGAAACAGTGATTTTAGATTTACATAGCGGACGTTTTTTTGGTGATGCAGGCGTCCTCTTTGTTGACTTTATGGGGCTGTTAACTGTATTTTTAGCTATGACAGGAACCTACGTTTGGTTTCTGAAGCGTCGCAAGAAGCATATGAAGCGTCAGAAGAAGCTCGCGAAGCACCTAAAAAAAGAAGCTAAGGCCTCACAATAGATTAATAATATAATTTTATTGGCCATTGCCAATTTGTAGAATACCTTATAACATTCTTTTATATAGGTGGCCATCAGCTGCCTTTTTTTGTTTTCAGGCTTACTAAGTAAGCTGCTATATTCATAAGTAGAATAGGAAAAATATGGTCAGCAGTGCATTGATGAACAACTATGGCACTAGAAAAATTACCTTATGCAAAGGGGATGGATCTTGGGTTTGGGATACTGACGGTAAGCGCTATTTAGACGCAGTATCAGGGATAGCAGTTTGTGGGCTAGGTCATGCTCATCCTGCTATCACAGAAGCTTTATCTAGTCAGGCTCAAAAAATTATACATTGCTCTAATCTTTATAATATTGAAGCACAAGAAATGTTGGCTGAAAAACTGAAGAAGATATCTGGTTTAGAGAAACTTTTTTTTAGTAATTCTGGTGCTGAAGCAAATGAAGCAGCTATAAAATTAGCGAGACTTTATGGCGCAAAAAAAAGAAACCCTAATCCTACAGTCATTGTTATGGAAAACTCATTTCATGGAAGAACAATGGCTACAATTTCAGCTACGGGAAGTGATAGCTACCAAAAAGGTTACGCGCCATTACTTCATGGATTTGTTAGGGCGCCTTATTCGAATCTCACAGCGATTAAAGAGATTGCAGAAAAAAATAAAAATATTGTAGCTATACTAGTCGAACCTATTCAAGGAGAAGGTGGGGTTATAGTTCCAGATTCAAGCTATCTACAAGACCTTCGTCAAACTTGTGATAAACACGATTGGTTGATGATAGTCGACGAAATACAAACCGGTAATGCAAGGACAGGCTCTTATTTTAATTATCTACAACATAATATTCTGCCTGACATAGTAACAACGGCTAAAGGGCTAGCAAATGGAGTTCCTATTGGAGCCTGTCTTGCTGGAGTAAAGGCAGCTAACCTAATGAGCCCGGGCAGCCACGGTTCTACATTTGGAGGAAATCCTCTAGCATGTGCAGCGTCATTAGCCACTATTGAAACTATCCTGAAAAATAAACTGTATGAAAATGCAAAAAAACAAGGGGAATCTATCAAGCAGAGGCTTAAGGAATCTCTCAGAGATTGCAAAAATGTTGCCGAGATAAGAGGTCAAGGGCTTATGATAGGAATTGAGCTTAAGGTACCATGCAAAGACTTAGTTGATTTAGCAGCTGAGCAAGGTCTTTTAATTAATGTTACTGCTGTATCAGTTATTCGCTTACTCCCCCCCCTTAATATAACTAATGAGCAGGTAGAAATTCTGATTAATATACTCACCAAAGTAATAAAAGAAGGTTGATACAAAGATGGCGCCTAGACATTTCCTAACACTCAAAGACCTGTCAAAAGAAGAACTAAAAAAAATTCTATCGAGAGCTGCTCAGCTTAAAGAAGAGCAACGAAAAAACATTTTATATCAGCCTTTCATAGGCAAAGTTATGGCAATGATTTTTGAAAAGTCATCTACTCGAACAAGAGTGTCCTTTGAAACAGGAATGGCTCAGCTTGGAGGTAGCGCTCTTTTTTTATCGCCTAACGATACTCAACTTGGTAGAGGCGAGTGTGTAGAGGACTCAGCTAGAGTGATATCAAGCATGGTAGACGTAATTATGATGAGGACATATAACCAAAACTACATCGAACATTTTGCATCTTACTCCTCAGTGCCTGTTATAAACGCACTTACAGACGATCACCATCCATGTCAATTGCTAGCTGACATACAAACGTTTATCGAGCTAAGAGGAAGTATAGAGGGTAAAAAGGTAGTTTGGATTGGTGATGGAAATAATATGTGTCAGACATATATGCAAGCAGCAGATATGCTTGATTTTGAGCTCACAATTGCATGCCCTGAAGGGTTCGAACCATGCACGAACTTGCTTGATCAATTAAAGCAAAACGTTATCCTTACTCATGATCCAGTAAAAGCAATTTCTGGAGCACACTTAGTGGCAACAGATACATGGGCTTCTATGGGTCAAGAGTCTGAAAAAAATATCCGAGAGATTGCATTCAAGAATTTTCAAGTTAATGAAAAATTAATGGATTTATCTGACGATCACTCAATATTTATGCACTGTCTTCCCGCCTATAGAGGGCAAGAAATTAATGAAACAATCATGGACTCGCGGTACTCAGCTGTCTGGATAGCTGCTGAGAATAGACTTCACTCACAAAAAGCACTTATAGAATTTCTTTTAAGTACATAAAACTAAT
>DGPR01000006.1 GCA_002390525.1 Cellvibrionales bacterium UBA4435
GGATTAATTCCTAGAAATTTTGTCAGACCCATTAAAAATTGTTGATGAAATGTTCCTGTTTTTTCGACAGCATCAAACCACAATAGGGTGGTTTCAAGATACTCGAAAAGCGGTAAGTTCGCTTCTTCTTCATTTAAAATCATTGACAAAATTTCTGATAAAAATAATAGAACAGTAGATTTAAAAACATTGGTGTGCAAGGACTCATAGGGTTTATGTAATCGGACTTCTTTAAAAAAATGTAAACTCCGATTGTCTTTATGTTCTGCTTCTATTTCCAGCAGAGTAAGTAATTGAAAATAGGCCGGTTTTAGTTTTCCTTTTTTTGATTTAAGTGCATTTTTTATGAGATAACTTTTTACGCCAAGAGCGGCTGTATAACATTTAACAATAAGGTCGTTGTCGTTATACTTGATTTTTGAGATTACTATAGCTTTAGTAGAAATAGCCATTACCGTACGATCATTATTTTTGAAACTTTCGTTTCAAATGTGTCAAAATCAGAGAGTAGCACTAGGTATACTCCAGATGCGACCGTATTATTTGCTAAGTTTTTACCATTCCAATAGGCGGTTCCACCGTCAATTTCTAAGTTATAATTTTTATAGCGTAAATTAACATTGGATTGTGCTTCTGCCACTAAGTTTCCTTCAATATCTGTTATTTTAATATTGACATTTTCACTGATATTTTTGATTTTAATTTTATCCTCTGCCATATTAAATCCGGGCCTAACGGGGTTAGGGTAGGCATAAACGTCATCTAGAGATTCTGTAGTACTAGATCCACCCGTTTTAAAAGAAACCAACCCTCGATTTGTTCCAAAATACACAATTCCATTTTCAGAATCTAATGCCATGTCACTAATCCCATTTGAAGGAAGCGGAGAGTTGTCTTTTGTAAAATGATGGATGGTTTTTTGACCATCAGAAGACACATAGAAAACACCCGCATCTGCAGTAGAAATCCATTTGTTGTTGGCGCCATCAACAATAATATCAGAGATAAATTGTTGCGCCAATAGTTCTTGCGCTAGGCCATCTTCAAGGATAATAATAGGTTCTGTTCTTACAACTGCTCCTTCTTTAAAAAAATTCGAAGTGTTATATAACACTCTAAGACCTCTGTAAGTCCCTATCCAAAGCACGTTATTGTTGTCCATTGCTAACGCTTTTACCGCAGTTGTGGGAAGGTTTGCCACGTCTTCATCATCTATGTTTTTTAATAACATTCCCGTTTCGTTGAACCCAATTACACCTTTTTTCAAGCCTCCTATCCATTTGGTACCGTCCGGTCCAATGACAATTTCACTGAAGCCATTTTCATCTGTGAGCGGATTTGTTATTATGGACGAAAAATCATAGGAGGTCCATTGATTGGTTGTAGGGTTAAACTTTTTAAGCGGCTTTTGAATTATAGAGTTTAGCACCCATAAATTAGCATCATCATCAAAAGCAGTTCCAGAAACACGAATCGTTTGAGCCGATGGTATAGACTCTAACCCACTGTTAGTGTCGTTTAAAAGTTCTATAGAATCTTCCGCTTCAATATTTAGTAAACCACTATGAAAAGAGCTTACAAATGCCTGACTCGGATCCAAGGGGTTTATAGAAATTTTGTTTAGCTCATACACATTTGATTGAATTGTATTTTGAATACTGTCATATCTTATATTACCCCATTCCGAATCCCTTAGACGGCTAATACCTCTTTTGTTTAATGGATATGGATTAAAGGTTATTGAATAAGCCCCAAAAGTGACCCATAAATTGTTATATCCGTACTCTAAAGAAAACACACTATTTAGAAGCGGACCTTTTGGGTGAATTTCTTCGTATTCTGATACTGATATCGCATTTGATTTTAGAACTCCATAGCTTGTAGTTCCAATATAGATTACATCCTCGATTGTTAGAGCACTCGTGAAACCAGTTTCAAATTCAAGATTAGTAGTGTAACTATTCATTAGATTAAATCCTGCAGAATATTGATATGCTTGAGAAGATGTTGTAACCAGCATGGTATTCTCAGACACTTTGAGTTCGTTTACAATTTGTGGATAAACAAATAAGGGAATAACTGAGCTGCCATTAATTTCAAAAATTTTATTGCTTGTGTTAATTGTATAGAGTTTGGATTGAAAGGCTGTAATTTTATTAAAGTTCCCATTATTTAACGTGGTCCAAGATTGAAAGTCAATTAAACTAGAGCTAGATAAGTTTGCTTTTTTTACACCATTATTAGAGCCACAAGCTGCATATATTTCATTATTAAAAATCGTTGTTTGATTAACATTTATTTGACTCCCATTTGCCCCAATATAATAGGTATCCCCAAACTCTAAATCGTCTAAGCTATAAACCGAAATTCCATAGTTCGTAGCAACATACACAACCTCATCAAGTTCATTAAAGTGATTTATTCTTTTTTGTGATGATGGAACTGTTGTATTATTTATGATGTCTACAACTTTAAGTAGTTCCTCGTTATTTTCATTATAAACCTCAATTAACCCATTTTCATATCCAATTAATAATCGTCCGTATTGATTGCTATAATGTATGGTTGAAATTAATTCACCAGATAACCCATTGACCGTTGTAATGGTATTTAACTCTCTGCTAAATGGGTCATAAGAGAAGATCGCTGTTTCAGAAGCGGCATAAAACTTAGCATCTCCAGAGACAACCTCTTTAATATTTAAATATGAAAAATGACCAACCCATGAGGTATCGCTGTTTTGACTCCAAGACCATGGTGTTAAAACAAAAAGAAAAATAACCGTACAAAAGTATCTTTTCAAGAATTATAAATTAAGGTCAAATATATTTATTACAAACGAGAAAATGACGCATTATTATACATAAACAAAAAAAGCTTTCAAATTAATGAAAGCTTTTTAAGCATAGGTTTGGTAGATATTACACAACGCCTTGGGCTAACATCGCATCGGCAACTTTTACAAAGCCTGCAATATTGGCGCCTTTTACATAATCAATATATCCCGTTTTTTCATCTTTTCCGTATTCGATACACGCATCATGAATATTAGACATGATATCTTTTAATTTCTCATCTACCTCGGCTCTTGTCCAATTGTAACGCAGAGAGTTTTGAGTCATTTCCAAACCAGAAGTTGCAACTCCACCTGCATTTGATGCTTTTCCTGGTGCAAATAGAATTTTTGCGTCATGAAACTTTGTGATTGCTTCCTTTGTAGAGGGCATATTAGCACCTTCGCTAACACAAATACAGCCGTTTTTCAATAATATTTCAGCATCATTTTCATTTAGCTCGTTTTGAGTCGCGCATGGCAATGCAATATCACATTTAACTTCCCACGGGGTTTTGTTAGCTACAAACGTTGCATTTGGATAGGTTTTAATATATTCACTAATTCGAGCTCTTTTTACGTTTTTAAGCGTCATAACGTGGGCTAATTTTTCTGCATCAATGCCTTCATGATCCACTATATACCCTGATGAATCTGATAAAGTAACAACCTTTCCTCCTAGTTGAATTGTTTTTTCTGCAGCATATTGCGCCACATTCCCAGAACCCGATATCACGACTGTTTTTCCTTTAAAGCTATCGTTTGTGGTTTGCAACATTTTATCAGCAAAATATACAGTCCCATAGCCTGTTGCTTCAGGGCGGATAAGCGAGCCCCCCCATGTCATCCCTTTACCAGTTAGAACTCCTGTGAATTCATTTCTAAGTTTTTTATACATCCCAAAAAGGAAGCCAATTTCACGACCACCAACGCCTATATCGCCTGCTGGGATATCGGTATTGGAACCAATATGGCGAAATAATTCACTCATAAACGCATGGCAAAATCGCATGATTTCATTGTCACTTTTTCCTTTTGGATCAAAATCGCTACCGCCTTTTCCGCCACCCATTGGAAGCGTGGTTAAACTGTTTTTAAAGACTTGTTCAAACGCTAGAAATTTTAAAATACTCATCGTTACAGTAGGATGAAATCGAAGCCCTCCTTTATAGGGGCCTATAGCCGAATTCATTTGTACTCTATATCCTCGGTTTACCTGAATTTCGCCTTTATCATCCACCCAATT
>DGPR01000049.1:0-82577 GCA_002390525.1 Cellvibrionales bacterium UBA4435
TTAATATCTTTTTCATGAGCCTCCTCAAGGGTAAATTGAGTTCCAAGCTCGGCCATAGTGTCGTCATCAATAACATCCCACCATCGAAAAGATTCATAGCTACCTGTTTCACGATTTATAGTTACACGGATATTAGAGTCTTCGTCATAACGTTTTTTTGTCGCTGTTACCAATGCTGATTCTATAGCCTCAAATATAACTTCAGGGGATACTCCCTTCTCGTTTGATACGGCTTCTGCCACCATCAAAATCTCTTTATTCATTTTTTAGCCTCGCAACTATACTCAAAACTAGGAATAACATTCGCTTTTTCAATAATTTGAATTGGGAAAATAAATTCTTTACTTTCTGTCGTTAACAAAATGTCTTCTCCCTCTATACCACCTAAAAAACCTTTAAAGTTTCGTCTCCCTTCGAGAGGTAAACGAAGCCTCAAAGTAATCTTTTCACCTTTATATTGATTGTATTGATCAAGTGTAAAAAGAGGTCTATCCATACCTGGAGAAGATACTTCTAATGTATATTCATTAGTTATCAAATCTTCGACATCTAGCAAGCTTGCTATCTGTCTACTAACCTTTTCGCAATCCTCAACTGTAATTGGATCTTTATCAATATATATTCTTAAGACATTATTTCGTCTTGAGGATAGGTACTCAAGACCCCAAAATATGCAGCCTAGGGCACATACGACTGGAGCTATTAGCTCTTTAAGGGTATCCTCTTTTGTTATCACTGTTAACCCTCGAATTTCTTTACTGAATAAATCTATCGTTTACTTAGTCAACATCTCCTAACAAAAAGCCCCATAAAGGGGCTTTTGTTGCGCGAATTTTTTCAACGCTCAAACATAGAGAAAAATGATTCTATGTATATATTTGGTAGCGGGGGCTGGATTTGAACCAACGACCTTCGGGTTATGAGCCCGACGAGCTACCAGACTGCTCCACCCCGCAACAAATCTTATTCACTCAGCTTTGATTCAGTTAGCTACTAGTGAAAACAACAAATCCCTGTCGTAATTTATCTAATATCTAATTATATTAGAGTACTTAATTAACGGCCGAAGAGTATAGGGCTAGCATTGTTTCTGGTCAAGGCAAACCCTTCTAATTCCTAGTCTTTTTCTTATTTATTATAGTGGCATCTATCTGAAATAAATTTTTCTTAAACTTCAACTGCAAATTGGCCATACTTGAAAAAAGTATCTACATTTATATTTTTTTTCACAAGTTTTTAGTTGTCTTTCAAAGATTTCTGTTTGACGGCTAACTTTTTTTGCTATTTTACGAAGTGATTTTTTTCTGAGGTAGCTTTTTCTTTTATAGCCCCCCCGACCCTCATGATAGGCCAAGTAAAGATGCTCTATATTGGTTTGGTCGATACCAAGTACGGAACGGCTTTTTCTATTATACCAACCAATAAAATCAGTAGCATACTTCATATGTGACCTTCTTGAAAAAAGCGAACCTCTCTCCTCCTCATATTCTGACCATACAGCGTCCTGAGCCTGAGCGTATCCATATGCAGAGGAGGATCTAAACCAAGGAATAACACCAAGTAACTTGTCTCTTGGTGGTCTTATGTCATGCCTAAAAGATGACTCTTGTTTTATAAAAGCAATTTGTGCAGCAATGCTTGTACCCCACTGCTTTTCGGAATCAAGTGCATAGTCATACCAATCGGGGTGATCATTAAATATAGAACAAATATTAGATTGATTGCTCGGTGGTTCTGGACTAGTGAATATGCATCCGGCCAAAAGCATGCTAAACACGATAATTGTTAGCAGCTTTTTTTTACGCACAAAAACTCTTTTTTTAATATTCATAACTCAATTTTATTATTTAGTATTTTCGAGAGCTTGATTTATATCAAAGAGGATATCCTCAACAAACTCTATGCCTACAGAAATGCGAATCATATCTCGGCTGATTCCAGCAGACTTCAGTTCTTCGTCATTTAGCTGACGGTGGGTTGTGCTAGCCGGATGACAGGCTAGAGACTTGGCATCACCGATGTTCACGAGTCGCTTAACAAGCTTCAAGCTATCAATAAAATTAATTCCAGCGTCTTCTCCACCCTTTATTCCGAAACTTAGAATCCCTGATGGTTTCCCAGAAACAACTTTATGTGAGAGCTGATAATACTTATCGCCTGTTAAGCCAGCGTAATTTACCCAGCTAACAAGTTTATGTGCAGATAGGTAGTGGGCCACTTTTAGAGCATTTTCAGTATGACGCTCCATCCTAAGAGCTAGAGTTTCAAGACCTTGTAAAATTAAAAATGAGTTAAATGGTGAAATTGCAGCGCCCATATTACGGAGTGGCACTACGCGCGCTCTACCTATAAATGCCGCCTCTCCCATGGCGTCTGCATATATCACTCCGTGATAAGAGGGGTCTGGTTGATTAAATATTGGAAATCGAGGATGGTCCTTCCAGGGAAAATTTCCCGAATCAATAATTATTCCACCTATGGACGTGCCGTGACCTCCAATATATTTAGTCAATGAATGAATGACGATATCGGCTCCTTGTTCAAACGGACGACAATAAACAGGTGTCGCGACAGTATTATCTACTATTACTGGCACGCCATACTTATGAGCCATATTTGATAGCTCTTCAATATCGACAATGTTACCTGCAGGATTGCCAATAGATTCGCAGAATACAGCTTTTGTATTATCATCAATCAAAGCCTCTAGGGCAGCTATATCGTCGCCTGAAGCCATACGCACCACAATACCTTGGTTGGGCAACGAATGCATAAAAAAGTTGTATGTCCCGCCATAAAGCTGACTAACGCTAACAATATTTTCTCCGCTACAAGCGAGGGTCTGGATAGCTGCTGTAATAGCCGCCATTCCAGATGCCATAGCTAGTGAACCAATTCCACCCTCTAATGCAGTCATGCGCTGCTCTAGTACTTCAGTGGTAGGGTTCATCATACGAGTATAGATATTGCCTGGCTCAGCTAAATTAAAAAGATCGGCCCCATGTTGAGTATCACGAAAACTATAAGATGTAGTCTGATAGATGGGTACAGCAACAGCTCTTGTTGTTGGGTCATCTTCAAATCCAGCATGGATTAATTTAGTCTCAATATTCATAAGCGAACCTAATATATATTACAATTATCAAATTATAAAAAATAAATTCAACAGGTAAATTTAAACTAATGACTATATAGCGGGACAGACTTCTATTCTTTCCTAATTATAAGTTTATGTTATGAGTTTAGCATTTTCATTAATGAATAGTTATTTTGTAGGCCCTTACTGAACACTATAAGTAATTTAATGGGGTTAAGTCATGAGTTTTTTATGCTTTGCGGTTCTTCCAGAAACACGTTTTCTCCAAAGCCTAAAACTCGAAGGTTTCAAGCTTGATCTCATTATCTTAATAACATCTGGTTCTGCCAAACCAGTTATATCCTTTATATCATCAAATGAGGTTTTATCACACCAAGCCATTTCGATAATTTCACTGACATCACATTGGTTTTTTATAATAATTAACCCCTTTCATCAGATTTTGAATCAATTTTCATATTAATATCCGACTCATTACTTGTCTCTTTAGGATTGTCCTTCCAGGGGGTTCTCCATGAAGGTAAATTGTCTCTGTATGAAATTGTATCTGCCCAAAGTGCATATGAACTATAGTAACTCTTATATCCTTCTATGAATTCATCAGATTTTTTATGTAAGGCTTTACCGAATAGTTTTTTGAAATCCCCTGGATGTTCTAAAAAATTATTCCAAAGCTCCAAATTAAACCCATAAATTTTTATTTCTTCTTTAGCTGCATTTTCTCCATCCAAAAACGTCATAAAATTATCCATAAAATATTTTGCTTTTAAAAATCCTTTGATTTTGTTACTTGGACAGCACTAAAATTAGTAGGTAAACAGGGATCCACACATAAACCGCACCTATAAAACTCCATAACCACATTTGACGTCTATCGGTTTCAAATTTTTTAAGATAATAGTCTACTTCTACCTGAGAATAATCTCCTCTGTCCTGGCTCTTCCAAACATCTCGTTCAAAATTGAGACCTTTTATTTGCCAGCAATAACAACCGATTACACAGAGAAAATATAACCCTATACTCAAACCACACCTCTTTAATATCGATTTATAAATCATATGATACCTACTATTGTTGCATTTAATAAGCGTCATAGAAATAGATGAGTGATTATGATTATAAATATTGTTTTTGGTTTAATATTACTAGGTTGGTTAATAGCAATTATTTGGGCTTTTAATAAAATAGACAGTTCAAAGAAAGGTTCGAACTTTCAATCAAACGATCTTTCTCTTTGATTAAGTGTTTAAATTTTTTATTTTTGTAAAGTTTATAGTCTGAAACCCAGCATCAGAAAGTGCTGTACAGGGAATAAAATAATAAATGGTGCCCAAGGCCGGACTTGAACCGGCACGACTTTCGCCACTACCCCCTCAAGATAGCGTGTCTACCAATTCCACCACTTGGGCTTTTTTTGATTTCATTCAGGTAAATCAGAAGATTTGTTGACAGGGTCAACTTCAGGAAGATCAGTATCCATAGACTGTTCAATAACCTCTAAACTGGGCAAAATCTCGTCTTTGACTCCTGCGCGATCTTTAGCTATTACCGCTAATCCAAAACTAGTGATAAAGAAAATCGTTGCAAGGATAGCTGTCACCTTACTGAAAAAGTTCCAGCTACCTGCACTTCCTAACATTGTCTGTGAGGCCCCCGAACCAAAGGATGCTCCTGCTTCTGCACCTTTACCTTGCTGCAATAAAATCATACCGATGATTGCAATACCTGTAAGGATATGCACGATTAATGTTAATTTTTCCATTTTTTTATTTTACCAAATTATTAGTTTTTAATTTATGCCAACTTACATATTTGAACAAACGATTTAGCGTCTAAGGAGGCGCCGCCAACGAGTAGTCCATCGATATCTGGGTCTTCAAGAAGCTCTTTGGTATTTTCGGGAGTCACGCTACCGCCATACAAAATTTTTGCATTTAATCCTTTTTCTCGCAGTTTGCATCGTATGTATTGATGCACAATCTGTATTTGATCAGTACTCGCAGGTTTACCTGATCCGATAGCCCATATGGGCTCATATGCAATTACTAAATCTGAAGAAAAAACTTTCCCTGTATATTTTACCACGGCGTTTAGCTGAGTAGTTATGACATCAAGCGTCTCGTCTTTTTTTCGTTGATTCAAAGTTTCACCTAAACATAGAATTGGTATCAATCCGGCTTCACTTGCTTGATAAAATTTATCTGCAATCTTAAGATTATCCTCCCCAAAAAGACTTCTTCGTTCAGAGTGGCCTACGATACAGTAATCACATCCAACATCTGTAAGCATCTCAGACGAGATTTCACCAGTATAGGCACCATGACTATATTCAGAGACATCTTGGGCACCAACTGCAATGGATGCGCCTGAAAAAACCTCAATTGCATCACGTATGTAAACATTTGGAGGAAAAATAACGACATCTGCATCACATTGTAAACTACACAATTGTTCAGCCAAATCTGATAAAATTTTCTTACTGCCGTTCATTTTCCAATTTCCGGCTATTAGAGAACGCTGCATATTCTATAATTACCCTGACCCTAGATGGGCGCAATCTTATCTGAGATGCTAGCATTATTCAACCAAACTGCGGTGTGGTTACCTTGCCTTTCGCGCTATCTTGATTGAGTTACAAATCTCTACAGCTTTTTTTTGCTTCAGCTTCAACAACCCCAGCGACCCTTTTAGCAATCTTCTCAACCAGATGTAGTTCCTCACCTTCTACCATAATCCTCACAAGCGGTTCAGTACCAGATGGTCTAAGTAGTATCCTTCCTTTTTCTTTAAGCTCATTTTCTGCTTCATTTATTGCATTAATTATAAGCGGGTAGTTCTTTAGGTTAAAATCACCTTTAATAGGTACATTAATCATGCTTTGTGGATATTTCTGCATTTCTTTTTTTAATGTATTCAGTGGTGTAGATGTGTCTCTCATTGCGTACAAGACCTGTAAAGCGGCAACAATAGCATCTCCTGTAGTAGTTAAATCACTACATACAATATGCCCGGAACTTTCTCCCCCAAGCTTCCATTTTCTATCACGCAATGCCTCAATAACATGACGGTCACCCACCTGAGTTCGAACAAACGGAATTTTTAACGCATTAAGTGATTTCTCCATACCCAAGTTGCTCATCAAAGTTCCGGCAACACCAGTGCAACCACCATTCTGATGACGATGTTTTGCAATAACAAATATTAACTCGTCCCCATCTATTAAATGCCCCTTATGATCAACAAACATCACTCGGTCACCATCCCCATCAAAAGCAATGCCCATATCAGCTTTTTGTTTTAAAACTGCATTCTGCAAAATAGCAGGCTGAGTAGAGCCACACTTTTCATTTATATTGAAGCCATCAGGCTCAACAGCTAACTCGATTACTGTTGCTCCCAGCTCCCTAAAAACCATTGGTCCTGTGTGGTAGGTTGCTCCATTAGCACAATCAACTACGATTTTAAGACCCTCTAAATTGGCACCTGGTGGAAGTGTACCTTTACAAAATTCTATATATCGACCTGCAGCATCTTCTACTCTAAATGCTTTACCTAACTTTGAAGGATCTTCTGTTATGAGTGGTTTATCCAAATAAGATTCTATGGATTTCTGAACTGCATCAGATAATTTGAACCCATCGGCACCAAAGAATTTAATACCATTATCATAAAAAGGATTATGGGAGGCGCTTATTACAATCCCAGCTTGAGCCCGGAAAGTTCTGGTTAGATAAGCAATTGCTGGTGTGGGCATAGGACCCAAAAGCGCCACATCGACTCCTGCTGCGATCAGCCCAGCTTGAATAGCTGATTCAAACATATATCCTGATACGCGGGTATCCTTACCGACTATAATAAGTTTACGGCCTTCGCTTTTTTCACTAAAAACTTTTCCAGATGCCCATCCAAGTTTCAACATAAAATCTGCTGTTATAGGGCTTACTCCAACTCGACCTCGTATTCCATCTGTACCAAAGAATTTTTTTTGTGTCATATATTTCCTATTCCTTCTACAGCAGACAATATCTTAAATGCATCAGCTGTAGCACTTACATCATGGACTCGAAGTATTTGAGCTCCTTTTTGCACTGCTAATATTGCAAAAGTTACACTTCCAAACAACCTTTTATTTATAGGTTTATTTAAAATTGAGCCTATCATAGATTTTCTTGATAAGCCCACAACTAAAGGGAAGCCTAACTCACTTAATTCAGTTAAACTACGAAATAAGGATAAATTATGTTCAAGTTTTTTACCAAAACCAAATCCAGGATCAATAAGTATTTTTTTTCGATCAATCCCGCCTAATTCACAAACACTCACACGATCTAATAAAAATTTACTTACTTCTGCAAAAACATCAGTATAGCTTGGCGTAATCTGCATATCTCTTGGTTCTCCCGCCATGTGCATGAGGCAAATATTTAGGCCGGAGGCAGCGACTGCCTGAATAGCGCCCACTCTTGTTAAAGCTCGCACATCATTAATCATTACTGCTCCGACCCTTGCAGATTCGTTTATTACTATCGGGGAGCTGGTATCTACTGAAACTGATGCTCCAAAACGATCAACTATAGACTCAACTACAGGTATCACTCTGTCCAACTCTTCCTGCTGACTAACAGCAATTGCTCCGGGTCTAGTGGATTCTCCACCAACATCTATAATATCAGCGCCACTTTTAATGAGCTCGTCTACTTTTTTTATCGCCAAATCAAGCGAGACATTATTGTTATTAAAGAGTAGTCCACCGTCATAAAAGGAATCGGGTGTAACATTTAGAATTGCCATTATGAGAGGTTTATTTGAGTCAGAGTGAAAAGTGCTGATAATCATTAGTATTTCATCAAAAATATATATTTATTGTTAACCTTAAAATAATAATTACTAGTCTATAGTAAAATTTATAAATATAAAGTTTGATGACATTGAAGGGGATTCCTTAGACGCGACTTTGGATACTAAAATATTGGACTGAAGTACTATATTTTAGTATCCAAGTAGCTATGACTCTTTTGCAGGTCCACGAACAACGCTAACATTATCCGATTTCTTATTTTTTTCTATAACGGAGGTACTATTATTAGCACTATTATCCCAGTCATAAGGAGGTCTAACTTTCTTTCTTTCCATTAAATCATCGACTTGTTCGGAATCAATAGTCTCATAATCCATTAACGCATCCTTCATCGAATATAGGATGTCCTTGTTATCCTCAAGAATTTTAACAGAGCGTCTATAACAGTCATCTAGGAGCTTGCGTACTTCAATATCAATTTCTCTAGCAGTATCGGCAGAATAAATGGAGCCTGGAACGCCAGATGGTTGACCTTCTTCTTCGCCATACAAAACAGGACCCATTTTATCTGACAAACCCCAGCGACTAACCATATTTCTCGCCATCTGTGTAGCCCTTTCAATATCATTCGAAGCTCCAGTTGTTACTCCTTCCTCACCATGAATTAGTTCTTCTGCTATTCTACCGCCAAATAAGCTACAAAGCTGACTCTTCAGCTGAAGTTTGCTTAGACTATACTTGTCCTCTTCTGGAAGAAACTGCGTAACACCAAGAGCTCGGCCACGAGGAATGATAGAAACTTTGTGAACTGGGTCGTGCTCAGGCATTAACCTTCCTATAATCGCATGCCCTGCTTCATGAAAAGCTGTATTTTCTTTTTCTTTCTCAGACATAACCATAGAACGACGCTCGGTACCCATCATTACCTTATCTCGAGCTTTTTCAAATTCTTCTCCGCTAACCAGCCTTCTATTGGCTCTTGCAGAGAACAATGCTGCCTCGTTTATCAAATTAGCTAAATCTGCACCGGAAAAACCAGGTGTTCCTCGAGCAATAACACCTAAATCAACTTTATCATCTAAAGGAACTTTTTTAGCATGCACCTTAAGTATTTGCTCTCTGCCTCGAATATCCGGTAAACCTACATAGACTTGTCGGTCGAATCTTCCAGGTCGCAACAGAGCCTTATCAAGAACATCTGGGCGATTCGTAGCAGCAATAACAATTATTCCTTCATTACCCTCAAAACCATCCATTTCTACTAGTAGTTGGTTTAATGTTTGCTCTCTCTCGTCGTTACCACCACCATGACCACCACCACGATGTCGACCTACAGCATCAATTTCATCAATAAAAATAATGCATGGAGCTTGTTTTTTTGCCTGCTCAAACATATCTCTTACACGCGAAGCTCCAACACCAACAAACATTTCTACGAAATCTGAACCCGCAATTGAAAAGAATGGAACTTTAGCTTCACCAGCAATGGCTTTGGCCAAAAGAGTTTTACCCGTACCAGGAGGACCGACCATAAGCACTCCCTGAGGAATTCGACCACCAAGTCTTTGGAATCGTGTGGGATCCCGTAAAAAATCAACAAGCTCATGAACCTCTTCTTTAGCTTCATCCACACCGGCTACATCACTAAAGGTAGTATTGATTTGGTCAGGAGCAAGAAGTCTAGCTTTACTCTTTCCAAAACCCATCGGGCCGCCTCGACCACCTGCACCCCCTTGCATTTGACGCATGAAAAACATGAATATTGCTAGTATTAGTAAAATAGGAAAAGATGCGACTAGCAGCTGACTCCAGAGACTTTGCTGTTCAGGATCCTGTCCTATGACATCAACACGATTATCAAGAAGATCTCCCATCAAGCCATCATCAGAAACGGCGGGTCTTGTCGTTTTGAAAGCCGTTCGGTCTTTTCTAAGACCTTCGATTATAGAACCCTTAACTACGATACTTTCAATATCTCCACGCTGAACATCTTCAACAAATGTTGAGTAATTAATCATTTTATCTGGTTCTGAAGGTCCAAAGTTTTGAAAGACAGACATCAAAATTGCAGCGATGATAAGCCATAAAAAAATATTTTTTACCGTATCATTCAAGGAAAAATCTCCATTTTAATTAGTTCGCGATGCAGACCTGAGTTATATCAGGTTATATAAATTTTTTTATCTCTTAAAGTTTTTTGCAACAAAATATACTTCTCTTGAGCGTGATCTAGATGCATCTGGTTTTCTTGACATGACTCGTTTGAACCTTTTTTTTAATTCAAGCATATACTGATCAAAACCTTCACCATGAAATACCTTAACTACAAAGTTTCCACCCGGTTTAAGGACTTTGCAAGCCATATCTAAGGCAAGTTCAATCAAGTACATAGCTTTTGTTTGATCAACACCTCTTATACCACTCATGTTTGGGGCCATATCAGAAATTACAAGGTCTACTAAATTATTATCTAATAAATTAAGTATATTTTGAAGCACATCAGAGTTAGTAAAATCTCCCAACACAAAATCTACTTTATCAATAGGGTCCATCTTAAGTATGTCAGAGGCTACTATCTTACCTTCAGGCCCTACTAATTTTGCAGCCACCTGCGACCATCCTCCTGGAGCAGCACCAAGATCAACTACTATTAAACCTGGTTTAAAAATTTTATCTTTTTGGTTAATTTCTATCAATTTATAACTAGCACGTGAACGATATCCATCCGTTTGTGCACGCTTAACATACTGATCCCTATGATGTTCTTGAAGCCATTTCTGACTACTTTTTGAATGAACTGCCATATCTACATACCGAAAGTATTAAATATAATGGGAATCTTTGTATTTTTATAGCATTATACTTGTATTTTTGGGTATCAAAATAGTATTTAAAATATGGTCATCATTTCTACTAGTAATACAGATTTATTCTGCCAAATAAAAGGCTGTAATAACTATGCTAATGACTACAGCAAACATTAAGAGTTTTGAAAAATGAAAATTTCCAATGAGGACAAAAAACAACTCAGAAGACTAGGGCATAAAATAAATCCAGTTGTGACGGTAGCGACCAAAGGATTAAGTGAGAATGTTCTTGCTGAAATCGATAGAGCGCTTACAGATCATGAGTTGATAAAAATTAAACTCAGCAATAGCGATCGACAATCGAGAGCTCATGTAATTGAAATAATTCGAGAAAAATGTGGTGCTGAAGTAGTTCAGTCTGTTGGCCATATTCTGTTATTACTAAAAAAATCAAACGACCCTAATCCCAAGTTATCAAACCTTATTCGATGATAAAAATATGTTGATCGATTAAATATATCTCACATCATCAATTTCGTATTCAATGTCACCAGATGGAGTTTTCACCGTTACTATATCTCCTATTTCTTTTGCAATGACAGCTCTAGCAATAGGAGATTTATATGAAATTTTATTAAATTTAATATCAGATTCATCATCACCTACTATTTGATAACAGACAGACTCATCTGTTTCTAAATTAATCATATTTACAGTACTACCGAAGATAACTTTGTCTCCAGGTGGCATTTGGCTGACATCGATGATTTGAACATTACTAAATTTAGCTTCAATTTCTTGTATGCGGCCCTCAGCAAAGCCCTGTTGCTCTCTAGCTGCGTGATATTCAGCATTTTCTTTGAGATCACCATGTGCTCGAGCTTCTGCAATTGCAGCAATAATTCTAGGGCGTTCAACTTTTTTTAAATTATCAAGCTCAGTGCGGAGTTTTTCAAATCCAATAGATGTCATGGGTATTTTACTCATTTATCACCCCTAAGATGAAGTTTTTGAAGTTTATTAACCTTTATCTCATCTTTAATTTTTAAGGCCATACATACTGCCTCTCCTCCAGTTAAGGTTGTTGTGTAGTACACACCATGCTGCTCTGCACTGGACCGAATGGTTGCAGAAGCTGCAATGGCTTGACGACCTTCAGTAGTATTAATAATTAAGCTGATTTTATCATTTTTAATCATATCAACAATGTGAGGGCGACCCTCTTGAACTTTGTTGATATGCTCCACAGTATAGCCAGCCTCATTCAATATTTTTAATGTTCCTGTTGTTGCCATCAAATCAAAACCTGCTTTTATTAGGTCGCTAGCAACTTTTACTATACCACTTTTATCTGGATTTCGTACGCTTAGAAATGCTGTACCCGCTGAGGGTAAAGGATTGCTAGCTGCGAGTTCTGCTTTTGCATAGGCTTCCGCAAAAGTTTGACTGACACCCATGACCTCTCCTGTAGATTTCATTTCTGGACCAAGAATAGGATCTATTCCAGGAAATTTATTAAATGGTAATACAGCCTCTTTAACACTGAAAAAATCGGGTGTTATTTCTTCAGTGAACGCTTGGTCCTTTAAGGAAATATCAACCATACAACGAGCGGCTATTTTAGCCAAGGAGGCTCCTATACATTTGGAAACAAAAGGTACAGTTCTTGAAGCACGAGGATTTACCTCGATAACGTAAATTTTATCGTTCTGCCATGCTAACTGAACATTCATAAGGCCTTTTACCTTTAGTTCCACAGCCATAGTTTTAACAATTTCTCGCATCTCATTCTGAATATGCTCGGGAAGACTATATGGTGGCAAGGAACAGGCGGAGTCACCAGAGTGAATTCCAGCTTGTTCTATATGTTGCATTATTGCTCCGATGACTACACGTTTACCATCAGAAACAGCATCAATATCAACTTCAATTGCAGAAGATAAAAAATAATCTAACAATATAGGGGAGCCGTCTGAAACTTTTATAGCGCTCTCCATATATTGAGACAACTCATTTTCTCCATAGACAATTTCCATAGCTCTGCCACCCAGCACATAAGATGGCCGAACAACTAGGGGGTAGCTAATTCTTGCAGCCGCATTTATTGCCTCTTCCATAGAACGGACGATTGCATTTGGAGGTTGTAGGAGTTTTAATTTTTCTATCATTTTTTGGAACCGCTCTCGGTCCTCTGCTAGATCTATAGCATCAGGTGTTGTTCCTATAATAGGTACACCATGATCTTCAAGTGCTTGTGCTAATTTAAGGGGAGTTTGTCCACCAAATTGAACAATTACACCTTTAGGATTTTCAATATTAATAATTTCTAATACATCTTCTAAAGTTACTGGCTCGAAATATAATCTATCGGAGGTATCGTAATCAGTAGAGACTGTTTCTGGGTTACAATTAACCATAATTGTTTCATAGCCCTCTTCACGCATTGCTAGAGCAGCGTGAACACAGCAATAGTCAAATTCTATACCTTGTCCAATTCGATTGGGCCCTCCGCCTAAAACTAAAATTTTATCTTTATTTGATGGATCTGCTTCACACTCTTCATCATAAGAAGAGTACATATAAGCTGAGGCAGTAGAAAACTCTGCCGCGCATGTGTCTACTCGCTTATATACAGGTCTTACTTTTGAGGCGTAACGAAACTCTCTAAAACTTTTTTCAGTAACTTTCAGTAGTTGAGATAGGCGTTTATCAGAAAATCCTTTTTGCTTAAGTCGATATAATTTTTCTTTATCCAGAGAGCGCATAGATAGTTTACTAATAATATTTTCTTCGTTGATTAGATCCTGTATCTGGGATAAGAACCAAGGGTCAATAAATGTTAAGTTGAAAACTTCAGTTATATCCATACCTGCTCGAAAGGCATCTCCAACATACCATATACGCTCAGATCCAGGAACTTTAAGCTGGTATCGAAGTTCAGATAAATTATCTTTTGAGAAAAAATTTATTTTTTCCTCGAGGCCTGCCGAGCCCACCTCTAATCCTCTTAGTGCTTTATGAAATGATTCCTGAAAATTTCGACCAATAGCCATAACTTCCCCAACCGACTTCATTTGTGTAGTAAGCCTAGAACTAGCTTGATCAAATTTTTCAAAAGCAAATCGTGGAATTTTTGTAACTACATAATCAATACTAGGTTCAAAGGATGCGGGGGTCGAACCTGCAGTAATATCATTAAGAAGCTCGTCTAATGTAAAGCCAACTGCAAGCTTTGCCGCAATCTTGGCAATTGGAAAACCTGTGGCTTTTGATGCTAAAGCAGATGATCGGGAAACCCTTGGATTCATCTCAATAACAACCATTCTTCCATTAACGGGATTCACGGCGAACTGGACATTAGAGCCGCCTGTTTCCACACCTATTTCACGTAATACTGCAATAGAAGCATTACGCATAATTTGATACTCTTTATCTGTGAGCGTCTGGGCGGGCGCAACAGTAATAGAATCTCCTGTATGAACGCCCATTGGATCAAGATTCTCAATAGAACAAATAATGATGCAGTTATCTTTTTGGTCTCTCACAACCTCCATTTCAAATTCTTTCCATCCAAGTAAGGATTCATCAATTAATAATTCATTGGTTGGAGATAACTCTAATCCGCGCTGACATATCTCAATAAACTCCTCTCGGTTATAGGCAATACCTCCACCGGATCCACCCATAGTAAAAGATGGTCTTATAATGCATGGATAGCCAAAAATATCTGGAGCCGTAAGCGCCTCCTCCAAGGTATGGACGATTATGGCTCTTGCGGTCTCTAAACCAATTTTTTTCATTGCGATAGCGAAAAGGCTACGATCTTCAGCTTTATTTATTGCATCTTGATCAGCACCAATCATTTCAACACTGTTTTGCTCTAAAATACCTTCTCGAAATAAATCTAAGGCGCAATTAAGTGCTGTTTGGCCACCCATTGTAGGAAGCAAGGCATCAGGTTTCTCCTCCTCAATAATCTTTGAAACGGTCCGCCACTCTAATGGCTCTATATAGGTGGAATCTGCCATAGATGGGTCAGTCATAATCGTAGCGGGATTGGAATTCACCAGAATGACTCGAAACCCCTCCTCTTTCAGAGCTTTACATGCCTGAGCCCCAGAATAATCAAACTCGCAAGCTTGACCTATAACGATAGGCCCAGCTCCTAGAATTAAAATACTTTTAATATCATTTCTTTTTGGCATAGATTATCAATTCTTCATATTTCTATTAGAGTAGTTTTTTATCAGCTCAAAAAAATGGTCAAACAAAGGTGCTGCGTCATGGGGTCCAGGGCTAGCCTCAGGGTGCCCCTGAAAACCGAATGCTGGTTTATCTATACGGTGCACTCCTTGAATAGACCCATCAAATAATGATACATGTGTGACACAAAGATTGTCTGGAATGGTTGACTCGTCTATAGAAAACCCATGATTTTGGCTGGTAATCATAACTTTTTTTGTTTCGACGTCTTTAACAGGATGATTGGCTCCATGATGACCAAATTTCATTTTTAAGGTTTTGGCGCCACTTGCCAAAGCTAAAAGCTGATGGCCTAAACAAATTCCAAATATGGGGATATTGATTTCTAATAGCTGTTTTATAGCCTCGATGGCATAAGTGCAAGGCTGCGGATCCCCTGGCCCGTTAGAAAGAAATACTCCATCAGGGTTCATGTCTAAAACTTCACGTGCTGGGGTTTCAGCAGGAACTATTATCAACTCAGCGCCTCGGTCAACAAGCATTCTTAAGATGTTTCTTTTAACACCAAAATCATAAACTACTACTTTGTAAATCGCTGCATTTATACTTTGATAACCTAGATTTAATCTCCAAGAACCCTCTGTCCATTTGGATATGGAAGCAGTAGTGACTTCTTTGGCAAGATCTACTCCTTTCAAGCCAATAAATTTACATGCCATCTTGAGTGCTATTTTTTCGTCAATATCACCAGTCATTATGCAGCCACTTAAGGATCCTTTTTCCCTTAGAATACGGGTTAATTTGCGAGTATCGATATTTGCAATTCCCAAGACGTTTTTTTCTTTTAGGTATTCATCGAGTGCCTTTTCTGATCTAAAATTACTTAATAATATTGGCAGATCTCTTATTACGAGACCGTTTGCCCAAATCTTTGATGACTCCTCATCCTCAGCGTTTGTACCTGTATTACCGATGTGAGGATTAGTAAAAGTTATGATTTGTCTAGCATAGGAAGGGTCGGTAAGAATTTCTTGGTAACCGGTCATTGATGTATTGAAGACTACTTCGCCAGTGGAATAGCCTTTAGCACCGATGGATTTCCCTTTAAATATTGTGCCATCTTGGAGGACTAAGATAGCTGCCTGATATTGATCGGCGTTCAATGCAACCTCCTTAACGACAAAAAATTAAATTTAAATTTATTCGATAGCTAACAACTCTGGAAAATATTATCCAGAAAAAAATGAGATGAAACTAACGGTCTCACCCCACTCTGTATATACTAGATTTAAATTGCCTAATGCCTGGCTATTAAGTACAAATAAATTTGAGAATATTTTAGGCGAACCATGGCAGGCTGTCCAGAGAATCCCAACTCAAAAAACGACTTATCATTTGAGGCCAAGTACATCTTGCATATCATAGACACCATTTTTTTTACTAGATATCCAATTAGCAGCTTTAACTGCACCTCTAGCAAATGACATTCGACTGGAGGCTTTATGAGTGATTTCGATTCTCTCTCCATCTGAAGCAAAAGTTACAGTATGGTCTCCCACGATATCCCCGGCTCTTAGCGTTGAAAAACCAATCGTATTTTTAGATCTCTTGCCAGTCTGGCCTTCTCGCCCGTATACCGCCACATCGTCAAAATTCAAGCCTAATGATTCAGCAATTATTTCACCCATATTCAAAGCAGTTCCTGATGGCGCATCTATTTTATTTTTATGATGGGCCTCAGAAATCTCTATATCTACCTCTTGCCCCAAAACTTGAGCTGCAAGATCAATTAATCCAAAACACAAATTCACCCCTGTACTAAAATTAGATGCAATACATAATGCAGATTGTCTCGAAGCAGACGTTAATTGTTGTTTTTGATTATCGTCAAAGCCAGTTGTACCAATCACCATGCCTTTGCTGTGCTCTTTACAAATTTGTGAATTAACAAGGGATGCTTCAATTGAACTAAAATCAATTAGTACATCAAAATCATGCAAGACATTAAGCAGGTTATCAGTTACTGTTATACCCGTGTCAGAGATTCCAATAAGATTACCCGCATCAGAATCTATCAAGGAACTGCCAGGTCTTACAATGGCTGCGCCCAGCTTAACCGAATCATTATTAATTACAGCTTCTATAAGCGACCGACCCATTCTTCCAGCGGCACCGTATACAGCAACTCTAATGGAATTATTTTTCATAATATCGATGATCTTATCAAAAGTTAATTAAATCAATTTACTTTGGTATTCTATAATAGACCTGTTGATACAGCTATATGTTTGTGATTTGCTCTAAATTAGGGAGTGAAGCCGTCAAAAAACTTTTTTACACCCTTAAACCAAGAATCTCTTTTGGGTGAATTTTTTTCAAGACCCATACTATTCTGTAAATCACGAAGGATAGTTTTTTGCTTACTACTTAATTTTACAGGAGTCTCAAGAATCACCGTACAATATAAATCGCCAACTCCAGCACTACGAACAGTTTTAACTCCCTTACCTTTGAGTCTAAATGTAGTTCCTGTTTGGGTTTCTTCTGGAACTTTTAATTTTACAGGTCCATTCAAAGTTGGCACTTCAAGTTCATCACCAAGGATAGCACTGATTATGCTGATTGGTAGTTCACAGTGAAGATTACGTCCATCTCGTTGAAATAACTTATGTTTTTGAACATTCATTTGAACATATAGATCACCAGGGGGTCCGCCCTCGGGGCCAGCTTCTCCTTCTCCACTAAGACGTATACGATCACCAGTATCAACTCCAAGTGGAACTTTAACTGAAAGAGTCTTATTTTCCTCTGTCCGACCTTGGCCACGACACGCACCACAAGGGTCACTTATAGTCGAACCACGGCCATGGCATTTGGGACAAGCCTGCTGAACTGAGATAAAACCCTGCGACATTCTCACTTGGCCGTGTCCAGCACAAGTACCACAAGTTGTGGGAGAGGATCCCTTTTTACTACCAGACCCATCACATTCCTTACAAGAGCATAGTGTAGGTATTGTAATTTTTACTGTCTTGCCTTTTATCGCATCCTCTAGAGTCATATCTAAATTATATTGCAAATCTGACCCTCGCATAGGTCCAGGTCGACCTTGATTTCTGGCACCACCAAAAATATCGCCAAAGACATCACCAAAAATGTCACTAAAATTGCCATTAGGATCATGGCCACCGCCAGCTCCTGGTGCAGAATGCCCATATTGATCATAGGCCATTTTTTTCTCTTTATCGGAGAGAACTTCGTATGCTTCTGTAGCTTCTTTAAATAGATGATCTGCATCTTTATTGTCTGGATTTCGATCGGGATGATTCTTCATCGCTATACGACGGTAGGCTTTTTTTATATCTTGTTCAGGTGCATTTTTAGGTACACCCAGCACTTCATAATAATCTCGCTTCGACATGGGTAATCAACTTTTTAATAATTAATTTTTTTAGGAAAATTTAATGAGAACAATCTAATCATTTATCGTCTCTCTAAAATAAATTAAAGCGCGATGTAAAAACCGCGCTTTAGCTCTTGAGAAAGAAAATCAAAATTTTACTTTCGTAAATTTTTCATTTCTTCTTACTTTTTTTGTGAGGTTTGGACTCTGCTTCTTCTGATTTAGATTCACTTGCGTCAGTTTCAGGTTTTACTTCCTCAAACTCTGCATCCACAGCATCATTGTCAGTCGCCGAAGCACCTTGATCATTTCCAGAATCATCTCCGCCTGCAGCAGCTTGCTCAGCATACAGCTTTTGAGCAAGTGAACTAGACGCTTCTGAAAGTTTTGTTGCTGCTGCATCTATAGCTTCTTTATCATCTCCTTTAACAGATTCTTCAACCTCTTTTATGGCTGATGAAATAGCTTCTTTTTCTTCGTCAGTCGCTTTATCCCCTGCCTCTTCTAGAGTCTTGGTAGCTGCATGAGCAAGTCCATCTGCAGTATTTCTAGCTTGCGCTAAATCTTCAAACTTTTGGTCTTCAGCAGCATTAGCTTCTGCATCGTTTACCATTTTTTCAATTTCTTCATCGGATAAACCTGAAGAAGCTTTAATAACGATCGACTGCTCTTTTCCAGTTGCCTTATCTTTAGCATTAACGTTAAGGATACCGTTTGCATCAATATCGAACGTTACCTCGATTTGCGGCATACCTCTTTGGGCAGGTGGAATATTAGCAAGATCAAAACGACCCAATGATTTGTTTCCTGTTGCCTGTTTTCTCTCACCTTGGACTACATGAACTGTTACTGCTGTCTGGTTATCTTCAGCTGTAGAGAAAATTTGAGATTTTCTTGAAGGTATTGTGGTATTTTTTTCAATTAGAGGAGTAGCGACACCGCCCATTGTCTCTATACCTAATGTCAAAGGTGTTACATCTAACAGCAATACATCCTTTACATCGCCAGATAGAACTGCGCCTTGTATGGCTGCGCCCATAGCAACTGCTTCATCTGGATTGACATCCTTACGGGGCTCTTTCCCAAAAAAGTCAGTCACTTTTTCTTGTACCATGGGCATGCGAGTTTGGCCGCCAACTAAAATGACATCGTTGATATCAGATACAGACTTACCTGCATCTTTAAGAGCTATTTTAAGTGGCGACATGGTGCGCTCAACTAACTCTTCAACTAAAGATTCAAGCTTAGATCTAGTTAGCTTAACCACTAGGTGCTTTGGTCCAGTAGCATCTGCAGTTATATAAGGTAGGTTCACTTCTGTTTGTTGGCTTGAGGATAATTCTATTTTAGCTTTCTCCGCTGCTTCTTTGAGACGCTGTATTGCCATAGGATCTTTCAACAGATCAAAGTTATTCTCTTTTTTAAATTGATCGGCTAAATATTCGATCAAACGCATATCGAAGTCTTCTCCACCTAAAAAGGTATCTCCATTTGTTGAGAGCACTTCAAATTGATGCTCACCATCCACATCTGCAATTTCAATTATAGAGATGTCAAAAGTACCTCCACCAAGATCATAAACGGCAATGACTCGATCTCCTGGAGTTTTATCTAATCCATATGCTAATGCAGCAGCGGTAGGCTCATTAATGATTCTTTTAACATCAAGGCCAGCTATTTTTCCTGCATCTTTGGTAGCTTGTCGTTGTGAGTCATTAAAGTACGCCGGTACAGTTATGACTGCTTGTGAAATATCTTCTCCAGCATAATCTTCTGCCGTCTTTTTCATTTTTTTAAGTACTTCTGCGGAGATTTGTGGAGCTGCACGCTTTTCTCCATTCACCTCAACCCATGCATCACCATTGTCTGCCTTAACTATCTTATATGGCACCATTTTAATATCTTTTTGAACTACCTTATCTTCAAACCTCCGTCCAATTAATCGTTTCACTGCAAATAATGTATTAGCTGGATTTGTAACTGCTTGACGTTTTGCAGACTGTCCAACTAGAATTTCGCCACCATCAATGTAAGCAACGATAGATGGAGTAGTTCTTACGCCTTCAGCATTTTCGATAACTTTTGGCTTATTGCCCTCAAGTACAGAAACACACGAGTTTGTTGTACCAAGGTCAATTCCTATAATTTTACCCATTTTTTTTCTCCGGGATTAACGTAACTAAAAAAAACAAAAATATTATTTATACATAACTATATTGGCGCATTATTTTGTATTTCAACCTTTATCAAAGTATTTATTTTTGAAAGATTATTGAGCTTCTCCTTTTGCAACTACAACCATCGCAGGGCGAACTAATCGACCATTTAATGTGTAGCCTTTTTGAAATACGTCTATAATCGTATTTGGAGCAACCGAGGGTTTCTCTAATATGCTCATAGCTTGATGCAGATCAGGATTGAATATTTCACCTTCTGGATTGACTGAGATTATCTTTTGGCGCTCTAAAACATCTTGAAAGCTCTTAAGTGTAAGCTCAACGCCTTCAGCTAACAATTTAAGTTCACTTTTATTTTGGTCAATACTCCCAAGGGCGCGCTCGAGATTATCAACAACCGGCAATAACTCTGCCACGAACTTATCTAAGGAGTACTTATGAGCATTTTGAACATCTCTCTCTGAGCGGCGAATAATGTTTTGCATTTCTGCCTGATTTCTAAGAGACTCATCTTGTGCTTCTGTTAATTGTTTAGAAAGAAGTTCAATCTCAGAACTTAAATCTAAATCTTTTTTAGCAGAAGAGCTTTTCGACTTACTCTTCTTTGTGTTTTTTGTTTTAGGTTTTTTTACTGGCTCGTCAGTTACTTCACTGGGTTCTTTATTTTTTTTTCCCGCCACAGACAATCTCCTTAAGTACAAATTTTTTTATGAATTAAAGAATTTATGAAAGATAGGTTTTCAAAAGCTTATCTTTCTGTATATTCATATATTGGGACACAGGAAAAAGTTTCAAGGGCAGACGCATCAGAAAAATCTGTATAAAATTAATGTTATTATTTTTTTATTTAATTTGAGAATAATTTTGCTACAAACACTGGTTATTAAAAATTTTACTTTAGTTGAGTACTTAGAAGTAGATTTCAATAATGGTATGACTGCTCTCACAGGTGAGACTGGTGCAGGTAAATCATTAGTTGTTGACGCTCTTGCTATGGCTTTAGGTGATCGAGCAGATACGGACCAGGTCAGAAGGGCTGCTGATAAGTGCGAGGTATCAGCAATATTTGATATTAGGCAGGTTTCTTTAGCTAAGAGTTGGCTCAAAGCACATGATTTTGATAATCAAGAATATGAGTGTGTGATACGAAGAGTGCTAACAAAAGAGGGTAGGTCTCGTGGGCATATTAATGGTCAGTCAGCTACGATGCAGCAGTTAAGAGGAATTGGTGAAACACTCATTGATATTCATAATCAGCATGAACATCAGTCGCTTTTGAGGCGAGAAACACATCGCTATATATTGGATAATTTTGCAAATTGCTCTGAATTATCGAGAAAAACAAAAAAGTTTCACCAAGAATGGGTTCGCGCTAGAAAGGAACTTGAAAAACTTAAAAACACAAATATAGAATTAATTTCATCTAAAGATTTCTTATCTTTTCAGCTTCAGGAACTTGTAGAAATAAATATTTCTGAAGGAGAGCTCCAATCACTTGAGGAGGAACAAGCGTGTCTAGCAAATTCAGAATCAATAATTTCTGATTGCAATAAAGTACTTCAATTGTATTCAGAAGCAGAGAAATGTAATCTCGAAAAATTACTCAATGAATCTATTCAGATTCTTCAAAAGATACCTGCTAAATCGAAATCTCTTGAAGAAGCGCATCGTTCTCTTACTAGCGCACAGATTGAAATTCAAGAATCTGGAAAAGAAATTCAGCAATACCTTAATAATTTTAATGCTGATCCAGAGGCACTTCATAAGGTAGAGAATAAACTTACCGAAATATACCAACTAGCAAGAAAGTATAAAATATCACCAGAGAATCTTTATTTAGAAAAGAAAAGTATTGAGGATGAGTTAAAGAAATTGTTAGTAAGTCACGATGAAGAGGATCGTCTTGAGCAAGAAACAAAAAAATTATTTGCTGAATATTCGTTAGCTGCAAAAGAATTATCTGAAATAAGAACCAAAGCATCTATAAAAATTTCTTCAGATATAGAAAAGCAATTAAAACTTTTATCTATGAATGGCGCACAATTTAACGTAAACCTTAATCCGATAACAAATAATGACCTCGGTGGGCGAGGTCAAGAGGAAGTTGAATTTCTTATTAGCACCAACCCTGGAGAGCCTTGCAAATCATTGGCACGAATTGCTTCAGGAGGAGAGCTATCTAGAATCAGTCTTGCTATCCAGGCGATAGCGGCAAAAAACTCCTCCATTCCAACACTCGTATTCGATGAGGTAGATGTTGGAATAGGTGGCGCTACTGCAGATATAGTTGGATCGATACTTCAAGATCTTGGTAGACTTGGACAAATTATATGTATTACCCATCAGCCACAAGTAGCCTCGAAAGCACACGACCATATGAAGGTAAGTAAAAATACAAAAGAAAATCTTACGTTTAGTAATATTGTTACTTTAAACGATTCTGAAAAATTAAATGAAATTGCGCGGATGCTAGGTGGGGTTGACATCACAGATGCTACTTTGGATCATGCAAAAGAGATGCTCTCATCTAATAAGAAAAATTGATTACAAAAGCTCATTTTTTCTCACATAAAGAACCAAGCTGTGAGAAATTAACTCAAATCCATTATCTTTTGCTATTTGTTTCTGTAGTTCTTCAATCTCATGGCTTTGAAATTCAATAACAGCGCCACTATTAACGTCAACCATATGATCGTGATGAATGCCACGTTCTATTTCATAAACTGCAGGACCATTATCAAAATTATGACGTATAACAAGTCCTGATGACTCAAACTGTGTCAACACACGATAAACTGTAGCTATCCCAACATCTTCTCCAGCCTCAACTAATTGTCGATAAATATCATCAGCGCTAAGATGTGACTCTGCTGATTTCTCAAGAATATTTAAAATTTTTAATCTAGGAGCAGTTACTTTTAACCCTGCAGCACGTAAATCTTGATTTTCATCACTCATTCTTTTTAAACCCTTCTATAGATAGCCTGTATTCTGTATTATTATCCTATAATATTATCATGGAAATTTAATAATGCGCCACATAAAGAAAATTTTGATTTATATAGCCGTCGCTGTGACAATATCTGGTTGCTCTAATTTTTCTATGCCCTCTATACCCAAGGTGCCAAAATTTGATGGAAGCTTTATTAAATTACCAAAGGTTCACAAAATCGATATACAGCAAGGTAATGTAATATCACAAGCCATGATTGATCAATTAAAGCCTGGTATGACTAAAAATCAAGTTAAATATATTATGGGAACTCCACTCATTGCAGATACTTTCAATCAAAATCGTTGGGATTATTTTTATGGGCTAAAGCCAGCTGAGGGAAAAGAGGTCAGAGAAAGAATGGTTATTTTCTTTAAGGATGACAAGTTATCTATGTTGCGTGGAGACTATATGCCCAACGCGATCGAAATTGAAAGTCTGGATCAAGAAGTTAACTCAG
This sequence comes from Cellvibrionales bacterium UBA4435, assembly GCA_002390525.1. Lineage (GTDB taxonomy): Bacteria > Pseudomonadota > Gammaproteobacteria > Pseudomonadales > Porticoccaceae > Porticoccus. The sequence continues at coordinate 23,939 of DGPR01000049.1, forward strand.
CAGACTAAAGAGCATCATAGTTGATATAGAAAGTGCTTAAATTTTATATTCTAACTGCTTTTTGCACGAAGTCTTCTTATCTCCTTTGGATCTAGAATAAGAGGCCTGTATATTTCCACCCTGTCCATATTTTTCAGCACATACTCTTTTGGTGATTTTAAGCCTTTCGTACCGAAGCGTTTTCCAAATATCCCCATTTTTGCATTTTCAATATCTATATCCGAGAATTCATCAATAATACCAGAATTTTTTACTGCGTTGAACGCAGTTGTTCCTAATGGAACCTGAAGCTCTATGATTTGCTGTCTTTCAGGTAATGCATAAGCAACTTCAACGAAAATATCACCTTTTATAGCCATCAACCATAAACCTCTTTTGCTCTTGTTGAAAGTGCGTCAACAAGATTATTGGCTATTGATGTAAATAACTGGTTAGATACTAATCCTACAGAAAAACTACTAAATTCGAATTCTAAATCTAAAGAAACTTTACAGGAATTTTTATCTAATTCTTTAAAGATCCACTCTCCCCTAAATTTACTAAACGGGCCTTTTTCTAAAGTCATACTTATTCGCTCTGGCTCGAATAAAATATTATGAGTTGTAAAGCTGTGCTGCAAAAAGCCTTTTTTTAGATCGAGTCTCGCAACCATAAAAGATTCACCCTGCTCAATTATCTTAGAACCTATGCAGTTATTCATATAATCAGGGTAGCTCGTTACATCATTTACTATATCGAACATCTTTTGTGCTGAATATGACAACAGGGTTGTTCGGTTAATGGATGTAGACATTATGCAAACCTCGGATAAATGCCCATGACTAAAACAGCTATTACAGCTAAAGGTGAGATAAATTTTATGGCCCATTTCCAAGCAAAGAACAATCTAGGACTATCGGATAGTAACTGGTCTTCAACCATTTTTGACTTTATCTTCCATCCAATCAAGATTGCTACCAACAAACCCGATAGTGGAAGCATGATATTAGCAGTTATAAAATCTATTAATTCGAAAAAGTTGAATCCTGCAATTTTTTCTTCAGCCCAGATATTAAAAGAAAAAACACTTCCTAATCCAATAATCCATGCGATGAAACCTAAGGCTAGACTTGCCATCAATCTAGTACATTTTCTAGATTCTATTAAGTAAGCAATTGCAGGCTCAATCAAAGAGATTGAGGAACTCCATGCTGCTAGAGTGACTAAAACGAAAAATATAGTTCCGAAGATTAGGCCGCCAAGCATATTTCCGAAAGCTACTGGTAGACTTACAAACATTAATCCAGGGCCTGCGCTTGACTCAATACTCGGGTTTACAAAGACAATAGAAAAAATTACGAGCCCTGCAATTAATGCAACTAAGGTATCCAAAATACCCACCATCAAAACATTGGAAAAAACTCGGCTATCTGCTGGCATGTAGACCCCGTAGGTCATCATTGCCCCCATACCTATACTAAGTGTGAAAAAAGCATGCCCTAGTGCTACTAGTACAGCTTTCCAGCTTAGTGATTCAAAATTGAAACCAAATAAAAAACTAAAGGCTTTTGCAAGATCACCCTGCTGATATCCGAATATCAACAACCCAATCAATAAGATGAACAAAAGTGGCATTAGTATCTGAGCGGCGAGCCCTAAACCTTTGTTTATTCCAAAAATTACAACGATGACTGTCATCAACATGAATAGTGACTGCCAGAAAATTAATTCATTTTTATTTTTTAGTAAATTATCAAAAATAAGACCTGCATTCTCTGCATTTATATTATGGAAGGTTCCAGAAATCATATGCTCGATATAACTCAATGCCCAACCAGCAATAACTGCATAGTAAGATAAAATCAATAACCCTGCGGAGACTCCCATCCAGCCTATTATATTAAAACTTTTATGTGCATCTGAAGATTGAATCAAATCTCGAATGGTGTTGACTGGGCTTTTTTTGCCCATTCGGCCTAATGTTACTTCAGCCACCATAATTGGTAGAGCAATAATCACAATACAAAGAATATATACAATGACAAATGCACCGCCTCCATTTTCTCCAGCAATGTATGGAAATTTCCAAATATTTCCTAAGCCAACAGCAGATCCAGCAGCTGCCAGAATAAATGTCCAACGACTAGACCATGATGCATGAAAGTTTTTAGTATTCTTCAAAATAATTCCTGTGTGTTTAATAATTTAATTGTACCGATAAACTGCGCTCTTAAAAACTAGTCAAGCTATACTATTATTTCTTTATGTTGAAGTATAAGAAAATTATAGGTGCTTTCACCATCAATCCTTATAATAATCATTATGGAAAAAAAATCTAAGAACTCACAAAAAAATCTTATTATTGCGCAAAATAAAAAAGCACGGCATGACTACTTTATTGAAGAAAAATTTGAGGCCGGTCTAGTCTTACAAGGTTGGGAGGTGAAAAGCTTAAGGGCTGGAAAAGGACAACTGACTGATAGCTTTGTATTGCTTCAAAATGGCGAGGCCTTTTTAATGGGAACCCATATAGCCCCATTAAATACAGCCTCAACCCACTATGTCGTAGATCCCGGAAGAAATAAAAAACTTTTGCTAAGCAAAAAAGAACTTTCTAAACTATTTAATAGTGTTAACCAAAAAGGTCACACATGTATTGCCTTATCAATTTATTGGAAAGAGCATATTATAAAGTGCGAAATCGCACTTGCAAAAGGTAAGCAGTCTCATGATAAAAGAGCCTCTGAAAAAGATCATGACTGGCAACGTCAGAAACAAAGAATTATGAGGCATAATGTCTAATATGCGAAAAAAATGAGTTGTATCAGCTATCGATTTAGGTCATGTCATTATAATTTTGTATGGGTGCATGTGTCTTCTTATCCAGTTATTTAAGCTATATCGCTTTCAAATGTGTTAAACTTATTTTGTTACGGGGGCGTTCTGGATTCGACGCCGGTTACAAAACCTGTGGTGCATGCCGAGATGGTGACCAATCTCGTTAATCCAAAGTCGCAAACTATTAGTTGCCAACGACGACAACTACGCACTCGCCGCCTAAGAAACGGTAGGGAGCCATCTGACTGGAGCCGTGCTTATGCGTCCAGAGTCTCTAGGGACTATCAGGTGTCATACTCATAAGATCGTGATGAAACTTGTCTGGGGTAGACTCACTAAAAACTTACCGGAATCGTAATTTACGTACCCTGCCAGTCGGGTTGTCAATTATTAAATTAATGACTGAACTAAGCATGTAGAGCCTTCGGTAGAGGACTGACGGACGCGGGTTCAATTCCCGCCGCCTCCACCAAAATTTCACACGAAATTTTAACTAAAATCATTAAGCCGCCGAGTAACTGTATATTAGTTATGTGAAGAACCTCTGACAGATTACTTAGGCCTATCTGTGACTGCTCCAGTGGAAGCAGAGCTTACTGTTTTCGCATATTTCGCGAGTAATCCTCTGGTATATCTTGGTGTAGGCTTTTGCCAGTTGTTCTTTCTCCTAGCCATTTCTGCATCACTGATATCAAGTGTAATCTCACTATTTTGAGCATCAATTGTAATATTATCGCCATTTTCTACCAGCGCAATAGCCCCTCCTTCATATGCTTCAGGTGTGATGTGACCTACTACGAATCCCCTACTCCCTCCTGAAAAACGTCCGTCAGTTATGAGTGCGACATCATTACCTAGCCCTTTGCCCATAATTGCAGAGGTGGGACTTAACATTTCTCGCATGCCGGGTCCGCCTCTCGGACCCTCGTAGCGAATTACGACTACATCGCCGGATACCACTTTTCCATCAATAATGGCGGAAAAGCCCTGCTCTTCTGAGTCATATACTTTGGCGGTACCAGTAAAACTTAAGCCTTCTTTGCCCGTGATTTTTGAAACCGCACCTTCAGGTGCTAAATTGCCGTTGAGTATCACCAGATGGCTGTCTTTTTTAATTGGCTTATCAAAGGGTAGGATAATATTTTGTCCTTGAGGATAATCGGTTACCCCAGCCAGGTTTTCGGCCATTGTTTTTCCTGTAACTGTCATAGAGTCACCGTGTAACATTCCAGCATCCAATAAACGCTTCATCAGTGGTTGAATTCCACCAATTTCAATTAATTCAGACATGAGATATTGACCGCTTGGACGCAAATCGGCAATCACTGGTGTTTTTTTACCGATACGAACGAAATCCTCCAGTGTCACCTCAACCCCGATAGTGTCTGCCATTGCTATTAAGTGCAGCACTGCATTAGTAGAGCCTCCTAAGGTAATAGTAAGCGTAATTGCGTTTTCAAATGCCTTTTTTGTCATAATGTCAGATGGCTTGATATCATTTTCAAGCAAGTAAACAACAGCTTTTCCTGCATCGATACAGTCTTGTTTTTTGTTGCTTGAAACAGCATTTTGTGCGGAACTATTTGGCATACTCATGCCCAAAGCCTCAATCGCTGAGGCTAGTGTATTTGCCGTATACATGCCGCCGCAAGACCCAGGACCCGGGATCGCCGTTTTTTCAATATGCTCCAGCTGTGTAATAGGAATATCACCATTCGCATGACTACCTACAGCTTCAAATACAGAGACGATATCCGTATGGTTCTCTCCAGGTAAAATCGTCCCACCATATACAAAGATTGAAGGACGGTTCAAGCGCGCTAGGCCCATCAAACAACCAGGCATATTTTTATCGCAGCCACCAATAGCAATAATGCCGTCATGTCCCATGCCAGCCGAAACTGCCTCTATAGAATCGCAAATAACTTCACGTGATACTAAAGAATACTTCATACCCTCTGTACCCATAGAGATGCCATCAGACATAGTGATAGTATTATAAATCACACTTTTGGCTCCAGCACTATCCACACCTTTACTCACTTCATCTGCTAGAGTATTAATATGCATGTTGCATGGTGTAACCATTGACCAAGTTGAGGCAATTCCCACCTGTGATTTTTTAAAATCATCATCACTAAATCCTACTGCTCTAAGCATAGAGCGACTGGGAGCCTGAGTTGGTCCGTCTACTATTTTTTGTGAATGTTTTCGTGATTTATCTTTACTCATATTCTGATCTTCATTTTTATTTTGAATAAACACACTATATAAATGTATAAATAAATTACAATCTAAATTGATAAGTTTGTTTGCTCATAAGCCTTTCATCCTAAAATATCGCGAATTAATCTTGTTTTAAACAGTTAACTGCTTTTTTGAAGATAAATTTTCTTTGTAATACTTCCTTAAATTATTTACTCTTGCTGATATGGATTTCGATAAAAAAATATCATTTAAGCTTCCCGATGACGCCTTTGAGCGTATAGATGAAGAAGCTGATGAAAAATTTTATAAAATACCTCGATTTGTTGCGCATATTGACTTCGGCGCAATAGATGCCGTGACAGATCTCTATCGAGAACATCTCCCAAAAACTGGCCATATCTTAGATCTTATGAGTAGTTTCTTTTCACATTTTCCAGATGAAAATACATATAGCTCTGTAACAGGTTTAGGTATGAATGAAAGGGAGATGTTTCACAATAAACAGCTAGATGAATGGACTGTTCATAATCTAAATACCGATCCTATCCTACCTTTTGAAGACAACCAGTTCGACGCAGGGGTAATTTGCGTCTCCATTGACTATTTAATTGATCCTTTGTCTGTTCTGAAAGATATGGGAAGAGTTTTAAAAAAAGGTGCGCCATTGGTTATATCTTTTTCAAATAGGTTTTTTGAATCAAAGGCAACCTCTGTATGGCTTCAATTAGACGAAGAACAGCGTGCCTATCTAGTCAAATCATTTCTGGTTGACACCAAATGCTTTGAAGAAATAAAGCTCATTGATTGTTCTCCAGAATTTGGTGATCCCCTGTATGCTGCTATTGCCAAGAACATAGCCTAGAGGTTTTTATCATCAAACTTTGGCTAACGAACAACCAAATACATTGGCCTACCATTGCGACTGATCTGAAGCAGTATTGATCTTTCACTCAACTTGATTGCATCGTAGAAGTCACTTAAATCCTGGACTCTTTTTCTATTAACCCCAACTATCAGGTCTCCGGGTCTCAATCCAGTATAAGCAGCTGGTGAATTAGGCTGCAAATCTGCAACAATTAGACCGCTACTTTTGGGACTTTTTTCTAGCGTGATGCCCTCAAGAAGAGGTGGCATTTTTCCATCAACCGAAGAAGTTTGTTGCTCCCCAATCCCTACTATTATTTTTTTTGTTTTACCTTCACGAATTAAACTGACTTTTACTTTATCGCCTACTTCTTTAATTCCGATTTGGCTCCTCAGTTGACCGCCTGAACTAGTTGGCCTTCCATCAATAGCAGTTATCACGTCGCCTGCTTTTAAACCAGCTTTTTCTGCTTGTGAGTTTTCAGCTACACCAGTTACCAAGACACCCTGCTGTCCATTTTTTAAAGAAAATGCCTGACGTAATTCTGGTGTAATATCTTGAATAGAAATTCCAAGTTGGCCTCTTTTAACCTCACCTGTTTTAAGAATTTGATCCATACTAGCTTTAGCCATATTTACAGGTATTGCAAAACCAATACCTACATTTCCACCTGAGGGTGCAATGATTGCTGTGTTAATTCCTATTAAGTCTCCCTTTAGGCTAACGAGTGCACCTCCAGAATTTCCAGGATTAATTGATGCATCAGTTTGAATAAAGTTCTCATAGCCTTCTATTCCGAGGCCTGTCCGGCCTAAAGCACTTACTATGCCTGTCGTAACTGTTTGGCCAAGTCCGAAAGGATTCCCTATAGCTACAACAAAATCCCCTACATCTAACTTATTAGAGTTACCAAACTTGACCTCAGAAAGATTTTTTGCATCTACTTTTAATATGGCGATATCTAGCTCAGGATCAACACCTTTAATCTCAGCGGTAAATTCTCGACCGTCAACTAACGATACTCGAACTTCATCAGAACTTTTCACTACATGATAATTAGTCATGATTATCCCATCAGCAGCATCAACAATTACACCTGAACCTGCGCTTTGTCTTCTTTTACGGGGCTTTTGCATCTCAGGCATATTCCGACCACGCTGGTTAAAGAATTTCCTAAAGAAGGGATCGTTCATTAAAGGGTTTTGCGCCTGATTGTTTGTTGAGAAAGTGGCAATATTTACTACTGCAGGATTTACCTTTTTTAGCATTGAAGAAAGAGATGGGAGTTTATTGCCAGAGTCGTCAGATAAGGGAAGTGCGCCGTATGTTTCTAGAGAAAAGCTACAAACAAAAAGCAAAAAAACTAATTTCTTAAGTAATGACATTATTGCCCCCAAAATTTAATTAATAAGAATTTATACTTATTCACATAAATAACCATTCTATATAAATATTAAACACAAAACTAAATTTTTACTGAAAAAACTTATAAAATGCAACTATTATTTTTATGGAGGAGAATTTATGAAAGCTGCAATACTAAAAGATATAAATGGGCCAAATTGCCTAGAAATAAAAGATATAAAGATGCCCGAACCTTCATCAGGAGAAGTGCGTGTAAAAATTGTGGCTTCGGCACTAAACAGAAGAGATTACTGGATTACAAGAGGAGGATACCCTGGCACCAAAACACCATGTATTACTGGTTCAGATGGTGCTGGTGTTATTGATAAAGTTGGTGAGGGTGTAAGTCCCGATATGCTTAAAAAAGAAGTAGTTCTATATCCAGCTAGGGAATGGGGAGAAAGTGAAATTTATTATGGCCCAAATTTTCGAGTGCTCGGAATGCCAGATCAAGGCACTTTTGCAGAATATATTTGCAGCCCTGCAAAAGATGTGTATGCCAAGCCAGAATACCTAAGCTGGGAGGAAGCTGCTGCTATTCCGTTAGCTGGACTTACTGCTTGGCGAGCAGTTTTTACGCAAGCTGAAGTACATAAAAATCAAAAAGTTTTAGTCACTGGAGCAGGGGGTGGGGTATCAACGTTTATTGTGCTCTGGTGTTTACATATAGGGGCTAAAGTTTATGTCAGTAGTAGTAGCAAACAAAAAATTAATGATGCTATAAAACTCGGTGTGACTGCAGGTGAAAATTATAACTTTAAAAGCTGCTATAAAAAATTATTTGATCAATCGGGTGGTTTTGATGTCGTGATAGATAGTGCTGCAGGTGATTTATTTAATGAAGTGCTCGACACTCTTTTGCCGGGAGGGCGTTATGTATTCTTTGGGTCTACGGCAGGCCGTCCGCCTGAAGGACTTCCAATGGGGAAAGTATTTTTTAATCATATACGCATCCAAGGGACAACTATGGGTAGCAATGCTGAATTCAGTGATATGTTAGATTTTTTGACGAAACATAAAATCAAACCGATTATTGATTCTGTATATCCTCTATCGGATATTATTAAAGCTCATTGTCAAATGGAAGTATTTGGGCATACTGGTAAAATCGTCCTTTTAAATAATCTCACTGATTGATATTTGACCGAACGAGTTTCCTCAGCTAATGTTCAGTATTAAACGACGGGGAGCATAAAATTGACAGAGCCGAACAAAACCATTGATTTTGAAAAAAAATTAAATGCACTAGAAAAAATAGTAGATGATATGGAGAGCGGCTCTTTAAGCCTTGAAGATTCTCTCAAGTTTTTTGAAGATGGAATTAAAATTACCCGCGAATGTCAGCAAGCCCTAAAAGATGCTGAGCTAAAAGTTGAGACATTAACTTCGGGAATAAGTACCCACGAAAAATCCGACGCCGATAAAACTTAATGGAAAACGAAAATTTTGCCAATTTTTTAAAGCATTGCCAGCAAAGAGTTAACAAAAAGTTAACTTATGTTCTGGATGAAAAAAATGATGATAACAATCTACTTAATGAAGCTATCATTTATAGTGTTTTAAATGGCGGTAAGCGCTTACGCCCTACGCTAACATACGCTACAGCTGAAGCTATAGGTGAGTTGACGGAAGATACCGACTTTGTAGCCATGGCGGTTGAATTAATTCATGCTTATTCTCTAATACATGATGACTTGCCATCAATGGATGATGATAGCCTAAGAAGAAACCAACCGACATGTCATGTTGTTTTTGGCGAAGCTCTTGCCATACTTGCAGGAGATGCCTTACAGTCTTTAGCCTTTATTCAGCTTACAAAACTCAACAAGGTTTCTCCTGAGATATCTCTAACGCTGATAAGCTCTCTAGCAAATGCTGCTGGGCCTGAGGGCATGGTTAAAGGCCAAGCAATAGATATTAATTCTGTTAATCGGTTTTTGACACTTGAGGAATTGGAGCTAATGCACCATAAAAAAACTGGTGCATTAATTCTTGCAAGTATAATTATGGGTGCTCTATCTACAGGGAAAGCAACTAAATTACAGCTCGACGCTCTAAAAAATTATGGTATATCTATTGGCTTAGCATTTCAGGTCCAAGATGACATTCTTGATGTTTCAGGTGAGACTAAAATAATTGGAAAAGTAGCTGGCTCAGATCAGGTACTTAATAAAGCTACTTATGTTAAACTTCTTGGTCTAGATGGCGCTAGAAAAAAAGCGCTACAACTTCACGAATCGGCAATAGCTGCGCTTGAAATTTTTGATGGTAATGCAAAACAATTAAGAGCGATTGCTGATTATGTTATAAGCAGAAAATTCTAGGCACCCATTATATTTTAAAATAATGATCTCGATTAAGAGGCTCATCTAAAATAAATTTACTAGAAATTTAGTGTATTATTATTTTCTCACTGTGGACATGAAATAGATGACAAAAACCTTTGATAGCATACCCCTTGAAAGACCAGAAACCCCTCTGCTCGATACTATAAATAACCCATCTGAAATGAGGAGTCTTAGTTCAGAGCAATTGCTTATGTTGGCAGATGAGTTAAGGAGTTACCTTTTATTTAGTGTTGGGCAAAGTGGTGGTCATTTTGGTGCAGGACTTGGCGCTGTCGAATTAACTATCGCCCTTCATTATATCTTTGACACCCCAGAAGATAAATTAGTTTGGGACGTTGGTCATCAAGCATACCCACATAAAATTTTGACTGGTAGAAGGGAAGAGATTACTACTATTCGCAAGGCTGAAGGATTATCACCTTTTCCCCATCGACGAGAAAGTAAATATGATACCTTTGGGGTTGGTCACTCAAGCACCTCAATTAGTGCAGCGTTAGGTATGGCTCTTGCCTCAAAGCTTAAAGAGAAAAATAATAAAACTGTCGCAATTATTGGTGATGGAGCTATGACAGCAGGAATGGCTTTCGAGGCACTCAATCATACCGCCCACACCGATGCCGATCTATTAGTTGTGCTAAATGATAACAATATGTCGATTTCACATAATGTAGGTGGTCTTGCTACATATTTTTCTAAAATATGGTCTAGTCGTTTTTACAACACAATACGTGAAGGTGGAAAAAAGGTACTTAAGGCAGTCCCTGCTGCTTCTGCGTTTGTAAAAAAGACTGAGGTTCATCTCAAAGCGATGGTTGCCCCAGGAATTGTATTTGAAGAACTTGGCTTCAATTATATAGGGCCTATAGACGGCCACAATTTACCTCTTCTTATAAAAACTTTAGGTAACTTAAAATCACTCTCAAGTCCAATTTTACTTCATACTATAACACAAAAAGGTAGAGGCTTCGGCCCGGCAGAATCAGATCCTGTTGGTTACCATGCTTTAAATAAAATTGAATCAAGCATAACTAAAGACGAACAATCAAAACCAACAAAACAAAATAAGAAGAAATACCAACAAATTTTTGGCGACTGGTTATGTGATATGGCGCATGAAGATTTGTCTCTTGTAGCTATAACTCCAGCGATGTGTGAAGGGTCTGGCATGGTTGATTTTTCTCAGCGTTATCCAGACCGTTTTTATGATGTTGCTATAGCAGAACAACATGCTGTTACACTAGCAGCTGGCTTGGCATGCGAGGGTATTAAACCTGTAGTTGCTATTTATTCTACCTTTTTACAACGAGCCTATGATCAGCTCATTCATGATGTGGCTCTTCAAGATTTAAATGTACTATTTGCCATAGATAGAGCAGGGCTTGTTGGAGAAGATGGTGCAAGCCATGGGGGTAGCTTCGATATAACCTTTCTCAGATGTATTCCAAATCTCATTATTATGACACCGTCTGATGAAAATCAAACTCGTCAGATGCTTTATACTGGATTTATTCATGATGGCTGCGCTGCAGTGCGATATCCACGAGGGGTTGGTCCAGGAGTAGAAATAAACAAAAAAATGACTGCTCTTCGTATAGGTAAAGGTGAAGTTGTTCAAGAAGGGGAGTTAATAGCAATATTAAATTTTGGAGCACTGCTAGAAACAGCTAAGGAGGTAGGCTCTAAACTTAATGCTACGGTTATCGATATGCGCTTTGTTAAGCCATTAGATGAGGCTCTAATAGAGAAACTATCCAAAGAGAATATTCTGCTAGTGACTATTGAGGATAACGCAATCGCTGGAGGAGCCGGCAGTGCTGTGGGTGAACACTTAGCTCTTTCAAAGGCAAAAGTGAACATACTTCATATTGGACTCCCAGATAAATTTATCTCTCATGGGAGCAGGAAATATCAATTAAACCAAGCGGGCTTGGATGCAGAAAATATTAAATTAGCTATCCAAAAAAAGTTGGACTCAATCAACTATTAATTAAAAACTTTAACATATTAAAATTTCCTGCTAAATGGAGGCAAGTCAGCTAATAGTTTTTCGCCGTAACGCTTAGTTAAAATTCGGCGGTCTAAAATTGTAACCCTCCCAGTATCAGCTTCGCTTCTGATGAGTCTTCCACATGCTTGATGCAATCTTATCGATGCTTCAGGTAACATTAACTCCATAAAAGGGTTGCCCCCCTGCTCTTCAATCCATTCAGACAGCGTTCTATAAATAGGGTCATCAGGCACTGAAAACGGTATCTTTGCAATAATCACATGTCGACAATAATCACCAGGAAAATCCATACCTTCAGCAAAGCTTGCTAATCCAAAAATAATACTACCATTATTCTCGTCTATAGCTTGTTTATGGCGACAAACGATTTCGTGATGGGTAAACAGCCCTTGAGTCAATATTTTCTTCTTAAAATCTCCAGAAAGTCCATCGAAAACTTGATCCATTTGTCGGCGAGAGGAAAATAAAACTAGTGTTCCCTCATTGGAATCAATTAATTGAGGTAATTTTTTTATGAGGGCGACTGTGTGTGCTGTTGAATCACCTGCATCAACCCCTATATCCGGAATCAGAAGAGAACCTGCGTTGAAAAAATTAAAGGCGCCTTCCACTGCTTTGCACTCCGAGTTACCGGGCAAACCAACATTTTTTTTAAAATTGTTAAAACTTCCCAGCGTTCTTATTGTAGCTGAGGTGAGTATGGCAGAATAGCAATGTTTCCATAAATTCATCTGAAGTATACCTCCAGCATCTGTTGGAGAAGAAGATAGGCAGATATCTATATTTCCTAAATTCGACTCTTCAATTGATAGCCATCTAGCACTTGGAGATCTTTCATGTTGAATTGTCATATCATTGTCCTCAGTTTCTAAATCATGATGAGAACTCTGAGAATAGCTTTGCCATAATTGCTTAATTGATTCAGCTCTGCCTTGCCAGGAACCTATTTGTTGAAATAACTGCTCTAGATCTAGCCTCGGAATAGGGAAGTGAAGATCATCCATTATATCAGTTAATTTTTCGGATAGTGTCTTTGTAAGATTGGAAAAAGTATTTAGCTCTTTTGAAATATTTTCAGATATTTCTCTAATCTCATCCCCAGGATCACCACGAGAAAAGTTAAATAATGACTTACCGACATCATTTTTTTCAATATATTTTTCAAATACAGGGTAGCTTAACCCAATAAGTTTTTCGGATATATCTGCGGCATCACCAATTTTTTCAAAGTAGTCTTGTACTATTGGAGCACCCTTAAAAAGTAGGTGCTTTGTTGATATTTGTTTTTTTATCTGACCTAACCAATTTGTTGTACTTTTTAATCGACATTGACTTGAAAAATGATTAATTGCTGTCGAGCTTATCTTGTGAGCTTCGTCAAAGATATAAATTGTATCTTCTGGAGCTGGTAAAATAACTCCTCCGCCCAGAGCTAAATCAGCCATTACTAAGTCATGGTTAGCAACAATACATTCAGATTTTTCTATATCATCTCTAGCTTTAAAAAAACAACACTTTGTAATATGTCTACACTTTCGTCCTGCGCACTGACTTCGATTGACTGTCAGAGGTCTCCAGTCTATGTCTTCTAAAATATCAGACCAGCTATCTCTATCACCAAGCCATGTGCCATCGCTTATAGCTTTATCCATTGTGCGATATTTTTTTATTATATTTTCTGAAGGGTTGAAATTAACCTCATCATCAAATAAAAATACGCCACTCTCTTTTGCCTTAGCCCCATCTAGGCATTGCTCTAGCCTCAGGGGACAGAGATATCGTCCACGGCCTTTTACAAGACTCACACTGTAATTCCAATCTGCACTTTTCAGTAACATAGGGATATCCTTATTAACAAGCTGTTCTTGTAACGCAACTGTTCCTGTTGACACAACAACCTGCTTCCCTGTTAATCTTGCTAAAGGAAGTGTTGATAATAAATATGCGATAGTTTTACCAGTGCCCGTTCCAGCCTCGACTACGCAAATACCATTATCAGAATTTCTTTGTCCTGATGCATCTTGCTTTATATTACCAACTGTATTGGCAACTAAAGAAATCATCTGTTTTTGTCCTACTCTTGAACGCAAACTATTGTTTTCTAGAAACTTTCTATAGCCCTCTTGAATCTTTTTTTGTATATCTATTTCTAGGGTCATTTCTTTTTATCAATATTTTGTAATATTGGATTAGCATACATCTCAAGGATAATTTTTTGGCATACAGGATCAAGGGCTTCTATTCTTTTATTAAATTCATCGGTTATTTTGGTCCAATCACACTGAAGTTTAGCTGCCATCTCCTTAGTTATATCATTAGATTTATGTAGCTTATGGTAAGCCAAGAGGTTGGTCGCATGTGGTTTATAGTTTCTGATAATTTGTTGGTCAATAGAGAGAGCAGCCTCATCAGCGGACATGAAGTCTATTTTTAGGGGGTCCCCGAAAGCTATATGTACTGCGCCTTTTCGCCCAACGATGCCTTTATATATACTAAAGAAATCTTCATCCTCATTTTTTTCATAAGATCCTGTTTTATATTTTTCAGCTAGCTCCATACTCTTATCAATATCAAGGGGATCAAATTCATATGAAATAGATACTGGCACAATATTTAGCTCGCTCAAGGCAGCTCCAAAGGTTTGAGATTTTTCTTTGCTTAGGTTTAACATTTTCAGTAGAGCTGGTTCCGTTCTGTCTAGACCATTCTTTGCTCGTCCCTCACGTTGTGCTATCCAAACTGAAGACTTATCCTCAATCAAAGAATATCGAATATAACGAGACAATTTAGTTAAAGCTGTAAGTTTTTCTCTTCGCCCTTGTACAGATCTCTTAACAACGAAACTTTTATTAACGCGAGCCAAATCAGACACAAATTCTTTTTTAAGTAGATTATCGCCTATAGCTATTCTTACCGTATCCCTGCCGTCGTCGATCAAGGCTACATTTAAGAAAGCTGGATCCATCGCTATATCCCTGTGATTGCTTATATAAAGATAAGGTTTTTTTCTTTCTAATTTTTCAAGGCCACTAATGGTCAAAAAGCTATCAGTCTCTATCAGTAGTTTTCCAAAACTTACTCTCATAGCCTTATGAAGATCGCTTACCTTTTTGATTTTTGAAAATGCTAATCGCAACGTATAAGAAATGATGGGTCTAATTAGCCAAGGCAGCCAGCGATGTAATCTCGGGTACTTAATAGACAACAATATATCTATGAATTCTGAATTATTAGAAAGTCTAGCTAAAACAGTACTCACCTCACTGTCGAAATAAGGTCTAATATCGTCAAATTCATTCATAATCAAAATGGCTTTTCTATTTATATAGGTAGTATATTTTATAAGCTAGCGGTGGTTATGCCATGGCACATCTGAAGAGCTTTTCTTTACTAAATGCACAACATCTAAAATCATCGCAAATAAAGCCATGCGGACAAGCAAACCGTTATCTGTCTGGCGAAAAATAGCCAAATTTGGATTATCATCTAGATCTTTGTCTAGCTCATTAGCTTCTTTTCTTGAATCCCTAGGCATCGGATGCATAATTACTGTATTAGGCTCACAATGGGCGGTGTAGACAGCTTGATTTAACCTAAACTTCCCACGATATAGATCAGCTTCATCTTTGTTAGTAAATCTCTCTTCTTGAATTCTAGTAGAATAAACGATATCTACATGAGATATACTTGATTCAATTTTTTCTGACTCGATAACTGATAATCCATTACTTTTCATCTCTTCTACGATATCTTTTGGCATAGACAAGTCTTTTGGTGAAACAAGCTGAACAGAAATATTTTTATAGAGCATTAATAGCTTACTAAGCGAATGAACTGTTCTTCCATGCTTTAGATCTCCAACCATAGCAATACGAAGTCCATCAATTTTTCTTCCTGAGGCTTTAAGCTCCTTCTCTATAGTATATAAATCTAATAAAGCTTGACTAGGATGCTCATTACTACCATCACCACCATTAATTAATGGAACTCGACTGCTCTTAGCAAACTCAGCAACTGATCCGGATTTAGGATGTCGCATACATATAATATCGCTGAAACCTGAGAGTACTCTTGCTGTATCATGTAAAGATTCTCCTTTAGCTAAAGCTGAAAGTTCCAGTCCTACCGTCTCTCGCACATCCCCACCTAAAAGATTAAATGCACTGCCAAAACTTATGCGAGTTCGAGTGCTTGCTTCAAAAAACATATTCCCAAGAATGGCCCCTTCGAGAACTCGTGTTCTTTTTTGCCTTTGGGCATAGGGCTCCATATCGTCAGCAACACGAAAAATATTATCAATATCAGCTCTTTCAAACTGGCTTATGGAAAGAACACTTTGACCTTTAAGTTTCACTTTTACCCCAAAGATAAAAATTTAATTTTAACTATTTTAGCGACTTTACTGCGCGCTAACCAGTAACTTATTAAATGAAAGTCTAATCAAGAATTTCATGGCCCCATGTCTTAAGAGATAACAATATATTACGATCTCTTTCTGAGCAATCCTTTGATAATAATTGCTCGTCTATTTTAAAAAAATAATCTTTCAAAGAAAGATGATCCTCCATCTCGCTCCTTAGCCTTTCATTACGCATATTTCTCCAAGCTTCCTTCTCGATTTCGGTGAGAGAATTAGGATAATTTATAGCTCTATAAATGAACAATAATGCCTTGTAGCGTTTATCTTGTATATTGATACTACCGTCAGCTAATTCTTTGGATGAAGAATTTCTTACTTGCTGAAGTAATTTTTGATCACTTTTGGCTTCAATAAAACCCACATGACTAGATCTATCAAGATACTTACTTTCTTCAAATTTTTTCATAGAGTAAGCTTTTTTTAACTTTTCAGATAAGTCATGCTTTAAAAGTTCGTGCTGATTCTTTTCACATTTTTCTAGGGAAATTTTTAATCGATTTGAAGCAACATCATCTATCAAAGTAGGCGTCAGGATAATAGGGCATTTGTTTATTTCTATTGTATGAAGTGATATTTTTTGTTTATGAGATTTATGAATGAATAAATGCTTATATAGTTCTTCAGCTGAAAAATCTATCAGTGGCTGAGGATCACCCATTAAATTGAAACAAATAATAGAATTATTATTTCTTGGATGAATAGTTATTGGCATCATTAAAGATGAATAACAATTTTTTTTGCCAAGCTTACCAGAAACATGAAAAAACGGTCTTTTTTTATTAACATCTATAGAGGTCTTCAATTCTTTTTTTAGTCGATGCTTGTAAACATAATCATATAATTTGGGCTGTTTAGACATAACTAACTTAGCTACATTAATAGTAGCGATTACGTCAGACAAAGCATCGTGAGCAGACTCATGTGCGATTCCATTTGCCTCAGTCAAACTAGTTAATTTGAAACAAGGAGAACCATCATCTTTCACTGGCCAATTTATACCATCTGGTCTGAGTGCCCAAGTTAGGCGAAGTAAATTTAAGATATCCCATCTGGAATTCCCATTTTGATGCTCTCGTGCGTAGGGGTCGTAAAAATTACGGTACAAGCAGTAGCGGGTGAATTCATCGTCAAATCCAATACTGTTATAACCAACACCACAAGTTTCTGGATAAGATAGTTCTCGGTGTATCTTATCAATGAACTCCCTCTCTGGGATACCTTGCTCTAAACAAATTTGCGGGGTAATACCTGTAACTATGCAAGATTCAGGAGAAGGAAGTCGATGAGATGGTGGGTGGCAGTACATAACTAAAGGTTCGCCTACTATTTCTAAATTTTCGTTAGTTCTTATGCCGGCGAATTGTGAGATATAATCACGGCTTGGGTTTAATCCGAAAGTTTCGTAGTCATACCAATAAAGGCTATTAGTCATTCTTCAGTTAACTCCACATTTATACTATTTATGATACCTAATATAGAATTAATAACATAAAAATGACAAAACTAATAATCGCAATTCCCTCAAAGTGATTGGATTTCTGTAATTGAAGCATTAAGATATGTTTTTTTAATTAACCAGAAAACAGTTAAATCAAGTGGCTCGACACTCTTAGACTTTTTCTATTTATAGAGCCTATTATTATGTGTTTTTTAATTTAAAATTTTCGGAGGGGATTTTGATGATGAAGCGAATCGAAACTGACAGTATGGGTGAAATTGAAGTTCCAGTTGACCGTTATTACGGTGCTCAAACAGCTCGATCTCTCATTTATTTTAATATCGGTATAGAAACTATGCCTCGGGAAATTATAAGGGGTATGGGTATCTTAAAAAAAGCTTCGGCAATTGTTAATGCTAATCTAGGATTACTAGAAGAAGAAAAAAAGAACCTTATTGTGCAATCTGCTAATGAGGTTATAGATGGTAGTCTCGATGATCACTTTCCGCTTCGAGTCTGGCAAACAGGCAGTGGAACTCAATCAAATATGAATACTAATGAGGTTATTGCTAATAGAGCTATTGAGATATCAGGCGGCAAGCTAGGTTCTAAATCACCAATACATCCTAATGACCACGTAAACATGGGGCAATCTTCTAATGACACCTTTCCTACGGCGATGCATATTGCAGCAGTTGAACAAATATATAGTCATCTACTACCTGAATTAACAAGTCTACGCGATGTGCTCTTAAAGAAATGTGCTGAATTTCAAGGGATCACTAAAATCGGCCGGACTCATTTAATGGATGCCACACCACTCACTCTTGAACAGGAGTTTAGTGGTTATGTGCAGCAACTTACAAATGGAATACGGCGAGTAAAAAACTGCTTACCTAGTCTCAGTCAAATTGCACTCGGAGGTACCGCAGTTGGCACTGGTCTAAATTCTCATCCAGATTTTGCAGTAAAAGTTGCTAAGCAAATTGCACTTCTAACGAATAGAGAATTTATTACAGCGCCAAATAAATTTGAGTCGCTCGCTGCTCACGATGCTGTTGTAGAAGCTAGCGGTGTAATGAAAACACTAGCTTGTTCATTAATGAAGATAGCTAATGACATCAGATGGCTTGGCTCTGGTCCCCGATGTGGTATAGGAGAGCTAACCTTACCCGCAAACGAACCTGGTAGTTCAATCATGCCAGGCAAAGTAAATCCTACTCAATCTGAAGCAATGACAATGGTTGCTGCACAAGTTATTGGTAATGATGCAGCCATAGCTGTTGGAGGGTCGTCTGGAAACTTTGAATTAAACGTTTTTAAGCCTGTGATGATCTATAACCTTCTACAATCAATAAGACTTCTTGGCGATTCATGCCGATCCTTTAATGCTCATTGTGTTGTAGGAATTATAGCCAATAAATCTAAAATTAATGAACATCTAAATAATTCTTTGATGCTAGTCACAGCTCTAAATCCATACATAGGTTATGATAATGCTGCAAAAGTAGCCAAGAAAGCGTTTGATGAGAATACAACATTAAAGGAAGCTGCGATTGCTCTTAAACTTCTCACATCTGATGAATTTGACGAAAAGGTAAGACCCGAAGAAATGACAAAACCAAAGTAATTTTATTAACCTTAAAGGCTAATCTGGTTTAATATTGAGCTGAGATTTTAATTGCTGTATGTCTCGATTGATAACCAATCGATGAGCATCAATCGCTTCAATTGCTTTCTCGTTTTCTAATATTCGAATCTCTACGTCCTTTGATGGTTTACTTCCATATTTAGCAACTAGATCATTTACCTCTAGCTTAGTAGCTAATGAAGAATTCACTAGTGAGTTCATGGATTTATTCGACTTTTCCATTTTTTTACTAATACTCGCAAGATCTTGTTTTTGGTACTCCAAAGTAGTTTTAATTTTCTTTATACTCTTGCTATTTCTATCGTAAGCTATTCCCCATAATTTCTTTATCTCAGACCAATGTTTGTCTAACTTTAAGTCTTGTTCTTTAAAGTTTGAATTTATATCTGTCGTAATAACATTAGTTTCGAGCACATCAAAACGTTCCTGAAGTTTATTCAACTCGGCATCCTGAACAAACACTAAGTAGATTAGCCCAACAACAGTTATTATCAAAAATGGGTTAGATATTTTATGCCAACTAATGCCGTCTTCAGGGGTAAGATTGTCTTGATTCGAAGAGCTAAGATCACGAGATACTGGTCGATTTATATACACCCCACCCCTTCCAATCCTATCGTCACTTTCAGGCACAATTGAATCAGTTTTATTGTTGTCATCATTTACCATTGTTTGCGAACTCCCAAGGAAGATAAATTCTATAGAGACATTATACGCCATAGGTATAAAATATGGTCAATAAGTATTCTCTTACAAGGGGTGGTAAACTCGATGATTGAGAGCAACTTTATAAAATAATTCCAAAAAAAAAGCCCTCAACATGGGCTTTTTTGACTTTAAAAATTTTTATAATATTTAAATATAATAAAGTATTCCAAATAGCACTGCTGTTAGGGTCAAGCTGCCGTGTATCACACCTTTGACAGAGGCCATTGGTCCTTGTTTTCCAACAAGAGCATTGACTTCAAGTGCCACAATAATAGCTAAGCAGATCATGAGATCTAAACCTCCAATAGGTGACCCATAGCCACTTCCACCCCACTGTGCTCCATGTCCACTAGCTAACATACCAAAGGCCATAGGGGCTGAAAATAAAACGTTTGTTCTTGATGCTAAGAGTGCTTTAGCTCCATTTGCTGCAGCGTCTCCTTCTTTCATACCCAATGCTATTTGTTGGGCAGGCCATATTACGAGCCAAACGTTGAGGAACATTAGGGTTCCCATCGTTGAGCCAATGATAATCGAATTATTGAATTGATGGTTGTGTGAAAGACCTCCAAGTAGTATTACACCCGAGATGAAGGTTAGCATAGCTCCCCAACGAAACCACCAGAGAGCGCTTGGCGCTAGTTTTTGTTTAGCGTCTGCAAGTCCTTCAGGAGTTGCCTGCTTAAAATATCCACCTTGCACAAAGTTAAAATAATAGAGCATACCAATCCATACAATTCCAACTAGCAGATGACTCCAACGAACAAGAAAATTAAAAAATTCCATACTTACACCTAAAATATTAAGTTAATAGTCCAATAATTATTTATTCTACACTACGTGAAACCTATTATAAATATTATTTATAATAATAAGTACCCATATAACTATTAATGATAATGATAATTATTTACATTAAAATTGTTTGATCACGTAAATAATATTTAAAATTTTGAGTATCTTTTAAATTGACAAAAAAAACCCGTAAAAAATACGGGTTTTTCGTTACCTTTGGAGCTAGGTAAGTTTACATCATACCTCCCATACCACCCATACCTCCCATGCCTCCCATGCCTCCCATATCTGGCATTCCACCAGCAGGGGCAGCTCCTTCATCTGCCGGAGCGTCTGCCACCATAGCTTCAGTGGTCAACATCAATCCCGCTATCGAAGAGGCTGCTTGCAATGCACTCCTAGTTACTTTCGCAGGGTCTAAGATTCCCATAGCTATCATATCGCCATATTCTCCTATTCCTGCGTTATAACCAAAGTTACCTTTGCCAGCTTTAATTTTATCTACCACAACAGAGCCTTCGCCACCGGCATTCGATACAATTTGTCTCAAAGGTGCTTCCATAGCTCGTTGAGCTAATCTAATTCCTACATTCTGGTCTTCATTATCGCCAGTTAAACCCTCTATTTCCTGAAGAGCTCGAATCAATGCGACACCGCCGCCTGGAACTACACCCTCTTCAACAGCTGCACGAGTAGCATGTAAAGCATCGTCAACACGAGCTTTCTTTTCTTTCATTTCCACTTCAGTTGCAGCACCAACTTTTATTACAGCAACACCACCAGCTAATTTCGCAACTCGTTCTTGTAATTTTTCACGATCATAATCAGAAGAGGTATCTTCAATTTGTGCGCGTATCTGTTTAACTCTTTCAGCGATACTTTTCTTATCACCTGCACCATCTACAACAGTTGTATTTTCTTTAGTCATACTAATACGTTTAGCTGTACCTAAATGCTCCAATGTTACTGCTTCAAGCTCCATACCAACTTCTTCAGAAATTAGAGTTCCGCCTGTAAGGATAGCTATATCCTCAAGCATAGCTTTACGGCGATCACCAAAGCCTGGGGCCTTGCATGCAGCAACCTTTACTATTCCACGTAGGTTGTTCACAACAAGTGTAGCGAGGGCTTCTCCATCTACGTCTTCTGCAATGATTATTAACGGACGACCGGCTTTTGCAACGCTTTCGAGTAATGGTAATAAATCTCGAATATTTGAAATCTTTTTATCATATAGCAAAATATAGGGAGTTTCGTGCTCAACACTCATACTTTCCTGGTTGCTTATAAAGTAAGGTGATAAGTAGCCTCTATCAAACTGCATGCCTTCTACAATATCTAGCTCATTTTCAAGCCCACTGCCATCTTCAACAGTAATAACACCCTCTTTTCCAACTTTTTCCATTGCTTGAGCAATAATATCTCCAACATGTGTGTCACTATTAGCTGATATTGTACCTACTTGAGCAATAGCTTTATTATCGGCACAAGGTTTAGCCATTGCAGCAATTTTTTCGACCGCTAAAGAGACAGCCTTATCTATACCACGCTTTAAATCCATAGGGTTCATGCCCGCTGCTACAGATTTTAATCCTTCATTTACGATTGATTGTGCTAGAACTGTAGCGGTTGTTGTTCCATCTCCGGCTTCATCAGAAGCCTTAGATGCAACCTCTTTAACCATCTGTGCACCCATATTTTCAAATTTATCTTTTAGATCAATTTCTTTTGCTACAGAAACTCCATCCTTAGTTACTGTGGGGGCCCCATATGATTTTTCTATAACTACATTACGACCTCTTGGTCCCAGTGTTACCTTTACTGCATCAGCCAGTACATTTACTCCTCTGAGCATTGGGTTGCGTGCACTGTCTCCAAATTTAACTTCTTTATCTGACATGATAATTTTTCCTTTCTAAAAATTCATTGGAACTTAATTCTATATTCATAACTGTGTAATATTGAACTAAGTTAATATAACTGCCTTAATATCGGTTTCACCGAGGATTATAAGTTCTTCTCCATCAATTTCGATGGTATCGCTACCAGCGTACTTTCCAAAAACTACAACATCTCCTAGTTTTACATCCACTGGGCGTATTTCACCATTATCTAAGATCTTCCCAGACCCTATTGCGATTACAGTTCCTTCATTTGGTTTTTCTTTTGCAGATCCAGGCAATAAGATACCACCTGCAGTCTTCTCTTCCTCTTCCTTTCGACGAACAACAATGCGGTCGTGTAGGGGGCGAATTTTCATTATCTTTCTCCACTAAATTATTTGAGATTCTGAAATATAAAAAATATCACAGAAAAAATTATTAAAGGGTGTTAAAACCAACTTATACTTACAACAATTATGTATATGGTGTCAGCTTACACTCATTTCAAGGGGGGGCGAAATTTATTTATCACGTTCTCCTTCCCAATATTCAGCATCTATGAATTCTTTATTCTTATTTGGGTTATTTTCACGAAAATTATCAGGGTGTGTTTGGGAAAATTTTTTTTCATCGGTTGCAACAAATAACTTAGATGTATAGCTAGTAAAAAAATATGTTCTAAGTATAGGGACTAGACCGACAAAGCCTATAAAGTCAGTAATAAACCCAGGTATGATTAAAAAAATCCCGCTGGATGAAATTATTATAGCTTCTATCATTTCTTTGGCAGGAATCTCTCCTATATAAATTTTTTCTCGTGCTCGAAAAAGTGTCTTTAGGCCCTGCTTTCTTAAAAAGAAAATACCCACAATTGCTGTGAATAAAAAAAGGCTCAACGTAATAAGCAGTCCAATCTCATGACTAACTGCTATTAATAGAGATATTTCTACGAAAGGAATTAAAATAAAAAATAAGAAAAGGTATCGCAAAAAATATCCCCTATAGATTTTGTGTTGCGGCCACATGTTTTTTCCAGACTATCCAGGAGAGCAATATCGCAGGTATACCCATCAGTGCAGCATAAAAGAAAAATACCTGGTAACCAGCAGCATCAACTAGCATACCGGAAAATCCACTAAAAAATTTTCCTGGTAAAGTCATCAATGACGTAAAGAGTGCATACTGCGTGGCAGTGAAGGTTCGATTCGTCAAACTCGATAGATAAGCAATGAACACCCCTCCTGAAAAACCACCGCTAATATTATCCCCGCTTATTGCTAATATTAAACCACCCATATCGTTGCCTAAATTAGACAAGTATATGAATAAAAGATTTGTTACGGCAGTTAGTATCGCAGCAAAAATTAAAGGCCTATGAATACCATAACGAAGAACACATAAGCCTCCTAAAAATGCACCTAGGAGTGTCATGAAAAAACCAAAGATCTTGCTTACTCCTGCAATTTCAGACTTGGTGAAACCCAAATCTAAATAAAATGGGTTAGCCATAATACCCATTGTAATATCGCTAAGTCGAAAGACAGATATAAATACTAAGATTATCAATGCATAGGAACCATTTCTTTTAAAAAACTCAACAAATGGGGCCATAAAAGCCTGTTGCAACCAATAGATCAAACGACTAATCAGGGATCTTTTTCTATCGTTTAAGTATGAAGATCGCTTGTCTTGGATGTGGTTTGGCTCTGGTATCAGTAAAACAGTAGATACTCCAATTAACATCAAAGTTGCCATGAAATAATATGCTATATTCCAGTTGTATAAGTCAGCCATATAAAGAGCGCCGGCACCTGCTATTAACATTCCCACCCTATATCCAAACTGATAGCCAGCAGCTAGGGCTCCCTGCATTTCATTTGTTGCTGATTCAATTCGAAGCGCGTCGATGGCGATATCCTGAGTAGAGGAAGAAAAGGCAACTAAAACTGCACAAATAGCGAAATTAAATAAAGATACTCTAGGATCCATAAGGACCATAGCGATTAATCCTAATATGATTCCTATTTGGCCAAGCAAAATCCAACTTCTACGCTGTCCAATTTTTGAGGTGAGCCATGGTATTTTTATTTGATCGACGACCGGTGCCCAAAAAAACTTTATAGAGTAAGTCATTCCAACCCAACCAAAAAAACCAATACTAGTTCTACTGATATCTAGATCAGTCAGCCACGCTGTTAATGTGCTAAAAACTAGCAAGAGCGGCAATCCAGCTGAAAACCCTAGAAATAACATTCGTATCACTTCTGGTTGACGATATATTTTAACTGCTTCGCCCCAACTTCCAGTTCCTTCCTGGAATTTCATTTAATTATTCCTCTTAATAATGCTTATTTTCATATAGTAGTGATCGCTCGCAGGTTATAATGTTAAAAAAGTGACCAAAAAGATTTATACCCTAACAGATTCAGCTAATGATGCTATACACTTAATTGATATATGAAAGCGATCTTAGAAGTCTTTAATTTAACAAAATCGTTCCGCTCCTTGAAGGCAGTTGATGATGTTTCTTTCAGTATACCCAAAGGTTCATGTTTTGGTTTATTAGGCCCCAATGGGGCAGGAAAAACTACGACTATTGAAATTATTGAGGGTATAAAAAAACCCACAACTGGAAAAATTTTATACAAAGGTAAAGAACGAAATAGTAATTTTTCGTCAGAAATGGGGATTCAATTTCAAACAACAGCCTTAATGGATTATCTTAAAACTTATGAAGTTCTAAAACTGTTCTCAAAGCTCTATCGTCATACAAAATCCATCGATGAGTTAATTGAAATATGTCAACTTGACGAATTTTTAGGGACTTACGCAACAAAATTGTCTGGTGGGCAGCGTCAAAGACTGCTTTTAGCTATTGCTTTAGTAAATGATCCAGAAATTCTCTTTTTAGATGAACCAACTACAGGGTTAGACCCTCAAGCTAGAAGAAATTTCTGGTTACTTATTCGAAATATTAAGAAAAAAGGTAAAACTATCTTACTCACTACTCACTATATGGAGGAGGCCGAGTTACTATGCGACCAATTAGTAATAATGGATAAGGGGAAGATAATAGAGGATGGCTCTCCAACTAAGCTACTAGAAAAAAACTTTGGACATAGTTATGTCTGTATTAATCATGAGGATTTTAATATAACTGAAAACTCAATATATATTGATAAGATTTCCAGTTCTATTGAGGTACGAGAAGATTGTATTGCAATTGCTACCAATAATATCGAAAAAACCCTGTCAGATCTGGCATTCCAGGGCATTACCTTGCAATCACTTCAAGTAAGGAAGCCTTCTCTTGATGATCTATTCTTGAAGTTAACAGGCCACCATCTGAGGGAGTGAAAAAAATTGAAAGAAATTTTTGCGTTATGGATGGCTAGAAACAGAGAATACTACAGAGACAAAGGGTCATTATTCTGGTCTTTTATAGCTACCCCTTTAATTGTCATAATATTAGCCTTGGTTTTTTCATCTGAAAATCAAAAAATATTCCAAATCGGAGTTCTTTATCCTCAATCTAATTCAGACGTACTTATAAATTTACTGTCTTCTGAGTCGACAATTGATTTAGTAGAATACGAAAATATTGAAGTTATTATGAAAAAAATTAGGCTTCATGAATTAGATATATTTTTGGATACAAAAAAAATCCCTCGTTATTGGATAAACCCTGAATCTGAGAAGGGCCTCCTATTAGAAACAATGTTATTGGCTAAATCTAAATTGACTAATTCTCAAATTGTTTGGACAAGACAGGAGGTAGTAGGTCCAAAAATACGCTATATAGACTGGGCTATACCAGGTATTTTGGCTATGAACATAATGTTCAGCGGTTTGTGGGGAATTGGCTATATTATAGTTCGCTATAGGAAAAATGGGGTACTTAAAAGATTGAAAGTTACGCCATTAAGTGCGTGGAAATTTTTAGGATCACAAGCCCTTTCGAGGCTATGTATAATGATTGCGGTAACTACAATTGTATTTTTTGGATGTAATCTCTTCATAGACTTCATGATGATTGGTAGTTACCTACTTTTGCTTTTAGTCGCAGTATTTGGAAACCTTTCCATTATAAGCATGTCACTATTAATGGCTGCGAGGACTTCTAGCGAGGACCTAGCAAATGGTCTTCTCAACCTTATAAGCTTTCCAATGCTTCTTCTTTCAGAATTATGGTTCTCTCTAGATAGCGCACCCGAGTGGTTACAAAGTTTTTCACAGTTCCTTCCATTAACACATTTAGTATCAGCATCTAGGGCGGTCATGCTTGAGGGTGCAAGCTTTAACGATATAAGTTTTCAATTAATTATTTTAAGTATTATGACTTTTTTCTTTATAGGTCTTGCAGGTGTCTTTTTCCGTTGGGATAACGATTAATGCAAACATTCAATTTTTATCATCGAGATTTAAAGTATAGCGTTCCCAATCAAAATACGGTCCTGGGTCTGTTTTTCGACTAGGGGCTATATCTGAGTGTCCCAAGATACGATTTTTGTCAATAAGCGGATATCGCTTTATTATTTCTTGGGTTACTTTAATAAGACTCTCATACTGTGCATTAGTATATGGTGTCGTATCACTTCCAATCAACTCAATGCCAATAGAGAAGTCATTGCAGTTTGTTAAACCTTTGTAGCTTGATACTCCAGCATGCCAAGCCCTGTCATTGAAACTAACGAACTGTATGACCTCACCTTCACGGTCAATTAAAAGGTGTGCAGATACTTTTAGATTTGCAATTTTTTTAAAGTACGGATCAAGACTTATATCCAGCTTGTTCTTAAAAAAATCACAAATATATCCATTATCAAAATTATCTGGCGGCAAACTTATACTATGGATAACCAAAAGCGATATGTTTTTTATATCTGGACGAGTATCCTGATTTGGTGATAGCTCACTACTAGCTAGACTATACCAACCGTTCGAATGAATCATGAAAAATTTCCAAGGATGAGATTACTTTAGAATTTATTGCGTCCTCAGTCTGCGACCAATAAAATATTAACTTCATGATTTAATATAAATCAGGTGATAGGCTAATGCCAATAAAAATTTTAGGGAGTTTTTACAAAAGAGTGGCGCTGTTATACTAATTAAAGGAGTACATGAGATCATTTATTATGTTAATCGATAAAAAATTGATAAAAGATATTAAAATCAATGTTGCCAGATCTTTATCAGAAGATATTGGTGATGGCGACATTACAGCCCAACTTATTCCAAAGAATGTAGTATCTGATGCACTCGTTGTTACTAGAGAAAAGGCGATCCTTTGTGGTCAGGCTTGGTTTGATGAAGTATTTAATCAACTAGATCAACGTGTTACAGTAAAATGGCTAGTTCAGGATGGTGCAAGATTGGAACCAGATCAGCATATATGCACGCTTAACGGTCCGGCTCGAAGTCTTTTAACAGGAGAAAGAGTCGCACTCAATTTTCTTCAAACTTTATCTGGCACAGCTACGACAGCTCGAGAATACGCCACATTAGCCTCTGAAAGTGGAGTTGAGATTCTAGACACTCGAAAAACAATTCCAGGACTGCGGTTAGCTCAAAAATATGCTGTATTTACTGGAGGATGTAAAAATCATCGACTCGGACTGTATGATGCATTTCTTATTAAGGAGAATCATATTACTGCATGTGGTGGTATCAAGTCCGCTATTCTTAAAGCTAAAGAAATTTCTCCTGATAAACCGATTGAAGTAGAAGTAGAAAGTTTATCAGAACTCACTGAAGCGCTAGATGCTCAGGTTGATATAGTCATGCTGGACAATTTCGATAAAAAAATGATGCAACGAGCAATAGCAATGAATACAGGGGATACTAAAATAGAAATATCCGGAAATATAGATAAAAACAACTTATCTAAACAAGTAATTATGAATGTGGACTATTTATCCTCTGGAAGCCTAACTAAAAATTGCCAAGCGATAGATTTTTCTATGAGGCTTCTATAATGACATTTGTTGTCGGACTCACTGGTGGTATTGGTAGTGGCAAAAGCACAGCCGGGCATTATTTTGAAGCATTGGGTATCGAGGTAATTAATGTTGATTTGATATCAAAAAATTTAGTGGAGACAGATTTAGATCTCCATCTTAAAATTTCCGGATATTTTGGTAAAAAAAGTTTACTTGGAGATGGTTCTTTAAATAGATTATATATAAGACATGAAATCTTTAACTCTTCAAAAAAAAAGATGTGGCTGGAAGAACTTTTGCACCCACCAATTAAAGATCGAGTTTTAAGATCCCTAAGGTATAGTTTAAGTGAATACGTAATACTAGAGTCACCACTGTTGCTAGAAACCGATCAATATAAGCTAACGGACAGAATTTTAGTAATAGATGTCTCAAAAGAAGTGCAAATTCTTCGTGTTCAAAAGCGAGATAGAATATCTGCGGATGCAATTGAAGCTATAATCACATCACAAATGCCAAGAATGCAAAAATTGAAACTCGCTAATGATGTTGTCGAAAATACTGGTAGCATTGAAAAATTTAAGCTTAAGATAGAGTGTTTACACAAAAACTACCTTACTTTAGCAGAGGAGCTATAAATTTTTACCTTTTCTGTAGAATGCAAAAATGGAGAGATTTATCAAAAAATCAGACAGCATGAAAGATGTAGCCGAAGTCTTTTGTCCTACCTGTAGGAAGGCTGTCACTTGGAACAAAAGCTCACTTCATAGACCGTTCTGCTCTATTCGTTGCAAGCAGATCGATTTTGGTGAATGGGCCACGGAAGGTTTTAAAATTCCAGATAAAGAAAATAACACAGATCTTGGTAACTCGGAAAAAGAGAAGAATGAAGATAGTCAATATCACGATCTATAACATTTTTATGTTTTCTAGAATACGGTCGTCTGCCGCCGGAAATTTGTAAGAAATTAATTCATCTATTGAAACCCAAGCAATATCTTGACCCTCATTGCCTATAGCATCACCAGAAAAATTTTTTACCATCCACACATCCATAAATATCTGTTTTTCAGGGTAGTCAAAATCAAATTTCATAAATGGAGTTGGATCAATAACAGAAATGGCTAATTCCTCTTCAAGCTCTCTTCTTAATGCGTCAACAGGTAACTCACCCACTTCTACTTTACCACCAGGAAACTCCCACAAGCATCCTTGGAATAAATGTTTCTTTCTTTTAGAGATTAAAATCTTATGATTTGACCTTATAATTAACCCTACAACAACATGCACCCTGTTCATCAACTTCGATATTCTGAATTTATTTTGATATAGTCATGCGACAAATCCGTAGTGTAAATTATTTCTGAAGAATCCCCTCGATTAAGATTGATATTAATAGATAAAGATTCCTTATCCATAATCTCTTGACCAAAATTTTCCATATAGCTAGAAGCCCTTCCTCCGTTCTCAGCAATAAGAACATCGTCAAGATAAATCTGTATTTTTTTAATGTCTAGATCTAATACTCCTGACATGCCAATTGCTGAGAGAATTCTTCCCCAATTTGGATCGGAAGCAAAAAGAGCAGTCTTTACCAATGATGATTCAGCTATCGAGTAGCCTACCCGTAAGCATTCCGATGCTGTCTTTCCAGAAGATACTCTCACTGTAACGAACTTAGTTGCCCCTTCTCCATCTTGAACGACTTGACAAGCTAGAGATAAAAAAATATCTTTTAGATTGTCTATAAATATTTTCTGGTCATCTAAAGATAATTCAGAAAAATCTACTCCAGACAATCCTGTTGCAACCAAAATTGCCGAGTCATTGGTAGACATATCTCCATCAACAGTAATTCGATTAAAGGAGCAATCTACTGCGTTTCTGATAATCTCTTTAATTAATTCTTGGTCAATTGCAATATCTGTAGCAATATAAGTTAGCATGGTAGCCATATCTGGCCTTATCATCCCAGAGCCTTTTGCTATACCTGTAATAATAATATTTTTCTCACTCAGCTTTAACTTAACACTAGCTCCTTTTGGCCTTGTATCAGTGGTAAGTATAGACATTGCAGCTGTATCCCAACCATTTTCAGATAGTGAAGACAGTGCTGATGGTAGAGCTGAAATAATTTTTTCAATAGGCAGATATTCACCAATAACGCCAGTAGAGAAAGGTAAAACTGTTTCCTTGTTTACCGACATAGACTTTGCGAGAGACTCACAAATAGACTCTGCATGCTGTCTACCTAAATCCCCAGTTCCAGCGTTAGCATTACCAGTATTGGTAACTAAATAACGAATTTTATTTGAATAGATCCGCTCTTTAGCAAGCTTAACTGGTGCTGCGCAAAACAAGTTTTTTGTAAATGATCCACCAACAGTACTTCCCTCAGCTAACTCCATAACAACTAAATCTTTTTTTCCTGATTTTTTGATGCCTGCACTTGAAGCACCTAATCTAAAGCCAGGTACAGGATACATTTTTGGAAAAAAATCTTTACCAACAGCCATACATTTCTCACAATAACTTTAATATTACATTAAAATAAAAACTGTTTTTTTATTTTAATTTACCACAACATTGTTTGAATTTTTTTCCATTACCACAAGGGCAAGGGTCATTTCTTCCAATCTTTTGGGTTGGTCTAATAAATGGTTTTATTGAGGTTGATTTTTGAGTGGCATCAATTTTAGGTTTAGCAGCGCTAATAGATGAAACAGAGTCATGTTGCATTTTAAGGTTCTGTTTCTGCTGACTTTCTCTCTTTATACGCTCTAATTCCTCAATTTCATCACGGCTCCGAACTTCCGCCTTGCTCAAAAAGCGAATGGTCTCCGATTTTATATTCTCCAACATCTGCTGAAATAACTCAAAAGATTCACGTTTATATTCTTGTCTTGGATTTTTTTGTGCGTAAGCTCGAAGATTTATACCCTGTCGCAAATAATCCATCCGAGATAAATGCTCTTTCCATAAAGTATCTAAAACCTGGAGCATTAGCTGTCTTTCAATCATGTGAATGTCCTCACCAACCGAAGATACTTTTTTTGCATATGCATCTTTTGACATTTCTTGAATTTTTAATCGAATAGATTCTTCATTTAAAAGATCATCATTATTTAACCAATCTTGAACTTTTATTTCTAAATTATAATTTGCCAAAAAGTGTTTTTCTAATCCTAAGACATCCCATTGCTCCATTAGACTTTCAGGAGGGAGATAATAGCTGATTGAAGTGTCAACCACATCTTCTCTAATTTTTTCTATAATATCACTAATATCATCTTCTTCTAAAAGTTCGTTTCTTTGTTGGTATATAACTTGTCTCTGATCGTTTGCAACATCGTCATATTCTAGTAAATTTTTACGCATGTCATAATTTCTACCTTCAACTTTCTTTTGAGCTTTTTCAATAGCACCAGTAACCATTCGATGTTCAATTGACTCTCCTTTTTTCATACCTAATGAGCGCATCATATTTTTTACACTATCTGAAGCAAATAACCTCATTAATGGATCTTCCATAGACAGATAAAAACGTGATAAGCCAGGATCTCCTTGTCTACCAGCTCTGCCTCGTAATTGGTTATCAATTCGTCTTGATTCATGGCGCTCCGTACACAAGATATGTAGGCCTCCAGCCTCAATCACTTTATCATGTCGAATTTTCCATTCAGCTTTTATAAGTTTTATTTTGTCTTCGTTAGTGGTTTTTTGCTCTGATAAAAGAGCCTCCCAGTTACCACCAAGAACTATATCAGTTCCACGACCAGCCATATTTGTTGCAATAGTTACTGTTCCAGGTATCCCTGCCTGAGAAATTATTTGTGCTTCTTTTTCATGGTGTTTTGCATTTAAAACTTGGTGTGGAATTTTTGCTTTTTCCAATCTTGCTGACATCTCTTCTGAGCTCTCAATAGTTGCTGTACCAACCAATACTGGTGCATTTTTCGCAATACATGATTTAACATCGGCAACTACTGCATCATATTTTTCATCTGTCGTAAGATAAATCAAATCATTCAGATCTACCCTGGCCACTGGAAGATTTGTCGGTATAACAACTACTGGTAATCCATATATCTGGTGAAATTCATATGCTTCAGTATCGGCTGTTCCCGTCATACCTGACAATTTATCATAAAGACGAAAGTAGTTTTGAAACGTAGTGGATGCCATAGTTTGACTTTCACTCTGGATATCAACACCTTCTTTTGCCTCTATCGCCTGATGGAGGCCCTCCGATAGTCTTCTCCCAGGCATAGTTCTACCGGTATGCTCATCAATTAAAATAACTTGTTTGTCTTTTACAATATATTCAATATTTTTGCTAAAAAGATGATGGGCCTTGAGAGCTGATTGAATATGATGCAAAAGTGATAAATTGATAGAATTATAAAGACTATCATTCTTTTGAAGTAAGCTTTCACTCTCTAAAATAAGTTCTATTTTGCAATGGCCGTCTTCTGTGAGTTCAACCTGTCGCATTTTTTCATCTATAGTAAAATCACCTGATTTTTCCTCCGTAGACGGTAATAAAGTTGAAATTAACTTATTGATTTTTATATACAGGGATGAACTATCTTCTGCAGCTCCAGAGATAATCAGTGGTGTTCTCGCTTCATCAATAAGGATTGAATCAACTTCATCGATAACAGCAAAATTTAGTCCTCGCTGTAACTTGTCCTCGGTGCGTAGAATCATATTATCACGGAGGTAATCGAACCCAAATTCATTATTCGTTCCAAATGTAATATCTGCGCGATAAGCTATTAATTTTTCCTCTGGAGTCATACCTGACGAAATAACTCCAACTTTCATACCCAGTAATTCGTATATAGGTGCCATCCATTCTGCATCTCTATTAGCCAAATAATCATTGACTGTAACTATGTGTACTCCTTCCCCACTAAGACTATTAAGATATGCAGGTAAAGTGGCCATGAGTGTTTTACCTTCACCAGTCCTCATCTCTGCAATTCGACCTTCATGGAGCACAACTCCTCCAATCATTTGGACGTCAAAATGCCTCAGTCCCAAAGTTCTCTTGGCTGACTCCCTTACAATAGCGAAAGCTTCTGGAAGAATTTGATCTAGTGACTCACCATCCTTAAACCTAAGCTGAAATTCTTCTGTTTTTTTTCTCAGAAGACCATCTTCCAATAAAGAAACTTGATTTTCAAAAGAATTTATTCGGTCTACGATTTTTCGTATTCTTTTAACTTCTCTCTCATTTTTACTACCAAAAAGTTTTGCAAAAAATTTCATTTTTGTTCCAGAGTGATTCTGATCAAATAATTAATCTATTTAGAACAGTAAATATGTACATAGCTATAAAAAACCACATTGCTAAAATTACATGGGTATACAGTACAGACGCTCCCATGAATTAGTCTAGATTTAGTGTAGATTCTTTTAAACGTACCATCTTTTGTTACAAGTCATCATACTTAATTATTAATATTTGACTCATTTATGCTGTCAGTAAAGGTTTTGTGTAAGAAATTGGAACCTCATCTTCATTATTTTCAAAGGTAACTAGCTCCCAAGCATCTTTTTCTGAAATCAATTTCCTTAAAAGCGCATTATTAAGACCATGTCCAGACTTATGGCCAACATACTCACCGATGAGGCTATTTCCTAATAAATATAAATCACCAATTGCATCTAAAATTTTATGCTTAACAAATTCGTCCTCGTAACGAAGTCCATCCTCGTTCAAAACCTGAAATTCATCGACTACAATAGCGTTATCCATACTCCCGCCACGAGCTAGTCCCTGGGATCTCAAGTACTCAATTTCATGCATAAAACCAAATGTACGTGCTCGACTAACTTCCTTTACAAAGGAGGTTGTAGAGAAATCAACTGAGGTTTGAAGAGTTCGATTACTAAAAGCTGGGTGATCAAAATCGATAGAAAACCCTACTTTAAAGCCATTAAAAGGTTTGAAGGATGCACTTTTATCTCCATCATCTACTGTTATCTCTCTTTTTATTCGTATAAATTTCTTCGGTTTCTCTTGTTCTTTTATGCCTGCTGACTGAAGTAAAAAAACAAACGGACTAGCACTACCATCCATTATAGGTACTTCTGGGGCGGTAATATCAATGATAGCGTTATCTATACCTAAACCAGCCATAGCTGATAATAAATGTTCAACTGTTGACACGCGAACTGCACCTTTAGTTAAAGTTGTCGAGAGCATTGTATCTCCAACATTTTCTGCTATTGCATTTATTTCTACTGGTGGATTTAAATCAGAGCGTCGAAAAATAATACCTGTATCAACTGGAGCTGGATGGAGTGTGAGAAAAACTTTTTCTCCAGTATGAAGACCTATTCCGGTGGCCTGTATCATATTATTTAGTGTACGCTGTCTCATCATCTTTCTTATTTTCCAAGATATTCTTTCCAACATAAAATAAAGTTATACTAGACTCAAATAATACAGTACCTTAATCAGCCTGACAGCGCAAAAATGCTGGAATATCAAGATAATCCTCTGAATCGACTGATAAGTCTTTATCTACATCTGAATCTGAATCTTCATCTGATAATTTGTTCCCATTACGGAGTATAGTGGGTCTTTCAATTTCAGCCCAATTTATTTCGCCTCCTGAGCTAGTTTTTGTTTCGATTTTTTGTATATCTTCTTCTGGGTGATCTACTCCAACAGGGATAAACATTGGTTTATCTTCAAGACTTAAACCTGTAGCAACTACGGTAACTCTAAGGATATCATCTAGGGAAGGGTCAATAACAGTTCCAACTACCACAGTAGCGTTCTCAGAACTAAGATCGTTGGCCCTCTCCAAAATATCATTATATTCACCTAGAGTGACGTCCTCTCCAGCTGTTATGTTTACCAATATACCTTTGGCTCCTTGCAAATTTATATCTTCAAGTAACGGACTTTGTATAGCTTTTTCAGCTGCCTCAATAGCTCTATCTAATCCTGATGCTTCACCTGTTCCCATCATAGCTTGTCCCATCTCAGACATAACTGCTTTAACATCTGCAAAATCCATATTAATAAGGCCGGGTCTTATCATTAAGTCAGCAATTCCTTTAACTGCACCTAAAAGGACATCATTTGCTGCACTAAATGCATCAAGTAGAGTTGCAGATCTACCTAAAACCTCAAGAAGTTTCTCATTTGGTACTGTTATAAGAGAGTCAACTTTTTCTTTAAGTTCTTTCAATCCTTCTTCTGCGACAGTCATCCTCTTTTTCCCCTCCCAAACAAAAGGACGAGTAACTACAGCAACTGAAAGGATCCCTAAATCTTTAGCTATATCGGCAACAATTGGTGCAGCTCCAGTTCCAGTACCACCTCCCATACCAGCAGTAATAAAGACCATATCAGCGCCAACTAGCGCTTCAGAAATTCGTTCACGATCCTCTAATGCTGCTTGGCGACCAACTTCTGGGTTGGCGCCTGCACCTAATCCTTTAGTAAGACCGCTACCAATCTGTAAAATTGTAGCATCGATGTCTTGAAGTGCTTGCGCGTCGGTATTTGCAGATATAAATTCAACACCAGTTACGCCACTTTTAATCATATGTTTCAGGGCATTGCCACCTCCACCCCCAACACCTACTACTCTTATTTCTGCACTATCTAGTGTATTATCTATTATATGAAACATAACTTTTACCTCTTATTTAATCTTAAATATAAAATTATCTATAAACTTTCCTGAAACCAGCTTTTTACTGTCCCCACAAAACCTTTCCCACCATTTTTTGACCCCCTGCCCGGAACAGAACCCTCTAAAAGTTGCTGTTCGCCATATAAAACTAGTCCTACGCCTGTTGAGTAAATTGGATTATTAACTATTTCAGATAGCCCCTTGGTATTTTGTGGTGACCCCACTCTTACTGGCATATGAAATATTTCTTCTGCAAGCTCAATTACACCCTCCATTTTTGATGTTCCACCAGTAAGAACCATCCCTGCCGCTACAAGATTTTCAAACCCACTTCGACGTAGCTCTGCTTGAACTAGTGAGAATAATTCTTCATATCTTGGTTCAACAACCTCAGCTAAAGCTTGCCGAGATAAATCTCGAGGCGGTCGATCCCCAACACTTGGGACCTTAATAGTTTCCTCAGCAGCTGTTAATTTTGCTAAAGCACATGCATATTTAATCTTTAGTTCTTCAGCATGCGCTGTAGGTGTTCTGAGTGCATGAGCGATATCGTTAGTCACCTGATCACCTGCGATAGGTATTACACCAGTATGTCGAATTGCACCATCAGAAAAGATTGCTATATCAGTAGTGCCTCCACCAATATCTACCAAACATACACCAAGTTGCTTTTCATCTTCAGTCAACACAGCATAGCTTGAGGCGAGCTGCTCTAGAATAATATCGTCAACCTCCAAATTACATCTACGAATACATTTTTTTATATTTTGTGCAGCATTTGCTGCACAGGTAACAAGATGAACTTTTGATTCTAGGCGAACACCAGACATACCAAGTGGTTCATGGACTCCTTCCTGATTATCAATGATATATTCTTGAGGTAAAACATGGAGAATTTCTTGATCAGCAGGAATAGCCACAGCTCTTGCTGCATCTATTACTCTCTCTATATCTAGAGGCAAAACCTCTTGATCCCGAATCGCGACTATACCATGGGAATTTAAGCTTCGAATATGGCTCCCAGCAATACCTACAAAAACCGAATGTATATTACAGTCCCCCATTAACTCTGCTTCCTCAATAGCACGCTGTATAGAATTAACAGTTGCCTCTATATTTACAACTACACCTTTTTTTAACCCAGAAGATGGTTGTAATCCTGCTCCTATTATTTCTAAAGCTCCCTCTGGACTTACCACTCCGACAATAGCTGCGACTTTCGAGGTTCCAATATCTAACCCAACTATCATTTGCTCTTCGTTTGTATTAGCCATCTTTGACCTCATTTAAATTATTTATTTCCATCTCACAGCTATCCCATTGTCATATCTAATATCAACTCCATCCATATCAGTGCTGCTACTTTTCAAGGTCGCCATCCATATAATTAAAAACCGACGTATTTTTTCAATTATCTGATCACGGCCAATTAAAATCTCAAGTCCATTAGATAAGGTTAATTTCCAAATACCCTGATTGTTATAGCTCAATTCTATAATTTTCAAACCTGCAGGCCGCAATAATAGACTAATCTCTTGATAGGTATTCATGATTAGTCGCTCAGAATTTTCCACTCCTGTCAGTACGGGCAAACTAGATAAATTTCTATTATTCAGATCTAGTATCTCACCCCTATCATTAAGAAAATTTCTATCTCCCCATCTTGCTAATGGAACCTCTTCAATTACTTTAACTTCTATACCGCTTGGCCACTTCCGTCTAACAAACGCTCTCTCTATCCAAGGGTGTGACTCAAGAAGAGAAGTTATTTTCATTAGATCTGAACTTAAAATCTTCGAATCAGAGACTGTAGTTATAATTAATTCTTTTACTTCTTTTTTTTCAATATTGCTGAAAGTGCCAAAAACCGAAATATTATTAATAGGTATGTCAAATTTGACAAAAAGATATTTAGCACTCCATATCATAGCAATGCCTATAATGACGATCGGTAGAATTTTTACTCCCTTAAAAAACCAATTAAGCCAATCACGCAAAAGGTGATAACGATCTTGCAATCTGAGGTCTCTGTTTCCTATTCGATTTATATGTGTTTTCACGTTTCAGTGTTTCCTATCAATAATTAACAGATAATTACATTGAGCTATCTAAAATCTTAAGTACTAGTTCATCGAAACTATATCCTGCTGCTGCTGCTGCCATTGGCACCAAACTATGGTCGGTCATTCCTGGAACGGTGTTGATCTCTAGAACAAAAAACTCACCATGTGAGTTTGTCATTACATCAACACGACCCCATCCGGTACATCCAAGGCTCTCGAAAGACTGTATCGCTAGCCTCATGAGTTCTTTTTCTTTTTTTTCATTTAGCTCACATGGGTATCTGTATATAGTTTCTTCAGAGAGATATTTAGCAGAATAATCATAAAATTCATGGCTAGTCTCAAGCTTAATAGGAGGGAGGGCTTTTTCATCTAATATAGCAACTGTATATTCTTCTCCCTCGATCCACTGCTCAGCAATTACTTTATCGTCAAGAATTGACGCTTTCTTCCATGCTTCCTTAAAAGATTTGACATCATTGACCCTGCTCATGCCTAAACTTGAACCTCCTCGTGCGGGTTTAACAATTATTTCGCCGCCAAGTTTTTTTAGAGTTTCCTTCCAATTAGTTGTTTTTTCTAATAACGAGAACGCCGGTGTTCGAATATTAGATCCTTTCCAAAAAATTTTACTATGGAGCTTATCCATAGCCGCTGCAGATGCCAAAATGCCACTGCCAGTATAAGGTAAATCATATGACTCTAGAGCACCTTGAAGCACTCCGTCCTCCCCTCTAGAACCATGCAACATAATTAATGCTCTATCTAATCCATATTTTGGCAGCTGCTCAAAAAATCTTTCATCTATATCTATAGAAAGGACATCTAGACCAGATCTTACTAATGAATCAGTCACACATTTCCCAGACAATAACGAGATCTCTCTCTCAGCAGATACGCCTCCAGTTAGAACCCCAACTCGACCATATTTTTTGATTTCTTGTTGCTTGGTTATCATTTTTTCTAAAGGTCCTGTGATAAGTTTGAATCTGCAAGAATTTTTACAAGTTTACTTACACTTCCTGCCCCTTGAGTAATAATAATATCGTCTGCCTGGATAACATCTCTAAGAATCTCATTAACTTCTTGAATATTTTGGACATAAATAGGATCTACTAAGCCCCTCTGCCTAATACTTCGACATAATGTTCTACTGTCTGCTCCAGGGATTTCATCCTCTCCTGCGGAATATACTTCTAACAAAAGGAGAGCATCACAACTTGATAAAACTTGTACAAAATCTTCGAACAAATCTCTTGTTCGACTATATCGATGGGGTTGGAATATCATAACTAGTCGTCTATTCGGCCATCCATCCATAATTGCTTTAATAGTAGCGGCTAGTTCTCTTGGATGGTGACCATAATCGTCTATTAGCATCGCTGATCCATTGCCAATCGGATAATCACCATAAATCTCAAAACGCCTTGCAACACCCTGAAATTTTCTTAGTGCTTCTTTGATAGACTTATCGGAAACACCTTCATCAATAGCTACAGTTATTGCTGCAGTGGCATTCAAAATGTTATGGATGCCTGGGATATTCATATCAATTGTTAGTAACTTATTGTCACCGGGTCTTGATAAATCAAAGCTACTTTTTTCTTTCTTTATGGTAACGTTCTTAATACAGTAGTCTGCATCTTCTGAGAAACCATATGTCAAAACGGGTCTCGAAATATCAGGTAGCATGGATTTAATTACTGGGTCATCAATGCATAAAACAGCTAGTCCATAAAAAGGCAAATTATGAAGAAATATTAAAAAAGTTTGTTTTAGCTTACTAAAGTCTGAGTCGTAAGCTTCCATATGATCACTATCAATATTTGTTAAAATTGTAACCATGGGTTGCAGATGTAAAAAAGAAGCGTCACTTTCATCCGCCTCAGCAACTAAATAGGGACTTATACCCAACCCAGCATTTGTATTAACTGATTTTACTAATCCTCCGATTATAAATGTGGGATCTTTATCATCTGCAGCTAAAATTGCAGCTAACAAACTTGTAGTTGTAGTTTTACCGTGTGTACCTGCAACGGCTATACTATGACGATACCTCATAAGTTCCGATAACATCTCTGCTCTTGGAATAACAGGTATGCGAAGTTCTCGTGCACTTATAGCCTCTGGATTATCAGCTGCGATCGCTGAAGAAGTTACAACTACATCTGCATCATCAATATTCGTAGCAGTATGGCCTAGTTGTATTTTTGCCCCTAATACCTCTAGTCTTAGTGTATTATCATTTTTTAGTAGGTCTGATCCAGAAATTTTATAGCCCTGATTGAGCAATACCTCTGCTATTCCACTCATACCATTACCACCGATGCCGATGAAATGAATATGGTTCATTTGTCGCATTTCAGGCATAAAAATTTTCTTTTTTATAATCATAAAGGCTCCATACAGATATCTGCTACTAATTCTGCCACACCAAGCCTTGCTGATTTTTTTGCATTCATGGCCATAGAATCTAATTTTACTGGGTTTCCTAGCCATTCATTTAAAATTGATACTAGCAATTTATCTGTTAAATCTTGTTCTTTTACCATGTATGCAGCACCAAGACTTACGAGCCATTTACCATTATGGAATTGATGATCATCTGCAGCGTAAGGATATGGTATAAGTAGAGCGCCTACGCCTGCAGCGGCGAGCTCTGAAATTGTTAAGGCGCCTGCTCTGCAGACAACTAAGTCAGCCCACCCATATGCCTCTGCCATATCGGATATAAAAGATTCAACTCTCGCCTTTAAATCTAAATCTTTATATATCTGCTGTGTTTCTTGGAGGTTAGCTTTACCTGACTGATGTCGTATTTCGGGTCTATATTTTTTTTCTACAGCAGAAAGAGCCTGAGGTATTTTTTTATTGATTGATATCGATCCTAAACTACCGCCTAAAATAAGTATTCTTGGAGGGCGATCTCTATCTATCCTGCTCAATAATGTCGGTTGCAAAGAGGAGATTTCTTTACGGACTGGGTTACCAGTCCATTCCCCACGTGGCAGAGTATCAGGGAAGGCGGTCAGCACACGAGTGGCTACTTTGGCTAATATCTTATTAGTGGTTCCGGGAATTGAATTTTGCTCATGAATGATTAATGGAAGCCTCATAATTTTTGCAGCAATTCCACCAGGCCCTGATGCAAAACCGCCCAAACCTAAAATCATATCTGGTGATTCTCGATGAATCACAATCATAGCCTGAAAAATAGCTTTAATAAGGGTATAAGGTGCTTTCAGCCATTTCAAAATTCTAGTACCTCTTAATCCTTGTATATCAATATAATTGATAT
Organism: Cellvibrionales bacterium UBA4435; assembly: GCA_002390525.1. GTDB lineage: Bacteria > Pseudomonadota > Gammaproteobacteria > Pseudomonadales > Porticoccaceae > Porticoccus. The sequence continues at coordinate 65,448 of DGPR01000049.1, forward strand.
CAAATCCATTAGCTGGAACTAATTCTGACTCGATGCCTTGCTGGGTCCCCAGCCATACAACAGAAACATTCCTATTTCTAAAGACCTCTGCTATTGAAATGGCTGGTATGACGTGTCCACCTGTGCCCCCAGCCATAATTAATACTTTTTTAATTCTCTGCTTTAACACGACTTACTCTCTTTATAGTTTTTCCAACAACATCAACTTCTGAGCTTATTCTTAATACTAATGAAATCATTGCAATGCACACCAAGAGACTGCTACCCCCATAACTTATAAAGGGTAATGTGATGCCTTTTGTAGGTAGTAAGCCAGATGTAACTGCTATGTTTATGAAAGACTGGAGTGCTAGTATTATCGCAATACCGATGCAGCTGTAAGTACAAAACCAGGCTCTACTTCTCATTGCTCGTCGAGCTACATGAAGTATTCGGTGTATCAGAATTACGTATAAAAGTATCATAACTGTTACTCCAATCAACCCAAATTCTTCAGCATAAATGGAAAAAATGAAGTCCGTATGCGCCTCAGGTAAATAATGTAATTTTTGTACACTATTCCCTAGGCCAACTCCAAACCATTCTCCCTCTCCGAAAGCCATCAAAGAATTTGTTACTTGGTAACCAGTGTCTCTGGGATCAGACCAGGGGTTTAAAAAGGAATTTAATCTCTCGATTCGATATGGTTCCATTACAGCGATGTAAGCAAGGCCAGAAATAGAAAAAATAGATATCATGCCAAACTGCCAAAGAGGGACACCTACAATAAATAACATACAGAACACTGTAGTGCTTATGATGACCATAGATCCATAGTCTGGCTGTTTAAACAAAAGTAACACAACTAAAGCGATTACGAAAAGAGGTGAGAATACGCTCTTCCAGGACTCTTTGAGTTTTTGTTGGTGTCTTTGGAGATATCCTGCTAAAAAAATAATAACAGCAAATTTTGCAACCTCAGCAGCTTGAAGATTGATGAATCCAAGCGAGATCCAGCGTCTACTTCCATTAATTTTGGGTGCAAATAAAACTGCGATTAATAGGAGTATTGATACTATAAATATTGGTGTTCCAAGCTTGCACCAGACCCAAGAGGGTGTGATTAAAAAGATAAATGCAACTGCAATACCAAGCAATAGAAATATCAAATGGCGCTTCAAATAAAACAGATTGTCGTTATATTTGAAGTCAGCATGACTAATTGAAGCAGAATAAATCATTACAAGCCCAATACTTAATATTGCTAAAACAGCAAATAGCAATTGTTGGTCTATACCATGAAGTGAATCGAAGAAAGATGTCTTTCGCTTCACGAATTCCATATTCATTTCAAATCCTCTACCACAGAAATAAATTTTTCGCCTCTTTCTTCAAAATTAGCGAACATATCTAAACTTGCGCATCCCGGAGAAAACAAGACTATATCTCCTGATTTAGATAGCTCATTAGATAACATAACGGCATCTTCCACATTAACTGCATAAATGGTGTCAATTATTCCGGATATAGCGGTGTCTATTTCAGACGCTGCTTCGCCTATTAATAAAATATTCTTCACCAAACCAGACAATGAGGAAGCAAGTATTGAAAAATTTTGCCCCTTAGGCTGACCTCCAAGAATCAAAATTATATTTCCATTAGCGGGTAAAGAACCTATAGCAGCTAGAGTAGCGCCCAGATTTGTAGCTTTAGAATCGTTAATATAAATTACATTATTTAAAATTCTTACTGTTTGATATCGATGGGGAAGCCCCTTAAATCTCCTTAACACCTTTAGCATTGGCTCCAAAGGCAGATTCAGAGCCGTTCCTAGCGCTAAGGCAGCGAGAGCATTACTCATATTGTGGGACCCCGATAACCCTAGTTCACTCTGAGAAATCAATTTTTCGAATTCATAAGCAAGCCAAGATTCTCCATTCGACTCTTTAATCACACCAAAGCAATTTAGATCTGGGCGACTAAGCCCATAACTGCATGATTTTACTTTTTCTCCAATTAAGGGGGTGCTTAATTTATCATCTCGGTTAATTACAACTTGTCTAGCGCCGTGAAAAATACGATGCTTGGACTGATGATAATCAAGTAAGGACTCATAGCGATCTAGATGATCTGGACTGATATTAAGAACTGTTGCGGCTTCAGCACATAGATTGTCAACTGATTCGAGTTGAAAGCTTGATAGCTCAAGAATATAAAATTCAACTTTCTCATCTAGCAAATCTAATGCGGGTATCCCTAGGTTTCCCCCTATACCTACCGTATGCCCAGCAGCAACGAACATCTCGCCCAATAAAGAAGTGACGGTACTTTTACCATTAGATCCAGTAATGGCGATAATAGGTGCATTGGCTGATCTTGCAAATAGCTCAATATCATTAATAACAGATATATTTGATTCAATTGCAATCTGAACAACTGGTATTTGTCTTGATAAACCTGGGCTAAGGATTACTTCGTCAACGTTACAAAAGCTGTCAGTTGGCAATTCTCCTAATAGTAAGGTTATCTCTGGGAACTCAACACTAAATTTCTGCAACAAAGGTGGCTCTTTTCGAGTATCCATCATAATAAAATGTTGGCCCAATTGGGTTAAATGTCGAGCGACAGAAAACCCTGTAGACCCTATACCAACTATCATTTTCGTCTTATTGCTAGCTATAAGCTGACCCATTGGTGCACTCATTCCTTTTTATCTTAATTTCAATGACACTAACCCGATCAAAACAAGCATTACAGTAATAATCCAGGCTCTCACAACTATACGAGTTTCAGGCATACCTTTAAGCTCGAAATGATGGTGGATAGGAGTCATTAAAAAAACTCGCTTACCGGTCAATTTAAAATACGTCACTTGTAACATTACAGAAAGTGCTTCTATTACAAAAACCCCACTCATAATGAAGAAAACTATTTCATGTCTAATTATTACAGCTATGACACCTAAAGACGCCCCCAACGACAACGAACCAACGTCTCCCATAAAAATTTGAGCAGGATGTACGTTGAACCATAAAAATGCTAAACCAGCACCTGCTAAAGCGGCACAAAATATTGCTACCTCGCCAGTTCCAGCTACAAAGGGAATATGTAAATAATTTGAAAACTCTATATGTCCTGATAAGTAGCCTACTAAACCCAATGCGCTTCCAATCATGACTATTGGCATAATAGCAAGCCCATCTAGTCCATCCGTGAGATTAATTGCATTAGTGCTTCCTACAATTACAAAGTATGTGAGTACGACATAAAAACCCCCCAAAGGAATCACTATATCTTTAAATAAAGGAACTATTAATTCGTTTTCGACACCACTACTACCCATTTTATAGAGAGTAATAGCAACCGCTAAACCTACTACTGACTGCCAAAAATATTTCCATCGTGCTACGATTCCTACAGAATTGCCTTTAACAACTTTTTTATAGTCATCGATCCAGCCAATTACTCCAAATGAAATTGTTACAAGTAGAATTATCCATATATATTTATTATTTAAGTCACCCCAAAGAAGTGTGCTTATAAATATAGAGAAAAGTATCAGGAGGCCGCCCATAGTCGGAGTTCCCTCTTTAATCAAATGAGTAGAAGGTCCATCATTTCTAACTGACTGACTTATTTGTAAATTTCTAAGATAAGAAATCATCCATGGCCATAAAATAAAGGAAATTAGCAACGATGTTAGTGCTGCCATAACTGTACGAACTGTTATATATTTTACCACGGCAAAAGCTGCAAGATATTGGGATAAAAATTCTGCTAGCCAAATAAGCATCCTATATCGCCCCCTGATTTTTTATCGAATCAGATATATCTTCCATACCCATAAATCTTGAGCCTTTAACAAGAATTACTTTTTTAATATCAGGTAAATCTTCATTTAAAATTTTACTATCGTCTAAGTAGTTAAGAAGTTCTTTTTTTTCATTAAAATGTTGGGACTTCACACCGAATTCTTTAGCTGCATAAAAAGAAAGAGGTCCTACAGCTAAAAAAATATCTACCCCGGCGTCAAAGGCATATTTTCCTATGTCAGCATGTAACTGAATCTCGTCCTGACCGAGCTCAGCCATATCACCTAGTACTAGTATACTTACGCCATTTATTTCTATGAGGGTATCTATAGCAGCTTTAACTGAACCCGGGCTTGCATTATAACTATCATCAATAAGGAAGAGATCAGAAGATAATTTTGTACATTCCATTCTTCCTTCAACTTGCGTTAGATTATTTAGTCCATTCTGGATGGTCTGCAGTTGAGCGCCCGCAGTATGAGCACAAGCTGCCGAAGCAACAGCATTAGCAATATTATGCTTACCCCTCAAGGGCAGATTTATTTGAATTGTTCCTTGGGGGGTCACTAGGGAAAAATTAAAGTAGCCTTCTTTTTTTGAAGTAATATTCTGAGCACTAAAATCAGCTCGGATGTCATGAGTTGAGAATGTAATTACTTTTGCATTTGTTGATTTAATCCAAACTTGAGCATAAGGTTCATCAATATTAATTACTGCCGTTCCATTATTTCTGAGATCTCTATAAATTTCACCTTTAGCTTTAGCAATATTTTGAATATCACCGAAACCTTTAAGGTGTGCGGGTAAAATATTGTTTATAAGTGCAATATCCGGTTTAGCTATTTCGCAAAGATAATTAATGTCTCCTGCATTTCTAGCCCCCATTTCCACGACTGCGTAATTATGTGCAGCCGATATATTTATTAAAGTGGTTGGAACTCCAATTTCATTATTAGAGTTATCTTTTGTAACTAAGACTGATCCGATTTTTTTAAGTATTGAGGCGATCATTTCCTTAACTGAAGTTTTTCCACAGCTTCCAGTTACAGCAATTAAGCATCCATTAAATTTATCACGATTAGCTTTTGCAATTTGCCCTAGCGCCCAAGTTGTATTGGGTACAACCCATTGACTTATCTCTAAATCAAGTAATGGTTTTTCGACAACAAGGCCGCATACTTTTTTTGAAACTGATGATATAAACTCGTGTCCATCAAATTTTTTTCCTTTAAGGGCCACAAAGATTTGCCCGTTCTCTACAACTCTGCTGTCTGTCGATACAGAACTGAAAGAACAATCCGGATGAACTATCGTTCCCCCATAATTATGAGCTACATGGGACAGGGTGAATTCTCCTATCATAAAATTTCCTCTTTATTATTGAGAGCTATTTTAGCCTCAACTCTGTCACTAAAAGAGAAACTTTTAGACCCCAACAACTGATATGATTCATGACCTTTACCTGCAATTAAAATTACATCTTCTTGCATGGCAGATTTGATAGAAAAATTAATTGCCTCTCTTCTATCAAGAATAATTATACTTTTTGTATTCGGTATGATGCCTGAAAGAATTTGTTCCGATATTTTTTTTGGACTTTCGTTTCTGGGATTATCATTCGTAATAATTACATGGTCTGCTAATTCTGCTGCAATTTTGCCCATTATGGGGCGCTTTTCTTGATCCCTATCACCACCACATCCAAAAATACACCATAATTTTCCACTACATAAATCTCGTAATGTTTCTAGTGCATTTTTGAGTGCGTCTGGACTATGAGCAAAGTCTACTATTACCACTGGACCGGCTATTAATTTATCAGTTTTCTGTTCCGTATCATTAATTATCTCCATTCGACCTGGTATATTTTCCAACATCGGTAGTACTTTTATTACATTATCAAAATTAAGCCCTTGAGAGCATGCAGCACCAACTACAGCTAATAAATTTTGCAGATTAAATTTTCCGATTAATCTACTTTTTAATTCGCCTTGACCCCAAGGAGAACTAATCTTAGCTGTAAAACCTGTAATCGATATATTTATTTCCTCAGCGAAAATGCTAGCCTCTGGATTCACTAAAGAGTAAGAAATTTTATTTATTGACAAGGATAAGTCTTCAGCTATTCTTGATCCAAAAGTATCATCTATGTTTATGACAGCATTTTTTAACCCAGGCATACTGAATAGCTCTTTTTTTACCTTGGAGTAATTTTCTAAGTTTCCGTGGTAGTCTAAGTGATCATGACTGAGGTTTGTAAATACAGCTGTCTCGAAAAGTAAACTGTTTATTCTGAACTGACTTATGCCATGGGAAGAAACCTCCATGACTGCCTGGTTTATATTGCTTGCTACAAAATCAGCGAGGATAGACTGAATGTCAATTGGATTAGGTGTAGTCATTCCTTTCGTTTTAAGGTCAGTTTTTTTGGCCGTTATAGACCCGCAACCAAGAGTCCCAATAACACCAACAGAACCATTAACGAAACTTAGTAAATGTGCTAGCAATTGGGTGCAAGTAGTTTTTCCATTCGTTCCAGTGATACCAGTGAGCGCTAACTTTTTTGACGGGTATGAATAAAATCGGCCAGAGATTTCACTTATTTTTTGATTTAGGTTGGCTATAGGAACAATTCTTTCATTATCTGGAAGAAGCTTCTTATCTGGTTGATATAAGACAATCTCCGCGCCAGACTGGAGTGATGAGTGAATATAATCTCTTCCATCTTGTAAAAATCCAGGTACAGCAAAAAAGAGATGTCCAGGTTTAACTAGCCGACTATCAAGCGAGAGCCCAGTAATATTAAGATTGGCTAAACTTTCACTTAAATCTAGGTCTGGCAGTAGAGAGCTTAACATACAGTTATATTGAACAGTTGATAATGCCATCAAATGTCTCCCCCAGACTGATTGAGGTCCAAATCATGATTTGTTACTACTGCTCTATCATTGTTTTCAATTTTTGGTGCAACTCTCAAAACTCTTAATGCCCTTTCAGTGACATTCGCATATACAGGGCCGGCAACCTTTCCACCGTAATGTTGGCCAGCTTTTGGGTCATTTATAATTACTACTGTGACCAAACGTGGTTTTTCTGCTGGGACTATGCCTGCAAATAAAGACACATAACGTTTTTCTTCGTATCCACCCACCGTATTTTTATGACTAGTGCCAGTTTTTCCGGCTACATTGTATGTATAAATAGCAGCATCTTCTGCGGTACCTCCAGAACGCGTCGCACCCATCATCATTCTACGAACTTTTATAACTAGTTCTGAGTCAACCACTTGCTCACCTTGTGGAGCTATATCTAATTTTTGCAGCGTAAGTGGTTTCTTTAGGCCGTTCGATGCTAAAACCGCATAAGCCTGAGCAATTTGGAGGGCAGTAGCATTCATGCTATACCCAATAGCAAGATTTGCTCTTTCAAGTTTCATGGAATTTCTATGAGAAGGTAATATACCTGACACTTCACCGGGAAATCCTACTCCAATAACTTCACCAAACCCTACTCTTGAAAATAAGTCATGCATATCTTCTGGATCAACATCAAGGCCTAGCTTTATCGCACCAACATTACTAGATTTTTTTAATAAGTCATCAAGACTAATTTTTCCGTAGTTATGGTGATCTTTTATTATCTTTTTGCCTACTTGAATATATCCTGGATTCGTATCAATAATTGATCCAGAAGAAATCTTTTCATTTTCTAAGGCTGCTAATACGGTAAAAGGTTTAACTGTTGACCCTGGTTCATAAAAATCGAGAATAGCTCTATTTCTTGCGCCTTTGATTAGCTCATCAGAACTTAATCTACTTCTATTATTTGGATTATATGAAGGCTGGTTCGCCATAGCTAAAATTTCACCTGTATGAACGTCCAACACTAAGACTGATCCAGACTTAGCATTATTTTTTATAACAGCCTCTTTTAGCTCTGTGTAAGCTTTATGTTGCAATCTCATATCAATACTTAATGCTATATTCTGTCCGGGACTTGCATTTTTTTCCATCCCTAAATCCTTAATAACACTCCCTCTTCTGTCTTTCAGTACTTTTTTCTTACCAGGAGTACCCGCTAAGATATGATCAAATGATTTCTCTATACCTTCTTGGCCTACATCATCTAAATTTGTTATTCCTACTATTTGTGAGGTGAGCTCACCTGCTGGGTAGAAGCGCTTATAAGTCTTCTTCATATAAATCCCTGAGATCCTTAAAGCACGAATTTTTTCGGCTTTAGCAGGCTCAAGATCTTTTTTAAGTCGGAGGTGTATTCTGTGTGAATTTTTAGATAATTTTTTCTTTAAATTTATACTAGTCATTGATAAATATCTGGCAAGATTTGAAAAATTAGGATGGTCGACATCTACCTGGCGTGGGTTAGCAGATACAATTATTACAGGACTACTGATTGCAAGTGGCTGGCCATTTCTATCTGTTATGACACCCCGATAAGCTGGGATAGACTCGTTATGCACTAGTTTCTTTTTAACTTTTCCCTGTAAAAATTCATATCCTTTATCCACGTCAGCCAATACTTGTAATCCAGCTATATGCCAAATTGCTGCAATAGGTAATGCAAGCAGAGATGTTACCAGCAAAGTATATCTCCAGCGTGAAATATGTAACTTGTTTTTCTCCGATTTCACTTGTTATCACATCCTATTAATTACTAAATTATCTATGGAAAAATAGCTATAAATTCATCTCTTTTTGGCGCCTTCATATTAAGTTTATTTATTGCTAATGATTCGATATTGTTCAATGAGGTGTGTGTCCCTTTTTCTATCAAGTATTTACCCCATGTTTCTTGTAAAATATTTGACTCTCTTTCAAGATTTGCTATCTCGCTTGTCAATACACGGCATGCGTTACTGAGATAGACTACAGAAAGTGAAGAACCGATGACACTCACCCAAGCCGCAAATAACCAACGTCCAACATTTAGGCTATTATTTCTCTTCATAAATTTTATATTTCTTATACTTATCATACCTATACCAATTTTTGTGCAATTCGCATAACAGCGCTTCTAGCTCTAATATTATTCTTTATCTCAAGATCAGATGATTTAATAGCTTTGGTTATTGAACGCATTCGTCGAATAATGTCTTTTTCCAAAACAGGGAATCCCTTTGGTATGTGCTGTCCTTTCTCTTGGTCTCTTATGAATCTTTTGACAATCCTGTCTTCAAGTGAATGGAAGCTGATTACTACTAATCGGCCACCTATTGCTAATATCTCTAAAATATCTGGTAATACATTTTTTAAGTCTTCCAGCTCCTTATTTATAAAAATCCTGATTCCTTGGAAGGCTCTTGTAGCTGGATGTTTATTTTTTTCCCATGCTGGATTTGCTTCCTTGACAATGTTCGCGAGCTGTTCAGTTCTTGTGATCGGCTTTTCAAGTCTAGCGCGGGTGATAGCTCGAGCAATCCTCTTGGAGTACCTTTCTTCTCCATATTCTGAAATAACTCGAGCAATATCACCCTCTTTAGCTATTGAAAGCCATTCAGCAGCGCTTAATCCATATTCTGGATTCATTCGCATATCGAGGGGTCCATCTTTTAAAAAACTAAAGCCTCTGGCTGGATTATCAATTTGTGGAGATGAGACTCCCAGATCTAATAACACTCCAGCAACTTTTCCTGAGTATTGTTTCTGTTCAACTAATTCACGAATATTTGCAAAGGAGGTTTGTACAATTTCAAATCGAGCATCTCCAGAAAAATTTTTGTTTGCAACTTGACAAGCTTCAGGGTCCTTATCTACTGCTACTAGACTACCTCTATTACTAAGCTGTGATAGTATTAATGCAGTATGTCCACCTCTGCCAAATGTACCGTCAATATATATCCCGTCAGTATCTGTAATCAGTCCTGAAACAGCTTCCGTTAACAAAACAGTTTTGTGTTGTCCATCTGCTAACATATATTTTTACCTATAAAGAAATAGACCGCATCTCTTCTGGAACATCAAGATCACCACCGGTATCAGCCAACCAATTTTCTCTACCTTGATTCCAATTACTCTCACTCCAAATTTCAAATCTATGGCGTTGTCCAATCAAAATTACTTTTTTTTCAAGTTGAGCATAGTTTCTTAATTCTGTCGGGATGAGTATTCGACCACTGCTATCTAAATCTACTTCTTTTGCATGTCCAATTAAAAGTCTTTGTAATTTTCTTGTTGTTGAATTAAATGTTGGCAGTGTTGCAATCTCAGCTTCTATCCTTTCCCACTCTGCTAAAGGGTAAATTAGAAGGCATTTATCTTGTAGGTCAATTGTCACAATGAGATGTCCTGAGCATACTTTTAATAGTCCATCGCGATATCTTGAGGGCATCGCGATGCGACCCTTGTCATCAGTATTAATTTCATTATTTCCTCTAAACACTTTTGGCTCAATCCTATAAAAATTAAATTCCACACTTGCCCACTTCTACCCACTTTTACAACTATATGCTCAAGAAAGTCAAAGTCAAGCCAAAAAACTCCTCTATGAAAGAAAATTTAGATTAAACTCAATCACTTGCGAATATTGACTACAAAAACGATGTCAGTTAGCCAGATTTCACTAGAAATCGCGGTTGAAGTGATTAAATGGAGATATATGTTGAAATTACTGATGGGAGGCTAATCCTTGCAGAAATTAGATTCGCAAAAACACACAAGGATCAGCCATATTTAGAGTCAGTCTATAAGCCGGGTTCTGTCTTGAGCAACCATTCCTCTAGGGCACGTGTCACCACGGGCCTCAAGCAACCTACCCGAATCCGACGCGGGCCGCGCCAAAGGATTCCTATTTGGTCTTGCTCCGAGCGGGGTTTACAATGCCACAAGCTGTTGCCAGTTGCGCGGTGCGCTCTTACCGCACCATTTCACCCTTACCTGTATCAAAATTATTGACCATCGGCGGTATATTTTCTGCTGCACTTTCCGTAGACTCGCGCCTCCCAGGTGTTACCTGGCACTCTGCCCTATGGAGCCCGGACTTTCCTCCCCTGATAACCTGATATCACCTAGGGAAATATCAAGAAAAAACAGCGGCGGTTGCCCAACCAACTCTAGAGATAGGTTACCATGAAATGTAAAATAATCTGATAAATATTTTAGCTACGGGTGATGATCAACAATATTATAAAATGATATTTAACCTACTGTTTCTTGAGGTCAAGAGCTAATTTATAAAATATATTTTTTTGAACTCCGGTTATCTTTGATCCCAAAGATACAGCTTGCTTTAAAGGTAACTCCTCTAATAAAACAGATAGTATCCGCTTTGAATCTTGAGCTTCTATTTTTTTTTCTGAGTAATCAGCTCCTGCTAAAACTATAACTATTTCACCCTTTTGTTGGTTTAAATCCTTTTCGATTATCTCCAATACACCCTCTAGGGTCCCAGATATAAAAGTTTCATAGGTTTTTGTTAACTCTCTAGCTAAGACAATTTTTCGCGAGGGGCCAATAACTTTTATCATATCTATAAGAGTCTCAAGTATTCGATGTGGCGCTTCATAAAAAATTATAGTTCGATAATCTGTTGAGATATTTTGTATTTTTGAGATACGAGCGATAGATTTTGGCGGCAAAAATCCTTCAAAAATAAACCGATCGCTTGGCAATCCTGATGCGCTTATTGCTGCTATAAGTGCACAAGGTCCGGGAACTGGGGATACTTTTATACTTTTATTCTTAGCAGCATTTACTAGTTTGTAGCCAGGATCAGAAATTAATGGTGTTCCAGCATCACTAATCAGTGCAACAGATTTACCACATAAGAGCTCATCAATTATTTTTTTTACTTGTTTTTCTTCACTATGATCGTGATAAGAAATCATAGGTGTTTTTATAGCGAAATGACTAAATAATCTACTACTTCTTCTTTTGTCTTCAACGGCTACTATATCAACAGTATTTAAAATGCCCAAGGCACGTGGAGCTATATCGGTCATATCACCAATAGGGGTTGCTACGAGATAGAGTTCACCAATCATAAAATCACATATCAACTTTTGGAATTAAATTTTATATACTTGCCGCATACCGATAACATTTTAACTCTTTAACTTAATATATGAAATATTTCGATAGTTTCTTATATTTAAGCACCGACAAACTAATGAGTGATAAGGTAGAATGTAAGATTAAACTTCTTATATGAATTATTTGAGTGGACAAACATAGTGTTATGGAAAAAATTGTTCTTTCACATTTTAATCAAAGTATTCAAGCAAAAAAGAATAGCGCTCAAATTTTAGCTCCACAAATAACCAGTGCAAGCAAAAAAATAGTAAGACAGCTTCTTAATGGTCATAAAGTACTATCTTGTGGTAATGGTTTAGCTGCGGCTCTAGCAAATATAATCACTGAATCGCTTTTATTACAGTATAAGCTCGAACGACCTGGTTTGCCGGCAATATCCTTGAATGAAAGCGGAATACTCACATCAATATGTCATAAGAGTGGAAAAAGCCATGTATTTAGTAAGCAGATTTTAGCATTAGGTCAGCCTGGTGATTTATTGATCGTATTTAGTGCCGGCACTAATCCCAGTAATCTAATTCAAGCAATCCAAGCAGCGCATGATAAATCTATGGAGGTAATAGCCCTGACTGGACAGCAAGATACAGACGTCTCCGCTCTACTAAATAATGAGGACATAGAACTAAGAATCGAACATAATGATATACATCAAATAAGTGAATTACAGATGTTAAGTATATTTTGTCTTTGTGAACTGATAGATAAACAACTATTTGGAGGAGAAGGCTGATGGCAGTTCGCTTGAAAAGTATAATCTTGGTCTATACTTTTTTTTTAACTGGGTGCACTGAAATCATTCATGTTGCAACTGAAAATCCAATACAACCGGAACCAGAAAAAATTTCTATAGGAACCGATATTGATGACTGGGAGCTTGAAACTTCAATCGGCGTTAATATTAAAAAAAATGGCCCTGAGTTAGAAAACTCAAATATCAATGTAAATTCATACAATCGTGTTGTACTTTTGACGGGTCAAGCTCCATCAGCAGAAGCGAGAAGCGGCGCAGCAGAAGTTGCAAGACAATATCGAGGTGTGCGTCAGGTTTATAATGAAATTAAAATTAGTGGCCCTACCTCTTTGATTGCAAGAACAAATGACGCATGGCTAACTGCAAAAGTTAAACACAAACTAATGCGTAGCGATCAAGTTGAATCTTCTTCTGTAAAAGTAGTTACAGAAAATGGGATAATTTATTTAATGGGTCTTATTTCACAAGAGAAGGCTAAAGAAGCTTTACGACTTACCAGTGAAATTGGCGGGGCCGTGAAAGTGGTGTCCGTTCTCGAATATACCGATTAATTTTAAATTAACTCAAGAGCGACAGATAATGCCTCTCCACCGCCAATACATACAGCAGCCACACCTTTTTGCTTATCATAAGCCTGCATGGCAGATAATAACGTAACTATTATTCTTGCTCCAGATGCACCAATCGGATGACCAAGTGCACATGCACCTCCATGTATATTAACTTTTTCATGCGGTAAATCTATCTCTTTCATCACCGCCATCGTCACAGCCGCAAAGGCTTCATTAATTTCATATAGATCAACATCATCTTTTGACCAATTAAGATTCTTTAACAATTTTCTGATAGCGCCAACTGGGGCTGTGGTGAACCACTCTGGTTCTTGAGAGTTACTTGTATATTTTGCAACTCTAGCTATAGGTTTGAGATCGAGTTCTTTTGCAACAGATAATCTAGTCAACACCAATGCTGCCGCCCCATCACTTATGGAGCTTGAGTTTGCAGCAGTTACAGATCCATCTTTTTTAAATGCTGGTCTTAGTTGTGGAATTTTTTCTTTATTACCTTTGCCTGGTTGCTCATCTTTATCGCAAAGGATTTCACCACTGCGTGTTTTAACAGTAAAAGGAGTAATTTCAGCATCAAACTTTCCAGAAGCGATTGCATCTTGGGCTCTTTGAAGTGAAGTAATAGCAAAAGCATCTTGATCTTCGCGACTAAAGTTATACTTAGTACAAGTTTCCTCTGCAAACATCCCCATAGCACCTTTAGTATAAGCGTCTTCTAAGCCGTCTATAGTCATATGATCATATATAGTAGCATCACCAAAGCGATATCCACCTCTTGCTTGGGTCATTAAATATGGAGCATTAGTCATACTTTCCATCCCACCTGCAATGGAAATATCAGTGTGACCCAAAGATAAGCTATCACATGCGTTCATAAAAGCTTTCATGCCAGAACCACATACCTTGTTAATAGTAGTACAATTTACAGAAATAGGTAAACCTGCGCCTATTGAAGACTGTCTTGCTGGTGCTTGCCTGAGTCCTGCTGCCAGCACACATCCCATATCAACAGAATCTACTCTGTCTAATGGGACTTGTGAGCGCTCAACAGCAGCTTTTATTGCTGCGCTTCCTAATTCAGTAGATGGGACACCAGAAAATTGACCTTGCATACTTCCAATTGGTGTTCTTGCCATACCCACTACTACTATTGGATCAAACATAATGAAAACCTCTATTTAACAATCCTCAATGAGGGTTTTTTAGTTTTATCGCCAGATGTTTTATCTTTGGATAGCTTATCAGAAGAAGAAACTGATTTAACAGGGCCTGAATCCGAAGAACTTGGATCAACGGGATTTTCAACTTGGAAAATCATACCTTGGCCATTTTCTTGAGCGTAAATCCCAACTATAGATTGAATAGGCAAACAGATGCTAGCTGGAATACCCCCGAAGCGGGTACTAAACGAAACTTTATCCTTATTCATAACTAAATCTGCAATTGCACGAGGTGATAGGTTTAGAACAATTTCTCCATCTCTTGTAGCATAACTTTGAGGTACCTCAACTCCTGGTTGATGCGCATCAACAGATATATAAGGTGACAGCTCATTGTCAACAATCCACTCGTATATTGCTTTTATTAGATAAGGTTTATTTGATGTCATATTCATAGTTGTAGTCGTCAGTTACGTTTATTTAACTTATGTAAACAACTAGTGATATATTTTTTTGATAAATAGATATCATTCAAATTACATCTCTCTTTCAATCTCAGATAGACTTTCCTGGAATGACTCACGTTCAAAAATTCTTTCCATATAATCAAGTAAGGGTTTCGTTTGTCTACTATCTGGTAGTTCAATATTTAAATTCTTTAATCTCCACAGAATTGGACCCAAACAACAATCAACTACTGTGAACTGTTCGCTCATAAAAAAAGGTAGGTCAGTAAAAATTGGTGCGAGGCTGACGAGACTATCCTGTAGTTCTTTTTTTGCTTTTTCTACCATTTTTTTGTCTGAGGAGCTGACGATTATATCTACTTGGGAGCTACAATCTTTTTCTATGCGATAAATGTATTGACGACTTAACGCTCTGGCTACAGGATAAACAGGTAATAGTGGTGGGTGGGGAAATCTTTCATCCAAATATTCCATCATTACCTTAGTTTCATACAAAGCCAAATCACGGTCGATCAGTGTTGGTAGTGTACCATAGGGGTTGATGGTCAACACTTCTTCTGGTACAGCTACACCATCGATATCTTCAATGTCAACAGTAACTCCCTTTTCTGCCAAGACAATACGAACCCGGTGGCTATAATGGCACGTCGGATCAGAATAAAATGTCATGGATGATCGTTTTGCAACAATCCCCATAATAGAACCTCGATTTGATTAAAATTATAAGGGCAGTAAAATTACTTGACCCAAGTAAGCGCTAATGGATATCCTTCCAATATTCTCGGTTTAATAACCAAACCCAGATGAATAGAAATGCAAGAAAAAGCAGGGCATAAGTTCCGATTCTTTTACGATCTTCAGCCATAGGTTCAGCAATATAAGTTAAGAAATTCACTAAATCGTACATTTCTGTATCAAATTCTTCGGGTGACAGACTGCCTTCACTAATAAGATTATAGCGACCACATGGATTTTCTAATATTTCTTCACGAGTGAAAATATTCCTCTTGATTCCACCATTGGCAGCAAGCACCGGTCCTGGTGCACACTCTTGTAAACCTTGCAGCTCCAACAAAACATGTGGCATTCCTACATCTTTAAAAACTTTATTATTTACCCCCAAAGGACGACTTGGATCTGAATAGAAATTCCTTAAATAGGTGTAGAGCCATTCTGGAGAACGCGATCTTGCTACTAAGGTCAGGTCAGGTGGTGTCGCTCCAAACCATGTCTTTGCTTTGTCTGCTGGCATTGAAATATCCATTAAAGCACCGAACTTTTGATCAGCATGTATAAGATTATCTTTAGCTATGTCAGGAGGTATCCCTAAATCTCTAGCTACTCTGTCCCAACGAGAATATTTTGCAGAATGACAACCCATACAAGAGTTAACAAATAATTTAGCTCCGTTCTGTAGTGAAGCCTTATCGCTGAGATTAGCGGTAAATTCATCACAAGGTATAGCTCCACATTTAAAGGCGGACTCAGCTCCAACTGCTTTAAGGGGAGCCCATATCAAAAATATAACGATAGATGCAGCAGATATAGTTTTCCATGGGCCCATTCCACCATCCATAGTAACACGTTCTGGCTCGGGCTTTGTTTTTTCTATTCTAGTCCACAAAGGCATAGCTAGAAAGAACAAGAAATATAAACCAGTACATATTTGCGCTAATAAAGTACGCTCTGGGGTAGGAGCCTTTACACCAAGGACTCCGAGAACAACAAAAGAGGCAGCGAAAATCAGTATAGCACCACGACTAAAGCTACCCTTGTAGCGCATTGATCTAACTGGACTTCTGTCTAACCATGGCAGTACAAATAAAATTGCTATTGCTGCAGCCATCACTAGAAATCCAGCAAATTTATCTGGAACAGCTCTAAGCATCGAATAAAACGGGGTAAAATACCAAACTGGGGCTATATGCTCAGGAGTTTTGAGAGGGTTGGCAATTTCGAAATTCGCATATTCTAAAAAATAACCTCCCATTTCAGGCATAAAAAACAAAATGAAACAAAATACAAACAAGAAGACTGTAATGGGCACTAAATCATGGACGGTATAATAAGGATGGAAGGGAATTCCATCTACAGGCACACCATTTGCATCTTTATTTTTCTTTATATCTACTCCATCTGGATTATTTGAACCCACTTCATGTAATGCAAGAAGATGAAGTACAACTAGGGCAAGTAAAATGATCGGCAGAGCTACGACATGAAGAGACATGAATCTATTCAATGTGATTCCCGAGATTAAATAGTCTCCTCTGACCCATTGGACAATATCTTCTCCAATAACAGGTATTGCTCCAAACAAAGAAATTATTACCTGCGCACCCCA
>DGPR01000049.1:82680-95714 GCA_002390525.1 Cellvibrionales bacterium UBA4435
GCTGATGCCCCAGTAGAATGTATATACCGGATAATCCAACCATAGTCTACATCACGCATTATGTACTCAACAGAGGCGAAGGCTCTTTCTGATGATCCTTCAAAACTCATTAAAAGCCAGATACCAGAGACTAGCTGTATGATCAATACGACTAGTGATAAAACGCCAAAATAATACCAAAAATTAAAATTCTTGGGGGCATAATATTTAGCCATATGAGTGTTCCATGCACGCATAATTGGTAAGCGTGCATCTATCCAGTCACGTAATGCTAATAACATCAACTAGCCTCCTGATCTACGCCAATTACTACTACATTATTTGTTTCATAAGAATGTGGGGGTACATCTAAGTTTGTAGGTGCGGGAACTCCTGCATATACACGTCCAGCAAGATCAAATTTCGAACCGTGACAGGGGCAGAAAAACCCTCCATACCAATCATCTCCTCCCATATCTTGAGCTCCTACCTCTGGGCGAAACATTGGTGCACAACCTAAGTGTGTACAGAGGCCAACTATTATCAAAAATTCCTCTTTTCCTTCGATAGATCGATGAATACCGTTAACATACGATGGCTGATTTGAGGCTAATGACGAAGGGTCGCTAAAAATCTCGTCGTGACCATTGAGTCCCTGAATCGTTTCAGGTGAACGTCGGACAACATAAACTGGCTTGCCTCGCCACTCGAAAGTCACCATCTGTCCCATTTCTATTTTAGAAATATTTATTTTTACCGGAGCGCCTGCGGCTTTTGCTCTGGCACTTGGACTCCACGACCCAACGAAAGGTACAGCTGCAGCAGTTGCACCTGCTGCTCCTACTATACATGTAGCATTTGTCAAAAAACGCCTTCGCGCAAAGTCAATACCGTCTCCGTGATCAATTCCGTCATTAATCATGACGCTCTCCTAGCAGCTGATATTTGTGATTTTTTTCATGTTCAGAATAGTTGCGAATTTTAATAAAAACTGGTCATTTTTACAAGGGAATAATGTGTTGTCTATGCCCGTTTTGCATAAAATAGGTAGTATTTCTATGAGAGATCAATTTCTTATGAAAAGTATATATATAATATTTAAAATTGTGCAACTTGAAAATATTTTTACATATTATTAATTTATTAACGTTTAGAAAATTGAGGACGTTTTCTTGCTTTATGAAGACCTACTTTTTTACGCTCCACTTCGCGCGCATCACGAGTCAAAAATCCGGCTTTCCTAAGATCGCTTCTCAGGCCTTCATCATATTGTAACAATGCACGGGCAATACCGTGTCTTATTGCACCAGCCTGCCCAAAACTTCCTCCACCAACTACAGTAATTTTCAAGTCAAATTTTTTAATACAATCAACTAACTCAAGAGGTTGCCGAACAATCATTCTTGCAACCTCTCTACCGAAATATTGATCGAGTGTGCGGTCATTAACCATTATTTTCCCGCCACCGCTTTCTAAAAAAACTCTTGCAGAAGATGTTTTTCGTCGTCCGGTTCCGTAATATTGTGTATCTGACATAAGTACTTTCCGTTATATATCTAAAGTCTGGGGTGTTTGGGCGCTATGGGGATGATCTTGCCCGGCATATACTTTCAGTTTTTTAAACATAGCACGACCAAGCGGACCCTTTGGTAACATGCCTTTAACAGCATTTTGGATAGTGCGCTCTGGTGCTTTTTTTATCAATTTTTCAAAGCTTATTGATTTTAAACCACCCGGGTATCCAGTGTGGCTATGATAAATTTTATCTTTTGTTTTATTGCCAGTAACTTGCACCTTTTCTGCATTAATTACAACGATGTAATCACCAGTATCCACATTTGGCGTGAATTCTGGTTTATGCTTTCCACGAAGATATGTGGCAATCACTGTAGAAATTCGACCTAGTGTTTTATCAGCCGCATCAACAATGTACCAATGATGTTGAGCTGTTTCAGCTGTGGCATTGTATGTTTTCATCAAAATTTGCCTAATGTAATATTCTAAAAGCAGTGTATCCACTTTATGCGAGGCGGTATTTTACAGAGCAGTTACACCCATTTCAAGGATATTCTACATTTAAAAAATTATAACCTAATTAATGCAAGTATTATTGCACTTAATAAAGTTAGTAAGTAGCATAAATATTACTTATAATTAACCATAAGTTATGGTTGATGTGGTCTTGAAAGGTACTCATAGGACTGCATCTCTAAAAGGCGACTCTTTGTGCGCTGAAACTCAAATTTTAGTGCGCCATCAACGTATAAAGACACAAGGTCAACCTCAGCAGATAAAACAACTTTTACATTCCTGTCATAAAATTCATCCACTAAATTTATGAACCTTCTTGCTTGATCTTCATTATTTTTTCCCATTCTTGGAACTCCAGAAATTAACACAGTATGGAATTCCCGTGATAGCTCAATATAGTCATTTTGGCTTCTGGGAGAACTACAAATAATATCAAAGTGAAACCAAATAACATCCTTCCCTTGACGAAGAAATTTCACATTGCGTCCTTCAATCTCAATACTAAGGTCAAATAAAATATTCTCTTGTAAGGGGCAAAATAAATTAAAAGCCTCTATCAAGGAGCTATTTGCACTGGCATCTAAAGGATAGTGATATAGCTCAGCTTTCTGCAGGCTTCTAAGGCGGTAGTCTATGCCGCTGTCCACATTATATACCTTGGTATTTTTTTTTAACGATTTAATTGCTGGAAGAAATTGTTTGCGTTGAAGTCCATTTAAATAAAGATTATCAGGTTCGACATTAGACGTAGCCACTAGAACGACATTAAGTGAAAACAGGAGCTCAAAAAGTTTTCCCAGAAGCATGGCGTCTGCAATATCAGAAACAAAAAATTCGTCAAAACATATTACATGAGCCTCATTAGCAATATTAGCAGCAACTATAGTTAATGGATTTTTTTCTCCTTGAAGTCTTTTTAAGTCTTTATGGACCCGTCTCATGAATCGATGAAAATGTAACCTTATTTTCTTATCTAAAGGCAGACTCTCAAAAAAACTATCCATCAAATAGGTTTTACCTCTTCCAACACCGCCCCAAAAATATAATCCCTTTATGGGTTCAACCTTGTTAAAAGAAATAAATTTACTCTTGAATTTAGTAAATAAGCCTTTTTTACAACTTACGCCTTCCTGCTGAACTAGTCGCTCATAAAGCGACTGCAAAAGATCTACCGCAACGGCTTGTGATGAGTCATAATTGAATTCTTCTCTTTCGAGATCGGACAAATATCGCTGCTTAGGAGAAGGTAAAGTAATGTGTGTATACTTGAACATAGATTGACTGCAAGTAGTTTATATTTAACTTAAGATTCAATTAACTTTTCAAGAATAGGTGATCAGAGATTGTTTCTCAATAGAGAAAAAGGAAAAATCATAAGTCTTTGATCGAAGATAAAGGGTAAAAATATTACTAAGAATATTATTATATTATGAACTTTAACTAATATAAAGATAAGGTATCATAGAAAAAATAAGTAAAATTTATGGGGGTCAAATCTTGCTAACTTCAAACTTGATTATTTACTTATCACTTCTAGTGGTAGGCGCTATAGCTGGTTATTTCCTCTCTAGGGCCTTTCAACCTATCCAAAAAGAGCAAAAAGAANNGTGCCACATCAAAAGCTGTATCGAGTTTATCAAAAAACTATAAATGTATAGTTGAACAACTTGCGAGTGGAGCCCTTCATCTTGCAAGCACTGATGTCAGCCGCCAAATTTTAAACTCTGTATTTGACAAAAGTGAAGATGTTAACCTTGATTCAAGTACCGATATACAACCTCCAAAAGATTATGCCCCAAAAGTACCAGGTGGGGTTTTAAGTGAAGAATATGGCCTTAAAGAGGCAGTAAGTCCAGTGAGTAATCCCACTATTAGCGATTCAGCTTATGTAGCTGAAAATGATGATGACCCAACCCTTAATATAAATTAACAATCTTCAGGAAGGGTTTAAGGCGAAATATATGCATCGTATACTAAATTATTTAGCTTGGCCGGTTGTCCTAGGCCTCCTTGTTGCTACGTTAACTTTTAATTTTTTTCCTGAATGGCTCGATAGCCGTTTTTATGATCCCCAGATAACTTCAAATGAAAAGAAAGATGAAAAAGCTAGTAAACCGTTCTCCTATTCTTTAGCAGTAAAAAAAGCTTCACCTTCTGTTGTTAATATTTATACGCAAAAAAAATTACCCTCCGGCAACAGGCTATACTCGGATCCACTCTTTAAGAAATTTTTTAGTCAAAAAAATTCATCAAGACAAGCTCGTATGAAATCCTCACTTGGTTCAGGGGTGGTAATGACAGCTAATGGATATATTTTAACTAATCATCATGTTATTGATGGTGCAGATGCAATCGTGCTTCAGTTACAGGACGGTAGAGAAGCTGCTGCTAAAGTTATAGGAACAGATCCAGAGATTGATCTCGCAGTCTTGAAAATTAATCTAGAAAACCTTGTTCCAATAGAATTAGCAAATCAAAAGGTTTCAGTGGGCGATGTGGTCCTTGCCATTGGAAATCCTTTTGGAGTTGGACAGTCAGTTTCTCAGGGAATCATAAGTGCGACTCAAAGAAAAGGGCTCGGCTTAAATACTTTTGAGAATTTTATTCAAACAGATGCTGCAATTAATCCAGGGAACTCTGGTGGACCCTTAGTTGACTCTACTGGACATCTTGTAGGAATTAATTCAGCAATACTCGATAGAACAAGTTATGCGATGGGAATAAGTTTTGCTATTCCTTCAAAAACAGCATTAAAGGTTCTTACAGATATAATAACTCATGGGAGAGCAATTAGAGGCTGGCTTGGTGTAGAGGCAAGCCAATTAAAACCTTTTGCAGCAAAAAAACTTGGACTTAATCCTCCTCTAGGCTTAGTTATAACCAATATTTATCCAGGTAGCCCGGCATATTCGTCTGGATTATTACCTGGTGATGTTATTTTCAAAATAAACAATAATGGTGTAGTGGATAACGACAAAGCTATGAATGTAATTGCAAGTCTTTCGCCAGGCGATTCAATTAAACTTTATGTATTGAGAAACGGTGATGAAAAAGTGATTGATGCTGTAGCTGGAGCAAGGCCACAACTAAATTGAAAATTTTTATAAAGTAAACTTTTTAATTGTGTTTACAAGATGTTCATTTTGTTCTGGTAGCCCAATAGTTATTCGTAAATAGTTTCTTATCCTAGGTTTATCGAAGTGGCGAATTAATATATTGTTTTCTCTAAGAAATAATGTTAAGTCGGCACCATCATATTTTTTATGTGTTATGAATAAAAAATTGCCTACTGATGGGAGCACCGTAAACCCTAAATCGAGTAAATCTAATGAGAGTTTTTCCCTAGATTTTATGATTTTTTTACGGGTTACATTGAAATATTTTGTGTCACCAAACGCAGCCATCGCCCCGATAATAGCTAAACGGTCTAAGGGATAAGAATTAAAGCTATTTTTCACACTATCCAAAGCTTCAATAAGTGAGCCATCTCCAACAGCAAAGCCGACTCTTAATCCTGCAAGAGAGCGAGATTTTGAGAAAGATTGAGTTATTAAGAGGTTTGGATACGAGGAAATTAATGGTACGGAGCTTATACCTCCAAAATCTATATAGGCTTCATCAATCACTAAAACTGAGTTTTTATTGCTCCTGAGAAGATCCTCGATAATTTTTGGAGATAATAACCTACCAGTCGGAGCATTGGGATTTGGGAATATTATTCCACCGTTAGGTTTTTTGTATTGCTCAGTATTAATGGAAAGATCATCCGCTAATGGAATTTGCTTAAAAGGTATTTCATGCAAACTGCAGTAAACTTTATAAAAACTATAAGTCACATCTGGAAAAAAAATTGGTGAGCTTTGTTTAAAAAACGCATAGAAGATGTGTGCTAACACTTCATCTGATCCATTGCCAACAAAAATCTGGTCTGCCTGAATATTCAACTTGCTTGCAATTATGTTTTTTAGGGAAAAAGCATCAGGGTCTGGGTACAGACGCAACTTTTCATCTAGCTCAGAAATAATTGCCTCTCGAACTTTTGGGGATGGCGCATATGGATTTTCATTTGTGTTCAATTTTATTAGGTTTGAGCTAATAGGCTGCTCCCCGGGAATGTAGGGTGTCAATTGCCGAACAGCTTGGCTCCAAAACTTATTTTTTTTCATATATTCACTAAATATATTTACATTGATTCAATATTCAAGTGCTAAATTTTTATAATTATTTCTTTATGCGGTACTCAGCAGAATGAGCGTGAGCTGTTAAAGATTCAGCTCTCGCTATTATAGAAGCAGTTTTCCCAAGCTTTGAGGCGCTTTTTTCATTACACATGACTATAGATGAACGTTTTTGAAAATCATATACACCCAATGGTGAAGAAAACCTCGCTGTTGATGATGTGGGGAGCACATGGCTTGGCCCTGCACAATAGTCTCCTACTGACTCAGATGTGAACCGACCCATAAAAATTGCTCCTGCATTACGAATTCTTGGGAGCATATCTTCAGGATCATCAACCGATAGCTCTAGATGTTCCGGTGCAATATAATTGACTAATTCAACAGCTTCATTTAAATCTCGAACTAAAATAAATGCTCCTCTTCTTTTCAAGGATGATTGAATAATATCTGCTCGCTCTAAAGATGGCAGTAATTTTTCTACACTCATTTTAACTTGCTCAAGTAACTTATTATCGTTGCTTACTAAAATAGCTTGTGCATTCTGATCGTGTTCAGCCTGAGAAAAAAGATCCATGGCGATCCAATCTGGATCTGTTTTCCCATCACATACTATTAATACCTCTGATGGCCCAGCAACCATATCTAATCCTACTTGACCAAAAACCATGCGTTTAGCTGTCGCAACAAATATATTTCCTGGCCCAACAATCTTGTCGACCTTTTTTATAGTATCCGTGCCATAGGCTAACGCACCTATTGCCTGTGCTCCTCCTACTGTATAAATTTCGTCAACGCCTGCAATTGCTGCTGCAGCTAGAACCATTGGATTCAGCTGACCATCAGGGGCTGGTGCTGTCATGATAATTTTGTTTACCCCAGCAACTTTTGCTGGAAGAGCACTCATTAAAACTGAAGAGGGGTAATTTGCCTTACCTCCTGGAACATAAATACCTATCCTTTCTAATGGAGTTACCTGCTGCCCCAACATTGTTCCATCTTCATCACAATAACTCCATGAATTAATTTTTTGGTGCTCATGATATTCTATGATTCGTTCAGCAGAAACATTCAAAGCTGATCTTTCAGGTTCACTGATATTTTGAAGCGCTTGACTCATTTGATCAGAAGGAACTATTAAATTCTTTATGCTAGAAACATTTCTATGGTCAAATTGGTTTGTATACTCTACCAAGGCAATATCACCCTTTTGCCTAACATTAGTCAATATTTCTCCGACTTGATGATCGATTTTTGAGTTTTCAGTATTCTGCCAATCTAGTAATTTTTGAAGCTTACTATCAAAATCTTTATCAATAGATGAAAATTGTCTTATGTCGCCCATCTTCATTTTCATATCTTATTTTACCACCTTCTCAAGGCTATCTATTATTTCTTTTATACCTGCATGTTTCATTTTCATCGCAGCTTTATTAACAATAAGCCTGGAGCTAATAGCGGAAATTGTATCCCTGGCTTCAAGACCGTTTGCTTTTAAGGTATTCCCTGTATCAACAATATCAACTATTTCATCGGCGAGGCCCATAATTGGTGCTAACTCCATCGCGCCATAGAGTTTTATAATATCTACTTGGGAACCTTTAGCGGCGTAATATTTTCTTGCGATATTCACGTACTTTGTTGCAACTCTGATACGCCCTAACCTTGGTGAAGCTCCACTTATTCCTGCTGTCATGAGTTTACAGGAGGCGATATTAAGGTCTAATGGCTCATATAAACCGTCAGCCCCATGTTCAAGCAATGTATCTTTTCCAACTATTCCAAGATCAGCTGCACCGAATCTAACATATGTGGGGACATCAGAACTGCGCAATATTAATATACGCACTCCTACTATATTAGTATTAAATAATAATTTGCGGCTGAGACTAATATCTTCAGCAGGTATTATTCCAGCCTTAGCCAAAATACTAATTGTTTCTTCTAAAATTCTTCCTTTAGTTAAAGCGATTGTTATTTCCATAATTTTTAAAGTCTCTAATGTTTGAATTCACTGGGCGATTCTACGAATTTTAGCCCCCAATTGTTGTAATTTTTCTTCAATTCGCTCATAGCCTCGATCGATATGATAAATTCTATCGACTACCGTGTTTCCCTCTGCAACAAGGCCCGCAATGATTAAGCTTGCCGACGCACGTAAGTCAGATGCCATTACTGGAGCAGCCTTTAGACAATCTACACCTCTTACTGTAGCAATATTGCCATCTACATTTATTATTGCTCCCATGCGATTCAGTTCATTTATTTGAACTAAGCGATTTTCAAATATTGTTTCTATAATTGTTGCAGTCCCCTTGGATACAGCATTGACAGCCGTAAGCTGTGCCTGCATATCAGTTGGCAACCCCGGATATGGAGAAGTTTTAAAACTAACTGATTTTGGTTGTTTGTTTTCCATATCAAGTTCGATCCAGTCTGCTCCTGTATTTATTTTAGCTCCTGCCTCTCGAAAATTTCTTAATACTTCCTCTAAGATATTTGGATCTGTATCTTTTAGGGTAATCTTTCCTCTAGTAGCCACTGCGGCTGCTAAATAAGTTGCCGTTTCAATTCTATCTGGCATTATTGTGTAACTACCGCCACATAGTGATTCAACCCCGTCGATAATTATTTTTGAAGTTCCTATTCCGGAGATTCTTCCCCCAAGAATATTAATAAATTTTGCTAAATCAGCTACTTCCGGTTCGCAAGCTGCATTTTCAATAACGGTTCTACCTTCAGCCAAAGATGCTGCCATCATCAAATTTTCAGTCGCTCCAACTGAAACAGTTCTCATTTTAATATTAGCTCCTTGTAAGCGACCGAAAACTCTTGCATCAATATAGCCTCCATTAATTTCAATTGAAGCCCCCATATGTTTGAGACCAGATAAATGTAGATCAATAGGTCGGCTACCAATCGCACAACCGCCTGGAAAAGAGACTCTTGCACGACCATACTTAGCCAGCATGGGACCTAAAACTAAAATTGAGGCACGCATCCTCTTTACTAAATCATAAGGGGCAGTATGATTTTTGAGTGTTGTTGAATCTATCTCAACTTTCATTTTTTCATTCATAATGACAGTCACCCCAAGACAACCAAGTAATTCAAACATAGTTGTAACATCATGCAGGTGAGGTATGTTCGACACCATTACTGGTGCGTCTGAGAGTAGAGTTGCTGCTAAAATGGGTAAAGCTGAGTTTTTTGCGCCGGATATGCGTATTTCACCAGAAAGTCTTTCTCCTCCCGAAATCAGCAATTTGTCCATTTAAGGTCCTTTTTTTCAGCATACTTTCAATTTAAATCTACATAATTAAGTTAATCATGTTACTAATAACTATCATTAAAGCTCATCACCTGTAGAGGCTTTGATAGACACAGCATGTATTGTGCCATTTTTGATATACTCATTAATAATTTGATAAACCAACTGCTGTCGTTTTACGGAATTAAGACCAAGAAAAATCTCTCCAGTTACATTAATATCAAAGTGACCATTACTGCCCTCAACTTTAATATTGCAATTAGGTAGCTTTTTATTCAATAAATCTTGTATTTCTAATATTATTGGCACATCCATAAATGTTCCTAGTGATCAGTCGCCAGAAGATGACCAAGTATTTATAACCTTATCTATATCACCTTCGAGTTTTCTGGCTCTTTGAGTAAACTGATTGCGAAATATTTTACCAAGATTAATTCCATTAATAACTAAGTTGGTAACCTTCCATGAACCAGAACGAGTTAAGCTCATTGAGTAAATTAAAGGGAATACACCATCTGGGCCTCGGATTTCTTGAATAACTCTCGTTGACTTAAGGTCGCCAATATCTTCTTTTGGTGGGATCACCAAAATTGATTGCTCCCCATAAGACAATAACCCTCGACCATAGGTTTCAATTAGCTCTCTTCTAAATATATAGGCAAAACGTTTTCGTTGATCAGGGCTCGATATTTTTGCATATTTACCCATAACCCTGAACGCAATCCAGTCAAAATCAATGACACTAATTAATAGGTGATCTAATTCATCAAAGAAGTCTTCTGGGTTATTCGAAAAACTTTCTCTATGGCTATCGATAGTTTTAAGAAGTTTTTCTGTCACCTGCTCGACTACATCATGAGGTTTCATTGGAATGAGCGTTGCGCTAGCGTCTATAACTGAATTTGCCCAAGAAAATTGGATAGTGCAAGCGAGAATTAAAAATATTTTTCCTATTTTGTTTGAATACCTTGATAGCATTTTTATTTTCCTCATAAACCCTTTTAGTACGGTGACATTATTGCCCAGTATCACACGTGATGAAAGATTATCTTAATAGATCCAAATAATAGCTGACTTGGGAACGTCCGCACTATAACATTGGAAACATGAATTAGGAATAATCTCTGAAACAAGGCCGAGGAATAAAATTTAAAATGGAAATATTAGGTCTTGCATCTTTGGCAATTATATTAGGGCTCATAGGACTTGTGTGGGGTGCAGATAATTTTGTTGCAGGTAGTGTCGGAGCTGCTTATAACTTTAGAATTTCCCCTTTAGTTATTGGTTTAACGATTGTTTCTTTTGGGACATCTGCACCAGAAATTATCGTATCTATAGATGCGTCACTTAATCAGGCTGGTGATATTGGAATAGGTAACGCTATTGGATCGAATTTAGCAAATATTGGATTAGTTTTAGGGGTCACTGCTTTAATATGTCCAATTCCTTTTAGTAAAAATTTGCTTAAAACAGAGGGGGTTGCTCTCGTCGTTGCCACTCTCCTTGGTGGATTTTTTTTGTATGATGGGAGCCTGACTAATACTGAGGGGTTGATTCTTATTTTTGCGGCCCTTCCACTAATGACATACATTTTTTACAGAAAAAAATATAAACCCACTCAGGAGCTAAAGAATAAGAGAAAAGAAATAGTCTTGATGTCTACAAAGAAAACTGTGATTTATTTTTTTTGCGGTCTTCTAGTGCTACTCATAAGTGCAGATTTATTAGTTTGGGGTGCTATAAATTTTGCTGAATTTTTTGGTGTAAGCAAACTAATTATAGGCTTAACTGTAGTTGCTATTGGTACTAGCTTACCTGAACTAGCTGCTTCGGTAAGTAGTGCTTTAAAAGGGCATCACGATATTGCTATAGGAACTATATTTGGCTCTAATCTTTACAATTTATTAATAGTTATGGCTCTGCCTGGAGTTATTGCAACACCAAAACTAACTGAAGAAGTTTTTTACCGAGATTACATGTCAATGGGATCGCTCACATTGATCCTGCTTGTTATAATCTTGTATGTATCCTATATTGCAAGAAATAAAGGTGCTCAAGCAACGATTTCAAAAAAATTAGGGCTTTTATTATTAATGCTTTACGCACTTTACTATGCTTTACTTATGATTTGAGTTTAAGGAGTATTTTTCTTTTAGTCTCGCTGTTTTTATCTAAACTTGTTAACAGTCAAAAAAAATAGAGTAGAGAATGATCCAGAATGATTATTTAAAAGTAGCTAAACGCACAATAAAGATGGAATCAGAAGCTGTTGCGCTTTTGGAGCAACGTATTGGTAATGAGTTCACAGAGGCCTGTAAACTAATAATTAATTGCTCTGGTCGCGTAATAGTTACTGGTATGGGTAAATCTGGACATATCGGACGTAAAATTGCTGCCACTTTCGCTAGTACTGGCACACCTGCATTTTTTGTTCATCCAGGTGAGGCGAGCCATGGTGATATAGGTATGATTACAAAAAAGGATGTGGTATTGGCTTTATCAAACTCAGGTACCACAGCTGAGGTGGTTACTCTCCTACCCCAAATCAAGCGCCTAGGTGTCCCCTTAATTTGTATGACAGGTGATCAAATATCTACTCTAGCCAGGGCAGCAGAAGTTCATTTGGATGTGAGGGTCAACTCAGAGGCTTGTCCGCTTGGATTGGCTCCTACTACAAGTACGACTGTAACACTTGTAATGGGAGATGCATTAGCTATAGCACTATTAGAGGCAAGGGGTTTTACAGCCGAAGATTTTGCATTCTCACATCCTGGTGGTGCATTAGGACAAAAACTACTCTTAAAGGTCAGAGATATAATGCATAGTGGTGAAAATCTTCCGAGGGTAAATATTAATCAGCCTTTAAAGGAAGCATTACTTGAAATGTCAAAAAAAGGGTTTGGCATGACCACCGTAGTGAAGGATACTGGTAAGCTTTTTGGAGTATTTACTGATGGTGATCTTCGTAGAGCTATAAATGAAGACAAGAATGTAAAATCTATTCTTCTGAGTGAGGTTACTAAATCGGGTTGTAAATCGATACATCAAGATGCGTTAGCTGCTGAGGCCCTAAAAATTATAGAAGATCTTAAAATTACCACTTTAGTCATCGAGAATTCAGATCATGAGCCTGTTGGCATACTTCATTTGCATGATATTCTGAAAGCAGGCGTCGTATAGAAAATGGTAACAAATAACCAAAAAACTCTTAACCTAGCAAAATCAATAAAATTATTATTGGTAGATGTTGATGGTGTCTTAAGTGATGGCAAATTATATTTTGGAAATAATGGTGAAGAGTTCAAATCATTTAACATTAAAGATGGCTTGGGTATTAAACTGTTACAAAGAAATGGTATTGAAGTGGGAATTATAACTGGTAGGTCTTCTAAAATTGTTTCTAAAAGGGCGAAAGATCTTGGAATTAATATAATTATACAAGGAAGAGAAGATAAGTTAGCTGCTCTAAATGAAATACTTGAGGATGATAAAAAAAGCATCAATTATCTTATGCGAGAAATTGCATTTCTTGGAGACGATCTGCCAGATGTTTCAATAATTCGAAAGGTTGGACT
>DGPR01000049.1:95775-128277 GCA_002390525.1 Cellvibrionales bacterium UBA4435
CAAAATAAGCTCGATTCAAGCTTGATGGATTTTCTTTAAAGGTTTAACTTATTAATTTACTTTACTTAAACTTAATTTATCTACTATGCGTAATTTTCTTCTAACAATCATGCTTTTAGGTTTTGCGGGAGGTTTTCTGTTATTTATGCTTGGGCAGCCTGAAGTTTTTAGAAAAAAAACTGACTATAATCAAACCACTATTGATTATCAATTTGATAGCTATATGATAAATATTACTTTGTTAGAGTTTCATAAAAGCGGGAGATTAGCTTCAAAGTTAGATGCAATAAATACTAAACGCTTTAAATCAACTAGCAGGCTCGAATTTGAAAAACCGAAGCTCAAATATTATGCATCAGATGAATCAACTAAACCTTGGCAACTTAAGGCTGATAAGGGCGCGAGTATAAATAATGGTGAAAGTGCAATATTTACTGACAACGTTTACGCATGGAAGGATATTAAGGATGGTAAGAAAAATAAAATCATTACAGAGAAATTGATTTTGCATCCTAATAAACAGACTGTTGAAACTGATGTTAAAATCAGAATGATTAGCCCAAACGGAGAATCAATAGGCGTTGGTATGAGGGGAAATCTAGATACTGAAATATTCGAACTTTTATCAGAAGTCCAAGGGGTATACCGTGGGCAGTAAGTTATCGGTATTCGCCTCTTTAATTTTTTGGTGTCTTAACCTTAATGCACTTCCAGACGACAGAAAGTCGCCTATCAAAGTAGTTTCTGACCGTGCAGAACAAAACGAAAAAGATGGTACTGCTATTTATCAAGGGTCAGTCATTGTTCGACAGGGAAGCATAATAATTCATGCAGACAAGGTTACAATAGTAACTGACATAGAAGATGGTGATAGCATTGTATGCGAAGGTAATCCAGCTAAATACCAGCAAATTATTAATACTGCAGACGGGCTTGTTTTAGCCAGTGCTAATACTATTCGATATTTTTTAAAAAAAGAAAGAATTGGATTAATTCAGGATGCTAGCCTTGAACAAAACGGTACTACAATAACTGGAGATAAAATTGACTATGATCTGAAATCAGAGATCG
Source organism: Cellvibrionales bacterium UBA4435 (assembly GCA_002390525.1). Lineage (GTDB taxonomy): Bacteria > Pseudomonadota > Gammaproteobacteria > Pseudomonadales > Porticoccaceae > Porticoccus. The sequence goes on from DGPR01000049.1 coordinate 96,847, forward strand.
TAAAAGCTTCCTCTTCAGAGAATACAAAACAACGTATAGAGATGGTCATTCCACCCACTAGAGAGTAAGGTAACTTTTTATGGCGGTACTCAGGGCTCAAAATCTTTCTAAAAGCTATAAAAAAAGGCCTGTCATTCGTGATGTTTCACTCACAGTAGAGAGTGGTGCCATTGTCGGTTTGCTCGGACCAAATGGAGCTGGCAAGACAACTTGCTTTTATATGATAGTTGGCTTGATAGAACAGGATGGGGGGGAAATATTTATTGATGAGGAAAGCATCACTAATCTTCCAATGCATGGTCGGGCACAAAAAGGTATTGGATACCTTCCTCAAGAAGCTTCGGTTTTTAGAAAAATGACTGTAGCGGATAATATTTTAGCTATCTTAGAAACACGAGATGATCTTGATGATGATCAACGAAAACTAAGAACTGAGAACTTATTAAAAGAGTTTCATCTTTCTCATATTCGAGATTCTATAGGTCTCAGTCTTTCTGGGGGCGAGCGCCGAAGAGTGGAAATTGCCAGAGCTCTGGCTACAGAACCGGACTTCATTCTGCTCGATGAACCTTTTGCTGGAGTGGATCCAATTTCAGTAAATGAAATAAAACAAATTATACGTCAACTTAAAAGTAAAAATATCGGTGTTTTAATCACTGACCACAATGTTCGCGAAACACTCGATATCTGTGAGCATGCTTACATTGTAGGCGAAGGCAAAGTTATCGCAGAGGGGGCGGCTTCAGCAATAATAGCCAACCAACAGGTTCGAGATATATATTTAGGCGAAGACTTCGTACTTTAAATAGGGAATTAAAACTCTTATACACTCAAATCTCCAATAACTCAGTCAAACATTCAACTATTAAATTATTCAATGGCACAATATTTGCCTGTATAATGATCTTATTATGTTGAAGTCAAAATTATCAATCAATATTTCACAAAAGCTGAAAATGACCCCCCAGCTTCAGCAAGCTATAAGTATACTTCAGCTTTCCTCATTGGAATTATCTCAGGAAGTTCAACAAAAATTGTACGATAATCCACTTTTAGAACTCGAGGAGGACGAAGAAGACTTGGAAAAAGAATCAACTACAGAAATTTGGGATGAAACATTTATAGATACATTTAAACTCGCAAATAAACTGGATCATTCTCATGAGCCTAAAAATAATAATGGGATTATAGCTGAACATAAAGATTATGAGGCTGTCGATCCAAGCGGTGGATCCTTAAGTGATTATTTAGTTTCTCAGCTACATTTAGTTACTCTTTCCGATATTGAATTTATAATAGGTATTAGTATAATCGATTCAATTGATAGTAAGGGTATGCTCATTTCTCCTCTCGAAGATATTCAGGAGAGTATGGGATATTCAGTCACTCTGGAAGAAATTCATGGTGTATTAAATAAAATACAACAATTTGATCCTCCAGGTGTAGGTGCTATAAATGTATCTGAGTCCTTAGTAATTCAGCTCGACCAACTCCCAAAAAACACAAAGTATGTTGAAATAGCCAAAGAACTGGTTTCAAATCATTCAGAATTACTGAGGAAGCATGATAAACCGCAAATAAAAAAAATCACCGGTTATACGCTCTCAGTTATTGAAAAAGTATTATCGCTATTGAAGACCCTATCTCCTTATCCAGGAAACAATTGGAATAATGATCCGATTGAATATGTAATACCAGATGTCAAAGCTTTTAAACTTAATGGATCCTGGCATGTGGCATTAAATACCGACGTGTTACCAAAATTAAACATTAATTCTGAGTACGAAAAGTTAATAAAACGCGGTAACCATGGTGAAGACAATGACTTTATCAAAAAAAACTTGAATGAAGCTAAATGGCTAATTCAAAGTATAGAGAATAGGAATGAGACTCTGTTAAAGGTTGCTTCATCTATTGTCAAAGAGCAAAAAGATTTTTTTGAAAAAGGAACGGAAAGTATGAAGTCGATGGTCTTAAAGGACATAGCTGATAAATTGAATCTTCATGAATCTACTGTATCTCGTATAACTTCTCAAAAATATATTTCGACCCCACTAGGGGTATTCGAACTCAAATATTTTTTTTCTAGTAACATTAAAACAACTAATGGAGAGGAGTTTTCATCTATAGCAATTCGCGCTATTCTAAAAAAACTGATCGATGAAGAATCTGCAACACGCCCTTTGAGTGATAGCAAGCTAGGATTCTTGCTCAATGATATGGGGATAAATATTGCGCGTCGTACAGTTGCCAAATATAGGGAGGGTATGGGCATTGTTTCGTCGAGCGAAAGGAAGCATATTTAAAATTTACTATTTGTTTAAATAAGGATAAATGGAGAATCATATGCAATTAAATATAAGCGGCCACCATTTAGATGTAACAGACCCAATAAAAAGCTATATAACCAATAAGCTAGGAAAATTGGAACGTCATTGCGACCATATAAGTACCATTAATGCTATCGTTTCGGTCGATAAGCTGTTGCAAAAAGCGGAGGCTACTATTCATGTAAAAGGAGCAGATATATTTGCTGCAGCAGAGCATGAGGACCTTTATGCGGCTATAGATATATTAGAGGATAAGCTCGATCGTCAACTTATCAAATATAAGGAAAAAAACCGTGGAAGATAATTAAAAATGAAGCTATCAGACTTACTTCCAATTGAGAATATATCCATTAATATTGATGGGAATAGCAAAAAAAAGGTTCTAGAGAATCTTTCAATATATATTTCTGGTTTAGCTGAAGGAGCTAGTTCAGAAAAAATATATCGGAGTCTACAAGCAAGAGAGCGCCTAGGAACAACTGCGATAGGTGACGGCATAGCAATCCCTCATTGTAGAATTGCTGAATTAAAAGAAATTACTGTAGCCTTTTTTAGGCTAAATAACTCTATAGATTTTGGCTCTGATGATAGAATTTTGGTTGATTTAATATTTGTCTTAATTGTTCCTGATCAGCAGGATGAGCTTCATTTAAATGCTTTGTCCCTAATTGCAGGTGTGCTTCAAGATAAAAAAAGATGTATAGCTATTCGTGAAGCTGGATCGAAGCAAGCACTTCACCGGATATTAGCAAATAGTGGTAACTGGAGTGAAAAATGAGATTAGTGATTGTTAGTGGGCGCTCTGGATCTGGTAAGAGTACAGCATTGAAAATGTTGGAAGACGCTGGTTTTTCTTGTATAGATAATCTTCCTGTAAAACTCCTCACAGGTTTATTTGAGCACGCATCGGGTGCTAAAGAAGGGATAAAGCAAAATAATCTAGCGGTAGGGATAGATGCTAGAAGCCTAACTAATGATTTAATACAATTACCAGAAATTTTAAATAATCTTAAAAGTTATGGTGTTAGTTATGAAATAGTGTTTCTTGATGCATCTGATGAGGTCCTCATACAGCGCTTTAGTGAAACAAAAAGAAAACATCCATTGAGTTCAATCTGTATAGCAATAAAAGAGGCAATTGAAATAGAGGGCGCTATGTTGGACCCAATATCAACTTTAGCTGACAGAAAAATTGATACAAGCAACATGAATCCTCACCAGTTAAGATCTGTTGTCAGAAAACAATTAATTCCTAGTAGTGAAAATAATATGTCAATTTTATTTGAATCTTTTGCATTCAAGCACGGGGTTCCTATTGACGCAGACTTTGTTTTTGATGTTAGGTGTTTACCAAATCCATATTGGGATGTCAGGTTACGAAAATTTAATGGTAACGAAAAAGCTATCATCAATTTTTTTAAGGGTGAAAAAGAAGTTTCTAAAATGCTTACATCTATCGCTAATTTTTTACAGATGTGGCTTCCAAGATTTCTAAAAGATAATAGAAGCTATGTCACTATTGGTATTGGTTGCACTGGTGGTCATCATCGCTCTGTTTATATAAGCAATATGCTTAAAGAGATATTTATTAAGGATTATGCTAACACTCAAACATGGCATAGAGAGCTTAACTAAAACGAAGTATTTTATATTTGATATGCATAAATCAATACAAACAAAATTAACTATCCTAAATAAACTTGGTCTACACGCTCGTGCAGCTGCAAAACTTGCAGCAACAGCAAGCAGATATAGCTCTGTGATTATGGTAGGCACTAAAGCTGGTAAGCTTATAGATGCTAAAAGCGTCATGTCCCTGTTATTACTAGCAGCAAATAATGGGACAACTCTATATTTTGACATAAAGGGAAGTGATGCGGAAAACGCGTATGAAGCCCTTAAGAACCTAATAGCTAATAAATTTGATGAAGAAAAGTAATAAAAATCTTACTTAAGAACATGCAATCACTACTATAAATTTCTAATACTCATCTATAAACTACTAGTCATACATAAGATCAATAAGGTTTATTAGGGACATTCCCATGCAGGGGTATAATAACCAAGACGCTCAAATGTCACAACTTACTAGAATTCAAGAATTAATGGATTCTAGTGATGTTCGCTCACTTAGCTATATGCTAAATAATTTAATGCCTGCTGATATCGCTCATCAAATCGAGTCCGCCCCCCCTAAAGTACGCAGAGTCCTGTGGGGTTTAATTGATAAAGAGCTCGAGGGTTTAGTGATAGGCGAGCTTAGTGAAGAACTGAGTGGTGAAATTCTACAAGAGATGGAGAGTCATGAGGTCGCGTCCATCACACAAGGTTTAGATCCTGATGATATAGCTGATATTCTTCAACAACTACCTGAAAAATTTATTCCTGAGGTATTACAAGCAATGCGTGAACAGGATCGATTAAGGGTCGAGAGCGTTCTTAATTTTGCAGAGGATACCGCCGGTGGTTTGATGAATACAGATACAATCACTGTTCGACCTGATATAACTTTAGATGTTGTTTTACGCTATCTCCGTCGCCATGAAGAATTACCGAGTATCACTGATAATATATTTGTTGTTGATAGAAAAGATTCTCTCTTAGGAATTTTGCCTCTTAGTAAGTTACTTACATCTAGCCCGAATATTACAGCTCGAGAAATTATGGTCACCAGAATTGATAGTATTTTTGCAGATATGGAAGATTCTGAGGTAGCACGATTATTTAAAAAAAATGATTGGGTATCTGCTCCAGTAATAGATCAAAAAAATAAATTACTGGGGCGCATCACAATTGATGATGTTGTAGATGTAATAAGTGAAGAAGCAGATCATTCATTATTAAGTTTAGCGGGGTTAAGTGATGAAGAGGGGACATTCACTTCTATTAGTCGTTCTGCCCCTAGGAGAGCTGTCTGGCTCGGTGTTAACCTGCTAACAGCAATTTTAGCGTCTTCTGTAATTAATATTTTTGAAGATACAATCGAAAAAGTTGTAACACTTGCTATTCTGATGCCAATTGTAGCCAGTATGGGTGGAGTTGCAGGTAGTCAAACACTTACAGTCGTGGTCAGAGGAATGGCACTTGGGCAGATTAATAGAAGTAATTTGAACTGGCTTCTTAGCAAAGAATTCACGGTAGGCGCACTCAACGGAATGGTCTGGGCAATTGTTATGGGTGGCGTTGCGGCCTTATGGTTTGATGATCTACTCATTGCTATAATTATTAGTGCAGCTATGGCTATAAATCTTATTGTTGCAGCAGTTGCAGGAGCCATACTTCCAGTAATACTGAAATCCTTCAAGATCGACCCAGCTTTAGCTGGAACTGTTGCATTAACAACAATTACTGATGTGGTAGGATTTTTATCCTTTTTAGGTCTAGCTACTCTATTCTATGGTTGATTATTTATGTCTGAAAATATTTATGCTAGCTCTAGTATGTCGCTAAAATTGTTAAAAGAGCCTAAAAAAAGCAAATCGATGCTCAAAAAAGAAATGCTTAATCTGCAAAAAATTGGATCAGATCTTGTCAATTTACCTCCCAAGAAACTATCTAGGATAGAAATATCAGACGATCTCAATGAAGCAATTATGCTCGCCAAAAAAATAAAAAGTCGAGAGGGAAAAAGAAGGCAAATCCAGCATATTGGCAAAATAATGAGGTCCGCTGATATAGATAAAATTCTAATGGGGCTTAAAATTTTTGATCAAGAAAGTGTGATTTATCGCCGCCAGAAGATAACCATTGAAAAATGGATAAAGAGGCTAACTTTAGAGGGAGATAAAGCAATTGACGATATATTGATCGCATTACCAAAAATAGACAGGAAACATTTACGACAATTGATTAGACAAGCAAAAAAAGTGGTCTCAAAAGAAAAATCTAAAAGCGCAAATGAAAAAATATTTTCATATTTAATAAAATTTAGGTTTTATTAGAGCTTAGGCGCTCGTTTGCGCTCGTTTTCTTTCAATAACTTTTTACGTATTCGAACTGATTTCGGTGTCACCTCCACCAATTCATCGTCTTCTATAAATTCCAACGCTTGCTCTAAACTGTGATTAATAGGGGGAGATAGAACCAAATTCTCATCTGTGCCAGCAGCTCGAATATTAGTTAGTTGTTTTGCTTTTGTTGGATTAACAGGTAAATCATTACTTCGGGCATGAAGTCCAATGACTTGACCCTCATAAACCTCAACACCATGACCAAGAAAAAGGCGACCTCTTTCTTGAAGATTGAATAACGCATAAGCCAAGGTTTTTCCTTTTACCATAGAAACTAAAACACCGTTTTGTCTTTTAGCTAAATCTCCTTGTTTTGTTGGAGCATAGCGATCAAATATACTAGTCATTATACCTGATCCACTTGTCATGGTTAAAAATTGAGACCGAAACCCAATTAATCCTCTGGAAGGAATAGTAAATTCTAATCGTACACGCCCTTTCCCATCTAGTTCCATATTTCCGAGTTCAGCTCTACGATTTCCGAATTCTTCCATAACAGAACCTTGGTGTTGTTCTTCAATATCAACCATTACTAGCTCGTAAGGCTCTAGTATCTGGCCGTCAACTTCTTTTTTTATAACCTCTGGGCGCGATACTCCTAGCTCAAAACCTTCTCTACGCATATTTTCAATCAATACTGATAGATGAAGCTCGCCACGCCCAGAGACTATAAATTTATCTGGTGTATCACCTTCTAAAACTCTCAAAGCTACGTTATGTATTAACTCTTGTTCGAGTCTTTCTTTTATATTACGGGAAGTAACAAATTTTCCTTCAAGCCCAGCGAAGGGTGAATTGTTTACCTGAAATGTCATGCTTACTGTTGGCTCATCAACAGTGAGAGGAGAAAGGGCTTCGGGTTTATCTAGGCTACATAAAGTATCAGATATATTGAGCTTATCAATTCCAGTAACGCATACAATTTCTCCAGCTTGCGCTTCAGCTACATCCACTCTCTCAAGACCGCTATATCCCATTACTTGGAGCACTTTCCCTTTTCTTGAATTTTCGTTGCTTTCTACTATAAGGACTTGCTCATTGGGTTTTAAGATTCCACGAGTTATTCGACCAATTCCAATGACTCCGACATAACTATTATAGTCCAAAGCACTTATTTGCATTTGCAATGGACCATCCATATTAACTTTTGGTGGATGAACCTCATCAATAATCATTTGCAATAAAGGGGTCATGTCCTCTGCTAAAGACTCAGGTTCAATACCAGCAACTCCATTTAATGCGGAAGCAAACATTATTGGAAAATCCATTTGATCGTCAGTCGCCCCTAAACGATCAAATAGATCGAATACTTGATCTACAACCCAATGTGGTCTTGCTCCAGGACGATCAACTTTATTTACAACGAGAATTGGGCTTAATCCTTGTTCAAATGCTTTTTGCGTGACAAATCGAGTCTGAGGCATTGGACCATCGACAGCATCAACAAGAAGGAGAACCGAGTCTACCATTGAAAGGACTCTTTCGACTTCCCCTCCAAAATCAGCATGACCTGGTGTATCAACTATATTTATATTGAAACCATTCCATCTTATAGCTGTATTTTTAGCTAAAATTGTTATTCCGCGTTCTCTTTCTTGATCGTTTGAATCCATTATTCTCTCTGAATCCATATCCTTACGGTCAAGCGTGCCTGACTGTTTAAGTAACTTATCTACTAAAGTGGTCTTACCATGATCCACATGGGCGATAATAGCTATATTACGAAGATTTTCGATCACAATTCTGATCCTAGATTTACAAGAAAGACGGCATTATACTGATCAAGATAGTTTGGAGATAGCTAAATGCTTGCAAAATCAAATTTAATTTTGACCAACTTAGTAATTACCGATGTAGCTAGAAACTTAGTCTATAGTGAAGATATAAATAAAATGTTTTACTTCATAAAATAAAAAATGCACCATAAAGGTTAATTTTAACTATATAAATCTACTTTGCACCATTAAAGTGCATATATAAACTAAATTANNACCCTTAAACAGCCATAATTGGTGTTTATATTTCTGGTATAATTATTGCATTATAATTAATGATAAAAATTATTTTTAGTTTCAGCAGTTCAAGTGCTTATATAAATTTGGAGAATAAAATGTCACAAGCTATAGAGTTAATTAAAGAGAGTGAGGCGCGTTGGGTTGATCTTCGTTTTACAGATACAAGGGGTAAAGAGCAACATGTATCCTTCCCATCAAAAGATGTGGATGATGATTTTTTTCAAACAGGCAAAATGTTTGATGGCTCGTCAATAGAAGGGTGGAAAGGAATTAATGAGTCCGATATGATCCTTATGCCTGACGATGCAACAGCTGTTTTGGACCCATTTACTGACGAACCTACAGTCATCATACGCTGTGACATCATCGAGCCTTCCACTATGCAATCCTATGATCGAGATCCCCGTTCCGTTGCAAAACGTGCTGAAGGTTACTTAGCATCAACTGGTTTGGGTGATACAGCCTTCTTTGGTCCAGAACCAGAATTTTTTGTATTTGATGATGTCAAATGGGGCTCAAATATAAATGGATGTTTTCACAAAGTAAATTCTGAAGAGGGAATTTGGTCATCTGGATCAGAATTCCCAGATGGAAATATGGGACATCGGCCTGGTGTTAAGGGTGGGTATTTTCCGGTCCCTCCTGTCGATAGCCTCCATGATTTACGAACTGCAATGTGTTCTGCTATGGAAGAAATGGGACTCGATGTAGAAGTTCATCATCATGAGGTAGCAACTGCTGGGCAGTGCGAAATAGGGATCAAGTTTAATACACTTGTTAAAAAAGCTGATGAAGTTCAAATTTTAAAGTACTGTGTACACAATATAGCTCATGCTTATGGTAAGACAGCAACATTTATGCCAAAACCACTTGTTGGTGATAATGGGTCCGGCATGCATTGCCACCAATCATTCTGGAAAAATGGAGAAAATGCTTTTGCAGGAGACGGATACGCTGGACTGAGTGAAACTGCTCTTTATTATATTGGTGGAATCATTAAGCATGCTAAAGCATTAAATGCATTTGCTAATGCTTCTACAAACTCCTATAAACGACTTATTCCAGGATTTGAAGCTCCAGTTATGCTTGCATATTCAGCAAGGAATCGCTCCGCTGCACTTCGTATACCTTATGTTGCCTCGCCTAAAGGGAAACGAGTGGAAGCTAGATTTGGAGATCCCACAGCCAACCCTTACTTAATGTTTGCGTCAATGTTAATGGCAGGTATTGATGGAGTTATTAATAAAATACATCCAGGAGAAGCAGCAGATAAAGATCTTTATGATTTATCTCCAGAAGAGAGCTCACTGATACCCCAGGTAGCAGGTAGTCTCAGAGAAGCTCTGGAGGCCTTAGACGAAGATCGAGAATTCTTAACAAAAGGTGGTGTATTTACAGATAAAATGATAGATGCATATATTGATCTTAAGATGCAAGACGTTCATCGTGTTGAGCATACCACTCATCCAGTTGAGTTTGATATGTACTACTCTGTTTAAGTGTTATCAAATCATTAGACTAGGTTGTATACCATCTGCAATCTAGTCTAATTTATTCAATAGTTACCAATTTTTATAAAGAGCCTAATGTCGAAATTTCCTAGTCTAGTTAAATGATTGATTGAATCATGAAAATGGAAGAAATAAAGAACATAGTCTTAGATAATCTAAATGTCTCAGTTATATTGTTGGATGAGAAGCTGAAAATACTTTACGCGAACTCTGCGACTGAAAGTTTATTTGATACTAGTTCATTTCGTGTTGTGGGCAAATCGATATTTAATTTTTTAAAAGAGTACGATGAAGATCCGCAGAGCAGTCAAATTGACTTTTCTGCTATAGATAAAGCGGTGGATGACTATCGTCCATTTACACAAAGAGAGGTATGTTTTCAGCTTCCTGATAAAGCACACATTACTGTAGATTTTACTGTTTCTCCCATAATTCATGGTTCTAAAAAAATGCTTTTATTAGAAATTCAGCAGGTGGAAAGACTAATACAGCTGAATAAAGAGCAGGGATTTCTAGATACGCACAAGTCAGCCAGAAACTTAATTCGTGACCTTGCTCATGAAATAAAAAACCCTCTGGGAGGAATTAAAGGCGCAGCACAACTTCTTTCAGATGACCTTGAAAATCGACCAGAATTACGTGAATTTACTAGTATTATTACCAAGGAAACTAATAGGCTATCCAAGCTTGTAAATCAAATGCTTGGATCAAATACCTTACCGAAATTTACTTCAATAAATATTCATGAAATTATTGAGCATGTCGCATCACTTATAGAAAAAGATACTATGGGTAAGATAAATATAAATAAGATCTACGATCCAAGCATCCCAGAAATCAGTGGGGACAGAGGGAAACTAACTCAGGCTTTTTTGAACATAATGCTTAACTCCGTTCAAGCGCTCTCTGATTGCAAAACAGCAAATCCCATGATAGAAGTTACGACGAGTATTGAGAGAAATCAAACAATCCGAGGGGTTCATCATAGGATGAACTGCTGCATACAAATTGTCGACAATGGTCCGGGTGTTTCAGAAGAGATGCTCGATTGTATGTTTTTTCCATCGATTAGTGGAAAAGTAGGAGGAACTGGTCTCGGTTTGTCTATTTCTCAGTCCGCGATAGATATTCATCAAGGTCTTATTAAATGTGAAAATAAGAGCGGCAAAACATTTTTTTATATCTACTTACCGTTGGATAAATAATATGAAACATAATGTCTGGATCGTTGATGATGATCAATCTATTCGTTGGGTCATGGAGAAAACTCTTGCAAGAGAAAATATGATAGTAAGTTCCTTTGAGACTGCACAAGAGCTTCTTATTGAGCTTATTAAAACAACTCCAGATACGGTGATAACTGATATAAGAATGCCTGGAATGAGTGGCTTGGAACTTTTGAAAAAGATTCACGCTTCAAATCCAAATCTACCTATAATAGTTACTACAGCCCATTCAGATCTGGATAGTGCTGTATCTGCCTATCAAGGTGGCGCATTCGAATATTTACCTAAACCATTCGATCTTCAAGATTTAGTAGCAGTAACACAACGCGCGATAAGCTTCACAAAAGATCAAAGAAAAGCCAGTATTTCAGAGGAAAGCATTTCTGATAATCATAATGAAATAATCGGTGAAGCTCAATCTATGCAAGAGGTCTTCCGTGCTATCGGTAGATTATCAAACTCAAATATTACTGTCTTAATTAATGGTGAGTCGGGTACAGGGAAAGAGCTTGTAGCTAAAGCATTGCATGATAATAGTCCTCGTAAAGAAAACAAATTTATCGCCCTAAATATGGCTGCCATTCCACATGACTTAATAGAATCGGAATTATTTGGACATGAAAAAGGCGCCTTTAGTGGAGCAAGTCAGCGTAGAGAAGGTCGTTTTCAGCAAGCAAATGGTGGGACACTTTTTCTGGATGAAATAGGCGATATGCCTGCTGAGGCACAAACAAGACTATTGCGTGTGCTTGCCAATGGAGAATTTTACCTAGTAGGTGGCCACATACCAATAAAAGTTGATACTCGAATTATTGCGGCCACTCATCAGAATCTTGAAGAACTTGTAACTAAAAATTTATTTAGGGAAGATCTATTTCATCGCCTAAATGTTATTCGAATACATCTTCCAAACCTTGTTGACCGTAGAGAAGATATCCCAAAATTATTAAGGCATTTTTTAAGTACAGCAGCAAAAGAATTAAAATATGAAACAAAAATTCTTACAGATGAAGCTATAGAATACCTAAGTATTCTTCCATGGCCAGGAAATGTGAGGCAATTAGAAAATGTATGCCGATGGATAACGGTTATGGCACCAGGCATAGAGGTTCGTACAGAAGACTTACCAGCTGAGTTTCTTAACATAACAGATGATGATTCGAAAGATTCCATGTCTTGGGAAGAGCATCTTAAGCAATGGGCTCAAGAAGAGCTATCGTCTGGAAATACTGAAATTATAGCTAGAGCAACAAGAACCTTTGAGAAAACTTTAATTGAAGCTACTTTAATTAAAACCGGTGGCAGAAAAAGTAAGGCTGCAGAAATATTAGGTCTAGGTAGAAACACACTTGCCCGAAAACTTAAAGAATTAGAGATAATTAGCGATTAAGTCTTAATGATAAATGATTTATTCTTTTACAACTGGAAGACTCTGGTTTTGCCATTCCATCATGCCCCCTGTTAGTCTTAGTGCACTAAATCCCTCTTGCTGTAATTTTCGACCAACAGAGCCAGAATGCTGACTTTGCTTATCAGCAATTATAATTGCTTTCGTTCGATACTGTTCAAGTTGAGGTATTCTCTGATTCAATTTAGCATATGGAATATTAATTGCCCCCGCTATATGCCCCAAACTAAAATCTTTTGTTTCACGAACATCTAAAAGTATCGCTTCTTCAGAATTTATCATGCGAGTAACTACATGCGGTGATATAGTTTTACCGCTTTTAGCGCGCTCGTTAATTGCATACAAATAAATGAGGGTCATAAAAATACTCACAAGAACCCATTGTTCGCTTATAAAGTCAAAAAATTCCAAGGTGATTAACTCCGATTGCTGTTTTTGTATATTAAAGAAGACAATATCTGTAAATTATACACAGCGAAACGATTAACGGGAAACCATCATTGGCGCTAATCGCTCTTTGTCGGTAATATTCTTACTATCAATCTATAAAAAATCAAACAGAGCCTAAAAATTTATGACTAAATCAAAAAAACCACTATTGCTTTTGATACTAGATGGATTTGGATATAGTGAAAAAAAGAAGCATAATGCTATATATTCAGCTAAAACACCTATATTAGACGGCTTATGGAGTAAGTGCCCACATAGCTTGATTGATACTTCTGGTCCTGCAGTTGGGCTACCTGTTGGGCAAATGGGTAATAGCGAAGTAGGTCATGTTACTCTCGGATCAGGAAGAGTCTTACATCAAAATCTTTCACAAATTAATAATTGTATCAAAAATGGTGATTTTTTCTCTAATCCTTCATATATAAAAGCAGTTGATAAAGCGATCGCTAATGATAGAGCGGTACATATCTTTGGTCTTCTCTCTGCGGGGGGGGTACATAGTCATGAGGATCATATAAATAATGTAATCAAACTTGCAGCCAAAAGAGGTGCTAAAAAGATATATTTGCATGCTTTTTTAGATGGAAGGGATACGCCACCAAGGAGCGCTGAAGGGTCAATTAAAACAACGGAGGCTGTTCTTTCGGACTTAGGTGTAGGAAAAATCGCCAGTATATCTGGACGATTTTATGCAATGGATAGAGATAAAAGATGGGATCGCCTTGAAGCAGTATACAATATGCTCACAGATGACTACCCTGAATATATAGCTGACAGTGCAATTGAGGCGCTGGAAGACAGCTATAATTATACTGATAGCGATGAATTTGTTTTACCAACCAAAATTTCTACAATGAATGAAAAATCTATGGTAGTTGATGGTGATGTAATTATTTTCATGAATTTTAGGCCAGACCGAGCTAGACAGATAACTAATGCTTTTACCGATGACAATTTTATTGGGTTCATCAGAAAAAAACGTCCAAAATTAGCTGATTTTGTAATGACCACTCAGTACTCCAAAGATATCCAAGCTTCGGTAGCATTCCCGCCAGAAGAAATTCGTAACTCATTAGGGGAGCATTTAAGTAATTTAGATAAAACACAATTAAGAATCGCAGAAACTGAAAAATATGCTCACGTAACCTTTTTCTTTAGTGGTGGGCAAGAAAATCTTTTCAAAGGAGAATCAAGAATACTAATTCCATCCCCAAAAGTCGAAACCTATGATCTCATGCCAGAAATGAGTGCTTATGAGCTCACAGATAATCTTATTGAAGCAATTAATAGCAAAGATTTTGATGTTATTATTTGTAACTATGCGAACTGTGACCAAGTTGGTCACAGCGGAATATTTAAGGCGGCAGCTAAGGCTGTAGAGGTGATTGATGAATGCATTGGTAAACTGTTATTGGCAGTTGAGAATGCTGGCGGTCAGTGCTTAATAACTGCTGATCATGGTAATGTTGAGCAAATGTTCGATGAAGAGACTGGGCAGCCTCATACACAACACACTACTTTACCAGTTCCCCTGATATATATAGGAGAAAAGAAAATATCACTTCTTAAACAGGGATCGTTGTCAGATGTCGCCCCTACAATTTTAACAATTATGGATTTACCTCAGCCCAAGGAAATGTCAGGAAAATCCCTAGTCAAAAATCACTAATATAGCACTAATTGATGGTAATACATTTAATGCGATATTTCATTTCAAGAATACTTATTGCTCTCATTTTCATTGCGCCTATATTGGCTGAAGAAAAAAATGATCTACATAAACTAAATAAATTAAATAATAAAATTTCTGATCTTAAAAAATCTCTTGTAGGGCATGGGGAAAGCCAAGAATCATTAAATAATCAATTAGAAAAAACCGAGTTATCCCTGGCAAAAATAACCTCCAAGATAAGAGCTTTTGAAAAAAAAATAGATTCTCTAAGCCGCAGAATTGAAAATCTTAATGAGCAAAGAAATAATTTAGCAGCATTCTTAAAGAAACAACAATATCTAATAAAAAATTATATTAAATTTCTTCATCGTCAAGGAACAGAAGAGCCTCTAAAGCTTATTTTAAAACAACACAACCCAAAAAATATTAATCGAATACTTGAATATTATAATTACTTTATAAATGCTAGAAATGAAAAAATTAACAGCTATAAAGAGAAAATTAAAGAGCTTAATATTATCCAAAAGCTAATTTCAGATCAAAAAATAGAATTAATGCGAAATCGATCTGAACTTAAAGAAAGAAAAAATAGCTTCTTATCATTACAAAGCTCAAGAGCACTTACTATAAAGAAACTTAATAGTAAAATTAATTCTTCACAACTCAAGCTTGCTTTATACGCTGACCAAAAAGCTAATCTAGAAACCTTATTAAGAAAAAAAACCCACGCATTGAATCATCCTTCTAGCACCTCTTCAAAAAACAATTTTTATGAAAATAAAGGTAAGCTACCCTGGCCTGTGAATGCTAATCCAAGTAACGAGTATGATTTAAAATCGAATTCTTCGATGCACTCAAAAGGCTGGCTTCTAAAAACTAATGCGGGATCTCCAGTTAGAGTTGTTCATGATGGTAAAATCATATTTGCAAATTATCTTAAAGGGCACGGTCTTTTGATAATAGTTAGTCATGGTGACGGCTTCATGACGTTATATGCTCATAACCAATTCCTTTTAAAAAAAATGGGTGACTGGGTATTGAAAGGCGAAGATATCGCGAGGGTGGGAAACACTGGTGGTCTTGATGAGCATGCACTTTATTTTGAAGTGAGAGAAAATGGGAAGCCTTCAAATCCGAAGATTTGGCTCTTAAGTAAGAATTACTAGATTGATGTTAATAATATATAGTTATAGTGGTAACTTAAAATATTGGTGTTTAAAAATAAGGGTGAGATTATGTTTTCTTCAAGATATATAATATTTTTATAATATTAAAGTCTCATTTCGATACCCTGTTTTGCCATGTATGTCTTGGCTTCTTTAATTGTAAACTCGCCGAAATGAAAAATACTAGCAGCTAGAACTGCATCAGCCTGCCCCTCAAGAATACCATCAGCTAAATGCTTCAGATTACCTGCCCCTCCTGAAGCAATAATAGGAATATCAACTTCTGAGCTAACTGCTTTTGTAAGCTCAAGATTAAAACCATTTTTAGTTCCATCGTTATCCATGCTAGTCAGTAAAATTTCACCTGCTCCATATCTGGCCATCATATTTGTCCAATCCAGTACATCAATTCCTGTAGTATTTCTGCCGCCATGAGTAAATACTTCCCATTTTATGGGCTCATCATTGGTGCTAGTTTTCTTAGCATCAATAGCTACGACAATACACTGGGAACCAAAACGATCAGCAGCAATACGTACGAATTCTGGAGTTTTTACAGCTGCTGAATTGATGCTTACCTTATCAGCACCAGCGTTGAGCAAGTTCCTTATATCCGACAAGTTTCTTACACCACCGCCCACTGTAAGGGGGATAAATACCTCACTTGCCATTCGCTCTACTGTATTTATTATAGTGTCTCGGCCTTCATGGCTGGCTGTGATATCTAAGAAAGTAATTTCATCAGCTCCTTCCTGATTGTATCGCTTAGCCACTTCTATAGGATCACCAGCATCTCTGATATCTATGAATTGGACACCCTTAACCACCCGACCTCTGTCAACATCGAGACAAGGAATAATTCTCTTTGCTAGTGTCATAAAATGACCTTAATTATATTGGGAACCAAAAAATTTCACTTCTACAAGTCACTATAGCCTGATACTAATCTTTATCAAAAAGATGTCCTAATTTTCCCGCTTTTACTGCCAAATATGCTTCATTGTGAGGATTTTGTCCTGTCTGAATTGATAGTCGCTCAGATACAACAATTCCCATATCTTTAAGCGCTTTAACTTTTTTAGGATTATTCGTGAGTAGTCTAACATCAACTATACCAAGATGATTAAAAATAGATTCGCATACACTATAATCTCTTGCATCAGGATCAAAACCCAGCTGCTCATTCGCCTCAACTGTATCAGCACCCTCATCTTGGAGATGGTATGCCTTAATTTTATTAAGCAAACCAATACCTCTGCCCTCTTGGCGAAGATAAACTATAGCTCCTACTTCTTCCTTAGCAATAAGACGCATAGATTCCTCGAGCTGAGACCCACAATCACATCGCAGACTAAATAAAGAATCACCCGTTAAGCATTCAGAGTGAATTCTGACTAATACTGGCTTATGAGTAGATACTGAACCTAAAGTTAAAACAATATGTTCTTTTTTTTCAATATCATCAAAAAAACCATGTAGCTTAAAAGTTCCCCACCGAGTTGGTAGCTCTGCGCTTTGTATGAAATTCAATGACACAATTTACTCCGAATAGCCTAATTTAAGGGTGGTCATTTTAACTATGATACATAACGAGTAAAAGAACTTTACATTTATAATCACTTAGACTTAATAAATTTTAATTTTTATAAGATTTTCATGGTCACATACAAAACTATGGCAGTAAAACCACCGGCTAACAAATCGTCTGCCATAATACCTATACCCCCAGATATATTTTTATCTATCCAACTTATAGGCCAAGGTTTCAATATATCAAAAAACCTAAACAGCAAAAAACTTACAAAAATCCAGCCCCAAGTAACTGGGACTAAAATCATAGCAAGCCATATTCCAACTATTTCATCCCATACAATTCCACTATGGTCGTGAACATTTAGATCGCGCGCAGTTTTTCCACAAAAATATATTCCAGCTAGAGCTGCAATTACTATAACGATAATATAAGTAACTAATGACAGATTTACTAAAAACATCCAAGCTAAAATGCCTAATAAAGTACCTGCAGTTCCTGGTGCCTTAGCGAACAAACCACTACCAAAACCAAATGCTAAAAAGTGAACTGGGTTTCTTAAAAGTTGCCTAAAAGTTGGGCTAACTGTATTCATTTATTATGCTCTTTTTTTGATAGAAATATTTTTAAATATATCAAAATTAGTACCGATAATCTTCAAAAATGCTGGTAGCCAGATTTGATTATATTCAACAGTTTACCCTGGTCATCATAACAACGTATTCCTGGATCTATGGAGACTTGACCGATATAACATGCTTGTATTTTTTGCGAGGCTATCATACTCTCTAATAGAGCAACAGATTTTTTTGGAACAGTAAAACATAACTCATAGTCATCACCACCAGATAGAATCCATTTTTGAATTAAATCATGATCTGCGACATCTGTTAAAAAATTTGCGTATGGTATGCGCTTAAATTCAATATTAGCGCCATACGATTTAGAACTAAGAATATGTCCAAGATCTGCAATAAGCCCATCTGAAATGTCTATTGCTGAAGATGCAATATTTTGCAAAAGGATGCCTTCTTTTATTCTTGGTTCTGGTCGGTAAAATTTATTATAGAGACGATCGATCGAGCTCTTAGGTAGAGGGTTCGATAAATTAAGTGGTTTTTCAAAAATAAAGGTAGCCGCGGCAGCTTCTCCAAGTGAGCCTGTCACATAAATATAGTCGCCTTCTTTAACACCGCTCCTTTTTATAGCTTTACCTCTATCTACAGTTCCAAGCACCTGGATGGTTATTGATAAAGGTCCCGCTGTCAGATCTCCACCAACTAAGGTACAGCCAAATTTTTTAGCGTCTCTTTCAAGTGCTTTGGAAAATCTATAAATCCACTCTTCATTTCCTGTCTGATGAGTCAAGGCTAAAGTAAACCAATGAGGCTCTGCCCCCATAGCCGCGATATCACTGAGATTAACTCTTAAAGCACGCTGTGCAATATCACTAGGAGAAGAGTTTGATGGAAAATGTATAGCTTCAACTAATGTATCTACAGAGGTTACGAGTTGCTTATCTGAAGGGATTTCTAGGATAGCACAATCGTCCCCCACTCCAAGTGAGACACCTTTGCTTTGACCTATATTAGAAAAATATTTTTCTATTATTGAAAATTCACTTATTGAAGCTTTTTTTGAACTCATAAATTTAACTTTTATATTTTAATATGACTAAAAATAGCGTCTTCATAATTTAGTAAATATCAATACCTAAGGATTATAGAGTCGATTATTTAGGGTGTTTCTCATT
Organism: Cellvibrionales bacterium UBA4435; assembly: GCA_002390525.1. Lineage (GTDB taxonomy): Bacteria > Pseudomonadota > Gammaproteobacteria > Pseudomonadales > Porticoccaceae > Porticoccus. Next base: position 115,919 of record DGPR01000049.1, read on the forward strand.
GTTGATTTCAATAGCACGTTTTTTAAGTGCCGCCATATCAAGGATCCCGTTAATATACTTGTAGGTATCAGTTGGCCCAAATTTTTTAGCTAAATTTACTGCCTCATTAATCGCAACCTTATAGGGAATATCGATTCTGAAACATAACTCATATGAGCCAATTCTTAAAATAACCCTAGATATGTGGTCTAATCTCGAAGTTTCTCTATCAAGATATTCCGTATAAGCACCGTCTACCTCATCTAATTTCTCTATAATACCGTAAAGCAATTCTTTAAAAAATTCAGTGTCTACCTTATCCATATTATTATTAGCTACAAATTCTTGATATATAATGTTAATTTCAGTACCAGAAACCGAGCGCTGGTAAAGGGCTTGGACTAAGAGCTCTCTAGCTTTTTTTCGAGTTGAAGGTAAGAACATCAGTGCTTCCTATGATTAACTAAATGTATGGATCATTTCCAGTACAGCATCTGCAGCATCTTGTCCTTTATTGCTTTGACCTAAAGCGGAATTTATCTCTATATGAGAGCGTTGCTCAGCCTGGGCAAGATCATCAGTAGTTAAAAGACCATAACCAACTGGTATATTAGCCCTAAGGACAACTTCGCCTAGACCTCTGGTAGTTTCTTGGCATATATAATCGAAATGTGGAGTCTCTCCACGAATTACACAACCTAAAGCAATAATGCCATTATAACTAGGTAGTTTCTGAACATTAGTTAATTTTTGACAAGCAAAAGGTAACTCAAATGCACCGGGAACCCTATATATATCAATATTTTTTTCAGGAATTCCTGAATTTTTTAATACAAATTGAGCCCCTTTTATAAGGTTGTCAGTAATATTAGAATTCCATTTAGCTGCTACTACAGCAATATGAACCGAAGACATACCATCTTTATTTATTTCAAAATTATCCCTACTAGGACTTTTTTTACTCATTTTTGAGCCCTCAATATTTTCTTCAAAATATTTATGATTCATTGATCATTTGTAGTAAATTTTTATTCACAACTTATATATTCTACTACTTCTAGATCAAACCCAGAAATTGCTATGAATCTGAATGGTGCACTTAGTAATCTCATTTTATGTACCCCAAGATTCATTAAAATTTGTGAACCTGTTCCTACTTGTTGATAAACGACATCACTGGCTTTTTTAGGTACCGGACTAATCATGTCATCAATCCCAGAATCTATATCGTCAGCATCTTCAGGGTAATAAAGAAAAACTACTACTCCTCTTCCTTCCTTTGCTACTCTCTCCATCGCCCCAGATAAAGTCCAATTTTTGTAACCCCCAGGTGACTCAATACTGAAAAGATCTCTAGCAGACTTATTTATATGAACTCTGACTAATGGAGGTTCTCCTTCGGAAATATCACCCATAACTAAAGCAAAATGTTTTTCATTACGAACTACATCCAAATACGTGTGAAGCACAAAATCGCCATATCTTGTATTCACGACTCGTTCACTGGTGCAGCTGACAGTCTTTTCAGTAACAAGTCGATAATGTATTAGATCGGCAATTGTACCTATTTTAAGGTTGTGTTTTTTTGCAAAGACATCGAGATCGCTGCGGCGCGCCATAGTTCCATCTTCATTCATAATTTCAACAATTACTGCAGCTGATTCTAAGCCAGCTATTCTTGCCAAATCACATCCAGCCTCGGTATGTCCTGCACGACACAAAACACCTCCGGCTTCTGCTTGAAGAGGAAATATATGACCGGGTTGAACAATGTCTTTTTTTGATGCGTTATCAGCAACTGCTGCATGAATAGTTCGAGCTCTATCAGCAGCAGATATACCTGTCGTTACACCATTAGCAGCTTCAATAGATACAGTGAAATTAGTTGCACGGCTGGCCTTATTAACACTAACCATCAAGGGTAAATCTAATTGTCTACATCGCTGTTCTGTTAATGTTAAGCAGATCAGGCCGCGTCCATTAGTCGCCATAAAATTTATATCTTCTGGCCGAACCATTGTTGCAGCCATTACCAGATCACCCTCATTTTCACGATTTTCATCGTCCATAAGGATAACCATTTTACCTTGACGTATGTCTTCAATTATTTCTTCAATGCTATTAATGCTCATACCTATTCTCAAATCTAAATTATAAAAAACATAACTTGTATCATCACTGCATTCAAAAAACTAATTCGTAATAGCGATTTCTCCAAGCATTAATCGTTCCACATAGCGTGCAATTACATCTACCTCTAAGTTAACTTTAGTTCCTTTCTGGTAAGTGTTCATGACAGTATGCTCAAGAGTCCAAGGAACGATATTTAATTCAAAATCTGATCCCTCGACCTTATTAACAGTTAAACTTATTCCATCGACAGTTATTGATCCTTTTTGTGCGATATATTTGGCAAGTTCAGCCGGCGCACGAACCCGAAAGCGCTCAGAGCGGGCATCTGGGAAGCGGTCTAAAATTTCACCTATACCGTCAACATGGCCAAGCACTAGATGGCCGCCCAATCTCATATCTATGGTCAGCGAGCGTTCAAGATTAACTTTGGATCCGATACTCCAGTTTTCTATAGAAGTAACAGATAATGTCTCTGAAGAGACATCTGACTCGTAACCATCCTGACATAATCTTGCAACTGTGAGACAAACACCATTAGTTGCAATGCTATCTCCAAGTTGGATTTTTGATATATCTAGTTGTTTTGTATTCACGCGCAATTTCATATCGCCATTGCATTGTTTTAGAGCTACGATCTCTCCAACTTCTTCTATGATGCCAGTAAACATATTTATGGTTTCTCTACTTTAGTATTTAAATTTTTTATTTGCGTAGTCAGGCGTATATCGTTGCCTACCTGCCTTATATCCTTAATGTCTAGCTCTATAGCTTCATCTAGACAAGTAAATGGCAAACTAAGCAATGGTCTTGCTATATTGCCCAAGAGTTTTGGTGCCATATAAATTACAAGCTCATCCACTAAACCTTGTTGCATAAAGGCACCTGCCAAGATTGGGCCCGATTCTATAAGAACATTATTGCACTCTTTTTCAGCCAATAATTTCATTAGACCTAAAAGATCAACTTTTCCAGCACTATTAGCAATACAGATGGTATCAATATTTCTTAAATCTGAATTGTATTTCTCAATTGCTGTAGCAACTAATATAGGTGCTGAACCTGACAAAATCTTTGCATCATTTGGTAATTTTAGTTTGCTGTCAACTACTACTAAAAGTGGTTGTTTTGGCTCTTGTATATGGTTAGATATAGATGCATCTTTTTTATATCTGACTGTCAAAGATGGATCATCATACAAAATAGTTCCAATACCCGTAATAATAGCGCAATTCGTGGCTCTTAGTTTCTGAACATCTTCACGGGCAGGTTGACCAGTAATCCACCGACTTGTTCCATCGCCCATTGCAGTGCGTCCATCTAAGCTCATAGCTAACTTAATAGTTATTCTGGGTAAGCCAAGCTGATGTCTTTTGATATAACCTAAATTAAGCTTTTGGGCATCAGTTTTTAATAAAGGTCCCTCGACTAAGATACCTGCTTGTTTTAACTTTAGAAGACCCTGACCATTCACCGCTGGGTTAGGGTCAGTCATACCATATACAACTCTTGAAATTCCAGACTTTATTAACGCATCCACGCAAGGACCTGTTTTTCCCTTATGGCTGCATGGCTCCAGAGTAATATAAGCTGTGGCCCCATCGGATGGTGTAATTAAAGACTTAAGAGCATTTATCTCGGCATGATCCTCGCCAGCTATTTGATGCCATCCTTCACCTATAATTTTCTCGTCCTTCGTAAGAATGCAGCCTACAGAAGGATTTGGCATACAAGTATTTTTTCCTTTAAGCGCCAGCTTTAGAGCTTTAGTCATCATTTGAAAATCGTAGCCACTTAAGTGCTTAGTATTTTCCATATAAAATTAATCCCTAATCTTTTCTGAACCTTTTTTTTCTAATCGGTCAAGCTCGGCTCGAAATTCGCTTAAATCTTGAAAGCTTCGATAAACAGAGGCAAAACGAACATACGCTACTTCATCTAACTCTCTAAGTTCAGACATAACTCTTTCTCCAACCATTCTCGAAGTCATCTCTCTTTCTCCGGTTGCCCTCAAGCTATGCTGAATATGTGATATCGCGTCTTCAATCTGATCGATACTAACTGGACGCTTCTCAAGAGCTCTGAGAAGACCTGCTCTAAGCTTTTCTTCATCAAAGGGTTCGCGTGTTTCGTCACTTTTTATGACTCTTGGCATAATTAGCTCAGCTAATTCATAAGTAGTAAAACGCTCACGACAAGACATACATTCACGTCTTCGCCTAACTTGATCACCCTCTGAAACAAGCCGGGAGTCATTAACCTTAGTATCTTCTGCGCTACAAAAAGGACAATGCATGGGAGTCTCTTGATTTTAATAAATAATATAGAATTATATCATACTGAAATGATCTCTCAGCGTCGCTGAGGTTTGCAGCAATTCGAGGAAAAAATATAAGGTGATTGTATTAATAAAAACTTACTAGCTGTATACAGGAAATCTACTGCAAAGCTCGAGGACCTTATCTTTTACCTCTGGAATAACCGTATTAGAATTACCAGCTTCTAAGCTATCTAGCACATCACAAATCCAATGAGCGAGACCTTCTGATTCAGCTTCCTTGAATCCGCGAGTCGTTATAGCGGGAGTACCTATTCTTAATCCAGAAGTTACAAAGGGTGATCGAGGGTCATTAGGTACAGCATTTTTGTTTACTGTTATAAATGCCTCGCCCAAAGCTGCATCAGCATCCTTTCCAGTAAACTCTTTACCGATTAAATCAACCAGCATGAGATGATTTTCAGTTCCGCCAGATACTATTTTTATTTTTCTTTTTATGAAAGTCGCAGCCATTATCTGCGCATTTTTTAATACCTGTTGTTGATAAACTTTAAACTCTTCAGTTAGAGCCTCTTTAAAAGAAATAGCTTTGGCAGCTATGACATGACAAAGAGGCCCTCCTTGGCCACCAGGAAAGATAGCGGAATTAAATTTCTTTGCTAAATCTTCGTTATTAGTCAAAATAATCCCGCCACGAGGACCCCGAAGTGTCTTATGTGTGGTCGATGTTACAGCGTCTGCAAAGGGAATTGGGCTAGGATAAACACCTGCGGCAACAAGACCAGCTACATGTGCCATATCAACTAAAAAATAAGCCCCCACCTTATCGGCAATTTCACGAAAACGCTTCCAATCCAAAATTCCAGAGTATGCGGAAAATCCAGCTATGATCATTTTAGGTTTGCATTCGGTTGCTAGTTTCTCTATTTCGTCATAGTCGACTAAGCCAGTTTCTGGATTTAAACCATATTGAACAGAATTATAAATTTTTCCTGAGAAACTAGGTTTTGCTCCATGAGTTAAATGGCCACCCGCGTCTAAACTCATGCCAAGTATAGTGTCACCGGCCGAGCAAAGAGCTAAAAACACAGCAGAATTTGCCTGTGATCCAGAATGTGGCTGAACATTAGCAAAGCCAACCCCAAATAATTCTTTAGCTCTCTCTATAGCTAGTTCTTCTGTTTGATCGACAAATTCACAACCACCGTAGTAACGTTTGCTAGGATAGCCTTCAGCATACTTATTAGTAAGCTTAGATCCCTGTGCCGCCATTACAGCAGGACTAGTATAATTTTCCGATGCGATAAGCTCAATATGATCTTCTTGGCGTTTCGACTCGTTTTTTATTGATCCCCAAATCTCAGGATCAAAATTTTCAATAGTTTGGTTTTTATCAAACATTCATATCACACAATAGACTTATATTTAAATGGGAAAGTTTTTTCAATCACTAAATTGTACACAAATTTAGATAAAAATTACACGATTTTTGCGTCTGAATAAACTTATTAAGATATACTATTTTTCTACTGGTAATAATAAGCTACATATTTCTTCTGTAAAGACCACCAATTTCGTAAAGAGCTGAGCTTAATTGCCCTAAAGAGTTAAATTTAGCTGCCTCCATAAGACAGCTAAATATATTTTCTTGATTTAATGCCGCTAGCTTTAGGTTAGCAATTGACTCTTCAGCAACATCTTTATTCAGGATGACATATGCTTTCAATGCATCAACTTGTAGTTGCTTTTCTTTATCATCAGATCTTGCAAGTTCGCGCCCTTCTATAATTTCTTTTTCCTCTTCATTTGGAAGAAAAGTATTTATGCCAATCAATGGCAAGCTACCATCATACTTTTTATGCTCATAAACCATACTTTCTTCTTGAATTTTTCCTCTCTGATACATAGTTTCCATTGCGCCAAGCACTCCTCCACGTTCCGAGATTCTGTCAAATTCATCATAGACCGCTTCTTCTAATAAGTCGGTCAACTGTTCAACCACAAAAGACCCTTGCCATGGATTTTCACAAAAATTTAAACCAAATTCACGATTGATTATTAATTGTATTGCCATAGCACGACGAACTGATTCTGATGTTGGTGTAGTAATAGCTTCGTCATAAGCATTAGTGTGTAAACTATTCGTATTATCAAATATTGCATATAAAGCTTGAAGGGTCGTACGAATATCATTGAAGCTCATTTCTTGTGCATGCAAACTTCGACCAGATGTCTGAATATGATATTTAAGCATCTGGCTACGTGGGCTAGCATCATATCTTTCCTTCATCGCTCTAGCCCAAATACGACGAGCAACTCTGCCCATCACAGCATATTCAGGATCCATCCCATTAGAAAAGAAAAAACTGAAATTTGATACAAAATCATCTATTTTCATTCCCCTCGATAGATAATACTCTACTAGAGTAAATCCATTTGATAGAGTAAATGCTAACTGCGAAATCGGGTTAGCACCTGCTTCAGCGATATGATAACCGCTTACTGAAACACTATAATAATTGGATATTTTATTTTTAATAAAATATTCTTGCACATCACCCATCATCCGCATCGCAAAATTTGTAGAAAAAATACAAGTATTTTGTGCTTGATCCTCTTTGAGAATGTCGGCTTGCACAGTTCCGCGAACTGACGTTAGGGCTACTTCTTTTATTTTAGAATAAATTTTACCCTCTACCAATCTATCGCCAGTAATTCCGAGCAAAGCTAGGCCTAATTGATTATGGCCGTCTGGAAGCTTTCCTTTATAAGTAGGCCTCTCTTTACCTTTGAAAAAATTCTGTATTTTAAGCTCAGCTTCAGCCCATAAATCATTTTCTTTAAGATAAATTTCAACTTGTTGATCAATTACAGCATTCATAAAAAAAGCTAGAATCATTGGTGCTGGGCCATTTATAGTCATAGATACTGAGGTTTTTGAGGAGCATAGATCAAAACCGGAATAGAGTTTTTTCATATCATCTAATGTGGCAATTGAGACTCCAGAATTACCAATTTTTCCCCATATATCAGGACGCACATCTGGGTCCGCTCCGTAAAGTGTTACGGAGTCAAAAGCTGTTGAAAGACGAATAGCTGGTAAACCACTTGATACATAATGGAATCTACGATTTGTCTTTTCCGGGGTGCCCTCACCAGCAAACATCCTTGAGGGATCCTCTCCTATCCTACGATATGAAAAAACACCAGCTGTATACGGATAGTTACCTGGTAAATTTTCGGATAATAAAAATTTCAAAATTTCGCCCCAATCTCTATACTTAGGAGCTGCAACCTTTGGAATTTTTAGTTGACTTAAAGAGGTTGTATAATTGTCGCCTTTGATATCCTTACCTCTTACAGAATAAGAATATTTGTCTGATTCAACTGCTGATTTTCTTTCTGTCCATTCATGAATGATTTTTTTTGATTCCATCGTCATTTTGGTAATGGCATATTGATACGTTGCACGCAATTTACTGAGAGTTTTATCAGAATTTTTTTGGATTAACTGAGATTCTGAATACTTCTCTAGAGGACTTGGAAGCATCTCATCTTTTAGTTTTTTTAACATGGAATAAGCCTGATAAGCTTCAGATGCAAGTTCAGATTGAGCTTTATTTTTTTTACAAATCTGTCGCCCATTCTCACTAATATCAGAGAGGTAACGTACTCTATTTTCAGGAATAAGTGCAATCGATTTTGAATGAATAAAAGTACTATCTTTTTTAGGAACCCAGACTTTTTTATCCAATTTCTTTTTACGAGCAATGAGTCTGCACAGATTATAAAAAGCATAACTTAACCCAGGATCATTAAATTGGTTAGCAATGACTGGGTAGACTGGTATTTCGGTATCTAACAAATCAAATTTATTATGATTTCTTCGCCACTGCTTTCGTATATCGCGCAGAGCGTCTGCTGAGCCTCTTTTTTCATACTTATTTAAAATGACTATATCTGCATAATCGACCATATCTATTTTTTCTAGCTGAGTAGCTGCACCGTAATCTCCAGTCATTATATAAATTGATAGATCAACAAAATCGACTATCTGAGAATCGCTTTGACCAATACCGGCTGTCTCAATGAGTATCAAGTCATAACCTACTGATCTTAAATATATAGATATATCTTCTAAGACTTCATTGGTTGCCAAATGTTGTCGTCTTGTTGCCATAGATCTCATAAATATTTTTGGAGAAGAAAGGCTATTCATTCTTATCCTGTCACCTAACAACGCTCCTCCTGTTTTTCGCCGAGTAGGGTCTACAGCTAAAACTGCTATACGGATATCTGGTCTATTTCTTAAAAATCTCTCTAAGAGCTCATCAATAACACTACTCTTACCTGCTCCACCAGTACCAGTAATACCTATTACTGGTGTCTCACAAATAAACTCTTTCCATTTAGTTTTTAACTCATTTAATGTATCTGCTGGGATAACTCTATTTTCTATAGCAGAGATAGTTTGAGAAATTTTAAACTCGTTATTTATATCTTGTTTAATATATCTCTCATAATGGTCATCAACGCATATTTTAGTTCTCTTATCAGTTGAACCGGCTCTCACAATTTGAAATAAATCGTCTATCATTCCAATAAGACCCATTTTCATACCTTGTTCGGGATGATAGATGCGACTAACGCCGGCAGATTCAAGAATATTGATTTCTTCAAGTGTGATGGTGCCGCCACCGCCGCCAAAAACTTTAATATGTTCTGCCCCATATTCTTTTAGTAAATCCAATAAGTATGTGAAGTATTCCATATGCCCACCCTGATAGGAGCTTATGGCGATAGCGTCGACATCCTCCTGAATAGCGGCACGAACGACCTCACATACACTTCTGTTGTGGCCTAAATGAACTACTTCGGCACCCTTTGATTGAATTAATCTTCGAATCACATTTATAGCAGCATCATGCCCATCAAAAAGAGAGGCAGCTGTAACAAAACGAAGTGTTCTAGAGGTTTCGTTTTCTTTTTTTCCAACCATATTAACCACTTATTTTGTATAAATTACCTAACGCCTCACTACAGGCATTGACATTGTTATTTCTCAATCGTTTCTATTATAAAATTAAGTTTATTAAGAAAAAATATCACTCTTGATCCATTAAAAGCCTTTGCAGGTTTTGCTGGACTAAGGGGCATATTTTTATTTTTACGTAGTCTTGAAATATCATAACCACTTGAAGCAGGTAAATCCTGAGTTGAAATCATTTTTGAAGTCCATCGCGATTGAATATAGTTCTTAGTTTCGTTGAAAGTTGCAGAGTCGTCAATTTAAAAAGAACCCCTACCTGAAACTGGCAAACTAAATCTAATCTATAAACATCTAAATTATCAAAAGAAACTATCACGCAGAAGCCCCTACCTGAAACTGACAATATTGTGTTTACTTAACAGGTGCTTTCAAAAAAAGAGCGGTTATATCGTTATAAAAAGTTAGGTTGTATAATCAGTCACAGAAATAATAAAAGCTTTATAATAGTGGTCAGTCTTAATTTATTGACTATTGATATCAAATAATAAAGGGGTTATAGCGTGGCGCAGTATGTTTACACAATGAATCGAGTAAGTAAGATTGTGCCGCCTAAGCGTGAGATTCTGAAAGATATCTCTTTGTCATTTTTTCCTGGAGCTAAAATTGGCGTGCTTGGTTTAAATGGGTCAGGTAAATCATCTCTTCTAAATATCATGTCAGGGCTTGATACGGATATTCAGGGCGAAGCTACGCCAATGCCAAATATTAAAATAGGCTACCTCTGTCAAGAACCCTATCTTAATAATGATAAAAATGTGCGTGAAAATGTTGAGGAAGGTATTCTAGAAGCAGTAGAGGCTCTAAAAGAGCTTGAGCAAATCTATGTTGATTATGCTGAGCCAGATGCAGACTTTGATAAGCTTGCCAAACGACAAGGGCAATTAGAGGATATCATTGAACACTGGGATGCACATAATATAGATAGCCAACTAAGTATTGCAGCTGATGCCTTAAGACTTCCACCCTGGGATTCAGATGTATCGTTACTATCAGGTGGTGAAAGAAGGAGAGTTGCATTATGTAAACTGCTTATTTCTAAACCCGACATGATATTGCTTGATGAGCCCACAAACCATTTGGATGCAGAATCTGTATATTGGTTAGAAAAATTTCTAGAAGAATTTTCAGGTACTGTTGTTGCTGTAACTCATGATAGATACTTTCTTGATAATGTTGCTGGTTGGATTTTGGAGCTTGATAGAGGCCATGGTATACCTTATGAGGGCAACTACACAAACTGGCTTGAAACAAAAGAAGCGCGACTTGATATAGAAAAAAAACAAGAAGATGCTCGTCAGCGTACAATAAAAAACGAATTGGAATGGGTGAGGCAGAATCCAAAAGGCCGTCATACTAAAAATAAAGCTCGATTAGCTCGTTTTGAAGAAATGAATTCGCAAGAGTTTCAGAGTCGTAATGAAACAAACGAAATCTATATACCCCCGGGCCCTAGGCTTGGGGAAAATGTTATTTCTTTTGATAATGTAAGCAAGAGTTTTGGTGACCAACTATTAATCGATAATTTATCTCTTAAAATTCCCAAGGGATCAATTGTTGGTGTAGTTGGAGGAAATGGTGCTGGAAAATCTACACTTTTTAAAATGATCTGTGGTTTAGAAGATCCTGACAGCGGTAATATTTCTATTGGTGAAACAGTTAAGCTCGCATTTGTTGATCAAAGCAGAGAAAATCTTGATGACAACCAGAGTGTATGGGAGGCGATCTCAGATAAAAAAGATATACTAAAAATTGGAAATTACGAAATATCTTCAAGGGCATATGCTGGAAGGTTTAACTTTAAAGGCAATGATCAACAAAAAAAAGTTATGGAGTTATCTGGCGGTGAGAGAGGCAGGTTACATCTAGGAATAACTCTAAAACAAGGAGCCAATGTATTACTATTAGATGAACCCTCAAATGATTTAGATATTGAAACACTTAGAGCGTTAGAAGAGGCTATCCAAAATTTTCCCGGCTGTGTTCTTGTTATATCACATGACCGTTGGTTTTTAGACAGAATTTCAACACATATCTTAGCCTATGAAGGTAACAGTGAGATCAAATTTTTTGAGGGGAATTATAGTGAATACCACGAGGATCGTAGCAAACAAAAAGGCTCTGAATCAGAGCCTAAACGGATAAAGTATAAGAGATTGAAACGGTAAAATAATTTTTATTGAAAGATACTAATCATTTTTTCTGTAAAGATGTAAATGTAATGGCTCTCCTGATTCAGGAGTCCAATCAAATCCTACTGAATCTAGCTTCAGCATCTTTTCTTCGGTCAACCAACTGTAAACCATATCTATGCGCTGTTTAATCACCCACTGGCCTAAAGCTAACTCACCCGTTATTGACTCTTCATCAGTCACATAATCACTTGGGACTAAACAATCGCCATGTTCTTGCTTATATAGCTCTAAAGCAGCAAAGGCTCTTTTCCAATCATACTCGCGAAGATCCCAAACATAATCTACCGTGCAAAGTCTTTGATATTTTTCTCTTGGATAATTACCCTCTGTAAGCCTTTGGGCTCTGGCAAAATCACCCAACTCATAATGCTCACCTTCTGTAAGATAATTTTCGGGAACTAAACTATCGCCAAATTGTTCTCTATATTTTTGTAATTCGGCAAAACCTTTTTCCCAATGAGGCTCATGTGGATCCCATACAAATTTTAATTCATCCAATCGATTAATTTGATCTTCTGTTAAAAGTCCATTAGCTCGATCTTGGCGTAATTTAAGCAGCCAAAAACCTAATGTGAACCCGTCGTCAGTTGAATAAAATTGAGGCACTAAGGTATTAGTATGCTCCTTTTTATAATCCGCTAAATGCTGATAAGCCTCATCCCATGGTGTACTTTCTGTTTCTTTTAATTTTTGAGCTAAATCTTTATACATAATCTTTTTCTTCTTAGTT
>DGPR01000049.1:128284-183601 GCA_002390525.1 Cellvibrionales bacterium UBA4435
AAATATATATCATTCGTTATTGTAACTGTAATTTAAGTTTACCAGCAAAATTATTGGTATTCGACATTTTTTTGAGGGGGCTAGGAGATAAATTTATGACAAATAATGATGTATTACGTCGTATTCGTTATATCCTTGATTATGACGATGAAAAAATGCTTATTATTTCTAGCCTAGGAGGCAAGACTATATCCGTTGATGACTTAATTAAAAAATTGAAGAAAAGTACTGAATCAGATTTTTTAAATTGTAGTGACAGCTATCTTGCTGCATTCCTTAACGGTTTAATTATTGAGAAAAGAGGGAAAAAAGAAGGCTTACAGCCCTTGCCTGAAAAAAAATTAAATAACAATATGATATTCACTAAGCTAAAAATTGCGTTTCATTTGAAATCGGATGATATTTTAGAAATACTCAGTTTAGCAGATTTTGAATTAAGTTCGCACGAACTAAGTTCTTTCTTTCGGAAAAGAACCCACAAAAATTATAGAGAGTGCAAAGATCAGGTTTTAAGATATTTTCTTAAAGGACTGCAGCTAAAATACAGAAACCCAGATGCTAAGATGGATAAACTTAAAAACTCGGTTTGGAAATCCCTATCTGCTCAGGGAAAATAATCATCTCAATGGCATAATTCTTGCATCATTAAAATAAAAAGATAGATTATTAACACTAAGATACGTAAATTAACTAATATTTGATCTAAATCAGTGCACCTTGAATGTAAGAATGCACCAATATTGCTCAATAGGATTATATGTCATGCTAAAACGGTTAAACCAAAAATATAGATTAACATGGTCTTTACTTACTCTGATAATTCCTAGTTTAGGGTATGCAGACTCACTAAACGGTGCCAATACAGCATGGATTATAACTGCTACCGCACTAGTGTTATTTATGACTATTCCTGGTCTCTCACTTTTTTACAGTGGCTTGGTTCGTGTAAAAAATGTCCTCTCTGTGTTAATGCAATGCTTCGCTATAACATGTGTATCCTCAGTTATTTGGTTAATTTGTGGTTATAGTCTTGCATTTGGTGACGGTGGCTCACTCAATTCTTTTATCGGAAACCTCAATAATGTCATGCTCGCTAATGTTTTTGAAGATACTTTAAGCGGTGATATACCCGAATCTGTTTTCGTGATGTTTCAAATGACATTCGCCGTAATAACGCCAGCATTAATTGTTGGAGCTTTTGCTGAAAGGATTAAATTTTCTGCAGTATTAATTTTTAGTAGCGTATGGTTAATTTTAGTTTATGTACCTATCACACACTGGGTTTGGGGTGGAGGCTGGCTAATGCAGCTAGGCCTCCTGGATTTCGCTGGTGGAACAGTCGTACACATAACAGCTGGCACGGCTGCTTTAGTAGCAGCATTAGTTATTGGTAACAGAAGAGGTTTTCAGCAACAGCCCATGACACCGCATAACTTAACACTTACTGTTATTGGGGCTGGAATGTTGTGGGTAGGGTGGTTTGGATTTAATGCTGGATCAGCATTGGCGGCCAACGGGGATGCTGGAATGGCAATGCTTGTAACTCACATATCTGCAGCAACAGCATCTCTAGCTTGGATGATGATGGAGTGGTTGAAGCATGGGAAACCATCCGTATTAGGCATTGTGACCGGCATGGTCGCAGGACTTGGGACTATAACACCAGCTTCAGGTTTTGTGGGTCCTGGTGGAGCTTTAGCTATTGGATTTTCAGCAGGAATTGTTTGTTACTATGCAACACAATTAATAAAACAAACGCTTAAAATCGATGATTCATTGGACGTTTTTCCTGTACACGGGGTAGGTGGCATATTAGGAACAATTTTAGGTGGATTTTTTATCTCAAGTGAACTCGGAGTTTTTAGTGGTCAGGGTCTTTCCGAAGGCGTCACGATAATGAGTCAATTAAGCATCCAAATGATTGGTGTGGTAAGTACTTTTTGTTATACCGCTGTCGTTACTTACATTATACTCAAAATCATTGACGCTACATTAGGTCTTCGTACATCAAAAGATGATGAAGATTATGGTCTTGATGTAACTCAGCATAATGAACGTGGTTATGACCTATAATTCCTGCAGATAGACATATACAGCCAGGAAATTAGGTAGTCGCTTAACTCTACCTGTTTTCTTGTTTTCGAGATCTTTCTAGATAGTTACACATTTTTTCTGTACCTTCTATAATTCTTGGTCCATGTCTTACCAGTAAATCTGGATCTATGAAATATACTTGTTTATCTTTAACAGCCCTCATTGAAGCTCTATTTGCCCACCCACTTAACCATTTTTCTTCATTTTCTTTTTTAGTTCCCGCTATGATAACTTGAGGGTCAGATCTCACTAATGATTCCAAACTGACCTTTAACGCTTTGGGTATAGCTTTTGAAAAAATATTAAACCCTCCACATAATTCAATGACATCAGAAATTAAGTGTCGCCCACTAACTGTCATAATTGGATTATCTGAGAGCTGATAAAAGACACTCATTTTTCGCTTATCACTATAATTTTCTTTCAGTTGACTCAATCTATTGATAAATTTATTTGCCTCATTTTCACCTTTATCCTTAGCACCCAATAATATTCCAAGCTTTCGAATTGTTGCAGCTACTCCTTCGAGTTTATCAGGTTCTGAGACATAAACAGAAAATCCCAAAGTCTTTAGTTTATGTATTGCTTCTGAGCCATTACCGGAACCCCAAGCAAGAATAAGATCAGGCTGAATTTGTGCTATAGACTCGTAGCTAATTGTATTATGTGAGCCTACACGAGGAATTTTTTTTGCTGCCTCTGGGTAATTACTAAAACTCATTACCCCTACCAATTTCTCTCCTTGATCTATCGCAAAAACTAGTTCTGTAAGATGCGGAGAAAGACTAATTACCCGCTGTGCTGGCTTTGCTAAAACAATCTCACTTCCCATATCATCAGTAATAGTTAGTCCAGTAACTGGATATGATAAAAGAATTGCGTTTACTCCAAAAATTATTAGGAAATTCAACCATTGGATCAATTTCTTGTTCATTTGTAAGCCCTTAACTATCAACAATAAATATAAGTTAATAAATTACTGGTAGGAACCTCATCTAGATAACGATAAGAAGTTTTTTATTCTCAGGATTTTCTTGAACTTTTACTCGTACACCAAAAACCTGCTCTATATTTTCTGCAGTAAAAACCTCTTTTGGTAAACCAGTTTTTACTGGTTTACCGCACTCCATCATTATGACCTGATCAGAGCATTTGGCTGCTAAATTTAAATCATGCATAACCAATAAAATACCTACACCCCTAGAAGAAAAACTACTGACTATCTCCAGTGTTAATTGCTGGTGAGCCAAGTCAAAAGAAGAAGTTGGTTCATCTAAAAGCAAAAATCGATCAGTATGATCCTTTTGTTTTGTATCTAGGTCCCATATTTGGGCCAGACTTCTAGCTAAATG
Organism: Cellvibrionales bacterium UBA4435; assembly: GCA_002390525.1. Classification (GTDB taxonomy): domain Bacteria; phylum Pseudomonadota; class Gammaproteobacteria; order Pseudomonadales; family Porticoccaceae; genus Porticoccus. Next base: position 131,731 of record DGPR01000049.1, read on the forward strand.
TATACGTTGTTTTTCCCCGCCCGATAACTGAGTATATTGACGATTCGCTAGATAAGTTGCATCTACAATTTTTAAAGCAGTAGCTACAATCTCATCATCTCTTATTGAACCAGTATCATGAGGAGTTCTGGCTAATAGAACAACTTCCTCAGCAGTAAAAGGGAAATCTAACGAAGAGTGCTGTGTTAGAACCGATAAAGATTTTGCTCTATCAATAGGATCCCAATTATTAATATCTTTCCCATTAAATATTATAGAGCCAGATGTCGGTGAAATATCATTCGATAAGCAACGAAGTAGGGACGTTTTACCTGCTCCATTCGGGCCAACTATTGTTGTAATTTTTCCTGGCAAAATAGAAACATTAACGTCTCGCAACAAAAAGACCCCAGAACAATTAAGTGATAATTTTTCGGCTACAAGGGACATAAGTATTATCTCTGGATGCGGTGATGATTTTTGGTGAGCAACCAAAAGAAAAATGGTACGCCCAGGAGTGCTGTTAAAATACCAGTAGGTAGTTCAGCTGGGGCAACTATAATGCGCGCGAAACTATCAGCTACGATTAAAAGAATTGCGCCAAGTGCAGCTGAGCTAGGTATTAAATATCTATGGTCAGGACCGATGACTAGGCGAACCATATGAGGAACAACCAAACCCACAAAGGAAATCATACCTGCTACGGCAACTGATGTGCCAACTCCTATTGCTGTCAATAAAATAATTCGCTGCTTCACTCTCTCTGTATCTATACCTAGGTGCCGTGCTTCTGATTCACCTAGTAAGAATGCATTAAGAGCTTGGCTTTGATTGGGAAGCGTTATTAACAATATGCTAGCAGCGATTCCAGCGATTCCAACACGAAACCAATTAGCTGCGTCCAAGCTACCCATTTGCCATAAACTCATACGCCGCAACATCTCATTATCTGCAATAAAGCTAAATATCCCGTTTAAGGCCCCAGCTAAAGCGCTAATTGCAATGCCAACAAGTAGCATAGTCGGAACAGAAGTTCCAGTGGAAGAAGTCGATAATCGGTAAACTAATAAGACGGCCAAAGCGCCACCTGTAGATGCGCCAAAAGCGACTAATGTGAGCCCAAAAAAACTACTGCTATGAAGCCAAGTACTACAAAATATAATCACAAAACTAGCACCTGCGGATGCACCGCTGGAAACACCAATTAATGAGGGATCTGCTAAAGGGTTTCTAAACAATCCCTGCATCACTGCTCCGCAACATGCTAAACAAGCACCCACTAAAGCGGCCAAGACTACTCGTGGAAATCGAATTGCGGAAAGAATGACCTCTTCATGGGAAACGCTCGCTTGATTCGATATATTGCTACCGAAATCTGTGATACTGAGCATGCTTACCAATGAATCTATAAACTTAGCAGGAGAGATAAAAACAGGGCCGACTAAAGCAGCTAAGATCATCATCGGTATCAATGAAAAAAAGAGGATCAACGTAAATTTACGTGATCTGGCGCCTCTCAAAGAGATTTCTCCATTCTAGTAATCTACGCCTTTACGCGCTTTAATATTCGACTGGTAGGCATGTTTGATATCTTTTATTTCTGAAACGGTATCAGCTATATCCTTTAAAGAGTTTCCACCACCTCTACCGGTTACTACAACGCTTTGACTGGGCGGTCGATTCGATAAAGCTTTGGTTACCATAGACTCGTCAAGGTATTTGTAACTGAGCATATAGGTTAGCTCGTCTATAATAACTAGATGGTAACTTGGATCAGACAGCATCGGCTCTACTACCTTCCAGGTGGTTTGTGCTGCAGCAATATCTGCATCACGATCTTGAGTATCCCAAGTAAACCCGGTACCCATTTGATAAAAATCCACTTGGGGGCAATGATCTCTAAGATATAATTCTTCGCCTGATAACTGTTCACCTTTTATGAACTGAACCACGCCAACCTTGTATCCATAACCAAGTGAGCGAACAACCATACCGAAAGCAGAACTACTTTTACCTTTCCCGTCTCCTGTAAGGAGAATCATAACACCTTTTTCTTGATCGCATGCTTCGATATGCTGATCCACCTTTTCTTTTAATTTTTGCATTTTGCGCTTTTGACGCTCAGCTTGGTTTTCATCAGCCATTGTATTCCCCCCCAAGTATCTAAACGATCAATTATAGCGCATAAGTAAGCTTTAATACCCAGTTAGAGCCATCCGTATGATAGTTTTCACTAGTCGTGTAATGCTTATCAAACACATTATTAGCCTTCAACTGCATCTTAACCTTTTCGGCGAGTTGGTAACTAAAACGAAAATCTAACAGACCATAGCCTCCTAAACTCCCGGTATTAGTTGTATTAGTATAGCGCTTACTAGTTGCATTGAAAGATGTTCCGGCATCCCAGCGAGAAAAGCTACGATCAATATCGAAAGTAAATTTCTTTTGGGCGCGTTTTTGAAGAAGCTTATCTGTTGTTTGATTGCGTGGATCTGTATAAGAAAAACTGGTAGTAATATCCCATCCAGCAAGACTGGTATCTGCCTTAAACTCACCACCTTTAATTTTAGCGCTATCGACATTAGAGGGAATCCATTGATATGGATATGCCTCTGTAGGATTAGGGGCCCATTCAATAAGATTATCAATACGATTCTGATAAATGGAAGCTTCCCATTTCCATACAGTATAATCTCCCCTGAATCCTAACTCAAAATTCTCGGAATCCTCTGGAAGAAGGTCTGGATTACCAGCACCATACTCCCCTATGGGCCAGTATAGATCATTATAGGTTGGTGCTTTAAAGGCTTCTCCCCAACTAAAAATAACTCGGTGACTTTTGCCTAGCTGTGCTCCTAATGAGATATTACTTGTGTTTTGTTTTCCATTCTCTTCGTTATCATCCTCGCGGTATCCTAAAACATAGTCAAAAATAGAAAAATTTCCCTGATATTGAATGAAATATGCACGGTTCATTCTATCTCGAGCAGGGACTCCTTGAGTATCAGTATAATCTGTACTAGCAACTAACTCGTCGTCATATAAATCTACGCCAAACGTTATTATCTGTTCATTAAATATTTCAATATCATTTTGCCAGGAATACTGATCTTTAGTAGTGCGAAAATCTGATATATGAGACCCGTCTATACCGTTGGTATCATCGATATCGTCCATGGATCGGCCCATAGAAATTTTAGAAAGCCACCAATCTCTTAAGGGTGCACTGACACTAAATCCTATATTTTGTATTATGCTATCTGAAAAGCTATCCCTATCCGGATATGATGATCCATCTAAATAAATACGGGAGTGAGATTCTAAAAAGCTGAGTCCAACATCAACACCGTTATCAAATGTATACCCAAAATTAGTGTTAATCGAAAAGTTTTTGTAACCATCGCTATCTCGATTCTGTTGTGAATCATCTTTTAATACATCAATTCCGTCTGTTTCCAAGTATGATAGATCAATCGAATAACGTAACTGATTGTATGCTCCACGTGTTGCTACGGCTGTTCTTTTCAGGACATTAGATCCCACCTCAGTGGAAACAATTGTTGAAGGTTTAAAATCACCTTTTTTGGTAAATATTTGAATTACCCCACCTACTGCATCACTGCCGTAAATACTTGATTTAGCGCCACGTACAATCTCTATACGTTCTATCTGACTGGGATCTATAAACTGGTAAGAAGTACTGCCCAGGCTCGCAGAATTAATTCGTTGACCGTCTACTAAAAATAATGCATGACTTGTATTTGAGCCACGTATAAACAAAGCAGGAGTGGTTCCTGTCCCTCCATTTCTCGCGATGTCAATACCAGGAACGTGATGAAATAAATCAAGCAAATCTGTAGGTTGATATCTTTCAATATCTTCAGTGCTTATGACTGTCGTTGATGCAAGCACTTGATTTATTGTTTGTGGCGTACGTGTAGCAGTAACTACGACTTCTGCGATACTTTCTTTTATAGTTTTTGTATCAGCAGAAAGTGAAAGTGAAAAGCAGAAAATAAAGCTATGAATAAAAAATTTCATTGAATAAATCCTATTTGTTCGACCCCGAACAATATTGAGCCAGAAAATATCCACGAGAAAAGGTGTGTGAAGAAATGAAAATAGAATCTAGATATTCAAGATGCCACAGCAAAATTCACGCCACCACGCCCCGTGGTTCGTTTGTATAGCTATAGGCCGGTCTCCGGACTTATGAGTAGTTTCCTAGCTAAATTACCTTCCCATACTAATGTACAGTGGTTGTTTAATTTAACTTCGATTCATTAATAAAAATGATCGTCTCATTTACCGTTGCGGGGGCAGTATCAGAATTAAAGTCGCTCATATCGAGCTTCAATGCACTGATTTCCCGTTTCACCCAAGATACTGATATGTAAATTAGGCACCTATTGCGTTAACAATCATTTGCAAAGTAACGTCTTCTAAGCTCAATGTCAACGAAGGATTTTGTTAATCTAAAGCCTCGATGGCATCTGTTAATTTTCGCACAGTGATAACCTCCATTCCTTGCAATGGTTGTTTCGGTGCATTGCCAAAAGGTACAACGGCTCTTTTAAATCCATGTTTTAATGCCTCTTTTAGCCGTTCTTGGCCATTAGGCACTGGACGAATCTCCCCAGATAAACCTACTTCACCAAATACGACAAGGTCTCGAGGAAGTGCTCGATCTCGAAAACTCGATATGACAGCTAAAATTAATGCAAGATCAGCGCTGGTTTCAGAAATTTTCACTCCACCTACAATATTTACAAAAACGTCTTGATCTCCAACCATTACCCCGCCATGTCTGTGCAACACAGCGAGAAGCATTGCTAAACGATTGTGCTCTAATCCCACAGTAATACGTCTCGGATTTCCTAGGTGGCTTGGATCGACTAAAGCCTGAAGTTCAACTAATAAAGGTCTACTTCCTTCCCAAATAACAATCACTAGGCTGCCTGAAGCTACCTGATCATCTCTCTGTAAAAAAATTGCTGAAGGATTGGATATTTCTTTTAAGCCTATATTTGTCATGGCAAATACACCTAATTCATTAATAGCCCCAAAACGATTTTTATTACAACGGAGAGTCCTAAAATGACTGTTATTAGTCGCCTCTAACATCATAGAACAATCGATCATATGCTCTAAAACTTTTGGTCCAGCAAGAGAGCCATCTTTTGTTACATGTCCAACAAGCAGCAAAATAGTATTTGTCTCTTTAGCATAACGAATCAGCATGGCTGCACTTTCTCTAACCTGAGAAACACTTCCAGGAGCAGAAGAAACATCATTTAAATGCATCACCTGTATAGAATCTACTACAAGGATTTTTGGACCATAATCCATGGCTGTAGAGCAGATTAGTTCTACAGAAGTTTCTGCCATAATCTTTAACTGATCTGTTGGTAGGCGAAGTCTATCTGCTCTCATTGCTATCTGTTGAGGAGACTCCTCACCTGTAACATACAACGATTTATGTATCGTGGCTAATTTGCACAGATGCTGAAGTAGGAGTGTACTTTTCCCAGCTCCAGGTTCCCCTCCCACTAAAATGCAAGAACCTGGAACTAATCCGCCGCCTAAAACTAAATCAAGCTCAGCCGTACCTGATGCTATTCTAGGAATTTCATTGATATCAATATCTGATAAAGTGCTTATTGCGCCATTTGTAGCGCCGGCAAAACCAGTATATCTCTGAGAAGAAGATTTTTTTAAGCCAGATAGTCTAATTTCTGTAAGAGTGTTCCATGCTGAACACTCACTACATTGACCTTGCCATTTGGTAAAATCAGCGCCGCAATCATTACATACAAAAGTTGATATTTTTTGTTTTGCCAATTGTACTGCCTCCCATGCTCAAATTATATTTTAGCATGGGAGTCTAAAGAAAACTTAAATCAAAAAATAACCTTTCTTTCATTTTCACATATTAAAATATTAATTAGTTATACTATGATTTTTTTAGAATTAAGCTAAAAATTTATATTAATATACTACCTCTGGTTGTTTAAATGAACTTACATCAAAATTTCTGATAAAGTACTTAATATGTCATTAATTCCAGAAAAAATGCTGTCGATTTCCCCTTCACTTGCGGCCACTATTGGTTTGGAAGAGGCTGTACTATTGCATGCCCTAAATGAACTATCAGAACATAACAGACAAGAACTTATTGATAACTATAATTGGGTTTCTGTGAGCCTAAAACAAATTACTAATGCTGTTCCTTTCTGGGATGTTGTTGTGCTTCAGCGAATTACTTTTAGTTTGCGTGATAAAGGAATTCTATTAATTTCTACTTCACCAATAACAGAAAGTGGAGAACTGCGTTTCGCTTTTAATGAAACTGGATTGTCTAAACAATCAGTTACTGAAAAAAAGGCTCCTAGTCTAAGGGCAAAAGCAAAAACTATACCAAGCTCATGGTCACCAGATAGTGAAGTTCTTCGCCAGTTACAGCAATACAACATACCGTCTAAATTTATAAATGACCAAATTCCAGAATTTGTTATTTATTGGTCGGAAAGAAATGATCCTAAATTTAGCTGGGGCTCAAAATTTATCAAGCATGTGATTCGTTTATGGCGTAACTTTCAGACAGAAAACACAAAAATTGGTCTTAAGGTACTAATGGAGCCTGAATGGCGACCCTCAATTGACGCCATGGATATTTTAGTAAGGCAAGCAGGAATTAACAACAATTTTATTGAAGATGCGATACCAGAATTTGTTCTTTACTGGCTAGAGCGAGGTGATAAGTCTGATACTTGGAACAGCCGGTTTGTAACACACATTAAGAGACAGTGGTCAAAATTTACCATTACAATGGAACAAGACTCAGCCCCAAGATTACTCGATCAAAGTTGGAAGCCAAGTGAAGAGCTTTATGAAATCTTAGTTCTTGCCAATATTCCCAGAGATTTTGCCCATAAACTATCACCTGAGTTTATCTTATACTGGAGAGAGAGCGGACAAGCACATAATTCATGGAATACGAAGTTTCTACAACACATAAAACGAGAATGGTCTCGTCAGAAATCAATCTCCTCAAAGGTAAGGAATTATGAAGAAAAACAACGACCTAATAGAGCAAATAGTACAAGAGGTAGCAACCTCGTCGATGAGCTCAGAGATAGAAGCTGGGCAGGCAAATAATTACTCGCCAGAGTTGATAGATGCCATAAATAAAGTCTTTGCTCTATTCAGAGTAAACTATCATAATCAATTTTATAGTGCTTACACCGATACAGACCTTTTAAATCAAGCTAAACGTTTATGGCTAGATACGCTTTGTTATTTTTCAGAGAAACAAATACTACAGGGGGCAAAAAAAATAATAAGCACATCAGAGTATTTACCTACGCTTAATCGAATGCTCGAATGTTGCGAAATGTCTGACGGAAATAGTGAGCTACCAAGCTCAGAAAAAGCATATAAGGAAGCATGCACTGCCGGCTCACCTAAATCTAGTGTTAAGTGGTCGCACATAGCAGTATATTATGCAGGCGAAGAAACTGGGTGGTATAAACTTCGAAACGATGCCACATCGGTGAGTTATCCGATATTCTTAGAGAATTATCGACGAATATGCTCAGAAATATCTCAAGGCAAGAAAATGCCCTCATTGGTTCCAGCTACAAAAAAAGATAAAATAGAATCAAAATTAAGCAATGAACAACTGATAATAAAACTAAAAATGCTAAAAAAAGAATTAGGTTTTGATTGAAGTCACAGTATTAATTAACTATTGACGATATATATGATCATTCATTTAAACTAAACTAATCTAGAGATTTTATTTCTACTTTATCTACTTTTTGAAACCCTCTGGGCAACTTGTTTCCTCGTCGGCCTCTTTCCCCACGGTAATGCTCTAAATCGGATAATTTCAAACCTAAATAACGCTTACCAGAATATAAGAGAAGCTGCTGATCTTCTCTTATTGAGGTCACTGCAACCATATATTCCTCTCTTGCTTGCAGCCTGGAAGATGGAATGCTGATTAACTTATTACCCTTCCCTCGAGCCAGTTGAGGTAGATCAGTTATGGGAAAAACTAACATACGACCCTCGTTACTTACCGCAATCACCAAATCTTTGTTAGGGTCAGATATGAGGGCTGGTAATAAAACCTTTCCTCCTTTGGGAATAGAAATTGTAGCTTTTCCTGAACGATTTTTTGTTTGCAAATCCTCAATTTTTGCCACAAATCCATAGCCTGCATCTGTTGCTAGAAGTATATGTTGATTATCCTCACCCATAACCAAACCATTGAAGTTCACACCAGAGGGTGCATTTAGTCTTCCTGTTACTGGCTCTCCATGTCCACGTGCAGAAGGTAAAGAGTGGGCAGATATAGAATAAGTCCGACCCCCAGAATCCAACAGAATTACGTTTTGATTGCTACGACCCTTAACTTCGCAAAAGAACTTATCTCCCTCTTTATAATTTAAGGAGAGTGGATCAAGGTCATGTCCTTTTGCAGACCTAATCCACCCCTTATCTGATAGGACAATAGTAACTGATTCAGAGACTATTAAGTCGGTCTCGCAAAAAGCTTTAGCTTCAACTCTTTCTATTATTGGAGATCTCCTATCGTCCCCAAATTCTTCTGCTACCTCCAATAGCTCTTTTTTTACTAAGCTTTTCAGGCGCTGGGAAGAATTAAGTATTTTTTCAAGTTTCTCTTGTTCTTTCGCAAGCTCTTTCTGCTCTGCTTTTATCTTAAATTCTTCTAACCTTGCAAGTTGTCTTAATTTAGTCTCTAAGACATATTCTGCCTGAATATCACTTAAGCTAAATCTTTGTATTAAAATAGGTTTAGGTTCATCTTCACCTCTAACTATTCTTATAACCTCGTCTATATTCAAGAGGGCAATTAATAGGCCATCGAGAAGATGTAATCTTTTTTCAACTTTTTCTAAACGATGCGTTATGCGTCGCTTAACAACATTCAAACGAAATTTTATCCATTCTGATAGAATTTTCTTTAATGGTTTTACCTCGGGACGACCATTAATTCCAATCATATTCATATTTATTCTGTAACTCTTTTCTAAATCAGTCGTAACAAATAAATGATTCATTAAAACTTCAAGATCAACCCTATTTGATTTTGGAACTATGATCAATCGAGTTGGGTTTTCATGATCTGATTCATCTCTAAGGTCATTAACCATAGGTAATTTTTTTGCATTCATTTGAGATGCGATTTGCTCTAGAATCTTTGCCCCGGAGGCTTGGTGTGGCAAAGCGGTTAGGACTATATCTCCATCTTCTTTGTGCCAAACAGCTCTCATTTTTAGACTACCGCGTCCCGTTTCATAGCTTTTTAGGATGTCATTCTGAGCTGTGACGATTTCAGCATCAGTAGGGTAATCCGGGCCCTTAATATAAGCATGAATTTCCTCAAGGGTTGCTTTTGGTTGATCAAGCAAATGAATACAAGCGCCAACTATCTCCCTGAGATTATGGGGGGGTATATCTGTTGCCATTCCAACGGCAATACCTGTAGTTCCGTTTAGCAAAACATGTGGAGCTCTTGCTGGCATTATTGATGGCTCCTCTAAACTACCATCAAAATTTGGCTTCCAGTCAGCTGTACCTTGACCTAATTCACTAAGTAAAATATCTGCAAATCTCGCTAATTTTGACTCCGTATAGCGCATTGCTGCAAAAGATTTAGGGTCATCTGGTGCTCCCCAGTTGCCTTGACCGTCTACTAATGGATAGCGGTAAGAAAATGATTGTGCCATCAATACCATTGCTTCGTATGCAGCGCTGTCTCCATGAGGATGAAATTTACCAATCACATCACCTACGGTCCTAGCTGATTTTTTATATTTAGCCGTAGATTTAAGACCAAGCTCACTCATTGCATAAATAATTCTTCTCTGAACAGGTTTAAGGCCATCACCAATATTTGGCAAAGCGCGGTCTAAAATAACGTACATTGAGTAATCCAAATACGCTTTTTCCGTGTAATCATGCAGAGGTATTTGCTCTGGAATATCACCAATTAAGGAAGTTTCAGTCATAATTTTATTTGCTCACCTATAAAATAAAATTTGTTAAAAAAATTAGTCTGCCAGCCAAGTAAGTCTCATATTTCTGCTAAATTTCCAGTATCCTCTAACCAAGTTTTTCTATCGCCTGCACGCTTTTTTGATAACAGCATATCTAACATTTGATCTGTGCTATCACCTTTTTCTATAGTTAATTGAACTAGACGCCTTGTATCTGGATTCATTGTGGTTTCACGTAATTGCATAGGATTCATTTCACCTAGACCTTTAAAGCGCTGTATGTTTATTTTTGCATTCCTTTTATCTGCAGTAACCCTATCCAAAATACTCTGTTTTTCACTATCATCAAGGGCATAAAACACATCTTTTCCTACATCAACTCTATATAGTGGCGGCATGGCAACATATACATGTCCCTTGTCGACCATCGAACGGAAATGTTTCACAAATAAAGCGCAAAGTAGTGTTGCAATATGAAGGCCATCAGAGTCCGCATCTGCCAAAATACATACCTTGTGATATCTAAGATTACCCAAATCTTCTGATTGAGGATCTATACCAAGCGCAACAGAAATATCATGAACCTCCTGCGATGCCAAAACCTCTTCTCCATCTACCTCCCAAGTATTTAAAATTTTTCCTCTAAGAGGCATTATTGCTTGAAATTCTCGGCTTCGAGCTTGCTTTGCAGAACCTCCAGCAGAGTCTCCTTCGACTAAGAATATTTCACAAAGTTCTGGACTAACCGAAGAACAATCTGCTAACTTACCAGGCAACGCAGGTCCAGCAGTTACTCTCTTTCTAGCAATTTTCTTACTAGCTTTTAGTCTTTTTTGAGCATTGTTAATAAATAATTCTGCTAATAACTCAGCATCTTCTGTATGTTTATTGACCCACAAACTAAAGGCATCTTTTGTGATATTAGAAATAAATGACGCTGCTTCACGTGACGACAATCGCTCCTTAGTCTGTCCAGAAAATTGAGGATCAGCTAGCTTAGCTGACAACACAAACGCGCACTTGTCCCAAACATCCTCTGGCGCCAGCTTAACTCCACGGGGTAAAAGATTTCGAAATTCACAAAACTCTTTCATTGCCTCAAGTAATCCAGTTCGGAAGCCATTTACATGAGTGCCGCCTTGAATTGTTGGTATTAAATTCACATAACTTTCTTGAATTAAATCTCCCCCTTCGGGTAGCCACTGCACTGCCCAGTCAACAGCTGCTGAGTCGAATGACGAACTTCCCACAAAAGGTTCTAGGGGAACTGGCCTCCATTCTTTTGTTGAGCCCTCGAGGTAATCTTTAAGGCCATCCTTATAAGACCAAATATCAAATTCTCCAGTATTTTCATCACTGAAGCTTACTTCTAAACCAGCACAGAGAACTGCCTTTGCTCTCAATACATGTTTAAGTCTTGAAATAGAGAATTTGATAGAGTCGAAATATTGTGGATCTGGGTAAAAGTGTATGAGTGTTCCCGTATTTTTTTTTCCACAGCTATCTATGATTTCTAGTTCAGAAATTTTTTCACCATTAGAGAAGACCATATTATATACGCTGGAATCTCTTTTAATTGTAACCTCTAATTTAGAGGATAGCGCATTTACGACAGAAATGCCGACCCCATGAAGTCCTCCGGAAAATTTATAACTTTTACCAGAAAATTTTCCACCAGCATGAAGTGTCGAAAGAATTACTTCTACCCCTGGCAAACCTTGCTCGGGATGAGTGTCTACCGGCATTCCTCGACCATCATCTAGCACAGACAATGAACCATCTTTATGGTGTGTGACTACTAATTTTGAGGCATGTCCAGCCAGAGCTTCATCAATACTATTATCTATCGCTTCTTGTGCTAAATGGTTTGGACGTGAAGTATCTGTATACATGCCAGGTCTTTTTCTGACAGGGTCTAACCCAGTTAAAACTTCAATATCCTCTGATGTGTAGTTACTCATAAAAAACCGTCTATGGTTGTAAAAATTTAATTATGGCAGGTAAATGCTGCTCATAGCCTTGAAAATTATGATTGCCCCCTTGTTCGATAGTAAGCATACATTGGGAATATTTGATCTCGGCTTGGCGATAATCTAATATCTCATCAGCTGTTTGGAGTAACACCCATATATTTTTTGGGTTGTGTATATCAGCAACATTGATGCTTTCTAAAAAATTAATGTGACTTTGAGTGAGGATATAGGTCTCACCAGAATGATAGTTAGAATTTAACCCCAAATACTGACTCATTGTTTTGTGAGGCTCAACTGCTGGGTTTATTAAAACTGATTTTAATTTATACTTTTGGGCAAGCCATGTTGCGTAAAAACCACCTAACGAGCTTCCTATTAATCCAATCGCGTCATCGCAATGCTCAATTATTTCCTCAAGCTGACCAATAGCTAATTGTGTATCGCCACTTAGCGCTGGGCAAATGAATTTTTTGTTTGCAGATATCTCATCTATCCAGGTTTCTGTTTGCTGTGCCTTGGTGGAAGCAGGTGAGCTATTAAATCCGTGAATATAAAGTATTGTCATATCCAAAAATCTCTTTGTTTAAATCCCTATAGTGATATAAATTCTTAAAAGATAAAAGCTAAATAAAAATTTGTTTTATCAACAAACCTAAAGTACATTACTAGAAAAAAAGTTAACTGAACATGAGTATTAAGATTTCAGATAATTTACACCGGTAACTATAACTCCGTCAGACTTTAAGTCTATCCATCTATAACTAGGACCATCTGAACTTATTTCAAAATAATCAATATCTTTTACAAATTGGTAGCAAGTTGAAGGGGTGCTATAAACGATCAAATTACCCCAATCTATAGCTCTCTCTTGGTGAACATGGCCAGTAAATATGGCTTTCACATTAGGGTGTCCAGATAATATTGTTTCAAGCTTGCCGCTATTAGTAATTCGATGCTCGTCTAACCACTTCGAGTTTATGCTGGCTGGCGGATGATGGACAAATAACAAAATATAAAGATCCTTATATTTTTTTAACAAAAACTCTAATTCTTCAATTTCATTTTTAGCCAAAAATCCCTCAACATTTTTAGAATCGCAGCTGATAAGTGAAATAATGACCCAATTGTCATGCTTTTCAACACGTATAAATTGCTGTGAAATTATATTACTCATGAGTTGAAGGTCGTCATGGTTTCCTGGAATCCATCTGTAAGGTAGGCCCTCTTTATCCATTGTGTCGGAAAATAACTGGTAAGATGTCTTAGCTCCTGACGCAGAAATATCACCTGAAATAATAATCAAAGAGGATCCGAACTTTTTTTTAATCTCACATAAAACTTTCTTGAAGCTGTCATATGTATTAACACCGTTAGATAGAAAGTCTTTTTTTGACCCCAGATGACAATCGCTGATCTGTATCAAGTTAATAACATCAGTTTTTTTCAATTTAAATCCTTGGTAGCAACATTGATTTGAGTTTTAAAGAATTTGATAAATATGTTAGCCTTAAATTACTAAAGAGTTGTCATATCCGTATTCAAGGCAATACTCTAACCACTCTGATAAAAACTTATTCCACTGTGATTTTTCATCGGGTTGATACATATTTTGGTTTAATTTTTCATATCTAGGTCGAATAGATCTGACTTTATCACAAGATATCACCTCTGCCATTTTTGCATCATGATAAAGTCTCATGGTTAGCTGAGGCATTGTTAGCCATGAATTAAGCATTTTGCAAGGCATATATTCACCTGTTTCTTCGCGCAACAGGATAAGTGTTGTATATCGAGTTATTTCTAGAACCTGTAAAAGTAAAATATGTTTACCGGTATTAAAAATTAGTATTTTTTTCTCTTTAGCATGGTGCATTTGAGGAAAAATTTTTTTCAATCTAAAGTAATTAGCCTCACCATCAGCTAAGTAACTACATAGATCTACTTTATATTTAAACCTAGGGTTGACTTCAGTCAATCTATTTCTCCTACATAAGCATTAATAAGAAAATGTTTATATAAAATCGTCGAAATTTTTTTGTAACCACATCAAAGAAATTGTAGTGGCTGCGTTATCGCATTGACCAGCTTTCATATATAAAGGTATATCATCCTGGGGAACTATATGCAAAAAAATATCTTCTGATTGCTCATTCATACCTAATTCACCATCAAGTCCCAGCAGATTTGTTATACCGCAATAAAGATGCATTCTTTCGTTGGTTCCACCTGGACTTACCCAGTACTGACAGATTGGATGAAGTTGAACTTTATTAATTCCAACTTCTTCTTGTATTTCCCTCAAAGCTGCTTGCTCAAATGATTCATCAGGGTCGACCATACCAGCCACAACTTCATATAGCCAAGGGCTATTCTTGTCGCCCAGAGCTCCAACACGAAATTGTTCTACCAGCCCTATAAGCTTATGGGCTGGATCGTAAAGCAAAACACCCACCGCAGAACCTCTTTCGAAAAGTTCTCGTTTAATGGGTTTACTCCATTCTCCGGAAAACAGCTTATATCGTAATGTAACTCGAAGCATCTCAAAGAATCCAGAAAATACTTTCTCTTGATTCTCTATCGAAATATCTCGGGAGTTGTATTTATGTTTTGGTAACATAATAATTATACCTCTGTTAGTTAGCTTTATTTAACGAAATCTATTATACATTCAGTCATACAATGGCTAGTTAATATAAATCTGATAAACTTCAGTTAGTATTTTTTTAGCTTTGGAAAACTCGATGAAGTGCTTTGCTATTTTTTTTATTATTATATCCATAAATGTTTTGGCACCAATTTGCTGGAGCGCTGAAACATTATCAAAAATATATGAACTTTCCTTAAACAATGACCCACAATTGTTAGCTGCAAAAGCTGACTACTTAGCTAAAAAAGAATCAAAGAATATTAGTAGGGCGGCACTTCTTCCATCAATTGTAGCAGAAGCTAAATACAGAGAAGCTGAAACAAAAGGCTCATCAACGAGGGTTTTGGGTGCAGGAGGTTCAATATTCGGCACCAAAGGTAACAATGATAGAGATGAAAAATCTTATGGAGTTAGCCTAACTCAACCAATTTTTGACATGCCAGCATGGTTTGATTTTAAAATGGGTGTCAAGCTGAGTCTTGAAGCAAAATCAAAATTTTCTGCAGATAGACAATCACATATCATGAGATGTGCGGAGTCATATTATGCAGTGCTCAGGGCAGAGGAAAATTTAAAAAATATTATTGAGGAGGAAGCAGCTTTAAAAAAACAATTCGAGCAAATCAATAATCGTTTTGATGTTGGTTTATCATCTATAACTGAGATTCATGAAGCTCAAGTTGCCTTGAATAATGCAGAGGTTTCGTCTCTAGATGCAAAAGCCAAGCTAGTATTAGTATTTGATGGGCTCACTATATTAACTGGCAGAAATCATGATATTCTGGCCGGACTAAAACGAGATTTTCCCATCGTCAAGCCTGAACCGTTAGATAGAGAACAATGGGTACAGTTTGCGGTAAATAATAATTATCAATTGAAAGCTGCTAAGCATGCTGAAGAAGCTGCTAAGCAAAACACAAAGTCAAAAAAATACGCTCATTTACCAAAACTTGAAGGCTCGATGTCTTTCTATGATAATCGTTCTGATGAATATTTTTCTGGTACAGATCTAAATACTAATACAGTATTCTCCAGTCCTTCAGAAAGTAATCAAATTGGTCGTAATATTGGAATAGAGTTAAGTCTCCCGATCTTTACAGGAGGACTTGTAAGCGCAGAACGAAGACAGGCTGTCCAGGAATACATAAAATTGAGAGAAATCTGGATAGGGAAAAAAAGAAGTACAACGCAGCAAGCTAGGTCTAAACATTTGCAAGTATTGACTAATATTGCACGAGTAAAAGCTCGACAACGTGCACTCGACTCTGCAAGAAAAGCGATGGCCTCAAACGAAGAAAGCTACGAAACTGGAACTCGAAATATTTCGGATGTTTTAATTTCAAAACAAAATTACCATCAAGCTAAAAGAGATTATGCCGACTCACGATATGACTACATAATTAGTTTGTTAGGGCTAAAAGAAGTGGCTGGACAACTTAGTCCACAAGATCTATTTGACTTAGACGGCTGGTTGGACCCAGAAATTATTGTGACAAAATCTCTGAATCAATAATCTTAGTTATCTTTTCTAAAGCTCCACGATTACTGTCCGCAATTAACTTAGCAGCATTCCCCATTCGTTTAGATTTATTAGCATCTTTAAGAATTTCAGAAACAGTTTCCGCGATACTTATTGAATCTTTGCAAATAGCCATTCCTTCAACATTTTTAAGCAACTTTGATACATCTAAAAAATTATGTAGAAACGGGCCACTTATAATCGGAGCACCCCATATAGCTGGTTCGATTAGGCTATGTCCTCCTACTGGAACAAGGCTACCTCCTACAAAAGTAACATCACATAATCCATAAAATAACATGAGTTCCCCCATAGTATCTCCGAGTAGAATTTGATCATTTATCGTGATTTTTGGATTATTACTTCTTCTAACAAAACTAAGTTTATGTCTTGAAAAAAGGTTAGCCACACTGTTAAATCTTTCGGGATGTCTCGGAACTATTATCAATAAAAGCTCTGGATGGGATATTTTTATTTGCTTATAGGCCTCTAAAATGATTTCGTCCTCACCAAAATGTGTACTCGCTGCAAGAAATATTTTTCTTTGTCCCACATCTGACCATTCTGCCTTTAATTTAGATGCCTTATTCACTAGATCACTTTCTAGACTACTATCAAATTTGATATTGCCAGCTATCATCAGCTTCGATTCAGGTAAACCTAATTCTAAGAAATTCTTTCCGTCATTATCGTATTGTGCAATTACATAACTTATTTTTTTCAGCATACTCACTGTAAAGCTAGAAAATCTCTTATACCCCTTGAGGGATTTGCTTGACATTCTTGCATTAGCTACAACCACCGGTATGTTGGCATGACTGCAGTAATGTATCATATTCGGCCATAATTCAGTCTCCATAATGATCACCAAACTAGGATGAGTCTGCTTTAAAAAGCGCCTCACAGCATATGGGAGGTCATAAGGAGCATAAACATGGTAGACATCATCAGAAAAAATTGATTTTACTCTTTCCGAGCCAGTAAGCGTTGTAGTGGTTACAACCAGAATTCTATCAGGGTAATCTGTCTGTATTTTCTTTATCAAAGGGACAGCCGCTAAAGTTTCACCCACTGAAACACAGTGGATCCAAACTACTTGTCGATGTGATGGAATTTTCGGTATGAACCCAAATCTTTGATACCAACGATTTCCATGCTGACTTGCCCTTATAGCACGCAATAAGGTCCTCAGTAATAAGAAGGGCGTTAAAAAATATAAGGAAACTGTGTAAAATAAACGTAACATATATCTCGGCACTCAAAAATTAATTGATATACTAAAATGAAAGACAGTGGTTTCTTTTTGCCTCTAAAAGCATAATAAAATTAGTCAGGCTATACTACTAGCTTTAATATAGAAACCAAAAATCCAGACTGCTTATAAAAAAATAAAGGGCAACTTACTTCAAAGGATTCTAACTAGTATGTCCAGCATAGAACAGAAAAAAATTGTATGTGATATTGCAATCATTGGTGGAGGTATAGCTGGATTATGGCTACTTAATCGATTAGCCAACCAAGGGTTCAATGTCATATTATTTGAGAAAAATTCCCTTGGAGGTGATCAAACTGTAGCGAGCCAAGGCATGATTCATGGTGGGATGAAATATACCCTCAATGGTGCTTTGACTGGAGCATCAGAGGCTATATCTGAAATGCCATCTTATTGGCAAAAATGTATTGATGGTGAGGGTGAGGTAGATCTAAAGGGAGCAAAAAAATTAAGTAATCACTTTTATATGTGGTCAAGTAAAAGTATTTTGTCAAAAATGACAACTTTTTTAGCTAGCAAAGCTATACGGGGGCGTATAAATAAAGTTCGCGGGGATGCCTTGCCAAATATCTTTCAAGATCGCCAATTTAGAGGTAATGTTTATAAATTATTAGATATGGTTCTAGATGTACCAAGTGTTGTTGAAAAATTAGCTAAAAATTATTCGAATCGAATCTTCATGGTTGATTGGGGTAAAACTTCATGGCAGAAAGATGCTAATAAAAAAGCTTTTCTAAATTTTAATGAAAATGAAAAAAAATACGTACTCCATGCTGAGCAGTTCATACTGACTGCAGGCGAAGGAAATGAGTCTATTTTAAATGCAATGGGAGAAAGTACCCCAAGGATGCAGAGAAGACCTCTTCATATGCTAATGGTTAAACATGGGTATCCTCATTCCTTTTATGGTCACTGTTTGGGTGCTGAAACAACTCCTAGACTTACAATATCTAGCCACCCCTGTCAGGACCACAAACAGGTATGGTATTTAGGCGGAAGTATAGCTGAAAAAGGTGTTGGCTTATCGACGGAAGCTATTATAACGAAAGCAAAAAAAGAACTTTTTGCACTTATGCCCTGGGTAGATCTCAAAGATGCAGAATGGGCAGCATTACCAATAGAAAGAGCGGAACCAAAACAAAGAAATTTTAATAGGCCCGATAAAGCGTTTGCTGGCATTACAAAAAATCATTCAAATGTGATCGTAGCATGGCCAACCAAGTTGACGTTATGTCCTAACTTAGCGGATGAAATCGTCTTTCTGCTAGACAAGGGCAATATCAGAAAATCAAAAACACAACTACCTGAGCTATCTTTTCTTGATAAACCAAAGATATCTATTACCCCATGGAAAAGAGTATTTGGAGACTAGCTTTGCATCATAAGAGGGCTTTTGGTGAAACAGGACTTAATGTTAGCCCTCTAGGGTTGGGAACCGTTAAGCTTGGGAGAAATATAGGTGTAAAATACCCAAAAAAATTCACAATACCTAATGACAAAGAAGCGATTGATTTAATTTATAAAGCTAAAGATCTTGGAATCAATTTGATTGATACAGCACCATCTTATGGTAATAGCGAAGAGCGGCTCGGAGGGTTACTTAAAGATACACGGAACGAATGGATTATTTGTAGCAAGGTAGGTGAAGAATTTAAAAATGGGCGATCACAGTTTAATTTTTCGCCCCGACATACTCGTTTTAGTGTTGAGCGCAGCCTAAGGCGACTAAATACTGATGCTATTGACATAATTTTAGTTCACTCGGACGGAAATGATGAGGATATCGTTACAAATTTTGGGACCTTAGAAGTACTTTCTGACCTTAAAAAAGAAGGTAAAATTAAGGCTTTTGGTATGTCCTGCAAAACATTAAAAGGGGGTCTCCTAGCTGCAAAAAAATCTGACGGTGTAATGGTGACATGGAATTTAGGGTATGAAAAAGATGTTCCAATTATTAATTATTGTACTGAAAATAATAAAGGAATTTTTATTAAAAAAGCTTTAGATAGCGGTAATGCAGTTTTATCTGCTGAAGCAGGCTCCATACGAAAAAGTTTTGATATGATTTTAAAGCATCGAGGTGTAAGCAGCATAATTATTGGAACTATAAATCCTATCCATCTAACTAATAATACGCTACTTGCGGAAAAAATCTTAGTTTCAGAATAATAAAAAATATGTTATTTCTCTTGAATTTTCTTCACGATCTTAGTTGTTGAGCAATTATCAAAGTAGTCTAGAACGTGGACTTCACCGCCATAAGATTCAACAATTTCATAACCGACAACTTCTTTTGGGCTGTAGTCTCCTCCTTTGACTAAAACATCTGGCTTAATTTTCTTCAGTAAACGGTTCGGGGTATCATCATCAAATGAAATTACCCAATCTACTGCCTCTAGCCCGGCCAAAACAGCCATACGCTGATCGACGGTGTTAATTGGACGCCCAGGCCCTTTTAAATTTGATACAGAAACATCTCCATTAATTGCGACGATTAATCTATCTCCGTTATCTTTAGCTTGTTTAAGATAACCGACGTGACCAGCATGAAGAATGTCAAAACATCCATTTGTAAATACGATTTTTTCTCCTCTAGCTTTTGCCTCAGTTATCCCAGCCAAAAGCTGCTCATCGTTAGTAATACCAAACTCAGCCCCTCGATATTTATCCATAGCGCGATATAACTCTGGTTGACTAACGGTGGATGTACCCAATTTACCAACCACAATACCAGCTGCAACATTGGCCATTGTTACTGCATCCAATATATCTATTCTAGAGGCTAGTGCCGCAGCTAAAACTGCAATTACTGTATCACCAGCTCCAGTTACATCAAAAACTTCTCTTGCATGAGCAGGCAGGTGAACTGTTGGAAGATCTTTCCTCAGAAGCGTCATACCTTTTTCGCTACGAGTAATGAGCAGAGCCTCAATTTCTAATTTTGATATTAGTTTTTCTCCTTTTTCAGCTAATATTTTTTCACTAGAACATGGGCCTACAACTGCCTGAAACTCGGAGAAATTTGGAGTGAGCAATGTAGCTCCCTTGTATACCTCAAAGCTATTTCCCTTAGGGTCGACTAGAATAGGGATTTTTTTATTACGTGCTAATTTTATCAACCGGCGGGACTTCTCTAACGAACCTTTACCATAATCAGAAAGGACTAAAGCTCCTGAGCTAGATAACAATTTTTCTGCTTTCGTTGTAACGATAGAAGCATCTTTATCTGTAAATAATTCCTCAAAATCAAGTCTTATAAGCTGCTGATTTTGACTAATGATGCGGAGTTTTTTTATTGTTGATTTGGAGTCAGATACTTGCAAATCATGGCTTATACCTGCAGCATCCAATTTAATTTTAAGAGTAATACCATCTTCATCTTCACCTATAACACCAACTATAGTAACGTCAGCACCTAAGGATGCCAGATTTAATGCTACATTGCCTGACCCCCCAATTCTATCCTCTGATTGGGCAATATCTACAACAGGAACTGGTGCCTCTGGAGAAATTCTCTTTGAGGATCCATGCCAATAACTATCTAACATGATATCTCCCACAACGAGCACCTGAGACAAATCAAATTTCGGAACTACTGGCATCATGGCCACATCCTCTATAAGTGTTTTAATCACCTATATTACCATAGAGCAATTTAAATAATATCCTCTGAGAAGCTTCTAGTTGTTTGATTGAATTTTAGAATTTTTTACGCTAATTAAGAGCATTACGAACATTGATATTAATCGCATAATCTACAAAAGTGATAGAGTCGTTAAAATTTTGTTACCATCGAGTAAGGTTCTAGATATTTCAGCAACTTAAGCTCTTCTCTCACAAATTCTCCAGTCACTAGTGCTCTTGTATTTGGAATAGGTGCATAAAACTTACTATGCTGCCCAAACCAATGTGAATTACCATCTTCAACCGTTTAACCAAATCTTTATCGCTTTTCTAGTATAGCTAAATCGAAATATCAAAAACGGAGATAAAACTAGAGCTTTTTTATAAAAATGTAGAGACTCTTTCTTCTGACCAGCAAGACATAGTGTTCTGAATATCGACAAGCATCTCCTAGCACGAAAGCGTTGCTCATATTTTAAAGCCCAGCTAGGAACAGTCTTAGAAGAAAAAACATAATCCGCAACGGTCTCACCAAATTCTTTGGCGTAGTCTGTGTTATGACGCAAGCTATTTTGATGCTTATGAACTATAGCCATGGGTATACCTACAAGTATACATTCACATGTTGCCAGTAGTTTAGCCATAAATGGGATATCTTCTGAAATTCTTAATTTCTCAGGATAGCTGATTTTCCCGAAAACTCTGCGGTTAACAATCTTAGCACAGTGAGACAAGTGTAATTTTTTGAAGATGTATGCCTTAAAACACTCTTCCCGTGTTTTAGGCAAGATCTCAGTAGTGCTATATGTCGAATTACCATTATGATCTATAGAAATATGATCACCGAAAATTACGTCTACTGAAGGTTTGCCTGATATTTTTTTTCGCAACTGACTTAGAAGGTCTGGGGCCATTTCATCATCAGCATCCAGAAAAAAAAGGTAGTTTCCAAAAGATAACTCGACCCCTTTATTTCTTGCAGCTGCTGGTCCTTGATTTTCTTGTATAAAATATTTAATTTTTTCAGGAAATTCCTTTTGGTAGCCCCTCATAATTTTAGGTGTATTATCAGTTGAGCCGTCATCGATAACAAGAATCTCAAAGTCATCGCCAGTCTGGTTTAGCACTGATCTTATTGACCTATCTAAAACATCAGCATAATTATATGCAGGAATAATAATACTAAACATCAATCGTTTGTTATCTGACAGCATCATGGGCTAACCACTTTTCATTTATTCGATCAATATTATCAATGATTTCATACAGCAACAGGTTGTTTATGCATATAACTTTGATTCATTTTTCATGATTACAACTTTAGTTTTGATGCATCTTTTGCTACCAAAACATCTTCCATTATTAAATATTGTAAATCTGAGCCAAAAAACATATCTAATGCATCTTTAGGAGAGCAGACCATAGGCTCTCCTCTTCTATTAAGAGAAGTATTCAAAACTACTCCATTACCTGTGAGCTTTTCCATCTCTTCCATAAGTGCGTAATAACGGGGATGGGAATCCTTTTTTAAAGCTTGCGCTCTAGCAGTTCCATCCTCGTGGACCACCTCGGGAACCCTTGATTTCCAATCATCTTCTACTTTAAAAGTGAAGGTCATAAATGGGGCTGGGTGTGAGGTTGCAAACATCTTAGGCGCAACCCTATCCAACATGCTGGGACAAAAGGGTCTCCAGCGTTCTCTGAATTTGATTTGCTCATTAATCCGACCAGCAACACCTGGTGAACTTGGACAACCTAATATAGATCTTCCCCCAAGTGCTCTTGGTCCAAACTCCATTCTTCCCTGAAACCAAGCAACAGGATTTCCATCAACTAAAATTTTAGCTATTTTTTCAGGGACTGAAGTAATGATACTATAAAAAGGTTTTTCTGAGTGGCCCTCACAAGCCGCAATACAATCAGAATTTGAAAAGCTTGGCCCTAGATATACATGTTCCATTTTCTCAGGCTGAATACCTCTCTTTACTAGTGAAAAGGAAGCTGCACCAATTGCCGTTCCTGCATCTCCAGAAGCTGGCTGTACGAATAACTCTTTTATATATTCTTTTGCTATTATTTTTTGATTTAGCTTGACATTAAGTGCGCCTCCGCCCGCAAAAACTAGCTTCCCCGTTTCTTGAATAATATCACCAAGATAGTGATCCATTAATTGGAGAACTATCTTTTCGAATAATGTCTGTATAGCCGCAGCATAATCAATATATGGCTCATCTGCGATATCACCCTCTCTTTTAGGTCCAAGCCAATCAATAAGTTTCTGGCTAAAGTAAAAACCTACGCCGTTTTCTTTGTAGCGTCTTAATCCAACAGTATTAACAAACTTTGTATTTATTTCAAAATTTTTTCCATCAAATTTAACCAGACGCGAAAAGTCATGCTTCGACGGGTCGCCATATGGAGCCATTCCCATCACTTTATATTCGCCATCTAACATCTCAAAACCTAAATATTCAGTAATAGCTCCATAGAGACCGCCCAGTGAATCAGGATCATAAAATTCTTTTATCTTATGGATTTTACCGTTTTCACCATAACCAAAAAAAGTGGTTGCATATTCACCCTTACCATCCACTCCCATGATCGCTGTTTTTTCTTTGAATCCACTCAAATGATATGCGCTAGAAGCATGAGCTAAATGGTGCTCAACGGGTTCAAATTCAATTTTTTTTGGATCAATTCCTAAATTTTTAAGTAAGCTGAAAACACGGTCCCTATAACGCCGATAACGCCTGTTACCATTCAGCAAAACATCTAAAGCTCGATCGGGCGCATACCAATATCTCTTTACATAATGCCATCGTGCTTTAGAAAAAAATGAAATAGGTGAAAAAGGAACAGCAACTACATCAACTAATTCTGGATTAATGTTCGCAAATTTGAGACAAAATTTCGCTGCGTGAAATGGCATTTTTCCCTTAGCATGCTTACAGCGAATAAAGCGTTCCTCTTCAGCAGCTGCGATTAACTTATCATCAACATATAAAGCTGCTGAAGCGTCATGATTGAGTGCACCCGAAATACCAAGAATAATAGTAGACAAAATTAGACCTTTTTATTTTTTAAAGTGATATTAAGTTGCTCTGCAAATGGACTTAAAATATCTTTGAAGTATATCCAAGTATTGCCTTGCCAATTTTCCATAAATCTCTCTATATCCCTTGTAAAGGCTTGATTCATAGATTCTTTAGAGCTATGCCATTGCAGTGTATCTAGATCAATCAAATAAAGAATCTTCTCGGATACAATAAAGTTTGATGCCTTCATATCTCCATGACTTACTTTACCATGCCAAAGAGTATCAAACAGACGTAACACTTCTTTACCTAGCCAAGCAGGGACTTGATCTTTACTTAAAGACAGCAACCAGCTTTGAAGATTTTTTCCTTCTATAAACTCAGTGACTAGATATGCTTCTTTACGAAATCTACCATTTCTATTTTCTCTCATAGCTATGGGTTGTGGTGTTGCAATTCCAAGCAATGCAAGTCGGTGAGCACCTTGCCATGACACACAGGCTCTGCTCGGTCGCCAACATCGGCTAAACCTATGTCTAAAATCTTTTATATTATAGCGTTTAATCGCCCAATCAGAATCCTTATTATTAACTTTAACAACTGTAGCGCTATTCCCGCGCTTTAAAAATTTAGCTTGGCCGATAATAGCCTCTGGTTCATTTATTAATTGACTCAATTTTTTGGTCAAAAATTTTCTGGTTATAGCGATAAAAAAATCTTTTGTTTTTAGTACTTGAAATCTAGTGCAAGATCTCATGCTCTTTGATAAAAAACGCTTAATACGAAGCTCTCTCATAATTCTTATTGTGTTTGAAAAATCATCGATTGAAGGTAAATTTTCCCCGTAAGATGGAACGATAGAGGGTGCTATACTGTCATAATCAGGAATCATTTGTGCAAAAAATAAAGCTAAGTTTTCTACTGGATTCTTTAAATTTCTGATACCACCTCCATCGATCATATAAATTTTATCTTGGCTAAGTATAAAATTATCTAAGTGGATATCTTTCTGCATCCATCCATTAACATGAAGAAAGCCAATGAATTTCACAGCATCATGTAATAATGGAGTCAATTTTTTCTTAGTAAACTTTTGGTAACAACTTGATAATGTTTGTGCATCTTGCAGGAACTCAGAAGCAATAAAGTAGCCACCTTCTTTATCAATTAAGCCCCAAATTTTTTTAGGGCAAGGTACACCTGAATCATGTATTGCATCTAATCCTGCCTGCTCAATCTCAAGATCTTTCTTTCTAAAAAAAAGTTTAACAAGAACTTCCGCACCACCCCATATTGAACGAAAAGCTATACGCTTACCTGGAAGATGACGAAATACTTCCTCACAAATAAGACGCTCTCTACCTGGAACATCTAGTTCAAAGGGAGTCTTTAATGGGTCTTCCATTGCTTTTAGTTGGTGAAGGGATAGTAGCTCAGGCATTGTTTATCTGTTCCTCTAAAAGAGACACTACAAGTCTATATTGGTAAAACTTAATGCGGTCATTCAAGTATGGTAGCCTTTTCGAATACCTTTATCATGAAGATTTTTTGCTTCAAGTTTAACAGATTCCCAAAAACTAGGGTCATCATTTATTATCTGTTTCAAAAATCCTTGTTTGTACTCTCGCATAAAACAAAAAGCATCCCTTTGATTGAATCCTGAATTAATAGCTGAGTAATAAAGAGCAGACAGATCCTTGTGTTTCCACCTCTTTGGTGTCCTCTTTCTTATCTGCATACGATGTAAATCAATAAGTGAAATAACTTGCTCAATAAAAATATTTTTTTTAGTTTCTTTAGTGGCCTCAATTAAAAAATGACAAAGATAATAATCTCGATGATTCATTCCATTTTCATGCATTATCCTAGTAATTTTGGCAAGCCTCTTCACTAATTTACGTCTCTGATTTATGTCTAAATCTTTAAGCGTACCAGGATTATATACTTCATCTAAAGGTGCTGTTGGTTCAAGTGCTTCAGTAATTATAAACGATATCCTAGTAGCTGGATTCCAACCATTTGAGCCGTAGGCTCTAACAACCATGGTATTTATGCCTAATTCGCTTAATCGGATGATAGCCTCATACTCGTTTATAGCTCCTAATATAGGTTTTTTTAAACATAAAAGATTTTTTAAAATCTCTTTCCAGCCAACTCCTGTATGTATTTTTATGAAATAAACTGAACCATCAAGCTCTATTCGCTTTGTGCAGCGATCTCCCATATCTCGATAAATTTTGCCAGTTAAGGAAAATACTTCTTTGAAAGGGTCTAAATTTTGCCATTTTGTTGCAAAAGGTTCGGTCAAAAATAATTTCATTCGACTTTATCCATCCAATTTTTTTTTGTCCATTTTTTTTTAATTACTCGATCAATTACCTCTGCTGCCTTTAGAGGCATATCATAAATGTCTGCGCTATTAGAGAAGTTTATTCCGTTATTTCGTAATATTAACTTATCTGCTAGTAAAATTTCCTCCAAATTCCTGTTGAACCTGTTTTGTGAGTAAGGTGAGTCTAACAATATTCCCGCTTGCGCTTCCTTTACATAATGTGCATATCCACAAACGTCTGTAACTATTGAGGGAAGACCAGCAACTAAAGCTTCGAGTATCACCCCTCCAGTATTCTCAGCATAGGAGGGGTGTAATAAAACGTCTGAACCCTGCAAAAATTTTGGGATGTCACCTCGTCCAGAAAAGAAAGTTACAATATCAGCTATATTCAGCTTTTGTGCTTGAGAGATATACTCGCTGGGATCATCTTCGCCAATAACAAAAAACTTTATCTTACTTTTTAACTTGATCGGTAAAGACGCTATAGCTCGCAAACTTCTATCTAAACCTTTGGTACGAAAACCAGAGCCTATCTGCAAAAGCAGAATCTCATCATTCTCTAAATTAAATTCTTCCCTAAACGATTTGCGAATATCGGATGCATTGTCTGGAGCGCGACGATCACGGCTAATACCGGGGGGCAGCATATCTATGAAGGATGAGTCTGTATCGTAAAAATTCTGAAATAGTTTTTTTTGTATAGGTGAAAACATTAAAATATTTACACCTGCTTTTTTTTCAAAAACAGCCTTTTCAAAGCTAGCAAAATGCTTATATCGGAATGTGTATCGGTACCACCATGGTCTTAATTTACGCGATTTATACTCATAGCAAGGATCACCACAATAATAAATATCAAGGCCAGGCATTTTGTTGAAGCCTATTACCAAGTCTATGGATTCATGTTTCAAGTTTTCATTAAGCCATCTAGAAAAGAATTGGTATTTTTTTATATTTCTAATGGCATCTGTTTTAATAATCACGATTTTTAAAAATTCAGGTTTTTCACCTAGCCATTCTAATGTATATACAGTGACTCTGTATCCGCGCTTTGAGCACTCTTCAGCAATTTTCAGAAAATTTCTTTGCATGCCTCCAAATGGGAAATATTTATACAAACAAAATGCTAGCTTCATTTATTTGTCTGTCTCCTCTTTTATAGTGACTTCAAGATCATCGATAACAATATTCTTTTTTATTAACTTTATAAAATTTTCAAAAACTATGTTTGCTGTAAGCCCCTGAAAACCTCGGCATGACCCATCTACTTTTAATGAAAATGGACACTTTTTGGACATACATAAACAAGGAAAATTAGATAGAAGACTTTTTTGGTCTGGACCATACAAGCCAGTTAAAATAGGGTTTGTTGGGCCAAAAATACCTAACGTAGGGATACCTAGAGCAGAAGAAAGGTGTCCTAGACCAGTATCAACAGAAATGCATCCAGAAGCCTTTTTCAGCAAAGAAACTATTTCTGTCAGTGACATTTTAGGCAGAACTGCAGCCCCGGAAATTTCGGCGATTCTTTCTGCACGTGACTTTTCTTGATTATTTCCCCATGGTAAAAAAACCTTATACCCGGCTGTTGCGACCAAACGACTCAATGCTATCCAAGATTCTTCTGGCCAATGTTTGGAAGGCCAAGTTGTGCCATGCATTAAAATAACATACTGATTATTTCCTGGGTTAGAAAAAAGATTGTAATTTCCTATACTTGAATTTAGCTTATAACCTAATGACTTTGAGAATAGAATACGAGTTCGTTCAACTGCATGAATATCCTTGGGAATACTGAATCGATGGTCATAAAAAAATGATGCTATTGATTCTCTTGCGGAAGTCTTATCGAAACCATATCTATCTCCATCTGCCTGCCTAGCAAGCCAAGCACTTTTGAATAGGCCTTGAGCGTCGATTATAGCATCGTAGGGATATAAGCTGAGTTTTCTCTTTAGCTCTAAATGCTCACTTGAGTTCCAAAATTTAAAAATGTTCTTACGCCACCTTCTCATGGAAACAGAAATGATTTGATCCACCTGATCGTTCAAGTGGGGTATATAAGAAAAACTTTCTTCAACGACCCAATCAAACTTAATATCTGGAATAGCAAGACTAGCGTCATACAAAGCGGGGAGGGTATGAACAATATCACCTAATGAAGAGGTTTTTACTATTAAAACTCTTTTCATTAATCACCCGCCAGTCTTAATAGCTCAGAAATCACTTTAGCTGGAGTTAGGTCATCTAAGCATTTCATACTATTAATGGGACATATTCTTTTAAAACAGGGTCCACATTCTACAGGAATAGATAATGCAACAGCCTTCTTATTGAGTGGAGGAGTGAAATGCGGTGAAGTTGATCCATATAAAACAATTAGTGGTGTATCTACAGCTGCCGATATATGCATCAATCCAGAATCGTTAGTAACTACAATATTGGCAACTGACAGTAAGTCGATTGCTTCATCTAGCAGAGTTAAACCAGCAAGGTTATTACAATGGTCTCGGTCACTTTGAGATAAATAGTTGATAATTTCTTGGCCGACTTGTTTGTCTTTACCAGAGCCTAATAGCCAAACTTGCCATCCCTCAGATATCCTATTTGATGCAACTTCAGCATAATGTTTTGCTGGCCATTGTTTAGAGGGGCCAAATTCTGCCCCTGCACATAAAACTAAAATCTTACGATCGCAATTTAATCCTAATTTATTGATGAGGTTTACCGCTTTATCTTTATAAAATTTTAACGCCGGAGGTGCTATAGATTTGGGTAAAATTGTATCTTTGGTTAAAGCGAGTGCAGCGAAACGTTGAACCATTAATGGGTAGGATTTTTTTTTCAAGCCACGAATATCATTTATTAATCCATAGCGCATTTCTCCCCTCCAGCCTGTTCTATGTTGAATTTTTGCAAACCATGGAATAAGTGCTGATTTAAAAGAATTGGGTAAAATTATTGCTTGTGTATATTTTTCTGCCCGGAGCTTAATTCCAATTTCCCGTCTAAGCTTCCAGTTAAAAATTCCATGGCCAATAGGCATATCAATCGCTTGGGATACCTCAGGCATACGATTTAGTATTGGTTGACTCCAACTGGGAGCCAAAACATCTATTGATACGTTAACACTTTGTTGTTTAAGCAATATGAATAATGATTGAGCCATCACCATATCACCCACCCATGAGGGGCCTATGACGAGTATTTTTTTTGCTACCACTTTCTTTTCAGATGCCATATTTTTATAAACTATTATTGGCTCTAGAAGAAATTATAAGTTTCATTTTGCTACAGGTGCAAGCCAATCTGAATACTCAGGTATCTTACCTCGCACTAAGTCAAAATACTGTGTTTGCATTAGTTCGGTCAATGGGCCTCGATGGCCAGCACCCAAACTTCTACCATCCAGCTCGCTAATTGGCAGTACTTCGGCTGCTGTACCAGTAAAAAATGCCTCGTCAGCAACATAAACTTCATCACGTGTAATGCGCTTTTCAACAATCTTATAGCCAGCTTTTTCAGCTAAATTTATTACAGTTTTTCGAGTAATGCCATCAAGACAAGCACTCAGTTCTGGTGTGTAAACAACTCCATCTCTTACTATGAAAACGTTTTCACCACTTCCTTCAGCAATAAAACCATCAACATCCAGCATTAAAGCTTCTTCACAACCACAGTCTAAAGCCTCTCTTAAAGCTAACATAGAGTTAATATAATTTCCGTTAGCCTTTGCTTTAGTCATCGTAATGTTAGGGTGATGTCTTGTATATGACGATGTACGAACCTTTATGCCTCTCTTTAAGGCCTCAGGTGACAAATATGATGGCCAGTCCCAAGCGGCAACTATTGCATGTACTTTTAGTCCTTCTGCGCGAAGTCCCATTCCTTCAGACCCTAAAAATATCATAGGCCTTAGGTAGGCTTCTTTGAGTTTATTTTCACGAACAACTAATTTTTGGGCTTCGTTAATTTGTTTTTTACTGAAAGGTATATCAATATTTAAGATCTTTGCGGAACGATATAAGCGATCAGTATGATCATGTAAACGAAAAATAGCGGCTCCTTCTCTTTCAGTGTCATATGCTCGTACACCTTCAAAAACTCCAAGACCGTAGTGGAGTGTGTGAGTCAAAACATGTACTTTCGCTTCACGCCATGGAACCATTTCGCCATCAAACCAAATCCAGCCATCTCTGTCGGCAAATGACATTTCATACTCCTAAATAAAATTTTAAAATTGTATATACTCACTATACACCTTAATTGACAATTATAGCCTCCAACTGTAGGCATAATAAAGACAAAGCCCGATGAAAAAAAATTATTTATATATTTTCAAAATATATGCATTATTTAATAGCCTAAATATGCTTATAAAGCCCATATAGTTGCAATACAATCCAACGAATTCATTATTTTATATTAAGTCTTACAAGATCCTATGTTTTGCAGTCAGCGTTACTTATAATGTGGTTTGATAGAAAACCAAAAAATTAAGAGCTAACAATGGCGTCAAGTAAAAAAAATAAAATAGCTGAATATGTAAAGTTTTTGAGGAATACATCTCCCTATATTAATAGCCACAGAGATAAAACTTTTTTGCTGGCCTTAAGTGGAGAGGCGATGTGTCACGAAAATTTTAGTAACATAATTCTTGATATTGCTCTTTTACAAAGTATGGGTATCAAACTTGTACTTGTACATGGGATTAAATATCAACCAAATAACCAAAATAAATTTTTAGATATTTATAAAACTGCAGATATATACACTTCTGTAACTGATCGCTCCTCGATGTCATTGATAAAAGATGCAGTAGGTAGTACTAAAATTAATATAGAAGCTATGCTCTCCAGTGGAGTTGCAAGTTCTCCAATGTATAACTCAAAGATAAAAGTTGTTAGCGGAAATTTTATTGCAGCTAAGCCAGCTGGTATAAGAGAAGGCATTGACCTCCAATATACAGGCGAAATACGCCGAATAGACGCGCTGAATATACATAAACAACTTGAGGATAGTGCGATTGTATTGTTATCACCAATTGGTTATTCGCCTTCAGGAGAGGTTTTTAGTCTAGATTATAGAGATCTCGCTGTTCAAGCTGCTATTAATTTAAAAGCGGAAAAATTAATTATATTCAGCCAAAATGAGGGTATCCAAGATGAAAATGGAAAGCTACTCAGAACTTTATCGATCAGCGAAGCTCAAAAATACCTCGATAACCTAGGCAGTGACTGTGAGCAAAAGCAAGCTCTTAAATCTTGCTTCGAGGCATGTAAGAATAATGTAAGTCGAAGCCATATTGTGAGCTACAAAGTAAATGGAGCTCTCTTACAAGAGCTTTTCACAAGAGATGGGAATGGTACGCTGATTTTAAAGAATAGCATTGGATTAATTCGTCAAGCTGCTATTGACGATATTGGTGATCTTTTGAAGCTTATTGAGCCTCAAGAAAAAAATGGAGCCCTAGTAAAACGATCTCGTGAACTACTGGAGTTAGAAATTACAAGGTTCACTGTTTTAGAGAACACAGAGGGTTCTATTATTAGTTGTTGTGCCCTATATCCTCTAGATGATCGATGTTCAGCAGAAATAGCATGTATAGTTACGCATCCAGAGCTGATGAATCAAGGTCATGCAGGACAACTCCTTGAAATTATTGAAAAAAAAGCTTCTGAAATGAAAATTAGCAAACTATTTGCCCTGACTATTCAAGCTAGCCACTGGTTTTTAGAGCATGGTTTTAAGGAATCTTCAATAGAAGAGCTTCCTGCAGAGCGTCAGTCCCTGTATAATTTTCAAAGAAATTCTAAGATTTTCTGTAAAAAGATCTGAAACTACTAATCTCTCAGATCGCACTTACATTACTATTATTAGATTCACAAGATACTTTTAGTATTAAGTCCCTTATATTGTAGACAATCAAGTCAAAAGAACCTTAAACTAAACTCACTTAAGCATGGCCGTTATATTCTCTCTAGTACCTGAAAGAAATAAGGTATATCTGTTTTTTCTTGAGAATTTTTGCGCCCAACTTCTTTCCAGTTTTTTTCATCAAACATAGGGAAGAAAGTGTCCCCCTCAAAAGAGTCTTCTATTCTGGTGATATACAAACGATCTGCGTACTCTATTGTACTATTGTATATTTCAGATCCACCTATAATCATTATTTCGGGTTTAAAACCTCGAGTCGATATCGCTAGATCCTTTGCTTGATCTAGCGATGAAGCAACCTTAACTTCATTAAAGCACCAATTAGTATTGCGCGTAATAACGATATTCAGTCTTCCTGGTAATGGTTTGCCAATAGACTCGAAAGTTTTTCTTCCCATTACAATTGGTTTATTCATAGTAACGGCTTTAAAATATTTTAAATCTTCTGTTAGCCGCCAAGGAAGCTGGTTATTAATTCCTATCACTCTATTTTTTGCCATAGCGACAATAATTGAGAGGTTAATTTTTATCATTATACTGCTACTCTTGCTGATATCGCCGGCTGTGGGTCATAATTATTGAGCTGAAAATCTATATACTGGAAATCAAAAATATTGGTGACTAACGGGTTAATTTGCATATTAGGTAAAGCATGGGGTCTTCGACTAAGCTGTTCTTCTACCTGTTCTAAATGGTTCACATATAGGTGGGCATCTCCAAAAGTATGCACAAAATCCCCTAACTTTAAACCTGTAGCTTGTGCAATCATCATCGTTAACAATGCATAAGATGCTATGTTAAACGGTACGCCTAAAAAAACATCAGCACTTCTTTGATATAGTTGGCAAGAAAGCTTTCCTTCTGCTACATAAAATTGAAATAAAGTATGGCAAGGTGGTAATCCAGATTTTTCCATAACGGGAATATCTCTTGGATTCCAAGCTGAAACAATCAATCTTCTGGAATCAGGGGACTTGTTAATATCATTGATTAGCCCATTTAGTTGATCAATTCCTTGAAAATTTCTCCACTGTTGCCCATAAACAGGTCCTAAATCACCATATTGATCAGAAAACTTCTTATCCTCCTTTATTCTCTCTATAAATTCTTTCATTTTATCCCGCCAAGCTTGCGAGTACATGCTATATTCTTTATCTTGTTTCGTTTCTTTTAACCAGTTCTGAAATGGCCAGTCATTCCAAATATTCACACCATTTTTTACTAGAAATTTTATATTAGTATCACCCTGAATAAACCAAAGCAACTCGAATATAATCGATTTTAAATGAACTTTCTTAGTGGTCACGAGAGGAAATCCTTCGCTAAGATCGAAGCGCATTTGATAGCCAAAAACACTGATTGTACCAGTTCCGGTTCGATCTTCTTTTCGAATGCCGTTATTTTTTACGTGCCGCATTAAATCTAGATATTGTTTCATATCAGTTTTTGCTTCCTTTCTCAATAGACTTGTTAACTTGGTTCATAATAGAATAACTCCATAAAATAATTATGATACCAATAATTATCATTGGTAGGCTAAGCAGCTGTCCTCTTGTCATCCACCCAAAGAAATCGAAACCAATAGTAACATCAGGTGCTCGGTATAATTCAACAAAAAACCTAAAGCTACCATATAGTGTTAAAAATAAACCTCCAATAAAACCAGTTGATCGTGGTTTTCTTGAGATAGTAATAAGGATAATATAGAGCAATAGTCCTTCTAGAAAAAACTCATAAAGCTGTGATGGATGTCTAGTCAATTTTTGGGGGTCATTTGGAAAAATCATCCCCATCCATGAGCTGGTTGGTCTACCCCATAGCTCTTGACCCATAAAGTTACCTAATCGGCCTAGACCAAGACCAATTGGGACAAGAGGAGCTACAAAGTCAGCTAAAGCTAAAAATGGCTTATTTATTTTTCTACTAAAGATCCAAATGACAAATAAAACCCCCAATAGGCCGCCATGGAAGGACATTCCCCCTTCCCATATACGAAACAACCAAAGTGGATCTGCAAGCCATTCCTCAAAATTATAGAAAAGTACATAACCAAATCTACCGCCCAAGATTATACCAAAAGCACTGTAAATGATTAAGTCTTCGACTTGATTCTGGCAAACGGGAGATTTTGATGATTTGGAACGAGCGAGTGCTATTCTCCAAGCAAAGAAAAAACCAAGCAAATACATTAAACCGTACCAATGTACTTTTAGCGGCCCGAAAGAGAATATGACAGGATTAATTTCTGGGTAAATTAGCATAGAACAACTGTAGCTGAAAATTACTATAATGATAATACTACTAATGAGAATATCGTTAAAATTATAAAGGCTTCCATCATTAACAAATCCCAAAAGCTAGGCAACTAACAAAAAATTAGTGTGGGACTTTACGGCTAACAAGGCCTGATATTAAATTTTTTCGCAGTGCATTCTCCATGTGATTTCTGACAGAGTGCCCATCTGACATTGAAATAACGTCATTTAAAAGGCCTTTTGCGTCAGTTAAACTGATTTGACGCAATATCGCCTTAACTCTTAATAAACTAGTGGCGCTCATAGAAAGAACAGGGAAACCAATAGCCATTAATAATACTGCACCAATCGGGTCTCCAGCCATTTCACCGCACACACTTATAGGGGTATGCTCCTCTTTCGCGCCGTCCACAACTATTCTCAAAGCTCTCAGAACACTAGGATGATAGACATCGTAAAGGCTTGCAACTCTTGGATTATTTCGATCAACAGCTAACAGATACTGTGTTAAATCGTTAGTGCCTACAGAGAGAAAATCAACTTTTCTAGCAAATTCTTTTATTTGATAAACAGCAGCTGGAACTTCTATCATCGCACCCATCCATGGCTTTTGTAAACTATATCCTTCTTCTCTGGTGAGCTCGTCATAAACTTGATCGATCAGTTTTAACGATCCGTCCAGCTCAGCTAAACTCGATATCATAGGTAGCAATAAACTTAGATTATTTAGTCCTTCGCTTGCTTTCAGCATTGCTCTAAGTTGAATCAAAAAAATCTCTGGGTGATCTAGGCATACCCTGATGCCCCTCCAACCAAGAAATGGATTGTCCTCCTCGATTGGGAAGTAAGGTAAGTTTTTGTCTCCACCAATATCTAAAGTTCTCATAGTTACTGGTCTGGGGGAAAATGTTTTTAGCTGTTCTCGATAAAATTTCCGTTGCTCTTCCTCAGACGGAAAACGATCCAGCATTAAAAATGGTATTTCACTTCGATAGAGTCCTACTCCCTCTGCTCCTCTATCAAGTGAAAGCATAGAGTCTATTCGTAGCCCAGTATTCACCCAAAGAGAAACTTTATGTCCATCAGTTGTTTCACAGGGTTCATCGGTTAGTCTTTCAAAATTTTCAGCTAATAGCTTTTCTTCTAAGACCTGTTCTTGATAAGTTTTTCTTAATTCAGACCCAGGGCTGATGATAATGTTTCCACTATGTCCATCTACTATGGCCTCTTTCCCATCTAGATTACTCCAAGGTAAATCAACTGCGCCCATAACTGTGGGTATTCCTATAGCACGACCCAGTATTGCAAGATGGGAATTTCGGGAACCCTTAACAGATGTAATAGCAATAATTTTTTCAATCGGCACACTTGCGAAAGATGCAGCTGATAGATCTTCGCCTACTAGAACAATGTTGTCTGGAAATTTTTTACGGCTTGGCTCTGCAGTTTGAAGATAAGAAAGAACTCGACGGCCCAAATCCTCAAGATCAGAAGCTCTCTCACGTAAGTATGAATCTGTCATACTCTCGAACATGTTGATGTGATTTAAAACTACTTGAGCCCAAGCACTTTGGGCGCTTAATCCATGCTCGTTAATTAGTACTATGACTTCGCCACCCAGTGCCTGGTCATCTAGCATACAAACATAGGCATCGAATAGCGCCCGTTCTTGGTCACTTAAGATCCCAACCATACTTTTATCCAAAGCACGCATGTCACTTTTAACTAAACTCATAGCTTTCCGAAATTGAGTAAGCTCATTATCGATAGACTTGGCTTTCCTCATGGGTACAGCTTTTAAAGAGGTATTGGGGTTCATGACTAAAACATTGCCAATAGCAATACCTGGTGCACTGGCCACACCAGAATAAATTCTTTCATTAATAGACTTATCTTGTGGATAAAGGGCGAGATTTAGCTCACCGACCACGTCTGCGTGAGCAATCACACCAGACAATTGAGCAGCAACTGTGACGAGAAACGACTCCTCACTTTCATCATATCGGCGAGGAGTCTCATCTTGCACAACCAGAACACCAAGAACCTTTCTTTGATGTATGATTGGAGATCCTAAAAAAGAGTGGAACAACTGTTCGTTTGTATTTGGATGAAATGAAAACTTGGGGTGAGCAGAGGCCTCTTCAAGATTAATCGGCTCAGCACGTGAAGCTACTAACCCAACTAGTCCCTCTTCTGAAGATAAACTAACTTTACCTATAGCTTCTTCGTTAAGTCCGTCTGTTGCCATCAGTACGTAACTATCATTTTTTAGATCATGAAGATAAATAGAGCAGACAGAGGTATCCATAGACCTCTTAACTTGATTAACTATTACAGTGAGGACTTCACTAAAATCTTTAGCTGCATTGGCTTCTTGGACGATTCTCCTTAATGACTCAAGCATAGACATTTTATTTAAACCCTCTTGAATATAATTCTGCTTTTTGTTCAATGCTGGACTGAAGCGAAGAAAATTCTTTTAAAGCTTTGTAGTAAACATTTCTCTTGAACTCTATTACCTGATTTGCAGGATACCAATAACTGACCCATGCCCAATCATCAAATTCGGGGTGATGACTACGATCAAAAGATATTTTCTTTTCATCAACCAAAAGCTTTAAATAGAACCATTTTTGTTTTTGTCCTACAAATAGCGAGCTTGAGTTTTTTCGTTGCATATTTTTAGGTAAACGATAGTGCAACCAACCTTTGGTGCAACCCAAAATATCTACATCACTAGCTTCAAGCCCCACCTCTTCATACAGCTCACGGTGCAGTGCAGTCTCGATAGACTCCCCTTCGTCAATACCACCTTGTGGAAACTGCCAAGAATTTTGTTTAATACGCTTAGTCCAAAGTAACTTGCCTACACCGTCGGAAATTATGATTCCAACATTTGACCTAAAACCATCTTTATCAACCACAATATAATCTCTCGTTATAAAATTTATCAAGGCATCTAGCCTCATAAATAATAAATATGCTAGATAATTCAATTACCTACTTTAACATGCAAATTACATTAAGTATCCTATTGAGGACAAGTCAATCTAACGTTAAGCTACACTTCATTAATATATAAATTGGATACTTAAAATGCCTTTGGCCATGTTTGACTTAGACAATACTCTCATTGGTGGAGACAGTGACTATAGCTGGGGAGAATTTTTAGTGATTAAGAAAATTGTCGATCCTATTTATTTTAGAAGGAAAAACAACCAATTTTATAGAGACTATCAAAATGGAAAGCTAGATATTTATAACTACCTAGAATTCTCATTGGCACCATTTACAAAATTATCTCGACCTGAGCTCAATGACTTGCATCAAGAATTCATGGAAAATATCATTCAGCAAATGTGGTTACCTAAGGCAGAGAAACTTATAGAAAGCCATAAATCCAAAAAAGACGTACTTATGGTTATCACATCTACAAATTACTTTGTAGTGGAGCCTATATGCAAAAAACTCGGTATCAAGAATATTATTGCTACCGAGCTTGAGGAATACAATAACAGATATACTGGTAAGGTGTCAGGAATACCAAGTTTCGGTAAAGGCAAAGTTTCAAGGCTAATCAATTGGTTAAAAACCTCAAATGCTAGCTTAAAAGGGAGTACTTTTTACAGTGACTCCATTAATGATCTTCCCCTTCTTCAGCTAGTTGAAAATCCTGTGGCTGTAGACCCTTGTCCAAGACTCAAAGAAAAAGCTATTGATCTTGACTGGAAAATAATCAGTTTACGAAATTAATCTTTACAGAATTATAGTTAGCATGAACTCCTTAACTAAAGTTTGATTTATTAGACCTAAAAATTATTTATGATGGAAAATAAGCAATATGTATCTAGATCTGATCGAAAAAAAGACTAAGGATGTATCTGAATCTTGGTTATATATTATCGATGAAAATATTAAAGAATCCGATATAGAGTTATTGATCTCTCAAAAAATAGTAATTTTAACTAACCGTTTTGATATATATGAAAGATTGCAAGCTAGTGATCTTGAAGTTTTTTTTAATGATTTTGATTTATCAGTTTTTGATGATAGAAATTTTTCTCAAATTTTTTATAGAGTTTCTAAAGAAAAGGCTGTCGCTCACCATATTATAGACAATGTTGAGCGATTGCTTTGTGATAAAGGGAAGCTTATTTTATGTGGAAAAAAAAATGATGGCATTAAGTCTTATGCTGAAAAAGCAGCCAAATCTTTTGGGTCTCTGATTCAAATAAAAAAAAATGGTTCCATTTATTTAGGTACTGCTACCCGATCAATCCAAGAAAAAAAAGGGGCATCAAAAATTGAAGCCCATGATAAAAACTATACAAAACTGAGAGCATGTATTCCATATCTTGATCATTATTTAGTAAGCAAGCCTGGGATTTTTGGGTGGGAGAAAATAGATAATGGCAGCAAACTTCTAGGTAACTTTATTGCGGATTTTTTAACTCTCTTTGATGAGCCACCACAAAATATTTTAGACCTTGGTTGTGGGTACGGATATTTGTCTGCTCTGCTTAACAATCACACAAAGGCTAAAATCATTGCAACCGATAATAATGCTGCTGCAATATTGGCTTGTGCAGAGAATTTTTCAAAACTCAATATTAATGGCGAGGTTATAGCAGGCGATTGCGCTCAAAATATAAAAAAATTATTTGATGCGGTAATATGTAATCCACCTTTTCATAAAGGTTTTGTTACTGATGGGCAGCTAACTAAAAAATTTGCTCACAGTAGTTACCTCCGTTTGAGAAAAGGGGGCATGGCTTTATTTGTTGTTAACTGCTTTATACCACTTGAAAAATATACTAGTAAATTTCTGTATACAAAAACCGTAGCTAAAAACAAAAGCTATAAATTAATACTCTTAGTGAAATGATCGCGTCTTTCGTACATAATTCTAATTATTATTCAATCATGTTCAAGCCTTGAATAATAATGTTTAGAAATCATGGAATAATTTAGTTAACTAACAAAAAATATGTCTAAATATAATGTTTATGGTATCGGCGCAGCACTTCTTGATACGGAAATACAAGTATCAGACAAAGATCTAAATAATTTGAAAATAGATAAGGGATTGATGTGCCTAGCTGATACAGATCGCCAAAATGAGCTCACTTGTTATTTGCAAAAAAAAATAGCAGGCTCATATCGTGCTAGTGGTGGCTCAGCTGCTAATACTATAATTGCTATTAGTGAATTCGGTGGAGAAGTTTTCTATTCCTGCAGAGTGGCGAATGACGATAATGGCATTTTTTACTTAAATGATTTAAAGAGATCTGGTGTTGACTTTAATAATAATATTTCAACCATTGGTCTTACTGGTAAATGTTTGGTCTTAATCACTCCAGATGCTGAGCGGTCAATGAGTACAAATTTGGGTGTAAGTGCAAATTTCTCCCCTAAAGATCTTTGCCCAAAAGCAATTAGTAATTCTGAATATATTTATATTGAAGGTTATCTTGTATCAACAGATAGCTGCCAAAAAGCAGCTATTAAAGCACGTCAAATAGCTGAAAAAGCAGGTGTGAAAGTTGCAGTTACGTTATCAGACCCTGCGATGGTTTCGTTTTTCAGGAATGGTCTTGAAGAGATAATCGGTAAAAGGGTCGATCTTTTATTTTGCAATGAAGCAGAAGCCTTAAGCTGGACAAACTGTTCTGACCTAAATGGCTCCCTGAAACTACTGAAGAAATCGGCAAACACTTATGTGGTGACTATGGGCGATAGGGGCGCAATAGTTTTTGACGGTAAAGATCAATTCGATATTAGCGTTTGTCCAACTAATGCAATAAATACAAATGGAGCTGGAGACATATTTGCAGGTTCCTTTTTATATGCTATTACTCATGGTTATAGCTACAAGACTGCAGGAAATTTCGCAGCCTTAGCAGCCTCGTATGTAGTAAGCCAGCAAGGTCCCAGATTGAACTCCAAACAATATCAGCAAATCAAAGAAATTTTTTTCAGTAGCTGCTCTTAGTAAATCTAATGATGGTGTGTATTCTGAAGCACGCTTCTTACTTCCGCGTTAAAGGTTAGAGTTGGGCATCCCAAAAAATTAAG
The DNA here is from genome assembly GCA_002390525.1 of Cellvibrionales bacterium UBA4435. Lineage (GTDB taxonomy): Bacteria > Pseudomonadota > Gammaproteobacteria > Pseudomonadales > Porticoccaceae > Porticoccus. Next base: position 172,411 of record DGPR01000049.1, read on the forward strand.
GATAATTTCATGTTGGGCATTGTTCTTTAATTCTTCTTTTAAACCAAACAACATTAAATGGTAACCACCAGGTTTCAAAGAAACGCTCTTTTTTGGTGGTATGTCTATTCCGTCAACAGGGCGCATAGACATCATGCCATCCTTATAGAAATGACCATGGATTTCTGTTTTTTCTGCGATAACAGAAGATGCCATGGTAAGTCGACATAGACCTAATGTTGAGTTTTTTAAAGTCATAAAAGCAGCTGTTATATCCTGTCCTGGTGGCATTTCTCTTATATATCCGTCAATAACAGTTATAGCTAAAGAATCGTCTTGTTCTGCTGTTATAACAGGGTTAGTTAGAAAAAGTGCTGCTGAGCTTAATAAATATTTTGATATTTGCTGTATGGTCAATTTTAAAATCCTTATAAAAATTTTATATCCCTGTATTTAATTATAAACTATTGTTTTAAAATATTAGTGTTTTTTAATCTAGGATTAATTTAGCACGAACAGTATTTGTATTTTAAACATGATGCTTTTAATTAATATAGGCAATTAACGACTTCAATGATTAATAAAGCGCTAAAAAAATTTTCATATCTATGTAGTCTTCAAATGCTTACTTTGGCCATTGCTCTATTTTTTATATCTAACGCAAAAGCTTCGCTCGTTGAAAATAATTCGATTGACACTGTACTCTTTGAAAAAACTGAATTCTTAAAAGTCAATGAAGCCTTTCAACTTAATCCCATAATTGAAGATGATCAACTAGTCCTTAATTGGTTTATAGCGCCTGGTTATTACCTGTACAAAAATCGGTTCAAACTTTTTGACCATAATGATGACTTAATAATGTATAAACCCAGTTATGCCGCTGGAGGACTGATCTACGACGAGTATTATAAGAAAAATTTAGAGGTTTATTACGGATATACAAAATTTTCTGTACCCCTCAATATTTCTACTAAAAAAATTATTATTGAATCTCAAGGCTGTGCCGATGCTGGTCTATGTTACCCAGTCCAGCGTCAAACTATTTTTTTTGATTCTAGCGAATCTGTAGCATTACTAGAGGAAAAATTTGACAAGCATCAATCCATAAAAAAAGATGTAAAATTTAACAAAAAAACAAACTCGATGGAGATTAAAAATTTATCTCTGTATGTAGTGCTTTCATTTGCTTTTTTGGGTGGCTTAATTCTCAATCTTATGCCTTGTGTTTTTCCAATTCTTTCTATAAAAATACTCAATCTTGCTACTTTAGGTGCGACTCATAATAATAAGTATCTTCATGGGTTAGCATACACTCTTGGTATATTATTGAGCTTTGTTCTTATTGGATCACTTTTAATGATCTTAAGAGATACAGGAGAAAGCCTAGGTTGGGGTTTTCAGCTTCAATCGCCAATATTCGTAGGATTTATAGTATATTTGTTTGTCCTCATAGGGCTAAGTCTATCTGGTTGGTTCACGTTCGGTAATAATATTATGGGATGGGGTCAAAAAACGACTCAAGGTAATGATTTATCATCTTCTTTCATGACCGGGTTACTTGCGACTGTTGTTGCAAGTCCTTGTACAGCACCTTTTATGGGGACAGCACTTGGTTTTGCTTTAACCCAGTCTTCGATGATTGCAATAAGTACATTTATTTTTTTAGGTCTAGGTATGGCTTTCCCTATACTAGCTATTACCTGCTTACCTAACCTATCAAACTGGTTACCAAAGCCGGGGGTATGGATGGACCGTTTTAAACAATTTTTAGCCTTCCCACTATACTTAACCGCTGTTTGGTTGATCTGGGTTTTAGGCAGACAAACTAACAGCGATGTAGTTGCCGCAATCTTATGTGGCATTGTTTTCATATTGTTTGCCATCTGGCTTCACAAAATCTACAAGAACAAAATGACTAAGATATTAGCTGTAATGTTATTTGCCTTGGCAATATTTTTACCAATCTGGAATGAGAAAAATAGAGATACAGATGACTTATGGGAGGCTTATTCAAAAGAAAGATTAAGTATGTTGCTGGAAAATGAAGATTCAGTTTTCATTAACTTGACTGCTGACTGGTGTATCACCTGTTTGGTAAATGAGCAAATGGTGCTTAAGACAAATGATTTTTCCGATATTCTAAATAAAAAAAATATCATTTACCTTAAAGCAGATTGGACTAAATATAATCCAGAAATTACCGAATTATTAAATGATTATAATAGAAGCGGTGTTCCACTATATCTTTTTTATCCTTCAGGAGAGGCAGAACCTATCATACTTCCACAAATATTGAAAATTAGCGACATGATAGATGTTTTTTCGAAGAATATAAGGTAGATTTTGTATATTTTTCATTAAAAACAATTAAACTGCATCTAAATTCCTTGAATTACACACGAAATTGCAAAAATTTGAAAAAAATAATGGAAAATATTTATCGATATACCCCGTATTTTACTTAAATTTGTTGCTATTAGTATCAAAAATTCAAAATATTGGACAGTTTGTATATTTTAATGCAGACTCTTAGTAAGTTGAAAATTTCCGACTTACTGAAATACCCATATAACAAAGTTTGCAGGTAAAACATGGCTACTATATTAGTACTTCACGGCCCTAACTTAAATTTATTAGGAAGCAGAGAGCCGGATCTATATGGCAAGAAAGATCTAGAAGAAATAAACCAAGGACTGATGAATGCTTGCATAGAAAAAAAACATCAACTTATAGCATTACAAAGTAACTCAGAGCACACGCTTATAGATAGAATTCATGTTGCAAAGAAAGAAGGCGTAGAATTTATCATTATAAATCCTGCTGCATTTACACATACCAGTATTGCTCTCCGTGATGCGTTGCTTGGAACAAGTATTCCTTTCATTGAGGTTCACTTATCGAACATACATGGTCGAGAAGAATTTAGACAATCGTCTTATTTTTCTGATATAGCAGCAGGAGTTATTTGTGGCTTTGGAAGCCTTAGCTATGAATTAGCATTAAATGCGGCCCTGGTTCAGCTAGAGTCATAAATAATAATCTACCATTTGGAGTAAATACAGATGGATATTCGAAAAATAAAAAAATTAATCGAATTAATTGAAGATTCAGATATCAATGAGTTAGAAATTAAAGAGTCCGAAGAATCTATTCGAATCAGTCGCGGCGGTCAGGTAACTATTTCACAAGCTACCAGTCCGTTTCCTGCTACTACACAAACATTGGATACGCCGCCAGCGTTAAAAGTTAATGAGAAAGTCTCCAGTGCAACAAACACTTCAATTGAGGGGCATATTATCAAATCGCCTATGGTCGGAACATTTTATAGGTCCTCCGCACCTGGAGAAAAAGTTTTTGTCGAGGAAGGCCAGCAAGTTAGCAATGGCGACATACTCTGTATTATAGAGGCTATGAAAATGATGAATCAGATCAAAGCTGACAAAGCCGGAGTTATTGGGGAAATTTTGGCTAAAGACGGTGAACCAGTTGAATTTGATCAGCCAATGATTACTATCATTTAAACTATAAAGAATAGGAACTATAGCTATGCTGGAAAAAGTCCTTATTGCTAATCGTGGTGAAATTGCCCTAAGGATTCTTAGATCCTGTAAAGAACTTGGCATAAAAACTGTTGCAGTTCATTCTAAAGTTGATGCAAATCTTAAGCATGTATTACTTGCAGACGAATCAATTTGTATAGGGCCCAACTCCTCTACTCAGAGTTATCTTAATGTGCCAGCAATTATTAGCGCTATGGAGATTTCTAACTCTCAGGCAGTACATCCCGGTTATGGATTTCTCGCTGAAAATGCAGATTTTGCTGAAAAAGTTGAGAAAAGTGGTTTTATATTTATTGGTCCGTCAGCTTCTGTAATAAGAACTATGGGAGATAAAGTTGCAGCTATAGCAAGTATGATAAAGGCTGGTGTGCCGACCGTTCCAGGCTCAAATGGACCGCTTAATAGTAATAGTAATCGCAGTAAAAAGATTGGTGCTAAAGTTGGGTATCCCGTAATCATAAAAGCGGCTGCAGGTGGGGGTGGAAGAGGTATGCGGGTTGTACGCAGTGAGGGGGAACTATCTGATGCAATTCAATTAACTAAAGCCGAAGCTAAAGCTGCTTTTGGTGACGATACGGTCTATATGGAAAAATTTCTAGAGGACCCACGTCATGTCGAAGTGCAGGTAATCGCAGACGGACAGGGTAATGCACTTCATCTTGGTGATCGAGACTGCTCCCTACAACGTCGTCATCAAAAGGTAATAGAAGAAGCGCCTGCACCTAATATCCCCAAGGCAGCCCGTGATGCAGTTTTAAAAGCTTGTGTTGAAGCCTGTATAAAAATTGACTATCGTGGAGCAGGTACATTCGAATTTCTTTATGAAAAAGGTGAATTCTTTTTTATTGAAATGAATACTCGAATTCAAGTCGAGCATCCTGTAACAGAAATGATCACTGGTATAGACATAGTGAAAGAGCAACTGTTGATTGCAGGTGGGGAAAAACTGAGTATGAGACAAGAAGATATAGTTATTAGGGGGCATGCATTTGAATGCCGAATAAATGCTGAAGACTCATCTACATTTATGCCTAGTCCAGGAAAAATAACCGCCTATCACGCTCCTGGGGGTAACGGAGTCAGAGTTGACTCGCATATTTACACTGGATATACAGTTCCGCCATACTACGATTCCTTGATAGGTAAAATTATAACTCGCGGTAAGGATAGAAGTGGTGCTCTTGCTAGAATGGCAAATGCACTTGATGAGCTGCATATCGAGGGTATAAAAACAAATATTAACCTTCAAAAAGACCTTGTTTCTGATAAGGAATTCTCCAGGGGAGGCGTAAATATTCACTACCTAGAAAAGAAATTAGGTATCTAAAAAATCCTATTCGAATTCCCATGAAAATTCATAGAAATATAAAATTTGAACATTCGATGTCTTGGCTTAAGTCAATTTATAGAATAAGCTTTGAATTGAAATTAATTTTGTGTTCTAAAAATAAATATTAAATTGATAATGCGTATTGATATAGGCTTCAAAGTTTGATAAAAATTGGGCGACATATAATCCAAGGTAAGGTCTTACTTGCTCCAATGGCAGGTATAACAGATTTACCATTTCGAACCTTATGCAAAAAAATGGGTGCGAGTCTCACTACCTCAGAGATGTTGACTTCAGATATCTCACTTTGGGATAGCGTAAAAAGTAAACACCGATTAGCTACAAACAAAGAGGTCTCACCAAGGTCTATTCAGCTTGCTGGAAGTGTTCCAGAAATAATGGCTGAAGCAGCTCGACAAAATGTTATGCTAGGTGCCGAAATTATTGATATAAATATGGGCTGTCCGGCAAAAAAAGTTCTTAAAAGGGCTGCCGGATCAGCTCTTCTTCAAGACGAAAAACTTGTTGAACGAATATTAAAATCTATAACCTCAGCTGTAGATATTCCAGTTACTTTAAAAATTCGCACCGGGTGGAGTACAGAAAACCGTAATGCTATAAGTATTGCACGAATTGCCGAAGATGCTGGTATAAAAGCTTTAGCTATCCATGGTCGTACACGTGAATGCAGATTTTTAGGTAATGCCGAATATGACACTATTGCATCTGTAGTAGAAAGCTGCTCAATCCCTGTTTTTGCAAATGGTGATATATCATCTCCCCAAGATGCTAAACATGTATTAAACTATACGGGTGCAGCAGCAGTTATGATTGGAAGAGCTGCTCAAGGAAATCCATGGATATTTGAACAAATAAATCATTATCTTGAAAAAGGATTTGCCTCAAAGAGCCCTTCGAAAATTCAAATAGCGAACACAGTTACTGATCATATCAAAGCTATCCATAAGCATTATGGTGAGCAGTTAGGAACAAGGATTGCCAGGAAACATGCTGGTTGGTACATTAATGTCTTGGCAGACTGTAAAGAATTTCGAAGTCATTTCTTTAAATTAGAAAAGCCTGAGCAACAATTACAAAGTTTGCACGATTTTTTTGGGTCAACAAATAATATCTGGAACAGAGCAGCATGACCGATAGTGATATACTTAAGTCAAAATTAGAAAACGATTCGGCAATACCGCATATTAATAAATATGGATCTATTCGTAGTTGTTTAGTACATGCTCTGAATGAATATTTTCATGATCTTGGCGATCAATCCACACACAATCTCTATAGTCTTGTTTTTAAGGAGGTAGAAGCGTCGCTTCTGAAAACAACACTTGCATTTACTAATCAAAACCAAAGTAAGGCAGCTGAAATGTTAGGGATAAATCGCGGAACGTTACGAAAAAAACTCAAGGAGTACGGGCTTATCTAGCCATTACACAAATTAGCATAAACCATTAATGGATGTACTATGACCGATCTTCGTAAAATTTCACGTGTTTTAATAAGTGTATCTGATAAAACTGGAGTAGTTAATTTTGCACAATCACTTGATGCTAAGGGGATTGAGATTTTATCTACGGGGGGTACCTACCGATTAATAAAAGACAATGGTATTAATGTCCGTGAAGTCTCAGATTATACCGGGTTCCCAGAAATGATGGATGGTCGAGTAAAAACTCTTCATCCAAAAATACATGGCGGAATACTTGGTCGTCGAGGCACCGATGATAAGGTAATGAATGACCACAATATATTGAATATAGATATGGTTGTCGTGAATCTTTATCCTTTCGAAACTACTGTTGCGGATCCAAATTGCGATCTGAGTAATGCTATTGAAAATATAGATATCGGTGGCCCTACTATGGTTAGGTCAGCAGCTAAAAACTATAATGATGTCACTGTAATCGTCAACAATAGTGATTATGGTGTAGTGCTTGAGGAACTAAATAAGAAAGATGGTTGCACCACCTATGAAACTCGCTATAGCATGATGCTTAAAGCGTTTGAACACACTGCCGCTTATGATGGTATGATAGCTAACTATTTTGGTTCTCGGAACAGTGACAATAAAAAATCTTTGTTTCCAAATACCTACAACATCCAGTTGATCAAAGCTCAAGAGATGCGTTACGGTGAAAATCCTCATCAAAATGCAGCATTTTATAAAGAAAAAAATACCAATCAATCCAGCGTTGCTAGTGCAATCCAACTTCAAGGCAAAGAACTTTCATATAATAATATAGCAGATACCGATGCTGCTCTGGAATGTGTTAAACAATTCAATAAACCAGCCTGTGTAATTGTCAAACATGCTAATCCATGTGGTGCAGCCATCGCAAACGATGCGAATGCTGCCTATGATTTAGCATTCAGCACCGATCCTGAGTCCGCCTTCGGAGGTATTATAGCGCTTAATCGCGAACTAGATGAAAAGACTGCAATGAATATATGTGCACGTCAATTTGTCGAAGTTATTATTGCTCCAAATGTTACTGATAAGGCAAAGCATATTATTGCTAGTAAAAAAAATGTTCGACTTTTGGTGTGTGGGGAAATAGATCGAGGACAATCTCAAGGGTTTGATTTCAAAAGAGTCAATAGTGGTCTTTTGATTCAAAATAAAGACAACATGATGGTCACTCGTGACGATTTAAAAATAGTGACAAAAAAAATTCCTACTGATGAAGAATTCGAAGAGATGATCTTTGCTTGGAAGATTGCCAAAATGGTAAAGTCCAATGCAATAGTCTATACAAAAAATAATAGAACTATTGGTATAGGGGCTGGGCAAATGAGTCGAATAAATTCAGCTAGAATAGCTGGAATAAAAGCTGATCATGCAGGTCTAAAAGTTAAAGGCTCTATTATGGCTTCAGATGCTTTCTTCCCTTTTAGAGACGGCATCGATAATGCTGGAAAAATAGGCATAAGCTGTGTAATTCAACCGGGTGGATCTGTTCGTGATGAGGAGGTAATTGCTGCTGCTAATGAGCATAATATAGCAATGGTCTTTACTGGAATCAGGCATTTTAGGCACTAAAATCTACCTCTGGGGGATCTATATCCATGGACATCTTACTAATTGGTTCTGGTGGGCGAGAACATGCTATGGCATGGAAGATCGCACAAAATTCAACGGTAGATAAAGTTTTTGTAGCTCCTGGTAATGCTGGTATAGAATTAGAAGAAAAATTAGAGAATTTAGCTATAGACCCAAATAATTTTGTAGCACTCGCAAACTTTGCTGAGAGCAATAAAATCTCATTGACCATAGTCGGACCAGAACAACCACTTGTCAAAGGTATTGTCGATTTTTTTACAGAACGTAATTTAAGAATTTTTGGGCCATCAAAAAAAGCTGCGCAACTTGAAGGTTCCAAATCTTTCACAAAAGATTTTCTTTCTAGGCACAATATTCCCTCTGCTGAGTATAGGAAATTTACATCGTTAGAGCTGGCTATTGCCTATCTAAATACAAAGGACGCCCCAATAGTAGTTAAAGCTGACGGATTAGCAGCGGGTAAAGGTGTGGTTGTTGCACAAACAATCAGTGAGGCAAAACAGGCTGCTACAGAAATGTTAAGAGAGAACGCTTTCGGAGAAGCTGGTCATCAAATAGTCATAGAGGAGTTTCTAAATGGAGAAGAAGCTAGCTTTATAGTGGTTGTTGATGGGGAAAATATACTCCCTATGGCAACCACTCAAGATCACAAGGCACGTGATAATGGTGATAAAGGTCCAAATACAGGTGGCATGGGGGCATATTCTCCAGCGCCAGTCGTTACAAACGAAGTATATGATCGTATTATGAGTGAAGTGATTGAGCCAACCGTCATAGGTATGGCTCAAGAAGGTAACACCTATACAGGTTTCCTTTATGCTGGTTTGATGATCATGTCTGACGGATCACCGAAGGTTATTGAGTACAACTGTCGTTTTGGTGATCCAGAAACACAACCGATAATGATGCGCCTTGAGTCCGATCTTCTAGATTTATGTAATGCAGTATTGGATAAAAAATTAAGCAGCCATATCATAAAATGGGATACTAGAGCAGCATTGGGAATTGTTATTGCTGCTGGAGGCTACCCTAACAAATATAAAACTGGTGATGTTATAACTGGTTTGCCACTACATTCCTCTAATAATAAGGTTTTTCATGCAGGGACATCTACTGTCGATGGGGATGTTGTGACTAATGGGGGCAGAGTACTTTGTGCTGTCGGACTAGGAGCTAATATATCTTGTGCAAGAGAGGAGGCATATAAGATTGCTAGAGAGATTCATTGGGAAGGGTCCTTCTTTCGTGATGACATCGGATATCGTGCAATAGAAAGAGAGCGGTGAGCTCATATATTAAAGCTATTTTCCAGTTGAAATTTTTTTATTTTTCTCATTCTGCTTAGATATCCATATATCTATTCCTTGAGCATTTAGTTTAAAGTCTAGCTCTAATAGATTTTCCACCTTCTTGATGTCACAACATGGTAATTTCGATACTATATTGCTAATAGTCATCACTTTTATTGCATTGAAAATCTTTTTTTCTCTATTCGATGAAAATCTAAGCTCGATGGCAATTTTTCTATAAGACTCTATTTGTTCACGCAAAATTTTAGCTTGTTTAGCGGGCTCTTTTATAACACTAAAATGAGTCAAAAAAATCTGTTTTGGCTTATATTTCATGATCAAGTCTATAGATCCCAAGAGCTTGTCTGGATCAAATTGAACTGGGGATGTTGTAGGAAAAATGAATCTATTTTGCTTACCTCCTAATTTTTCGTATGAGATACCAAATGTATCTCCAGAAAACCAGCCCTGACTAACCTGATCCCAAATACAAAAATGGTGTTCCGCATGTCCCGGTGTGTGACGAAACTCTAAAATTCTTTTTTTTAAATAAATCTTATCTCTATCTTGCATCGTAAGCATTCGATACTCCGGAACTGGAACGACTTCACCATATAATTCCCTAAATTTTTTCTCTCCATATACAGCTTTCGACCCAGCAACCAGCTTATCTGGATTAATCATGTGTTTGGCCCCTCTGGGGTGAATAACAAGCTGTGCATTAGTATATTTCTGCATTAAAACACCAGCCCCGCCAGCATGATCAAGGTGCACATGAGTTGGAATTATATATCGGACCATTTCTTTATTTAGACTAAGGTGATGAAGAGCTTCTTCGATACCCTCTACTGTAAAAACTGTGCCAGTTTCTATAATAGCTATTTCATTATCTTCTACTATTAAATAACAGCAGGCGTTACCCGGACAAATATACCTTGCATCAATACAATAAATTCCATCATTTAGATTTGTATACTTATCATTTATCATTGAAACATCTAACTACATTAGTTTTAATTTTGATATAATTTTTTTAATAATAACAAATTGGCAGTATTTATGAGTATCAGAAATTATTCATCCATCGATAAATTTTTGGCGCAGGTGGATTTAGCGCTTAAAACAATCACCTCAGAATATCCTGAGCATAACAGGCCATCTCCAGCTAAAAATTTAAGCGAGCCAGAATTGACGAAATCAGAAAAAAAACAATCTGCATCTCTAATGAGAGTAAACCATACTGGTGAGGTATGCGCTCAGGCTCTTTATCAAGGACAGGCCCTAACAGCAAAACTCGATACTGTTAGGCAAGAGATGGAGCATGCAGCCAAAGAAGAAATTGACCACCTAGCATGGTGTCGCGAGCGAGTGGTTCAATTAGGGCAAAAGCCAAGTATATTCAATCCTATATGGTATGGCATGTCTTTTGGTATCGGTGCTTTTGCAGGCCTTATTAGTGATAAGTTAAGTCTGGGGTTTGTTGCGGCAACTGAAGATCAAGTTTGCAAGCATTTGGTCCTTCATGTCGAAAAATTACCATCCAGCGATATTAAAAGTCGTAAAATTGTGGAAGCAATGCTTAGCGACGAGGCGCGTCATGCAGAAAAAGCGCTGAGGGCTGGAGGAGTAAATTTTCCTTTACCGGCAAAGACTTTAATGACAGCAATATCAAAAACTATGACAAAAATTAGTCACCTAATGTAATCTATTGGGCTGGTATCTTTGTGTCAACTACAACATCTATTATTTTTTTACTTAACCATCTATGAACAGGAGATCTTGTCGTTCTAGAATGCTGTACAAGCACTATAGGTACCGTCGTATCAAGCTCTAATTCTTCTGGATACGCTTTACGAATAATCCCATCTATTTTGAGATCGCTTGTTGTCCCCATCATCAAAGAATCTGTTGAACATAAAACATTTAATGCGGTCATCAACTGTGCTGTTACCAATGG
>DGPR01000047.1 GCA_002390525.1 Cellvibrionales bacterium UBA4435
ATATAATTAAGGGGCGGGGCTATAACGTATTGCTAGTTATACAAGTACCCGCCCATATACAAAAAACTAGAATTTGAAAAATCTTTTAATCAGAGTAATCTGTTTAAAAAATAATAAGGATATAAGTTATGGAAGATCATGGATTAGGAATATCAATTATTGTGGTTTGGACAGTAATTTATTATTTTTTACTAAGCAGATTATATACAAACAAATCAAACGATAAATCAATAAAAAAAGAATAAAGATCAATCTATCTTTGAAGTAATAGTCTTCTGACGCTGACTTGACTTAAGTGATTTTAGAAGAAAGAATGAAATAGCTAAAAAGTATAACTTTAATAAACGTAAAGGTAGTACGATATGAAAACATTAACAATAACACTCTTAATTTTTATTTTGGCTTCAATATCAAATGCTTACGGTAGTCATTGTGGAACAAATCATGGTGCAGATAATGTTCGTGTAGCTGACAAAGACCATAAAGATCATGAGGATCATAAAGATCATGAAGATCATGACAAGGAAAAGAGCGATAGCGACGATGAGGCACACGAAGGTCATGATAATTAATATTTAAGTAAACATTAATATTTTCGAAGGCTTAATAACAACTTTTTAATCATTGTATGAACATACTGCTTACAATCCTTGGCACCATAGGAAAATTTGATTTAAGCCACTATTTAGCCTATTTAATTATTGTTATTCAGTCATGATTGACACTTTTTCTTTGTAGAAAAGAGAAGAAAAACAAGATTTTCTAGAAATAAAAATAAGTTTAATTTATAGAAAACAAATTTTTTACATATAAAGCTTATGAATGCTGACTGTTCAATACAAGAAGTGATATTAGAGTTAGAGGCTTTAAAAAGACGTCTACTTTCAGAAAATGAAATTCTTTGGGACGAGGTCAATGCAATCAATAGAGACCTGGTAAGCCTCAAAAGAATTTTTGAAAAAAATAAAGATACTTTATAACTCAATCATTTTTTTAATAACAGATCTCGAGCTAGATTTAATTTTGTTGCCATATAATTGTTTCCACCTCTATCGGGGTGAATCTTTTGCATAAGTTGTCTGTGCGCTTGAACAATTTCCTCGTCGTTAGATCCTGGCTCTAGACCAAGTATTTCCAATGCTTCAGATTCAGTAAGTGTATTATTTTTTTGTGATGAAGTATTCCTGCCTTCTTTAAGCTTTCGAGATCTCATCCACATTTGAATAAACGGAAGACTTCTCCATAGGAATAAAAACATGAATTTTGCTATAGGTATCAATGCTGCACCAGCAGCTATTATCCATGAAACTCGACCAGATAGAGCTAAAGTAATAATTATTATTATTACTAAATAAAAAATGTTCTTAAATAATAGTTTTTTTCTTTTCTGTGGATCAGTACTTTTGGTCTTTACATAGTAAAAATAGCTTGCGATTAAAGTGATTATCAGTATTACAAATAAACCCATGCTGTTGATTCCAGTTTAACTACTTATATGGAGACAATAACTTGAGTTTCGACAATTGTCGATAACTCATATTGTCTCAAAAGTTCTATTTATAGATAGATGATATGTTGATAAAATATTATATATAATTTTTTTTAAGCCTTCAGGCAGTTTAAGCAATCAGGAAAATTCATGTCTAAGTCTAATTTGAGCGTAGTTGTTCTGTCTTTATACCGTTTTGCAAAATTTCCAGATTTTGAATCGTTTCGAACACCACTTTATAATTTGATGGTTAGCGAGTCCGTTCTCGGTACTTTTTTGTTAGCTCCAGAGGGTATTAATGGAACAATTTCTGGTCCAAAAAAGGGTGTTGATGCAGTCATAGAATGGTTAGAGAAAGATGCTCGTTTTGCAAATTTAGAGGCTAAAGAATCTTATGTTGAAGAGCAACCTTTTTATAGAACAAAAGTTAAATTGAAAAAGGAAATAGTAACGATGGGTATTGGGAATATAAATCCAAACGAATTAGTTGGAACTTATGTAGATCCCGATGACTGGAATGAGTTTATTGCTGATCCTGATGTTTTGGTTGTTGATACCAGAAATGACTATGAAGTAAAAATTGGTACATTTATTAATTCAGTGAGCCTTGAAACAAAGAATTTTCGAGAATTTCCTGATAAGGCAAAAAAATATCTGAAATCAAAAGATAAAAAGAAAATTGCAATGTTTTGTACGGGTGGAATTAGGTGCGAAAAATCCACAGCCTACATGAAACAACAGGGTTTCGAGGAAGTTTTTCACTTAAAAGGCGGAATTCTTAGCTATCTTGAGAAAGTCCCTGAGAGCAATTCTAGATGGAGGGGCGAATGCTTTGTCTTTGATAATAGGGTTACGGTAAATCATAATTTAGAGAAAGGTTGCTATGACCAATGCCATGCATGTCGAATGCCTATAACAGACGAAGAAAAAAACCATGAGAATTACATAAAAGGTATCAGTTGCCATTATTGTGTCGGTCAACATAGTAGCAAACAAATTAAACGCTATACAGATAGAGAAGAACAGCTCAGTCTGGCTAAAAAAAGAGGAGAGGCACATCTTGGCTCCACAATAGAATCGCAAACATCTAACCGCAGGAGGAAAAAAATAGAATTAAAAAACAAGCAACGTAGTATAGATAAAAAGTAAAATCCAACGTTTAAGTGCTTGATACATTCTGTTAATTAAAGATTAAAAGCTAGCCGATAACTCTCACCGGCACAGCTTGTGGTTCAACACTTAGGTCTACCGAGGGTGGCACGAAGTCGGTTAGGTTAAGACCCTGAACAGCCGCTTTATACTCTTCGATGGTTGGGATACGGCCCAAGATGCTTGATAGTACAACCATTGGCGTAGAGGCTAGCAGTGACTCACCTTTCTTTTCGTCAGTATCTTCTACTACACGGCCTTGGAAGAGGCGGGTAGAGGTAGCCATTACCGTGTCACCTTTAGCAGCCTTCTCTTGATTACCCATACATAGATTACAACCCGGACGCTCTAAATACATAATATTTTGGTACTGCGTACGGGCGGCCTCTTTAGGCTCGGAATCGTCGAATTCGAAACCCGCGTATTTTTGTAGAAGTTCCCAGTCACCCTCCGCCTTTAATTCATCAACGATATTGTAAGTGGGTGGGGCAATAACCAGCGGGACTTTGAAGTTAATCTTGCCCTGATTTTCAAGGTTGCGCAACATCTGAGCGATGATCTGCATATCTCCTTTGTGTACCATACAAGAACCGACAAAGCACAGATCAACGTTTTTGTTACCGCCGTAATAAGACACTGGACGAATAGTATCGTGAGTATAGCGCTTAGAGGGATCTTCATTATTTACATCGGGATCAGCAATCATTGGCTCATCGATTTGGTCTAGATCAACAACTACTTTTGCGAAGTACTTAGCATTATTATCTGGAGCCAAAGCAGGGTTTTCTCCCGACTGGATTTCAGCGATTCGCTTATCAGCTATATCGATAAGGCCTTGTAGCATCTCTACATGGTTTTCCATACCCTTGTCGATCATGATCTGAATACGCCTCTTAGCCAGACCAAGTGACTTGATCAGAGTTTCATCGTCAGAGATACAGATAGAGGCTTTTGCCTTCATTTCTGCAGTCCAGTCGGTGAAGGTGAATGCTTGGTCAGCTAGTAGCGTGCCGATATGTACTTCGATAATACGACCTTGGAATACATTCTCGCCGCTGAACTGCTTGAGCATCTGCGCCTGAGTAGCATGCACTACATCGCGAAAATCCATATGGCTCTTCATGTCACCTATGAAGGTAACCTTCACAGACTCAGGAATCGGCATAGCTGATTCACCGGTAGCTAGTGCGACAGCTACAGTACCCGAATCTGCACCAAAAGCAATGCCTTTAGACATCCGGGTGTGAGAGTCACCACCGATGATGATAGCACGGTCGTCCACGGTTATGTCATTCAACACCTTATGGATTACGTCGGTCATAGCATGGTAAGAGTTGTTGGGATCACGCGCAGTGATCAGTCCGAAATTATTCATGAATGACATCAACTTTGGAATATTAGCTTTTGCTTTACTATCCCAAACTGAAGCGGTATGACAACCGGATTGATAAGCACCATCAACACTTGGCGAGATCACAGAAGCGGCCATAGCTTCCAGTTCCTGACAAGTCATAGGGCCAGTGGTGTCCTGAGAGCCGACGATATTCACTTTGACGCGAACGTCAGAACCAGCATGCAGCGGAGTACTAGAAGCCACACCCAAAGCGTTCCTGTTGAAGATCTTTTCAACAGCAGTAAGGCCTTGATCCTTAATAGAAATTTCTTTCGATGGCGAGTAAATCAGAGCAGGTTTAATCCCTAAAGCATCAGCTGCAATGGTTTGTAGTTTCTTACCAAAGACAACAGCGTAAGACCCACCAGCCCTCATGAATTCAATCTTTTGCGGTGTGAATGCAGAAGAAATGTCCGCTAGTTCTGTGGCGCCGTTATAGAGCTTATGTTTTTTAGTGTTAATAGTAAGCACAGTACCCGTAGCCACTGAGTATGCCTCTTCCAGTACGGCATCGCCATTATCATCAAAAATGGTATTGCCTTCGGCGTCTACTTTTTTAACCCAGTTTTGTAGGTCGAGACCGATGCCACCAGTAACGTCAACGGTGGTCAAAAAGATTGGAGAGATACCGTTCGTACCGGCAACAATTGGAGCGATATTGACGAATGGCACATATGGGCTAGCTTGCTTACCCGCCCATAGGGCAACATTGTTGACGCCAGACATGCGTGAAGAGCCCACCCCCATAGTGCCTTTCTCAGCGATTAGCATCACTTTGGCATTCGGGTGTTTCTTTTGCAACCCAACGATTTCCTGTTGAGCTTCGGGGGTAATCATACACTGGCCATGCAGCTCTCGGTCAGCACGTGAGTGTGCTTGATTACCTGGAGACAACAAGTCAGTAGAGATATCACCTTCGCCAGCGATGTAAGTAACGATTTCAATGGTCTCTTCAATCTCAGGTAATTTGGTAAAGAAATCGGCTTGTGAGTAGCTCTTTAGAATCTCCTTGGCATGGGCATTTCCAGCTTTAAAAGCCGAAATCAGGCGACTAGTATCGGCTTCATATAAAAATACCTGAGTTTTCAAAACGTCAGCGGCTGGTTTGGCAACGACTGCATTATCAGATAGAGCAAGATCGAGCAGAACTTCAATAGAGGGCCCGCCTTTCATGTGGGAGAGGAGCTCGAAGGCAAATTCTACTGTGATCTCTTCAGCTATAGATTCACCCAGAATAATTTCTTTTAGGAATTGTGCTTTCACCCCAGCAGCGCCAGTTGTTCCTGGTAGTGTATTGTAAATGAAGAACTTCAGGGAATCTTTGCGATGCTCATTCTCGGTATCTTTGATTCGGGTAATAATCTCTGCCAGTAAATCAGCACTGTCAATTGGCTTCGGACTTAATCCTAGATCCTTTTTACGGCTATCGATTTCATCCATATAATCTGTATATAGGCTCATTCAAATCTCTCACATATTAATACTTAATTAAGTTTAATCTTTTATTATAATTTGTCTTCAAAGATGGATCATTTATTTTAGTCAATCCATTACTTTTGGAGGACAATATTATATGGGTGCAGTATTCTACTATAAAATACCCAGCTAAGTGACACTGATTTTCGATTCATTTAAAAAGTATTTTTTGAAGTAATTAGTTCCACATATTTTGTAATTAACAAGTTATTACTTATAAGCTACCTCAATTACATGATGATAAAATATGAGTGAATTTTTGGTTTAATTATAATTTTTCACTTTATAATATTGATCTTTAAAAGAAAATTTGAATGAGGATGCAATTTCATGCCAGAAACTTGCGCAAAAGAAATAATAGACTTTCTACCCTGTGAAACATCAAAAAAATGGGTATCAAAGGCGCTCAATAACCAAGAAAAATTACTAATCGATCATGCTAATTGTGAAAAGAAAGCAGCTAGCACTGCGCTGAGTTTGATATACAGGTACCCCAATAATTTTGATCTAGTTAATAAAATGTCGAAATTAGTTCGCGAAGAAATGCGACACTTTGAGCAAGTCATTCATATTATGAAAACTAGAGGTATAGAGTACTACAATATTGATGCCTCCAAATATGCTTCGGGCTTAAGAAAAAAAATTAGAACATATGAGCCAGCTCGATTGATTGATACGTTGATAGTCGGAGCCTTTATTGAGGCGAGGTCTTGCGAGAGGTTTTCTAAACTGGCTCCTTATCTTGATAAAGACTTGAAGAAATTTTACTTATCTTTACTCAAATCGGAAGGTAGACATTTTGAAGATTATTTGAATCTAGCTAAAAAAATATCAGATAGTTCTTTTGATGACCGTGTTAAAGTGATGCGTAAACAAGAGCTATTACTTATACAAAACTCGGATGATGAATTTTTCTTCCATTCTGGGTGCCCCTAGAAATTGATGACAAGATACATTTAACTTAGACTATTTTACGAAAAGAAAATATTTTTCGTACTTTTCTTATTATTCTAACCATAGTGAACTTATAATAAATCTATGCTTAAAAAATTAGTATTATATTTTGTAACTCTCTGTACTTCGGCGATGAAAATTTTTCCAGCTGAATTTTCTCATGAGCTAGGATTAATCTCTTTGAGATTGTTATGTATGCTGGGTTTCAGAGTTACCCAGAATAATGATACTAATATAATTTTTAAAGGTATATCCTTTAAAAATAAACTAGGCCTTGCTGCAGGCTTAGATAAAAATGGTGATTATATTGATGCTTTGGCAAGTTTAGGGTTTGGATTTCTAGAACTTGGTACTGTCACACCAGACCCTCAAAAAGGGAATATTAAGCCTAGACTATTCAGAATTAGCTCCAAAGAAGCTTTAGTTAACAGCTTGGGATTTAACAATAAAGGTGTTGATTATTTAGTTGAAAGAGTTTCTGTTCGGAAATCATCAATTCCCCTGGGTATAAGTATTGGTAAAAATTTTGATACTCCATTAAAAAAAGCAAAAGATGATTACTTGATTTGTCTGGAGAAAGTTTTCCCCTATGCTAACTATGTAGCAATTAATATTTCTTCACCTAATACTGAAGGCCTCAGAGACCTATTCAATAAAGAATACTTCTCTGATTTAATATCTAGCCTGAAATTAAAACAAATCGAATTGTCAAAGACTTATATGTACGTGCCACTTTTTTTAAAAATATCCCCGAATATTGATAATAATTATTTAAAGCAACTCGTTGAAGTGATTTTAGAAGAAAATATTGATGGAATAATATGTACAAATACCTCAAATATACATAATCATCCATCAGGAAAAGGAGGGATAAGTGGTAAACCCTTACTTGAGTTATCAACTGAAATTTTAGTGACATTAAGGTCACTGGTTGGAAAAGATTTTCCTATAATAGCTTCTGGAGGAGTAATGGATTTGGCTGACTTCCAGAGAAAATTAGACTCTGGAGCAGATCTTGTTCAGATATACACTGGATTAATTTATAAGGGTCCAGCTTTAATTGATAGAATTATTAATGCAGATTGATTTATCGATAAACTTCCTCAATATTTTATTTTAAAAGTCAATAACTCGAGATTCTCTTCATTGTTTATTCGAATAAACCATCCATTGTTGCCCCAGTCACCCAATACAATCCTTTCCCCATATTTTTGTTGATGTCTTTTGGGTCTATGGGTATGGCCATGTATCATGATATTTGCGTCATATTTTTTCATTAACCGCTCAACTTCAGGCACTGAAACATCCATTATATTTTCTGGTTTACTGGCATTAAGCTTCATGCTTTTTGAACGCAAGCTTTTTGCTATTTTTTGTCTGATTGATATAGGTAGGCTGGTTAACATAAAGCGTAATAGACGACTTCTGATTATGAATCTAAATCTTTGATACTGTTTATCTGTTGTACAAAGTGTATCACCATGTAGCAACAGTATTCTTTTATTTGGGTATTGTAAAATATGCCAATCTGGCAAAAGTTTGCAACCTGTTTGTGCTGCAAACTTTTTACCGTATAAAAAATCTCTATTTCCTGACATTAAATAAACTGCTACACCATTATCTGTGAGACCTTTCAGAGATGATATAACCTGTCGGGATAAGGGGTCTTGGTCATCATCACCTATCCAAGCTTCAAATAGATCACCAAGTATGTATAAAGTTGTTGAATCAGCAGCTTCATTCCTTAAAAAATTAAAGAAAGCCTCGCATGTTTCAGGGTGACAAGGCGAGAGATGTAAATCTGAGATTAATAGTGAGGACATTTCATCAAATTTTTAACAGCGACCTCATTTGTCAGCATAATCATCACTCACAGAGACACCGATTATAGAGACGGCCTCAGTTGGTACGTCGCCATGGGGGCCACTATTACCAGTAGGGACTGTTTTGATCTTGTTTACTACTTCCATACCCTCTATGACTTTTGCGAATACTGCATAACCCCAGCCTTGCGCATTTTTTCCAGTATGATTCAAGAAGCTATTGTCAGCAACATTAATAAAGAATTGGGAGCTAGCAGAGTGTGGATCATTAGTTCTAGCCATTGCGAGAGTTCCAATATCGTTTGATAACCCATTATCGGCCTCATTTTGAATAGGCTCTCGAGTTTCTTTCTGTTTCATTTTTTCATTGAATCCCCCACCTTGTATCATAAAATTACCTATGACTCTATGAAAAATAGTATCAGTGTAAAAACCATCACGACAGTATTGTAAAAAGTTCGCGGAAGATAGTGGCGCATCGTCAAAATTCAATTTAATAACTATGTCACCGAAATTAGTGTTTAATGTAATCATGTAATCAATTTCCCTATTTACTATTCTGTGAATTTAATGGCGCTATGATACTTTTTTTTGAAAAATTTTAAAGCCTCTTAAGTTATATATTTGTTGTTAAGTGTCACGAATCTCTGATCTTTTTTGCTTCATCTAGTGTCGATTGTCGCCACTGAATTATTCCACAGATTAAAATTAGTGTAACTCCAGTCCATATAAAATTATCCGGCATAAGATTCCAGAAAATAATATCCACAGTTAGCGCCATTAAGATATAAGTATATTCGAAAGGAGCTACTATTACAGGCTTCGCTAACCTAAATGCAGTTATTAAAAACATAAAGCCTATTGCTCCAGCTGCTCCTGAAATCATTAAATTTATAAACTGTATTTTACTCACATTGATCAATTGATCGAG
>DGPR01000007.1:0-7000 GCA_002390525.1 Cellvibrionales bacterium UBA4435
CGCGCTCCATTACAGCCAGGGCAATTTTGAATATTTAAATATTTTATAAGATCTTCTCTTGCATGATTTGATTCTGTTTCTTTATAGCGCCTTTCCATATTTGGAATAATGCCTTCAAATGTATGACTTCTATAAAAGGTGATACCTTTGTCATTAGTATAGCTGAACTCTATGATGTCTTTGCCGCTTCCAAAAAGTATTGCTTGTTGGTGGTTTGGCTCAAGGTTTTGAAATGGGGTATCAATATCAAAACCATAGTGGTTGGATATTGAAGTAAGCATATTATAATAAAATAGATTTTTCCTATCCCAACTTCTGATAGCTCCTTCAGCAATAGAGGATTCTGGAAATTGTACAATTAAGTCTATATCGAAAAATTGTTTGACTCCTAAACCGTCACAATCTGGACACGCACCTGAGGGGCTATTAAAAGAGAACATTCTTGGTTCAAGTTCGTCTATACTATAATTGCATATAGAGCATGCGAATAAAGCAGAAAAAAGAATTTCTGGTGAATTTTTAGGGTTATTATTGTCCTCTTCCTCTGGTTGAATTATTGGTAATCCATCCATTGAGCTGACTATTGCCAGACCCTCAGATATATTGATTGCAGTTTCAAAAGATTCTGTAAGCCTTAGTTGTATTTCGGGCTTAACTTTAAAACGATCAATTACAATTTCGATAGTATGTTTTTTATTTTTTTCTAGTATAGGTACGTCATCAAGATCTACGATAAGTCCATCTATTCTAGCTCGAATAAAACCTTGCGCTCGCATATTTTGAAAGATATGTGCGTGCTCACCTTTTCTATCTTTTACAATAGGAGCTAGTAGAATTAATTTTGTATCACGAGGCAGCGCAAGAACTTGATCCACCATCTGACTTATAGTCTGAGCTTTTAAGGGTATACCATGCTCTGGGCATTTAGGCTCGCCTGCACGGGCATAGAGTAAACGCAAATAGTCATATATTTCTGTAATTGTTCCTACAGTTGAGCGAGGGTTATGTGATGTCGATTTCTGCTGAATCGATATAGCTGGGGATAAACCTTCGATATGATCTACATCAGGTTTCTCCATCATCGATAAAAATTGACGGGCATAAGCAGATAAAGATTCAACATAACGTCTTTGCCCCTCTGCATAAAGAGTATCGAAGGCTAAAGATGATTTACCTGATCCCGATAAGCCGGTAATTACAATAATTTTATCTCGAGGTAAAATAAGATCTACTGACTTTAGATTATGAGTTTTTGCGCCGTGAATAGTGATATTTTTCATACTTTAAGGAAGCCTAAAATTCGACACGCCATGATGATTAAATAATGCTGATAAAGCAAGAGAGATCACATGATTTTAATCGACCAATGCGATTTTTTTTCAATAGTTAAATTTATATTGATATTAAGATGAGCTTTATTGTTTTAACCATTACATCCATTGATGATGCAAACTATAATGTATGTATTCTTAGCCTATAAAATACTGAGTAATTGATGAGCCCTCTGGAAAAAAAAAGTCTGTTCGGTTTAGCGTTTCTCTATGCTTTTCGAATGATTGGTTTATTTATGTTACTTCCAGTCTTATCTTTATATGCAAAGGAGTATTCAGGAAGTACTATTATTCTTGTTGGCGTTGCTCTAGGAATATATGGTTTAACGCAAGGTTTATTTCAAATACCCCTGGGTTTTCTATCAGATAGATTTGGTAGAAAACCAATAATTTTTATCGGAATGCTGATTTTTTTCTTAGGCAGCATAATAGCTGCTACATCAGAAACGATGTGGGGTTTAATTGCTGGACGGGCGCTTCAGGGTGTTGGTGCAGTTGCGAGCACTATAATGGCTTTACTTTCAGACCTCACAACTGAGCAGAGTCGAACAAAAGCTATGGCAGTCATTGGTGCTAGCATCGGTGTATCTTTCGCTGTATCTCTTGTTGTAGGACCAATTTTAGCTAATCTCTGGGGGCTGTCAGGTTTATTTTGGCTAACTGCAGTCCTATCAATTTTAGGGTCATTAATATTATTCTTTTTGGTCCCAACCTCGTCAGTATTGAAGAATAACCCAGAATCACAAGCAGTTCCTCAGATGTTTTCTAGACTACTAAAAAATCGAGAACTCTTGCGGCTAAATTTTGGTATTGCAGTATTACATTTTTCTCAGATGGCTATCTGGATCTCGGTACCCTTAATTTTGGAGCAAACCTTCAATTTTAATCGCGAAGGTCACTGGGTAATTTATCTAACTATTCTAGGCCTTTCATTTATCTGCATGCTACCGTTCATATTCATTGCTGAAAAGAAACAAAAAATTAAGTTAGTTTTTATTGGCGCAATACTTCTATTAACACTAGGTGAGATACTTCTTGGAAGTGGTTTGAATAACCATATAATCTTTTTATTAGGTTTATTTACTTTTTTTATGGCTTTTAATCTACTCGAGGCCACATTACCTTCATTAGTTAGTAAACTTGCACCCGCCGGGGCCAAGGGTACGGCAATGGGGGTTTACTCGACTAGCCAGTTTTTGGGAGCATTTTTAGGAGGCATATCCGGCGGGATCATTGCGCATTATTTTGGATATGCAGGAGTATTTTGGTTAACTGCTTGCCTAACAATTTTATGGGTTATATTTGCAGCAACAATGAAAAAACCACGTCATTTTAAAACATTAACGGTTCACTTAACCTCTGAAGATATTATAATTCCTGAAGATTATATTTCAGGTGTACCAGGTATATGTGATGTTGTAATTATTGCAGAACAACAGCTTGCATACTTTAAGGTAGATATGGATCAATTTTGTCCCGAAAGCATGGAAAAGATTTTGGGAAGAAAAACCTATTTTAGTTAATGAAAAAATGATTCTAGCCTAAAATGGGATGTCATCGTCAAAGTCGTTAGATCCAGAACCTTGAGTTGCTGTGGTTTCTTTCGAAGCCATTTCAGTATTAGATATTGGTTCTGCTAAGCCACTGTCTGCGCCTGAGCTCTTGTAGTCTGAAGAGCCAACACGACTATCGAGCATCTGCATTTCACTGGCCACAATCTCAGTTGTATATCGATCCTGCCCATCCTGTGCTTGCCACTTGCGAGTTCGCAGAGATCCTTCTATATAAACCTTTGATCCTTTCTTTAAATATTCTGTTGCTATTTCTGCAAGGCGATTAAAGAAAACTACTCTATGCCACTCGGTCCTTTCTTGTTGTTGACCAGTTTGTTTATCTTTCCATGACTCGCTGGTAGCGATTGCTATATTCGTAACAGCATTTCCGTTGGGCATAAATTTCCCTTCAGGGTCTTTACCTAAATTCCCTACTAAAATTACTTTATTTATGCCACGAGCCATAATTTACCCCAATTTTAAAGTTATTAAACTCAATACATAATCTAACAGGTTTGCTGTTCAAATTCTATATCGAGATTGAAGATGCTTTTGATTAAAATAAAACATATTCGTTAATTATTAAAATTATGATTATTAATATTTTTTAAAAATTAATGTTGCATTGGTTCCGCCAAATCCAAAACTATTACTCATAACATTCTTCAAATTAGCTTTATCTAATCGACTATCTAGGATTGGAATATCAATAGCCTCAGGATCCAGATTATCAAGATTTGCGGATGCACAAATGAAATCACTCTCCATCATCAGCAAACAATAAATAGCTTCTTGTACTCCAGCCGCTCCAAGACCGTGACCAGATAGTGATTTTGTTGAGCTTATTGGCGGAATTTTATCACCAAACACAGTTTTAATCGCTGATAATTCTGCGAGATCTCCTACTGGCGTGCTAGTGCCATGTGTATTTATGTAATCAATTTTTTTATCAGACGTTTCCATGGCCATTTTCATTGATCTAGCCGCCCCTTCACCGGAGGGAGCAACCATATCAAAGCCATCCGATGTAGCTCCATAACCAGTTATTTCCGCATAAATTTTTGCACCTCTAACTATAGCATGCTCCAATTCTTCAACCACTAGACACCCTGCACCCACTCCTGGAACAAAACCGTCTCTGTCAGCATCATAGGCTCTGGATGCTATTTCAGGTGTATCATTATATTTGCTTGAAAGTGCCCCCATGGCGTCAAACATACCTGCCATTGACCAATGCATATCTTCTGCACCACCAGCAAATACCATATCTTGCTTTCCCATCTGTATTAGTTCCATAGCATGACCAATAGAATGCGCACTGGTGGCGCAAGCTGATGAAATTGAGTAGTTTATTCCTTTTATTTTAAATGGTGTCGCTAGGCATGCAGAAACAGTACTAGCCATTATCTGTGTAACTCTGTAGGGCCCAGCACGCTTTATTCCTCGATCACGCATAACATCGATTGTTTCAGTAAACATTTCCCCTGAAACACCACCAGACCCCATAACTAGACCTGTTCTAATATTAGATACCTGTTTATCCGACAAACTAGCATCTGCGATTGCTTTTTCCATTGCAATATAACCATAAGAAGCTGATGGCCCCATAAATCTGGAGACTTTTCTATCGATATGCTCCGCTATATCTAAATCTAATTTAGCTGCAACATTACATCGCAAACCCATCTCTTTGAACTCTTCTTGGAAAGCTATACCTGATTGGCATTCATAAAGTGACTTGGTAACAGTTTCTTTATCATTACCTAAGCAAGAAACAATACCCATTCCAGTAATTACCACTCGTTTCATTTTATGCCCCTGAATCATTTAATAATTCGGATATTTCTCTCAGAAATTTGTATATCTTAACCTTAATTATAATATAAACATTTAAAAGTTGTCAGTTGAATCAAATAACCCAACACGAAGATCTTTTGCAGAATAAATTTCTCTGCCATCTACGGACACAGTTCCATCCGCTATAACCATTTTGAGTTTTCGTTCTACTACTCGTGACACGTCAATTCTATAGGTTACAAGTTTAGCAGAAGGAAGAATTTGTCCTACAAATTTAACTTCACCAGAACCAAGAGCTCTACCTCTTCCTTGGTTACCTTTCCATGCTAAGAAAAAACCAGTTAACTGCCACATAGCGTCTAAACCTAAGCAACCCGGCATGACAGGGTCTCCTTCAAAATGGCAACCAAAAAACCATAAATCTGATCTTATATCTAACTCAGCGATCATAGTTCCTTTACCGTACTTTCCTTCAGTCGCATGAATATGAGTTATTCTATCTACCATCAGCATATTATGACCAGGAAGCTGAGCGTTTCCTTCACCAAAGAGGTTTCCCTTACTACAAGAAATTAACTCGTCATAATCATAGGAGTTTTGTGATTGCGGAATAAAAGTTGTCATTGATTGCTTAGCCTTTTTTGTATTACGTTCAATTACCTAAATATTTATCACTAATTAATTTAGAATTTAATCTGATATACTCTATTAAGTCCAGAAATAGAAAATAGCAGTCTAATCTATTGGTTTTTAAAAATTGAATTCCCCTAAATTTTTTCAAACTATTCAATATTTTCGATCAATCGAAAATTCAGCTAGCTCTAGCATTGCTATTTTTTCAATGCTTTTAGGAAGATCCACCAAACACTGCTTGGCGTCCATAGCGTGTTTTTTTGCACAAGACATGCTGTATTCTAGAGCCCCAGTTTCTCTAATAATAGTTAAAATATTCTTTAGATCACAAATATTAGTATTTTTTATAGCTTCTTGAATCACAATTTTTTGCGAATTTTTTCCGTTTTTCATCGCATAAATTAGCGGCAAAGTCATCTTTCCTTCAGCTAAATCATCACCAATATTTTTCCCTAAATTTTCAGAATCACCGTTGTAATCTAAAACATCATCCATCAGCTGAAAGGCCATTCCAATATTTCTTCCGTAATTACTAAGAGATTCAATATGACCAGTTTGAGATTCGGCAATAATTGCACCTATTTTTGCAGCTGTATCGAAAAGTATGGCTGTTTTTTTAAATATTACTTTTTTATATACATCCTCAGATATGTTTGAGTTTCTAGCATTAGCAAGCTGTTGGACTTCTCCCTCAGATATAGCGTTTGTGGTATCTGCAATAGTTTGCATCACGTCTAAGTTACCAACTCCAACAAGCATTTGAAATGCTCGTGAATAAAGAAAATCCCCAACAAGCACACTAGGAGCATTACCAAATTTTGTATTTGCAGTAGCTTTACCACGGCGAAGATCAGATGTATCTACAACATCATCATGAAGTAAAGTAGCTGTATGTATAAATTCAATAATCGCTGCTAGGTGTAGATGATCTGATCCCTTATATCCGGAAACTTTAGCACTTAAGATAACTAATAGCGGCCTCATTCGTTTGCCACCACCGTCAATGATGTATTGACCAATATTTTCAACTAGGTCAACTTCAGAATTCAATCGATTAACGATTATACCATTAACTTCTTCAAACTCAGATTTAACTACTTCATGAAATGGCAACATGCCAGCGATCCTAACAATTTACGTAAGTTGGATATTATAACAATTATATAGATATTTTATAAAAATTTATTCTTGCGATTAAATTAGGTTTATCTTAAAATCGGTCACCTCGTAAAATCGGCCTAGAGAAATAGTTTTTTAGGCATAAACTGGTTGTTACGAATACGGAGAAAACTCTATGTACGCAGTTATAAAAAGTGGCGGCAAGCAACATCGTGTTGAAGAAGGTGAATTTCTTCGCGTGGAAAAAATGGATATAGCAACTGGCGAAAAAATTGACTTTGATGAAGTGCTCATGGTCACAAACGGTGATGAGGTAAAAATAGGCACACCTTTCGTAACTGGCGTAAAAGTTACTGCAGAGATATTGACTCACGGTCGCTCTGATAAAGTAAAGATAATCAAGTTTAACCGTCGTAAGCATAGCAGAAAGCAAATGGGTCATCGTCAGTGGTTCACTGAAATAAAGATTATTAGTATAGGTTCTGATAAAATAAAAACTATAGCTAAGCCAAAAACAGAAGCTAAACCAAAAACAGAAGCTAAACCGAAGACTGCAGCTAAACCGAA
>DGPR01000007.1:7075-16296 GCA_002390525.1 Cellvibrionales bacterium UBA4435
ACCGAAGACTGCAGCTAAACCGAAAATCAAAACTGAAGATAAAAAATAGGAGAGCGTTATGGCTCACAAGAAAGCTGGTGGTAGTACAAGAAACGGACGCGATTCAGAAAGTAAAAGACTCGGAGTTAAGTGCTACGGCGGTGAGAATGTTTCCGCTGGAAGCATTATCGTGAGACAGCGCGGAACAAAGTTTTATGCTGGTACTAATGCAGGTATTGGTCGAGATCATACAATCTTCGCAACCAGCACCGGGGAAGTAAGATTTTCAACGAAAGGTCCAAAAAATCGCAAATATGTTGATATTATTTCTGCATAATATTCTTTAGCTTCTTTTGGAAACCTCAGTTAATAATTATTTTAATAGTATTGAGATCATTTCAATGATCTAATTTTAACCCTGCGAAAGCGGGGTTTTTTATTTTTGATAAAAATATATTAGTGGTTAGAACTTATGAAATTTGTTGACGAAACAACTATTCATGTACAGGCAGGTCGGGGTGGAAACGGTTGCCTGAGTTTTCGTCGTGAAAAATTTATTGAAAAAGGTGGTCCTGACGGAGGTGACGGAGGTGATGGCGGGAATGTTTATTTGGAGGGAGATGACAGTCTTAATACTTTAGTAGATTTTCGCTTTCAGCGTAACTTTAATGCTGAAAGCGGGGAGGCAGGTAAACCAAAGAACTGCACAGGAAGGGGTGGAAATGATTTGATCCTTAAGGTCCCTGTGGGTACAACCGTCATAGATGAAGTTACTCAGGAAACACTTGGCGATATAACAGGAAGTGGAGACCACTTGTTAGTAGCTAAGGCTGGCTTCCATGGTTTGGGGAATACACGCTATAAATCAAGTACTAATCGCGCACCTAGGCAAACCTCATTAGGTGGTGATGGAGAATCCCGTCATCTTAAGCTTGAACTAAAAATCTTGGCTGATGTCGGCTTACTTGGACTTCCCAATGCAGGTAAATCAACATTTATTCGGTCTGTATCTGCAGCTCAGCCAAAGGTAGCAGATTATCCTTTTACTACCTTAGTGCCAAACTTAGGGGTAGTTAGCCCTGAAAAATACCGGAGTTTTGTAATTGCAGATATACCAGGTTTAGTTCAAGGAGCCGCAGATGGTGCAGGACTGGGAATTCGTTTTTTGAAGCACTTAACTAGAACACGCATATTGCTTCACTTGGTTGATATGCTTCCAGCTGATGGTTCCTGCCCTATCAATAATATTAATGTTATTGAAAATGAACTAGATTTATTCAGTCATACACTCTACTCTCGAGAGCGTTGGTTGGTCTTGAACAAAACTGATTTACTATCAGCGAGCGAAAGAAAAGATAAATGTATGGAAGTTGTAAAAAAATTAGGATGGACTGGCCCTGTATATTGTATATCTGGTATCAGTTCTATTGGAACCGATGCTTTGTGTCAGGATATAATGAATCATCTTGATAAGTGCTGGAATGCTGAGCAAGAGGATTCAGATATAGCGGTACATGAATTAGAGAATCAGACAAAAATGCAGGTCGAAGCTAGAGAGAGGATAAAAATGCTTAAGGGTTCATCATTGTTATTTGATGATGAAGTTGAATGATGAAATTAAGTAAAAGTTTTTCAAAAAAATAAAGTTTTTAGAGAAAATAGTTAGCTGAGTAATGTATGGTAAATAATAGAGATTGCATAAAAAACTCCAAACGATGGGTAGTAAAAATTGGAAGTGCCTTGCTTACAGCTAACGGTAATGGGCTGGATAAGGAAGCTATCGCGTTGTGGGTAAAACAAATAGTACATCAACTTGAAAGTGGAATAGAGATTATAATTGTTTCTTCTGGTGCGGTAGCAGAGGGTATGTCTAGACTTAGCTGGATCGAAAGACCTAATTCTGTTCATGGGCTGCAAGTTGCAGCCGCTGTTGGGCAAACAGGTCTAGTTCAGGCTTATGAGTCGCAATTTCAAGAATTTGGGCGAAATACTGCTCAAATTTTATTAGATCATGATGATATTTCAAATCGCGAGCGTTATTTAAATGTAAGAAATACACTTCAAGAATTGATTAAATTAGGTGTTGTACCCGTTATTAATGAAAATGATACTGTTGCTACTGATCAGATCCGTTTCGGAGATAATGATACTTTGGCTGCATTGGTTGCCAATATAATAGATGCTGATCTATTGGTTATACTTACTGACCAAGATGGCCTTTTTGATGCAGATCCAAGAAAAAATCCAAATGCAAATTTAGTTACTAATGGAAATTCTCAAGATGAATCTCTTCTTGAGCTAGCCGGGTCTTCCAGTACTCTTGGAAGAGGAGGCATGATCACAAAACTTAAAGCAGCTAAACTTGCTGCTCGCTCAGGTGCAAATACTGTCATAGCAGGCGGAAGAGTTAATCAGATCTTATCTAGGTTATCAGAAGGAGAAGAATTGGGCACTATGTTAATATCTGATAAAGAACCAATCGCAGCACGAAAACAATGGTTAGTAGGTAGACTTAAAGTGTGTGGCTCTTTGACGCTGGATTTGGGCGCATCAAAGATGTTGACCAATCATGGCAAAAGTCTTCTTCCTGTAGGAGTCCTATCGATCAAAGGCAGATTCCACAAAGGGGATCTCGTAACATGTGTTGATGAAAAGGGGCTAGAGATCGCTAGAGGCCTTGTTAATTACAATTCTGAAGAAAGTACAAAAATTTTAGGTAAAAGCAGCGAAATGATCGCAGATGAATTAGGTTATTGCGATGCTGAAGAACTAATTCATAGAGATAATTTAGTTTTATGCTAATTGCGTACTTTAACTCGCTGAAAGGGCTTTTATTTTTGTGTTTAATCTACTTTTATGCCGAGCAGCTTTATTTTTATGGATAATACCCTTGTCTGCAACGCAATCAAGCATTGGGACTACCTCATTATATGCAGCTTGGGCTGCTTCAATCTTGCCCGATAGGATTGCGGCATCTGTCTTTTTTAAATAGGTTCTAATCATAGAGCGTAATCCGCCATTATGCCTACGATTCTTTTCATTTTGCCGCGCTCTTTTGCGTGCTTGTGATGAATTGGCCACCTAATGCTCCTTATTAGATTATTTTTAGTTTTTTTCACATACTTATAAAGCGCGAGAATATACAATGTTTATCTGTGCTTATCAATATGAATTACGACGAAATCTTCATAAAGATATTTAAATCGTCTGTCATAGCTACTCATTTTAAGAGTAAAATTAAGATTCTGTGTGAGCAAAAGAGTAGTCTAAGCGCTCTTAACAGATTGCCTTTAAGCCCAGTTTAAATTGTTCAAGTTATCGGAGTTCATATTTTGAAGGATCAGGGTATTGATCATAAAACTGAGAAAGTTAATCTTGGATATGGATTATCCAAGCTTCTTAGATCAAGTGGCATAGTGTCTTTTATGACGATGTGCTCGAGATTAGCTGGCTTGATGCGTGATGTAGTAATAGCTAGATTTATTGGTGCAGACGCTATGGCAGATGCATTTTTTGTAGCATTCAAGATTCCAAATTTCTTTCGTCGTTTATTTTCTGAGGGTGCATTTTCTCAGGCATTTGTACCCGTCTTAGCAGAATATAAAGAGTCTGGAAATCAGGCTGCAGTAAAAGCTCTTATTGATACAGTAGCTGGGGTTTTAGGCTCAGTGCTTATTGCAGTTACAATTTTTGTCGTCATAGCTTCACCTTTAGTTACAGGCATCTTTGCATTTGGATTTTGGCTAGAAGACCCTGAGAAATTTTCTGCTGCTAGTGATATGTTGAGAATAACATTCCCTTATTTGCTTTTAATATCACTGACAGGTTTTGCTGGAGCTATTTTAAATAGCTATGAGAGATTTGCTGTTCCAGCTATTACTCCAATTTTTTTGAATCTCTCTTTAATAATAGCTGCGATTTTCATCTCTCCCTGGTTTGACAAGCCAGTTTATGCCCTTGCTTGGGGTGTTTTGGCTGCAGGTATAATTCAGCTTTTATTTCAACTACCTTTCCTAGCTAAAATTCGCATGGTTCCTGCACCTCAAATATCTTGGAGTGACAAAGGAGTAGTAAAGATTTTAAGCTTGATGGCTCCTGCAATTTTTGGGGTTTCAGTAAGCCAAATAAATCTTTTGCTAGATACGATGATAGCTTCATTTCTTCCGACAGGCAGTATTTCTTGGCTTTACTATTCTGACCGTTTAGCTGAACTTCCTCTAGGTGTATTTGGCGTCGCTATCGCTACTGTTATATTGCCTAATCTATCACAGCAACACGTTTCTGATAATCTAGAAAAGTTTAGTGCAACATTAGATTGGGCTATCCGTCTTGTATTTCTCATCGCAATACCCGCTGCACTAGCATTGATAATTTTAGCTGAACCTATCTTGATATCACTCTTTTACTATGGAGAGGTTATGACTCCCAGAGATATGTCTATGGCTGCATTTAGTTTGCGAGCCTACTCAGTAGGCATCATAGCTTTCATGCTGATAAAGGTGCTAGCACCTGGATACTTTTCCCGTCAAGATGTTAAGACTCCAGTTCGTATCGGTGTCATTGCGCTCGTTGTAAATATGGGTCTAAACATAGTTTTAGTTGTACCATTACATTTTTACCTCGGAATCGGTCATGTAGGATTGGCTTTTGCAACAACATTGGCGGCTATTTTAAACAGTTTTTTACTCTTCAAAGGTTTGCGTAAGAATGATATCTATAAGCCAGAGGAAGGTTGGCGTAAATTTTTAGTAATGCTATTTAATGCGAATATCGCGATGTGTATTTGCCTATATGTGTCGATTAGTTATTCGAATTCCTGGTTTGATATGGTCTGGTGGGAAAGAGCAAGCTCATTAGGTATGATCTGTATCATGGGCATAGTTATTTATATTTCCATCCTTTTTTTGAGCGGTTTTCGGGCTTCGTACCTTAAAAACAAATAAATTTACTATAGATCGTCGGAAAGCTTGGCTGAATGTTAAGATAATTAAGAACTTATCTATTTTTAATTTTCCTAGATGGGTATAATTTTGCTTCGTTTTTTAAATCGATGATAAGTGACTAAATATAAGAATAAGTTTATTAGGGGCTTACATAACTTAAAGCCTGGCCAAATTGGTTGTGTTGCAACCATTGGATCCTTTGATGGCATACATCTTGGGCACCGAGCTATATTAAAGCAACTCATGGATAAAGCTAAAGATTTAAAGCTTCCATCAGTCGTAATGATATTTGAGCCACAGCCACAAGAGTTTTTTTCAGGCGAACAGGCTCCAGCAAGATTGATGCGCCTGCGAGAGAAAGTTGAAGAATTTATTAGGGTTGGAATTGATAAAGTTTTTTGTCTGCAGTTTAACCGCTCTTTACGTGGTTTGTCCGCAACAGACTTTATTGAGCAGGTTTTAGTATCAGGTTTAAAAATCCAATACCTTGTTGTAGGTGATGACTTTAGATTTGGGCACGATAGAAGCGGAAATTTCCAGTTACTTCAGAGTTTTGGAAAAAATAATAATTTTGAAGTTATTGATACTTGTACCATGGAATACAAGGGTGAACGAATTAGTAGCACCAGAATACGTTCAGCTCTAGAGGCATCAAAATTTAATCTTGCAGAAAAGTTACTGGGAGCGCCTTACAGGATTACTGGTTGTGTTGTTTATGGGCAGAGACTTGGAAGAAAAATTGGAGTACCCACTGCTAACGTTCAGTTGCAGCGTTTTAGTGCACCACTAAATGGTGTATTTATAGTGCAAGTTTATATCCACAAGCGCTGCTTCCAAGGTGTTGCTAATGTTGGCATCAGACCAACAATAGGCGACCTTATTAAGCCTATACTTGAGGTTCACCTGATAGATTTTAATGAAGATATATATGGGCAAAGGATACATGTTGAGTTTAAATCTAAAATTCGCGACGAGAAAATTTTTCCTTCTCTAAATTTAATGGTTAAGGAAATACACCGAGATATTCATCATGCTAAACAATATTTTTCTGTACAACCAAAGAAGATTTTAAAAAATGATTGATTATAAGTTAACCTTAAATTTACCTGCCACCTTGTTTCCTATGAAAGCCAATCTAGCTCAAAGAGAGCCTGCTATATTGAAAGGCTGGAATGAAGATAGAGTTTATGAGAAATTGCGTGAAAAGCGTAAGGGTCAGAAAAAATTTATTCTACATGATGGTCCTCCCTACGCAAATGGGAAAATACATATTGGCCATGCTGTTAATAAAATTCTAAAAGATATAATAATTAAATCTAAAAGCCTTAGTGGTTTTGATGCGCCGTACGTTCCTGGTTGGGATTGCCATGGGTTACCAATCGAACATGAGGTAGAAAAAAAAATCGGTAAGGCTGGGCATAAGGTAGACCATAAAATATTTCGTCAAAAATGTAGAGAGTATGCACAAAGACAAGTCGACGGACAGATGAACGATTTTATCCGACTTGGAGTTTTCGCAGAATGGAACAATCCCTATCTTACTATGGATAATGAATTTGAGGCTAATATTATTCGTTCGCTTGGTAAAATTATTGAGAACGGACACTTAATAAAGGGTTATAAGCCAGTTTACTGGAGTGTGGTGGGTGCTTCTGCTCTAGCTGAAACTGAGGTTGAGTATCAAGATAAAGAATCTTTTTCAATTGATGTTGCATTTTCAGTTTCTGATGAAGAAACTTTTAGTAAAGCTATAAATAACATCAGTGGAACTGGCGACATATTTGTTGTTATCTGGACCACAACACCTTGGACGATTCCATCGAATCAAGCAGTTTGCTTAAACCCTGATTTAAATTATGTGTTATTGGCTTGTAAACCATCAGGTGCTGCATTTGGGAGATATCTAGTCGCCGAAGAGCTCGTTGAGTCATTATTATCTCGCTGGCAAGTCAAGGACTTTAAGGTAGTTGGATCCACTAAAGGAAATCAGCTTGAATTGCAGAGCTTAAAGCATCCTTTTTATAATCGTGAGGTACCCATTATCCTTGGTGAACACGTTAATACTGAAGCAGGTACAGGTTGTGTTCATACTGCCCCTGACCACGGCGTAGAAGATTTCATGATCGCAGGAAAATATGAGATTAAAACCCTCAATTATATTAATGATAATGGCGTATTTAATGAAAATGTTGAATATTTTGCTGGAAAGCACGTTTATAAAGTTGATACAAGTATACTAGACTTACTGAAAGATAAGGAAAAATTGATATCCTCTAATAAATTTATACACAGTTACGCACATTGCTGGCGCACCAAGACCCCATTAATTTATCGCGCTACTCCTCAATGGTTCATTAGTATGACGAAAAATAACTTATTAGAAAAAGCAAAAAAAATAGTTCCTGATATTTCCTGGTATCCAGATTGGGGAAGGACTCGAATTGATGGGATGCTCGAAAATAGTCCAGATTGGTGCATATCTCGCCAGAGAACGTGGGGTGTACCAATCACAATTTTTGTAAATAATTCAACGGGTGATATTCATCCCGAGATGCCAAGGCTTATCGAAATCATAGCATCTGGAGTTGAAAAAAATGGTATAGAGTTTTGGCATGAGATGGATAAAAAAACGTTGCTTGGGGATCAAGCTAAAAACTATAGTAAGGTTAGCGATACACTTGATGTATGGTTTGATTCAGGTGTTACTCATGCAGCAGTTCTTGATTATCGAGAACAGTTAAAGTTTCCAGCTGATCTTTATCTGGAGGGCTCAGATCAACATAGAGGTTGGTTTCAATCATCCCTTAAGACTTCTTTAGCCTTAAGAGATAGCTCTCCATATAAAGCAGTTATGACACATGGATTTGTCGTAGATGCCATGGGTCATAAAATGTCTAAATCTCTCGGAAATGTCCTTCCGCCACAGCAGATTATAAATGATCAAGGTGCTGATGTTTTAAGACTCTGGGTTGCAGCTACCGATTGTAGTGGTGAGATGACTGTTTCTGATGAAATACTTAAAAGAACAGGTGATTCATATCGAAGAATTAGGAATACAGCTAGATTTTTCTTATCAAATTTAGATGACTTTGATCCCTCTGAAGATCTAGTTGCCTTTGATGATATGCTAGAGCTTGATATTTGGGCTTTAAATTTAACTATCTCTTTACATAAGGAAATTCTAGAAGCATACGATAGTTATCAGCTGCACCGTATATATCAGAAATTACATAATTTTTGCGTTACCGATATGGGTGGATTTTATCTTAATATTATTAAAGATCGTCAATATACTTGCCAAAAGAATTCTACAGCTAGAAGATCAGCTCAAACGGCAATTTACTATATATTAGAGTACTTTGTACGCTGGATTTCACCAATATTGAGTTTTACAGCCGACGAAATATGGGGATTTATGCCGAGTGATAGAGAAGAGTCAGTATTTTTTGCAGAATGGCCAGAATTATCAAATATTTCAAAGACGAATATTAAAAATCAAGATTGGAAAATAATTATTGAAATAAGAAATATAGTAAATAAAATTCTAGAAGACAAAAAAGCTGAAGGCATTCAAAAATCTCTTGAGGCTAAAGTCACTGTTTATGCTAAAAAATCATTACTAGATGTTTTAGGGAAGCTTGAAAATGAGTTAAGATTTATTTTCATTACCTCTGAAGCCGTCATAAAACCTATAAGCGATACATTAGATGCAAATGATATTATCTCAACTGAAATTGATGGTCTAAAAGTTCAAGTTACAAAAACCGACCATATTAAATGTCAGCGTTGTTGGCATCATGTAGAAAATATTGGATTCAACGAAAATCATCCAAATATTTGTGATAGGTGTCTACAGAATATTGAGGGAGAAGGGGAGATACGCCTCAATGCATAACGACACTCTTGCTGTAATATACTATATTTTTTCTCTGCACTGGACCATGCTGTGAACTGGCGAATACTTAGGTGGTATTTTTTATCAGTTCTCATAATAATTGCTGACCAAGCCACAAAAAACATAGCTACAAAAAATTTATTATATGGAGAATATATAAATATCTTTACAGGATTAAATTTAATATTAGTCCACAATACTGGAGCAGCATTTAGCTTTCTTAGTGATGCTGGTGGTTGGCAGCGCTGGTTATTTTTAATGATTTCTTTGACCGTAAGTATTATTTTAGTAATTTGGCTTTATAGATTAAAAGAAAATCAGCTTGTTATGTCATTTTCACTAACTTTAATTCTCGGTGGCGCTATTGGCAACTTAATTGATCGAATATTTCTAGGATATATAAT
>DGPR01000007.1:16509-31476 GCA_002390525.1 Cellvibrionales bacterium UBA4435
CCAGCTGTTTGCACCTTTGGAGATGGCAAATTATTGCCCGGATTCGAAACAGCATTAGTCGGTTTAATCGCTGGAGATAAGGGTGTCTTTTCAATAAAACCAGAAAATGGCTTCGGTCAAAATAATCCTAATAATATACAAGAATTTCCTAGAAAAAACTTTAAAGAAATTAAAGACTTGCAGTTAGGTCTTATGATTTCTTTTGCGGATGCGAATGGTGGCGAACTTCCGGGTGTAATAGCAGATATTGGTGAAACAATAGTCAAAGTTGACTTTAATCACCCTTTAGCTGGTCATACAATAAAATTTGAAGTTGAAATTATCTCAGTTGACCCGGTAGAAAAAAAGTGATCGAGCTAAAGCTAGCTAATCCAAGAGGATTTTGTGCAGGCGTAGACAGGGCCATCGAGATTGTTTTAAGAGCACTAGAGCTTCATGGCGCTCCAATTTACGTGCGCCACGAAGTGGTACACAACAAATCAGTAGTAGATATGTTAAGGGCGCGTGGAGCTGTCTTTGTAGATAAGATAGACGATATTCCAGATAACGTAACAGTAATTTTCAGTGCGCATGGAGTTTCTAAGGCTGTTAGAAAACAAGCCAACAAAAAAAATCTAAGAATTTTTGACGCAACTTGTCCATTGGTGACAAAAGTGCATATAGAGGTTGCTCGATCTAGCTCCGAGGGAACTGATTGCATCATGATTGGACACCATGAACATCCTGAGGTAGAGGGCACTATGGGACAATACGATAACAAAAATAATATTTATCTGGTAGAAAATGAGTTAGATGCTATGTCATTGGAAATAAAAAATCCCTCTAATATCGTTTATGTTACACAAACCACCTTGTCAGTAGATGATACTGAACAAATTATAGATATACTGCGTAAGCGTTTTCCTTTGATAAAAGGCCCTAAAAAAGATGATATATGCTATGCCACACAAAATAGACAAGATGCTGTTAAGCAACTTGCACTCGAATGTGATTTAGTTCTTGTGGTAGGCTCGATTAATAGCTCAAATTCAAATCGCTTAAGAGAATTAGCTGAGCGCTGTGGTGTTCCATCTTTTCTTGTTGATAGCGCCAAGGATATTTCGAAAAATTGGATTATTGGAAAAAATAAAATTGGAATAACTGCAGGCGCCTCTGCACCAGAGAGTCTTGTAAAAGAGGTTATAGAAAGCTTAAAGCTAATAGGCTGCCAGTCTCTTGTTGAAATTCCCGGCGTACAAGAAAATATAAAATTTTCGATTCCAAAAGAGCTACGATAAAATCATTAATTCTACAATTTAATCGTAGATCGTAGGTATAGTGGAACGTTTGTGTATTGTTTTATTGTATAAATTTAAGATAGTTTTCAGAGAGTCTTGAGCTAAAGGCTTTCCCTCTAAAAAATCATCAATTTCATTATAGGTAACCCCAAGTACGTGTTCATCCTCTTTCTGTGGAAAAAGGCATTCAAGGTCTGCAGTTGGGGGTTTCTCTATTATTGACGTAGGGGCATTTAAAAATCTGGCTATCTTTCGAATCTGTCTTTTATTCAAACCAAATAATGGGGCTAGATCGCATGCACCATCACCCCATTTGGTATAAAAACCAGTGATATTTTCAGCTGAATGATCTGTTCCAAGTACAAGTCCCCCCAAAGCACTAGCTACTTCATACTGAAAAATCATACGAATTCGTGCTTTAGTATTACCTTTAGTAAAATCATCTCTTACCTCATCTCTAACTAGCCCTAAATTACTGTTACCAATAGAACTATTTATTCTCTCATGAGTAATATCTACACTTGGCTTTATATCAATATGTATATTTTTAGAGGGGCATATGAACTTTATAGACTTTTGCGCATCAATTTCATCAACTTGTTTACCATATGGGAGCCTTAGAGCAATGAACGAAAAGCTGCGTTCATGAAATTCTTGGTTTAGCTCATTTATTGCTATTTGAGCTAATCGACCACAAGTGGCTGAATCGATTCCACCACTTATTCCAAGAACTAGGTGAGATAATCCAGTATTGAGAAGTTTAGATTTAATGAATGTTACCCTCCTATTTACCTCAAACTGAGGATCGATATTTGGCAGGACTCTCATTTCATCGAGGATTTTTTTACAGTTTGATTTGATTTTCATTATTTACCACATTTACAGTTGATTTATTTAAATTTTAAGATTTGAAGCAACGCAAAAACTTAGTCATAAGATGCCCATAGAACATTAGCTACAATAGATCTATAGGGTTTCCATTTTGATCCTATCTCGATCATTTCATCTTCGGTAGGTCTTTTTTTTAGGTGCTTAGTTCTTTGTACAGCAACTTGCAAACCTATATCTTTAACAGGCCATATATCTCTTCTATTTAAAGAAGCTAACATATAGCATTCAGCTGTCCAGTTGCCAATACCTTTGATTCTACAGAGTGTTTTTTTAAGGTCTTCGTCATTCATTTTGTGTATTGAGCTGAAGGAAAGATCACCTGAAATAATATTCTTTGCTAGAGATCTGCAGTAGCCTATTTTAGGGCGACTTAAACCTGTAGATTTCAAATTAAGATCAGTTTCTTTTAAAAAGCTCTCTGGATCAAAAGTAGGCAGTAATTTTTTCAGCCTATCAAATATTGCTTTAGCAGAAACCACAGACAGTTGTTGTTCTGTTATAAGTTGAACCAAACCTTCGAAGCCCTTCTTCCTCTTAAATGGCTTAAAAGAGGAATAAGTTAAAAACAATGATCGAAGATCCCTATCTTTTTCAGACAAAAAAATAATTTCTTCTTTATACGGATGATGATCGAAAATGTTACAGTTTTTTATAAACTTGTTTTGCATTCTTTTCATTAAAATATATTAAATATTTTCGCGCCTGTATTTGAATTTAACGAAAAATACCAAAGGTAGCAATATCCATCCATGTCTCTTCAAGCTCCTCTCCCTCAAGCTCCTTATAGCGATCATTGAAAATATATCGCGTATCAAAGCCGATAGATTCTGGTTTATCAAAGAGACCAGCACTAAGGGAATTAGTCCAACTCCTCTCAATAGATGCAGACTGTTCTTGATACTTGAAGCTACCATCTGAATTAAGGGATGTATGATTTGAGTAATTCTGGGCTAGCAATTTTGCTGCCTCGCCTGAAAGATCATGCATATCCATTAGGTAATATGCTTGAGCCATCACCGCAAGTCCATCAGGAACAGCTGGTGTTCTTTGAAAATTTTCTACCACATATCGCCCCCTGTTTGCCGCAGCAAGATAAGCGCCACGAGTGAAAAAATAGTTTGCTGCATGGATTTCATGACGTGCAAGAATATTTCTTAAGTAGATCATTCTTTTTTGAGCATCTGGAGCATATGGGCTTTCTGGAAATCTATTTAATAGCTCACTAAAGGCGGAAAAAGAGTTCCTAGCAGATCCTGGATCACGCTTTGTTTCATCTATTGGAAGAAGCTTCCCAAACATCCCATCATTTTTTACGAATGATGACACACCTTTTATGTAGTATGCATAATCAACATTTTCATGCTGAGGGTGAAGCCTCATAAATCTCTCAGCTACACTGATAGCTGAGTCATATTCACCTGCTTTTAAATGTGCATATATCAGTTCAAGCTGTGCTTGTTCTGCATAATCTCCAAATGGATACTGTGCTTCCAGTGATCTTAGTTTCTCAATAGCAGTTTGCCAGAAGCCTCCTTTTAAATCATCTTGAATTGCACTAAAAAAATCTTTTTCAGTATAACCTGACGTATCTAACTGATCTGAGGCTGAAGAAATACCATTAATTGAATTGAAATAAGTGCATCCTGTTGCAAGGAAACAAATTGATATTAGCACTAAAAATAAAAATCGCATTCTATTATTATCCGGTTCAACTAAAGCCAGGTTAAACTTAAATTATTCTTTAGACAGTTCTAATCCATATAAGATAATATATTTAACCACAGCCTGAACAGTATGAGAATACAAACAACCGAGATTATAATGACAGACAGTATAAAGTTGGAAAAAACTGTACCTCTTACATCATGTGGAATGCGCTTAGATCAGGTTGCATCTGATGTATTTAGTGGGCTCTCAAGATCAAGATTACAAGCACTGATAAAAAAAGGCGATTTATTAGTTGATGGCAATCTCTTTCGACCAAAAGATAAGCTTCAGGGTGGAGAGTTGCTCAGCATTAATACTGTATTGGAATCTGAGGGAGAATGGCAACCAGAAGCCATTAGTCTAGATATTGTATTCGAAGATGAATATATAATAGTAGTTAATAAGCAGGCCGGTTTAGTAGTCCATCCAGCTGCCGGTAACTATACTGGAACTTTGTTAAATGGAATTTTACATCACTCCCCTTTCAACGAACACATTCCGCGTGCGGGTATAGTACATCGCTTAGATAAGGATACAACTGGACTTATGGTTGTAGCTAAAACCTTAGAGGCTCATTATTCGCTAGTTAAACAACTACAGTCACGAAGTATAACCCGTGAGTATCAGGCAATTACTCAAGGCGTTATGATTGGTGGTGGAACTATAAATAAACCAATTGGACGGCATCCAAAGGTCAGAACAAAAATGGCAGTTGTTGGTGATAATGGAAAAGATTCAGTCACACACTTCAAGGTAATCGAGAGATTTGATCATCACACCTTTATAAGAGTTAAATTAGAAACAGGTCGAACTCATCAAATACGCGTGCATATGTCGCACATTGGATACCCATTAGTAGGTGATTCAGTTTATGGGGGACGCATGAAGCTCCCCAAAGGGGTGACATCTCGTATAAATGAGGCCTTAAGGGGGTTTAGTCGTCAAGCTCTACATTCATCAATCTTGGGTTTAATGCATCCTATTTCTAATGAATATATTCAGTGGGAAGTCGCCTTACCAGCCGATCTATCGAGCTTACTGGACCTATTGAAATTAAAATTCAAAGATATTTGATTCAACCTTTTAATTTAAACCATCGTTTAAAATGCGGATTTTTCAATGGAAGTATTTAAACCAAACTGGCCAGCCCCTAAAAATGTGTTTGCATTTTTTACTACAAGAACAGGTGGCGTTTCTTCTGATCCTTGGAGTGCTAATAACTTAAGTTTTAATGTAGGGGATAAACTGGAGTCTGTTCAGACAAACTGGGAGTTGTTATCAAAAAAAATTAGTTTACCCTCGCTCCCCCAGCTTCTCGAACAGATTCATGGTGTAGATATAGTTAAAGCTGAGTGCAATGGATCTAAAAAAATTGGTGATGGTTCTTATTCTGATAGAGCTGGAATAGTCTGCGCTATAACAACAGCAGACTGCTTGCCAGTATTAATTTGTAATACTCAAGGATCTCTAGTTGCATCAGTCCATGTAGGTTGGAGAGGTTTATCCGCAGGAATAATCAGTAATTTAATTAAGAATCTCAAAGTTCCTGCTAAAGATCTAATAGTGTATTTAGGACCCGCCATAAGTCAAAAAAATTTTGAGGTTGGCCCAGAGGTAAGAGAAATATTTCTTAGAAAGTGCATTAATATTGGTATTAGAAAAAAAATAAATTCATGCTTTCTTAAAATATACAAAAACAAAATAGATCGTAATAATAAATGGAAAGCTGATCTATATAATCTGGCAAAAATCTATTTTAATGAACATGGAATTTTTGACATTTACGGTGGAGATCTATGTACCTACAAAGATTCTGAGAGGTTTTATTCATATCGACGAGATGGAATTACCGGAAGAATGGCAAGCTTAATATGGTTTTCTTGATAATTAAAAAACTACATTTTATTAACTTTAGCTCACCAAAATACCTGATTTTATTGACTAAATACGATTTACACTCTAAAGTTCGACTCTCAGTGGTAATAGTCTTTATTACTACAAACTGGCTCCTTTGCCAGCTTGCTAGGTGAACGTAAACAGCGTTTGCTGGGCATCCAGAGCAGATTTGTTTACCAACGAATCTTAGGTGCTGATCATAATTTCAGTTGCCATGTTGCACTAAGCATAACTGTGATGTCACAGCAGTACACTTTTATTTTTCTTAACAAGCTTCTTTAGGAGAGATTTATTAACTTTAGGGGTC
Source organism: Cellvibrionales bacterium UBA4435 (assembly GCA_002390525.1). GTDB lineage: Bacteria > Pseudomonadota > Gammaproteobacteria > Pseudomonadales > Porticoccaceae > Porticoccus. Next base: position 22,588 of record DGPR01000007.1, read on the forward strand.
TATAAAAGTGGAGCTTTTATCTGGTGGTGAAATAGTTGTTCGCGCACTCAAGGATGCAGGTGTTAAGTATGTTTGGGGTTATCCAGGTGGTGCGGCATTACATATCTATGATGCACTTTTTCAACAAAAAGATGTCGAACATATACTTGTAAGGCACGAGCAAGGCGCTGTTCATGCAGCTGATGGGCACTCACGTTCCACTGGAGATGTAGGTACAGTTCTGGTAACTTCTGGTCCTGGCGCCACGAATGCAATCACTGGTATTGCTACTGCCTATATGGATTCTATTCCTATGGTAGTAATATCTGGACAGGTGCCTCGTGATAAGATTGGTCAAGACGCTTTTCAGGAAACTGATATGGTCGGAATTTCTAGGCCTATAGTTAAGCATAGTTTTTTGGTCATGGATGCGTCAGAAATTGCAGTTGTTATTGCTAAAGCTTTTTATATTGCAAAAACAGGTCGACCGGGACCAGTTATTGTTGATATACCAAAAGATGTTACATCTCCAGAATACCGCATACCTTATGAATACCCAGAAAAAATAAAGATACGCTCTTATCATCCCACCACTAAAGGTCATGCTGGCCAAGTCAAAAGAGCAGTAAAAACTTTGTTGGCAGCTAAGAGGCCAGTTATTTATAGTGGCGGCGGGGCTATTTTGGGCGACGCCTCTGCTGAACTAACGGAACTAACTAGACTGTTAAATTTTCCTATAACAAACACTTTGATGGGGCTTGGTGCTTTCCCTGGAAATGACCCACAATTTTTAGGTATGTTGGGAATGCATGGCACTGTAGAAGCAAACAATGCCATGCATGAGGCTGACGTTATTTTTGCAGTGGGTGCTCGATTTGATGATCGAGTAACTAATACCCCGAGTAAATTTTGTCCGTCGGCAAAAATAATACATATAGATGTAGACCCTACATCTATCTCTAAAACTGTAAATATAGATATTCCAATTGTTGGTGTATGCAGCACTGTATTAAGACAGGTGATAGAGGAAATTAAGACTACTAAGGATACAACGGATAAGATTGCAATTTCCAATTGGTGGTCGAAAATTAATGATTGGAGAGAACGTTATGGGATATATACTGAACCACGACATGAGCCGAGCTCTGGAGATATCATTAAACCGCAGGATGTCATTAGAAGTCTTTATAAAGCAACAAATGGGGATGCTTTCATCACTTCGGATGTAGGTCAACACCAAATGTTTGCTGCGCAATATTATTTATTTGATAAACCTCGTCGTTGGATTAATTCCGGCGGTCTTGGAACTATGGGTTTTGGTTTGCCTGCAGCTATGGGTGTGCAACTGGCTCATCCTAATGCAATAGTAGCATGTGTTACGGGCGAAGGGAGTATACAGATGTGCATCCAAGAGCTGTCTACTTGTTTGCAGTATGGGTTTCCAATCAAGATAATTAGTTTAAATAATCAAGCTCTTGGTATGGTTCGTCAGTGGCAAGACATGCAATATAGCGGGCGATATTCATCAAGTTTATATGAAGACTCCCTACCAGATTTTGTAAAGCTGGCAGAATCGTTTGGACATGTAGGGATTCGTGTTTCAAATTTTGATGAACTGGATGATAAAATGGAAGAGTGTTTCGCCTTAAAAGACCGTGTTGTCTTTATGGATATAAATGTTGACCGAAATGAACATGTATATCCAATGCTCATTGCGCCAAACGGTTCGATGAAAGATATGAAGTTGAGTAAAACGGAGCGTACCTGATGAGACATATAATTTCAGTTTTAATGGAAAATGAGCCCGGTGCTTTGTCTAGAGTCGTCGGGCTATTTTCTCAAAGGGGTTATAATATTGATACACTGACTGTTGCGCCTACTAATGACTTAACTTTATCTCGGTTGACCCTTACGACACACGGCAGTGATCAAATCATCGAGCAGATAACAAAACATCTAAATAAGCTAATAGATGTTGTGAAAGTTATTGACCTAACAGATGGTCCTCACCTTGAAAGGGAAATTATGTTAGTTAAGGTTAGGGCAAATGAAGCTCAAAGGGCAGAAATTAATCATTGTGTAGATGTTTTTCGAGGACAAATAGTGGATGTCAACACTAACACTTATACTCTTCAAGTTATAGGTAGTAGCGATAAAAACGATGCATTTATAGAAGCTATTGATTATGCAAACATTCTCGAGTTGGTTCGATCTGGGGTTTCTGGATTGTCTCGTGGCGAAAAAATACTGAAGGTATAACCAATTTGTAGTACCATTTTTATAATAGTCTTATTACAAACATAACTAATTATGATACATAAAATTATAGGATATAAACATGCAAGTTTCTTACGATAAAGATTGTAACCTTTCCATTATTCAGGGCATGAAAGTGTCAATTATTGGATATGGCTCACAAGGACACGCACACGCCTTAAATCTCAAAGATTCTGGTGTCGATGTCACTGTTGGACTACGAGATGGTTCAACCTCAGCTGCTAAAGCGAAAAAAGCAGGATTAACTGTTAGAAGTGTGGCGGCGGCTGTTACTGGAGCAGATTTGGTTATGATACTTACTCCAGATGAATTTCAATCTCATCTTTATAGAGATGAGATTGAGCCAAATCTGAAACAGGGCGCCACTATGGCTTTTGCTCATGGTTTTGCGATTCACTACAATCAAGTTGTCCCTCGAACAGATCTAGACGTTATCATGATCGCTCCAAAAGCTCCCGGACATACAGTGCGGAATGAATTTACTAAAGGCGGCGGTATTCCCGATTTAGTTGCAATTTTTCAAGATGCTTCAGGTAAGGCTAGAGATGTTGCTATGTCTTACGCCTCTGGTATCGGAGGTGGGCGAACAGGGATTATAGAAACTACATTTAAGGATGAGACAGAGACAGATCTATTTGGCGAACAAGCAGTTCTGTGTGGTGGAGCTGTAGAGCTAGTAAAAGCTGGTTTCGAAACACTCGTAGAGGCTGGATATGCCCCTGAGATGGCTTATTTTGAGTGTCTTCATGAGTTAAAACTAATTGTTGATCTTATGTATGAAGGCGGTATAGCTAATATGAATTATTCCATATCTAATAATGCAGAGTATGGTGAGTATGTTACTGGTCCAGAAATTATTAATGAACAATCACGAGCAGCAATGAAAACTGCTCTTAAACGTATCCAGAATGGCGAATATGCAAAAATGTTTGTTACAGAAGGAGCAATGAATTATCCATCTATGACAGCATATCGACGTAATAACGCAGCACATCCTATTGAGCAAACGGGTGCTAAGTTACGCTCTATGATGCCGTGGATTACTGCTAATCAGCTTGTTGATAAAGATAAGAACTAAGCGCTCCAAGTTAATAAAAAAACCGCGCTAAGGCGCGGTTTTTTTATCCCACTACTAAATTTTTAGTATAATATTGCTTTTAATATAATGAATTCTATGGAAAAAGTAATAATTGAGAGATAATCAAATTCAATAACACTATAAAAAATTTATCTTATAGTGAAGGAATTATTATGACTGATACTGAAGGTCAAAAAAAAATATCGAACGCTAATGAATCATCTTCATCGGATAAAGAAGAAAGTTCAACTTCTGAGAGTTTAAGGTTCAGGCGCAAGGGAGTTTATCTTCTACCGAACCTCTTTACGACAGGCGCTATGTTTTCTGGATTTTATGCGATCCTAGCTGGCATGGATGGAAAATTCGATGCTGCTTGCATAGCTATTTTTATTGCAATGATATTTGATGTTCTTGATGGAACTGTGGCGCGTATGACAAATACATCTAGTGATTTTGGCCTGCAATATGACAGTCTCTCCGATATGGTTTCTTTTGGAATTGCCCCTGCTGTTCTTGCTTTTAGCTGGATACTTAATGAAGTAGGTAGGATTGGTTGGGCTGCTGCATTTATATATGCCTCATGTGCAGCACTGAGGCTCGCAAGGTTCAATAGCCAGGTTGACTCCTCTCCAAAGAATTATTTCGTGGGAATTCCAAGCCCAGCTGCGGCTGCTCTTATAACCTCTATGATATGGTGTAGTTATGAAGTTAGCACAACAAATCAATTAGCATTTTTAGTAGCAATCACAACAGCATTATCTGGATTATTAATGGTATCTAATTTCCATTATCGTAGCTTAAAGGAAGTCGATCTTAAAGGAAAAGTACCTTTTGTAGTGATTTTTTCTGTAGTGATGAGCCTTATAGTGGTTACAATTGATCCCCCTAGAATATTATTTATTTTTGCTCTGATATATGGTTTCTCTGCTCCAGCTTTGTGGATAAAGAGTAAATTTTATAAACCTAAGGTTTAACATGAAAAAAGAAAAACTCATTATTTTTGATACGACATTGCGTGATGGAGAGCAAAGCCCTGGGGCCTCTATGACTAGTGATGAAAAACTGCGAATAGCTAAGGCTTTAGAGAAACTAAAAGTTGATGTTATTGAGGCTGGGTTTGCTGTTTCTAGTCCAGGTGATTTTGCATCGGTCAAATCTATTGCTGAAACCATCAAAGACAGCACAGTGTGTAGCCTTTCTCGTGCAATAATTGCTGATATAGAAAGCTCTGCAGAAGCACTAAGCGGAGCATATTCGGGTCGTATACATACTTTTATCGCAACATCACCTATTCATATGAAATATAAGTTGCAGATGAATCCTGAACAGGTCCTAGAGCAGGCTATAAAAGCTGTACGATGCGCTAGAAATTTAATTAATGATGTTGAGTTCTCCCTAGAAGATGCTAGTCGCTCCGAGTTTGACTTTATGTGTCGAATTATTGAGGGTGTAATTGACGCAGGTGCCACAACTATTAATATTCCTGATACTGTGGGTTACGGTTTCCCCCAAGAGTATGGTGATATCATTGGACGATTAATTAGAAATATCCCTAATTCAGATAAAGCAATTTTTTCAGTACATTGCCATAATGATCTCGGTTTAGCAGTCTCTAATTCTCTAGCAGCAGTGATGCAAGGCGCTCGTCAAATAGAATGCACTATTAACGGTCTGGGCGAGCGGGCTGGCAATGCAGCACTTGAAGAAGTTGTAATGGCAGTAAAAACAAGGAAAGATATTTTTCCAGTAGAAACATGTATTGAAACCACTCATATCGCAGCAACTTCTCGCTTAGTTTCGAGTATCACAGGCTTCCCTGTCCAACCTAATAAAGCAATTGTTGGCGCTAATGCCTTTGCTCATGAGTCTGGAATTCATCAAGATGGTGTTTTGAAGTTTCGAGAAACTTATGAAATTATGAGCGCACAAGATATAGGTTTGCAAACAAATAAAATCGTGTTAGGTAAACTTTCTGGTCGCGCAGCTTTTGTTGCACGTCTCGAAGAATTAGGCACTCATTTTAAAAATAAAGATGCATTGAATCAAGCTTTCTCAAGATTTAAGGACCTAGCTGATAAAAAAAGAGAAATATATGATGAGGATCTTCAGGCTCTTGTTTCAGATACACAGCTAGATGAAACCAATGGCGATCTTATAACATTAGAGTCGCTGGAAGTGCTTTCAAAAACAGGACAGCCGCCGTTTGCTTCACTCACGCTTATGCATAAGGGCGAGCTCTATGATTCATCGTCTGGAGGAGATGGCCCTGTTGATGCATCATTTAAGGCTATAGAAAAATTAGCCAAAAGTGATACACAACTGAAACTCTATTCAGTAAATGCGATTACCGCTGGAACAGACTCTCTTGGCGAGGTTACTGTCCGCTTGGAAAAAGGAGGACGTATTGTTAACGGGCAAGGAGCTGATACCGACATAATAGTTGCTAGTGTAAAAGCTTATTTGCATGCATTGAATTTGATACAAAATCCAGATCGTCTTCATCCTCAGCTTGATGGCGTATAGGGGAGGCGTCATGGATATAGAGTTACGTAATTGGTTTCTTTATAATTTAGAGATATCGCAGTATTTACCTAAGATAAAATTACCTGATAATGCTCAGTCAGAAGAAGATAGTATTAATAATTCTTCAAAAACAATGATATCAGAAAAAAAAATAAAAAATAAACATATCTCAAATAGCATACTTGAGCCTGCTAACTTTAGGTTTGCATTCTGGCAACCAACCGAAAACCTTATAATCTTTAATGAAATGAACCGAGATCTTTTGCCCGGCAATGATGCATCTGAATTGCTCGCTAATATATTAAGTTCTATAGGATATCTGCCAGATAGTTTGTCAGAGCCCAGGGTAATCGATTTTTCAGTCGGCGTTGAGGGTACAGAAGCTATAGCTGAGCCCTCAAAAATGCTTTCAGATTTTATCGATACCCGCGTCAAAGAAGGCAATACATGTTTAATCTTACTGATGGGAAAGACAGTATTTGATGTATTTTCTACATCAAATTTATCCTACTCAGATCTCCTAGGTAAAAAAATAAATATTAATAATGAATACAAAGCTTTAATACTCCAGAGTTTACAGGAAAACCTTCATAGCTCCGTAGTAAAACTAGGAACGTGGCGAGCCATCAAATCGCTAATTACAAAATAAATATAGTTATCTATTAGGTGTGTCCATTGAACTTAGATCATGTAAGTATTCGTCCAATGTCTTTAATTGACATCAATGAGGTAAGTTATATTGAAAAAATAGCTACCCCTTATCCTTGGCGTAAAGAACAATTTACTGATAGTCATAAAAAGCACACCTGTTTGATTATGGCTATAGGGAGTTCTATTATAGGTTATGTAATTTATAATACTGTTGTTGACGACGCTGAGGTAATAAATATAGCGATTCATCCTGAATATCAACATAACGGATATGGACGATATCTATTGGAGTATTTAATTTCAATTTTACCAAAGAGTACAAAAAGATTTTTTCTTGAGGTTAGAGTTACCAATACTAATGCTATTTATTTATATGAGGATATTGGTTTTGTTGCGATATGTGAAAGAAAGAATTATTACTGTAGTGCATCAAAAACAGAGGATGCCATATTAATGGCACTTGAGCTTTAACCCTGAAAAAAAGAGCTCATGAAAAGATATCTATTGCTTAATCATAAGATATTTCATCTGTTTTAATTAATTAAATGATTGTTTTTGAGCCAAGGAAAAAAAGAATGTCGTCAAATTTTATCTCTGAGCAGATAAAGCTTAGGAGAACCTTTGCTATTATTTCTCATCCTGACGCAGGAAAAACTACTATTACTGAAAAACTTTTATTGTTTGGAAAGCTTATTCAAGTTGCAGGTACTGTTAAAAGCAAAAAAAGCGGTAGGCATGTAACATCTGATTGGATGCAAATGGAAAAAGATAGAGGTATTTCTGTTACTTCTTCTGTGATGCAGTTTCCATACAGAGATTGCATAGTGAACCTTTTAGATACCCCAGGACATGAAGATTTTTCTGAAGATACCTATAGGACACTTACAGCGGTAGATTCTGCACTTATGGTTATTGACGGAGCAAAAGGTGTTGAGCAAAGAACTATTAAGTTGATGGAGGTTTGTCGTTTAAGAGATACACCAATAATTTCTTTTATTAATAAAATGGATAGAGAGATACGTGACCCAGTAGATCTTCTTGATGAAATAGAACAAGTATTAAAAATTTCCTGTGCTCCAATGAATTGGCCAATTGGTTGCGGAAAAACTTTCAATGGCGTTTATGATTTTCAAGCAGATATTATTAATGTATATAAATCAGGTCAAGGAGCGATCATTCCTGAAGATGAACAAATCCATGGTTTATATTCTGATGAAGCAACTAAATTCTTAGGTCATAGATCGAAAGAGATAAGAGATGAGATAGAACTTGTATCTGGGGCCACCAATAGCTTTGAAACTGATTTATATTTGAGTGGAAAATTAACTCCTGTTTTTTTTGGAACAGCACTATCAAACTTTGGTATACGTGAGATGCTAAATATTTTTGTTCAGAAGGCTCCACCCCCTCTGTCAAGGCCAGCATTAGAGAGAAACGTTGCCGCAAATGAAGAAAAATTTTCTGGTTTTGTATTCAAGATACAAGCAAATATGGATCCAAAGCATAGAGATCGAATAGCTTTTTTACGAATATGTTCTGGGAAATACACCAAGGGTATGAAGATACACCATGTAAGACAAAAAAAAGATTTGCGTATATCTGATGCCGTTGGTTTTAAAGCTGGTGAAAGAGTCTCTCTTGATGAGGCAATAGCTGGCGATATTATTGGTCTACATAACCATGGAACTATCCAGATAGGCGATACATTTACTACTGGAGAAGACCTAAAGTTTATTGGTATCCCTTATTTTTCTCCGGAACTTTTTAGGCGTATTAGGCTTCTTGATCCGTTAAAAATGAAACAGTTAAAAAAAGGGATCAAGCAATTATCGGAGGAGGGCAGCACCCAGGTATTTTTTCCACTGAATAACAATGACATAATCGTTGGTGCAGTTGGGCAGCTGCAATTTGATGTTGTAAAGTTTAGACTGATGGACGAGTACGGTGTAGATGCAGTTTATGAACCAATAAATATATTTACAGCTAGATGGATAGAATCAGATGATATGAAAAAAATAGAAGAAATAAAAAAGAAAATTCCTGATGGCATCGCCCTAGACGGCGGCGGGCATTTAGCATACCTGGCTTCAACTAGAGTCAATTTATCTCTTACAGAGGAAAGGTATCCAGAAATACAATTTGCAACGACAAGAGAACTTTAATATTGGCCAAGCTGGCTCTTTAGGTGAATAAGTAATAACCTTATAAATGACGTTGCGGCAATAATCGCAAATGCTTTAATTTTCTCTAATATAGATTGCTGGAGGCCACCAGCTTATTACTTAGAAAAGAAGAATGTCATTAAATTATCAGAAATAATTATTGATGAGACTGTTACTAGTAACGATTTAGACGTATTCCTTTGTTTTCCAATTAGACAT